>JANPGK010000009.1:0-61018 GCA_031423895.1 Hyphomicrobiales bacterium
CTTTCAGGCCGCATTAAACCACAAAACACCTCAATTGCCCGCACAAAGCGCGTGAGTGAAACCTATATGCGCCCGAGCGTAAACCGCAACTCAGGCAGTGCATCATCTGGTGGAGGCGCGCGTCATATGTCTTCAGGCAGCGCTGCACTTAAAACTGATGCATCCATGTATCTTGCGCCACATATCGACATTCAACCCGCGCAAGTGATTATGTTTGCGCCCGAAGGCACGCGCCTCACATTGCTGGAGCTCACTGAAAAATCGTGCCGTTTCCCAATTGGCGACCCAACACAATCCGATTTCCGCTTTTGTGGCTGCGATTCAAACGGCAGCCTGCCCTATTGCAGTTTCCACTCCACAATCGCCTATCAGTCCACTGGCGACCGCCGCCGCAAGCCAGCTGTGCAATAATTTGTGCGGTTAGGCATTGACCAAACCACGAAAATCTGGTTAGGCAATCCCAAACCTTTGGGGGCAAAATGACCTATGTTGTTTTAGACAATTGCATCCGCTGTAAATATATGGATTGCGTGGAAGTGTGCCCAGTCGATTGTTTTTACGAAGGTGAAAACATGCTGGTGATCAACCCTGATGAATGCATCGATTGCGGCGTCTGCGAGCCAGAATGCCCTGCGGAAGCCATTAAAGCCGACACGGGCAATGTGCCAGATTTAGCCAAATGGTTGAAAATTAATGCCGAATTCTCGCGCGGTGCGTGGGCCAATATCACCCACAAAAAACCTGCCCCCGATGATGCGAAAGAATTTGACGGCGTGAAAAACAAATATGAACAGTTTTTCTCACCAAAATCTGGCGCTGGCGACGTGTAAGCCACAAATTAATGCTTGAATTTTGCACAAATTTGCGCCACATACAGCGCGTGTGCAGCTGTAGCTCAGTTGGTTAGAGCACCGGTTTGTGGAACCGGGGGTCGTTGGTTCAAGTCCATCCAGCTGTACCATTTTTCAAAATCAAATAATATTTGACATTTACCAATATACTCAGTATGATGTACTCATTAATTTTATGAACTACATATTGATTGGAAATACATATGAATCATTTTAAAAAGCCAACGCGTATAAATTTTGCGCTTCAAGTGAATAGAAAAAATACTGGCTTCAACACAGATTTTTTTGAAAAAATCAATCCTACATACAATGTAACTGTTACTGATACGGCACTATCTGTGCACTATCAACCGCGCTCACGTACGCGCACATACAATAAATCGACATAAAAAGTGGCTTGCAATTTTAAAAATCTATCGTAACCTTCCACTATACCAACGTGGTAGTAACCTATGGAGTGTGAAATGGCGGCCAAGTTTGAAGTCTATGAAGGTAAAAATGGTAAATATTATTTCCGCCTGAAATCTGGCAATGGCGAAGTGATTTGCACCAGCCAAGGCTATGCCTCTGAAACAGGTGCTGAACGCGGCGCAGAAAGCGTGCAAGAAAATGCCCCGAAAGCGAAGATTGAGTTCATCGAAAGCGAAGATTGATATTGAGTTACGGTTAAGTTGTATATCTCAACTTAACCGTAAATTTTTATAACAATATTATTACGTAATTTGAGATTATTAAAATGGACCAAAATACAAAAAATGTAATTTCAGGCATTTTCTCACCTAACCCAAACAACCCATTTCAAGACTCTTATTTAAGAGCAGATGTTATTTTTACAGCATGGAGAGAACAGGTAAAGGATTTAACTGTAACTTCTAAAGAAGATCAAATTGTAATTAAAAAAATTGCTAATGCTATTAAAAATACTATTTCAAATAAAACACCCGAACTCTTCAAAATAAATTTAGTGAGCGAACTTAAATATCACGGTAAAAATGGCGTTTGGGAGCAAATTGGTGTGCACCTCCAACAATTATGGAATATCAAAACACTCGCCATAGTTGGCGCAGCACTTTATGGCGTGAAACTGGCGGTCACTTCATATAAAAATAGTAATCAAGAAATGGTTTAAATTTAATCATATAGCATCAAGGCAGTATTTTACGATGCCACCTGTTGCTTATACGCCTGCCGCTGGGCATCAATTGGCGTGAAGGCTTTGCCCATGCCAAGCCCCCAAAAGGTCCAGCCATTGCAAGAGGGTTGCCCTTGCACGAGCGCGCCCACGCGGTGAATCGAACCAATAATGCCATTGCATTCAATTTGTCCATCGGGCCGAATGGTGGCCGTGAAGCGCCCCTTTGCATCTGTCAATAATTGCCCAGCGCTTAATAAGCCGGCTTGCAGCACGGTGGCGAAGGCTATGCGGGGCTCGTCCTTCGCTGTGGGGGCAGTGGCCAATAAGAGATTGTCCATAGGCTGCACCGTATCAATACGGGCCTGCGCGCCTGCAATATAATGGTGTTCGCGCTCACACCCAATGAAATTGCGGCCCAAATGCTTGGCCACAGCGCCGGTGGTGCCGGTGCCAAAGAAGGGATCGAGCACCACATCACCAGGCTTTGAGCTGGCCAGCAGCACGCGCGCTAGCAGTGCCTCAGGCTTTTGAGTAGAGTGCAGCTTGTCACCATCCTCATTTTTCAAGCGTTCATGCCCTGTGCAAATGGGGAACAGCCAGTCAGAACGCATTTGCACGTCCTCATTGCTAGATTTAAGTGCTTGATAATTAAAGGTGTATTTTGCCTTTGGTGAAAGCGAGGCCCAAATCATAGTTTCATGCGCATTGGCAAAACGTGTACCTTTGAAATTGGGCATGGGGTTGGATTTGCGCCACACCACATCATTCAAAATCCAGAAGCCGAGATCTTGCATAATGGCGCCAATGCGGAAAATATTATGGTAGGAACCGATCACCCAAATGGTGGCGTTTGGCTTCATGGCCTGCTTGGCCGCCAGCAGCCATGCGCGGGTGAAGGCGTCATATGCAGCGAAGCTTTCGAATTGGTCCCAATGATCATCAACTGCGTCGACCAATGAATTATCGGGGCGATGCAAACTGCCTTGGAGCTGTAAATTATAAGGAGGGTCTGCAAAAATCAGATCAATTGATTTTGGCGGCAAGCTAGCCATATGCGCCACGCAATCACCCTGCAAAATGGTGTTGATGGGCAGGGCATTGGCTTCAAGAGCTGGCTTTTCAGCCTGTTTGAGGGCAGATTTACGCATACGCACACACTTTACACTTAGTTTACTATAGCGCAGTGTAGTGGATATAGGTTAAGAACATACTTATGGAACACGCTGTGCAGCATTTCGACATTGCCATTATCGGTGCGGGCTTAGGCGGTTTGGCCTGCGCGGCAGCACTGGCACCATTGGCTGAAATGGGGCTGAAAATTGCGCTGATAGCGCCCAACGCACCGCATTATAATGACAGCAGAACAACAGCGCTCACACCCTACTCTCAAACGCTATTACAGCAATGGGGCGTGTGGAGCGCGATGGAAAGCACTGCCCTGCCCATTGAGGCGATTACGTTGACAGACAGCAACCGCATCGACGCCGTGCGACTGCCCACAGTACAACTCACTGCCGAAGACGCTGCTCATATTCCCTATTTTTTTTTGGTGGAAAATCAAGCGCTACTAACCGCATTGCGCACACAGGTGGATGCGCTACCAATCACTCGAATTGAGGCGCAGCTGACCAGCCATTCTACACACGCTGGTGCTGTGCAGTTAACGCTAGATGGAGCGCCGTCAATTTCGGCCAGCCTTGTGGTGGCAGCAGATGGATTTGGCTCCCCTATTCGCACGCGGGAAATGATGGCGGTGAAGCGCACTGATTATAACCAATCTGCCCTCACCTGCGTGTTAAGCCACGCAAAACCGCACAATAACACAGCAGTGCAGCATTTTTTTGAAACGGGGCCGCTGGCGTTTTTGCCGCTCGCAGGCACGGCGCAGTACCCGCACCGAACCTCCTTTGTGTGGTCGCTCCCGCATGATGAAGCCACAGCGTTTTGTGTAAATACGGACGCATTGCTGACGCAGCTGATGCGCTTTCAAGGCGGCGCTTACGGACAAATGCAGCTATGCACACCCGCCGTTACCTTCCCGCTGATTGCCCATGTGGCACAGAAATTTCATGCGCCGCGCATTGCCCTGTTGGGGGATGCCGCGCACCGCATTCACCCACTGGCAGGGCAAGGCCTCAACATGGGTCTGAAAGATTGCGATATGCTGGCACAATTACTACAAAAAACGCCACATGCACTGCACGATACGACTGAATTGGGCGCGCTATTGACCAATTACACGCGCACACGCCAGCCAGAAGTAACACGGCTGCATGGCGCGCAAACGCTCCTCAATGGGCTGTTTGCCAACCCTTCGCCTACACATCGAGTATTTCGCCACATTGGTGCGCATATGTTCAATGCAATGCCGCCGCTCAAAAAACTTGCGGTGCAGTTGGGCAGTGGGCGTTAACGAAAAATATTAAATATTGATGTGCGATTATCAGTTGATTGCAATTCGTTCAGACGAGACTGTTGAAACTCAGCATCCTTATTCAACTGATACTTAGGTGCTTTTTTATTTCTATTTGAAAATTGGGCTGAAAAAGCAGAATTCGGAATGTTTGAAGCAACTGGTTTTTGTTTATCAGGAGATACATCAATTTCAATACTAGAAATTTTTTCAATTGCAGCTGCAAGCGCTAGCCCTCCAACTATTAATCCTGCCCCAATACCGACAAATTTTCCAGTAAGTGGTAAGCCTGCCTTGAATTTTTGAAATGTCCATTTTGGGAAATATTGTGTGTGGCCAGGGTCGCCAAATGATGGATGATGAATTGTCCCTACCAAACCCATTGGATTTTGATGCGCGGCTGATTCAATTTTATCATGCCCAATAGCTTGGTTAAACCCAATGATGGATGTGAGAGTAATCCCCCCAATTGAAATCGCTTGAATATGTTCTTTTATAAATTCACCAATCGTCTGTGTCATGGCTTTAAATCCCATTATGCGGCGCTGCACCATAATGAAACCATGAGACTCTTAATTTGGCAATAAGCCATCCATCCGCATTGGTATATTGGCGGCCTGCATTGCAATTTTAGCATCGCTGATGGAAATAGTGCCAAAGTGGAAAATTGAAGCGGCCAGCACCGCGCTGGCGCCACCAATTTTTACGCCATCAATCAAATGCTGCACATTGCCCACACCGCCAGAGGCCACCACCGGGATGGACACCGCATTGGTGATCGCTTTAAGCAGTGGCAAATCATAGCCACCTTTTGTACCGTCGCGATCCATCGATGTGAGCAAAATCTCGCCCGCGCCAGCCTGCATCACCTCAACGGCAAATGCAATCGCATCAATTCCCGTGGGTGTGCGGCCACCATGGGTGAAAATTTCCCATTTGTAATCTAATTGAGGGTGTTCCCCCTCAAACTCCCCCACGCTGCGCGCTTCGCGTTGCTCGTGGCTCAAATCTGAAGGAGATTTGAGCGGAACTCTCTTCGCATCCACCGCCACAACAATCGCCTGCGCACCATATTTTTCTGAAGCTTCACGCACAATACGGCGGCTGTGCACAGCTGCGGTGTTGATCGACACCTTATCGGCGCCCGCCATCATCAAATTGCGAATATCCTCCAAAGTGCGCACCCCGCCCCCCACGGTGATCGGCATGAAGCAGACATCGGCCGTGCGCGCCACCACATCGAGAATCGTGCCGCGATTTTCATGGCTAGCAGTAATATCGAGAAAACACAGCTCATCTGCCCCTGCAAGATCATATGCATGCGCGCATTCCACTGGGTCCCCAGCGTCGATGAGATCGAGGAATTGCACGCCCTTCACCACGCGGCCGTTTTGCACATCGAGACAAGGTATCAGGCGGGTTTTCAACATGTTAATTATTCCACTCCTCATCCTCGGGCTTGACCCGAGGATCCATTTTTATATTTTTCTGGATCCCAGTGTCAATTCTTCGCTCCGCTCAGGCACTGGGATGAGGCACTCGTTCATGTATCATGCAGCCAGCGCTAGTAGCAATCAGCTCACACATCAAACGACCCATGGCAGTGTTTGTATTTTTTGCCCGAGCCACATGGACACAGCTCATTGCGTGAGACTTTGCCCCATGTTTCGGGGTTTTGTGGGTCGATTGCAGCCGCCACTTCATTTTCACCCGTATCGACGTCTTGGTGCATAAATTGCGCATTGGCGTAGGGATCTTCTTCATCTTGCGGGACAATTTCCACCCGCATAATTTGTGAGGCCACAATATTTTGGAATTTTTCGATCAAAATTTCAAACAATGCAAAGGCTTCAGCCTTATACTCGTTCAGTGGGTCACGCTGGGCATAGCCACGCCAGCCGATTACTTGGCGCAGATGGTCGAGCGTTACCAAATGGTCGCGCCATAGATGATCCAGTGTTTGCAGCACCACAAGACGCTCAATTTGGCGCATGATCTGCGGGCCAAACCCTTCTTCTTTATGCTGCAACATGGCTTGTGTGGCAGCATAAATACGCTCTTGCATGTCATCATCGGCAATGCCTTCTTCACGCGCCCAATCGGCAATCGGCAGATCTAGCCCTAGCACGTCCAACACTTCCGCTTGCAATTCAGCCGATGTCCACTGCTCTGGGTACGCCCCTTCAGGGATGTGCTTGGCCACTAATTTTTGCACAACGCCATGCAAAATATCTTGCACGGTTTCATGAGCGGCGGCTTCATCCATCAGCTCGCGGCGCTGTTCATAAATCACCTTGCGCTGGTCGTTCATCACATTATCGAACTTCAGCAGGTTTTTGCGAATGTCAAAATTGCGGGCTTCTACGCGCTTTTGCGCTTTTTCAAGCGTTGTGTTGAGGAACGGATGATAGAGCGCCTCATCATCTTTCAAACCCAAACGACTCAAAGTTGCATCAAGGCGTTCCGATCCAAAAATCCGCATCAAATCATCTTGTAATGACAAGAAGAATTTAGAGTGGCCCGGGTCGCCCTGACGGCCAGACCGCCCACGCAATTGGTTATCAATGCGGCGGCTTTCATGGCGCTCGGTGCCGATCACAAACAACCCGCCCGCAGCCAGCGCTTCGTCCTTTTTATGTTGAATATCGGCGCGAATTTCTGCCTCTTTGGCTTTAATTGCGGCGTCATCAGTAAGGCCATCGCACTCGCGTTCAATGCGCATGTCGGCATTGCCACCTAGCTGAATGTCTGTGCCGCGCCCGGCCATATTGGTGGCGATGGTGACTGCCCCCGGCACACCCGCTTGCGCCACAATATAGGCCTCTTGCTCGTGATAGCGCGCATTGAGCACTTGGTGTGGCACGCCCGCTTCCACCAGCAATTCGGCCAAATGCTCCGATTTTTCAATCGAGGTGGTGCCCACCAGCACAGGCTGTTTGCGGGCGTGGCATTCTTCAATCAACCGCACAATGGCGCGCTCTTTATCCACCACTTTGCGGTAAATTTCGTCGTCATCATCAATCCGCTGCACAGGCAAGTTGGTGGGAATTTCCACCACTTCGAGCTTATAAATATCGAGGAATTCGTCTGCCTCAGTGGAGGCAGTGCCTGTCATCCCTGCCAATTTTTCATAGAGGCGGAAATAATTTTGGAAGGTGATCGAGGCCAAAGTTTGGTTTTCAGGCTGAATCGCCACTTGCTCCTTGGCTTCCAGCGCTTGGTGCAGACCTTCCGAATAACGGCGGCCTTGCATCATGCGGCCTGTGAATTCATCCACAATCACCACTTCGCCATCACGCACCATATAGTCTTTGTCGCGTGCAAATAATGTGTAGGCGCGCAAGGCTTGGTTCATATGGTGCAAAATTGTGACATTTTCCGCATCATATAATGTGCCTTCCACCAGCACACCGGCTTCACGTAATTGGGTTTCAATAAATTCTGTGCCGTCTTCAGTGAGGTTCACCGAGCGGGCTTTTTCGTCCACTTCATAATGCTCGGGCGACAAATTGGGGATGAATTTGTTCAGTGTCACATACAGGTCCGATTTATCATCGGTCGGGCCCGAGATGATAAGCGGCGTGCGCGCTTCATCCACCAAAATGGAATCGACCTCATCAACAATTGCGAAATGATGACGACGCTGCACCATCGATTCCGCATCAAATTTCATATTATCGCGCAAATAATCGAAGCCAAATTCATTGTTTGTGCCGTATGTTATATCGCACGCATATGCGGCGCGGCGTTCTGCATCATCTAATCCATGCGCGATCACGCCCACTGTTAGCCCCAAAAATTCATGCACGCGCCCCATCCAGCTGGCGTCGCGCGTGGCCAAATAATCATTCACGGTGATGATATGCACGCCTTGGCCTGAAAGCGCGTTCAGATAGGTGGCGAGCGTGCCCACAAGGGTTTTGCCCTCACCCGTGCGCATTTCGGCAATTGCGCCATCATGCAGCACCATACCGCCCAGCAGCTGCACATCATAATGGCGTTGGCCAAGCGTGCGTTTTGCCGCTTCACGCACCACCGCAAATGCAGGCACCAGCAGGTCGTCTAATTGAGTGCCATTGTCCAATAATGAGCGAAATTCCACGGTTTTAGCGCGCAATGCATCATCGGACAGATTTTCCATCTGCGGTTCAAGCGCGGTAATTGCTTCAACCTTTGCCCGATATTGCTTCAAGCGGCGGTCGTTACTCGTGCCAAAAATCATCCGCGCCAATGCGCCAAAACCAGCCATATTCTGCTCCAAA
The DNA here is from genome assembly GCA_031423895.1 of Hyphomicrobiales bacterium. Lineage (GTDB taxonomy): Bacteria > Pseudomonadota > Alphaproteobacteria > Rhizobiales > JANPGK01 > JANPGK01. Next base: position 8,662 of record JANPGK010000009.1, read on the forward strand.
TTGTTCACTCTTCCTTCTCCCTTGACGGGAGAAGGTGTCACGCAGTGACGGATGAGGGTGAGAGTCTTGAAGAGTCCCCCTCACCCGCCCATACGGGCACCCTCTCCCGCAAGGGGAGAGGGGAAGGGTGTTATGAACGCCCTTATAGCGCGGCAGGTGATAATTGCAAGTGATCTGAAACAAGTTCTATCTATGCCCCTTGCTATTTATATGGAATTAACGTATACGCAACTCTCCGTGCACCGATTTGGTGCCCACTTGCTGGCCACATGCGCCCATTTTTGGCAGCAAGATTTCACACAAACCCTTGGCGCAGAATGGACTATCCCCATGGCAAAATCAGCCTCTAATGCCCCCCAAACTGTTACGCGTGAAGATTTTCTATCGATGCTCGATGAAAGCTTCCAAAACGACAATGCAATGGAAGGTTCCGTTGTAAAAGGCACCGTTGTGGCGATCGAAAAAGATCAAGCCATCATCGACGTGGGCCTGAAAACTGAAGGTCGTATCCCGCTTAAAGAATTTGGCGCCACTGTGCTTAAAGCAGGTGACGTAGTTGAAGTGTACCTCGAGCGGATTGAAAACGCACTGGGCGAAGCCATGCTCTCGCGCGATAAAGCCCGCCGTGAAGAAAGCTGGGGCAACCTTGAAAAAGCGCATGATAAACAAGAGCGCGTGACCGGCACCATCTTCGCCATTGTAAAAGGCGGCTATACTGTTGATCTGGAAGGCGCAACCGCCTTCTTGCCACGCTCTCAGGTGGATGTGCGCCCCGTACGCGATGTGGGCCCATTGATGAACATTCCACAACCGTTCATGATTTTGAAAATGGACCGTCGTCGTGGCAACATTGTTGTGTCACGCCGCGCAGTGCTGGAAGAAAGCCGTGCAGAACAACGTTCAGAATTGGTGGCCAATCTTGTTGAAGGCGCAACTGTAGACGGTATTGTGAAAAACATCACCGATTACGGCGCATTTGTGGACTTGGGCGAAATCGACGGCTTGTTGCACGTAACCGACATCAGCTGGAAACGCATCAACCATCCATCTGAAGCGCTGAACATTGGCGATAAGGTGAAAGTACAAATCATCAAAATCAACCCAGAAACACATCGCATCAGCTTGGGCATGAAACAGCTCGAAACTGATCCATGGAGTGGTTTAGATGGCCGCTTCCCAACAGGGGCGCGCTTCACTGGTAAAGTAACAAACCTCACTGACTACGGCGCATTTGTTGAGCTGGAACACGGCATTGAAGGCCTGATCCACGTGTCTGAAATGTCGTGGGTGAAGAAAAACGTACAACCGAACAAAATTCTGTCGGTTGGCCAAGAAGTAGATGCAATGGTGCTGGAAATCGACGTTGCAAAACGCCGCGTTTCATTGGGCCTGAAGCAAGCTAACCAAAATCCATGGACGATGTTCACTGATAGCCACCCAATTGGCTCGATTATCGAAGGTGAAGTGCGCAACAAAACCGAATTTGGTTTGTTCGTTGGCCTGACAGATGATCTGGATGGTCTTGTGCATTTGAATGATCTGGACTGGAAAATCCCTGGTGAGCAAGCGCTTGAAACCTACTCCAAAGGCCAAATGGTGAAAGCTGTTGTGTTGGAAGTGGATGTTGAAAAAGAACGCATAGGTCTTGGTATCAAACAATTGGCCAATGACCCCTTCACTGGCGCTCCAGAATATAAGAAAAACGACGTTGTCACCTGTGAAATTATCGACGTAAAAGACTCTGGCCTCGATGTGAAAATTGTGGATACAGAATTGGTATCGTTTATCAAACGTGCTGAGCTTTCTCGTGATCGTTCCGAACAACGCACTGAACGCTTTGCCAAAGGCGAAAAAGTTGATGCGCGCGTAACCGCTTATGATAAAAAATCACGTAAATTGACAGTGTCGATTAAAGCACTGGAAATGGCCGAAGAAAAAGAAGCCATTGCGCAATATGGTTCTGCCGATTCCGGCGCATCACTGGGGGATATCCTTGGTGCGGCTCTGAAAAAAGGTAAGTAATCGCTACCTACTTAAAGGGTAACCATTGATGTCATTCTGAGGCGTAGCTGAAGAATCTCCCAAATATTCTGGAGATCCTTCACTGCGTTCAGGATGACATTTTTGTTGGTTAGCGATATCGCTTCCACACGGCCACTTCGCTCATACCCGACACAAATTCCACATGCGCGGCAATTTCATCTATCTGAATGCGCGCGGGCAGCGGCGCGGGGCGTTGCTGCGCAGCACCCATCGTCTGAGATGATTGCGGCGTGTTGCTGGTAAATTGCGACGCCGTGCCCTGCCCGCTTAGGTCGAGCTGGGTTTGGCGGCCGCCCATCAATTCCACATAGACAAGGCTTAAAATTTCGGCATCGAGCAACGCGCCGTGCTTGGTACGATGTTTATTATCAATGCCATAGCGCGTGCATAAATCATCGAGCCGATTGCCCGCACCTGTGTGTTTGCGCCGCGCAATCAGCAGCGTATCCACCACATTGTCCATAGGAATGGGCGCGCGATCCACACGCTTCAGCTCCATATTGATAAAGCCCATATCGAAGGGGGCGTTATGAATCACCAATGGGCTATCGGCTATAAATTCAAGAAATTCCTCATAGATTTCAGAAAATTTTGGTTTGTCGGCCAAAAAATCCCCCGTGAGGCCATGCACCGCCACCGCGCCCGCAGACACTTCTTTTTCTGGGTTGATATACACATGAAACGTGCGCCCCGTGGCGATGCGGTTCACCATTTCTACACAGCCGATTTCAACCAATCGCTCCTGCGCGGGGCTAAGGCCTGTGGTTTCCGTATCGAGGATAATTTCGCGCATGAGCGGGGCCCTTTATATGATGTAGTGTAAACACCGAATGATATTGTGCACAGCCGTTTGCGCATAAGCCATGCCTTGGCCTGTATCCACCAGAAAATGTGCCTGTTTGCGTTTTTCATCAAACGATATTTGCCGTGTTTGCAATTTTGCGTGCAGCGCCGCATCAAAATTGGGACGGGCGGCCAATCGCTGCGCAATTACATCTGGTGCGGCATGAGTGAGCACCACCACATGCACCTGTGTATTCACGCCAACCTCAAATAATAGTGGCACATCGAGCACGCACATGCGGTGGCCTTTGGCCGCGCAATCGGCAATAAACTGCTGGCGCTTGGCCTGCACAGCGGGGTGCACAATGGCCTCTAAAGCGGCGAGATTTTCTGGTGCAGCCTGCACCCACGCACGCAATGCGGTGCGGTCGATCCCGTGTGTGATGGCAGCGCTGGGCACTAACGCTTGCAATTGCGGCGCCAATTCATGCGCATATAACCCATGCACCACCGCATCAGCATCTTGCACGGGCACGCCTGCAGCTGCAAACATAGCCACAGTGGTCGATTTTCCGCTGGCGATTGACCCTGTCAGCCCGATGGTAATCATTTGCCTTGCCCTAAATCTGCTAAAATCAAATTCCGAACCTCATCTGTCACTTCTGGCACAACACCAAACCATTTCTCAAAACCGATGGTGGCTTGATAGAGGAGCATATCCAACCCATAGGCAACGCGCAGGCTGTGCTGCTGTGCTGCGTGCAAAAATGGTGTGTGCAGCGGGGTATAGACAATATCGTTCACCACTGTTGTGGGCGCACAGGCTTCAAAATGGTGAGGTGGGGATGATGTGCCATCCATCCCAATGCTTGTGGTGTTTACAATCAGCTGAACCTGCGCATAGGCTTGCGGCAATTGTTCCGCTGAAATGGCCTGCACCGCAGTGCCAAATTGCATGTGCAGTGCATGAGCCTTCTCAATTGTGCGGTTATACACATGCACCTGCTGCACACCCGCTTGTAATAAGGCATAGACAATCCCCCGCGCAGCACCCCCTGCTCCAAGCACCAAAGCCGCATTACAGCCATCGCGCCAGCCAGGGGTTTGGTGGTCGAGACTTTTGAGAAACCCTAACCCGTCAGAATTGCTGCCACACAGCACACCATCCTCAAACCAAATGGTATTCACCGCGTGCAGAGCTGTGGCTATTTCATCTGGCTTTTGCACCAATTGAAACACTGCCTCTTTATGCGGAACGGTGATGTTTGCACCCACATAGCCGCGCGCGCGAAGACTTGCTATGAATTGCGGCAAATCCTCCGCCGCCACCGTTTCGCGCATATACGCGCCCTGCAAACCATAGGTGTGGAGCCAATGGCCATGGATGAGCGGTGAGCGCGAGTGCTGCGCGGGGTATCCAATCACACATGCGGCTTTGAACTGTGTCATGAATGAGTTCCCTTCATCTCCCGCAGCCCCTTCAACAGCGCTAATAATGGCATACCCAAAATGGTGTGATATTCGCCGTGCACAGCGTCCATCAAGGTGAGGCCAGCGCCTTCGTAATGATACCCCCCAACCGATGACAGCACCTGCGTACCATGGTGCGCAATATACGCCGCAAGTTCAGCATCCGAAAAATTGCGGAAGGTGATATGCGCGTTTTCCACCGCTTCCCACACACATTGGTGATTATGATAAATGCACACGGCACAGTGCAACACATGCGTTTTATCGCGCAAAAATGTAAGTTTATCACGCAATTGTTGCAAATTTTCAGCCTTATGGAGAACCACCCCTTCACATTCTAAAATTTGGTCGGCCCCAATCACATAGGTATTGGTGTGTTGAGCGCTCACATCAGCCGCTTTGGCTTTGGCCAAAAATAACGCCTGTTGTTCAGCGGGCAAATGCACGATTTGTGCTTCGGCCGCACGCTCATCAAATTGTGAGGCAAATGCCTCGCACGCCACACCCACACGCGCCAACATTGCCACACGCGCCGCGCTTTTTGAGGCGAGAATTAGCCGTTTCATAACGCGTTCTCTTCTTCGCTTTTGATTTTACGGTCTTGTAAATGGGTAATGATTTCGGCAGCAGTTTCTTCAATCGATTTACGGGTCACATCGATCATCGGCCACTGATGGGATACAAAAAATCGCCGCGATTGATTGAGTTCTTCCTGCACAATGAATCGGTTCACATATGGGTTGTCGTCGTCTGTCATATTTTGCGCGAGCAAGCGATTGCGCCGAATTTGCACAATCCGTTCTGCACTAGCGATTAATCCTACAATCAATGGTTTTTTGAGATCGAGTAAAAATTCTGGTGGATCAATTCCCGGAATGAGCGGAATATTGGCAGTTTTCACGCCACGATTGGCCAAATATATGCTTGTTGGGGTTTTTGACGTGCGGCTAACGCCAAGCAATACCACATCGGCGTCTTCCAAATCGTCTGAATGCTGGCCATCATCATGCACCATTGTGAAATTGAGGGCTTCCATCCGCTTGAAATAATCTTCATTCAGCACATGTTGTGCACCCGCTTTAGAAACAGACGTAACCCCCAAATAGGATTGAAACACTTTGAAAATAGGAGACAATACAGACACACACGGAATTCCAAGTGCTTTACAGGTTTTTTCAAGTGTTTTTGAAAGCTCTGGGTCCACCAATGTATAGAGCACAATGCCTGGCTCACTTTCAAGCGATTTCAACACACGTTCTAACTGTGTCATATTGCGCACAAGAGAATAGATATGCTCAACCGATTGCACCGATGTGTATTGCGCCGCAGCAGCACGCGCCACAGTGAGCAATGTTTCCCCCGTTGCATCAGATACCAAATGCAAATGAAAATAATTGGTCTGGCGCATGGGGGACATCATTCAACCTTTCGATTCGCAATGAATGGGGTTTTAAATCCCCGATCATTTTTTACAACATGTGGATAACATGTGTATGGCGTGTGGAAGGTTTGAGCAAGGTTGAAATTACGGGGATAAAGATTCACAAGCAAAACTATTAACAAAAATTAACATTTAACATTTTATTAATTTTTATCCTGTGAATTTTATGCGATAGAATCAAATAAAATTTAAGTTAAATAATTGTTTTATATATAAAATTAAATTATTAATTTTTCTTAACACATTTTTGATTCACATTCATAATTTTACCAGCCTGTGCACAATTTACGATTCACATTTATTGCCCTGCTAATAAGAAAAACAGATAAAGAATTTATCTCTTAGTTATTTATTAAGGCTGGACTCTTCCCCTTCATCCGCCCTAAACCTTGAACAAGGATACACAGATGACAAACATTTTTCTTGATACATTGGCTGGAAAATTACATGCAACACCACCAATTTGGTTGATGCGTCAAGCTGGGCGTTATCTACCAGAATATCGTGCTGTACGTGCTCAAGCGGGGGATTTTCTATCATTATGCTATTCGCCAAAACTCGCCACTGAAGTGACATTACAAGCCATTCGCCGTTTTGATTTTGATGCCGCTATTTTATTTTCCGACATTTTAGTGGTGCCCCATGCGTGTGGTATCGCTGTGAGTTTTGTGGAAGGTGAAGGGCCAAAGCTTGAAAAGCTCTCGCAAGATCAGCTGTTACAGCCATTTGATATTCAAAAACTAGCGCCCGTATATGAAGCTGTTTCTAACATTCGTGCAGGTTTGAGTTCTGAAAAGGCATTGATAGGGTTTTCAGGCGCGCCATGGACTTTGATGACCTATATTGCAGCTGGTAGTGGGGGGGATAAACAGGCCGCTGCACTGAATTGGCTTCATCAAAACCCCACAACTTTTCATCTGAACATGGATATGCTCTGTGAGGCGATCGCGCAGCATTGTATGGCGCAAATTGAAGCAGGTGCGCAAACCATTCAATTATTCGATTCATGGGCACATGCACTTAATGAGCATGATTTACTGACATGCTCGGTGGAGCCAATTCGGAACATCATTTCTAAAATCCATTCAAAATATCCCGATATTCCTGTGATTATTTTTCCGCGTGGCATTGCGTTTGAAAATCTTAAATTATTTTATACAATTGGGGCACAGGGCATTTCAATTGGAGATTCTATACAATACTCTGAAATTTATGCAGAAAAACCGCAAAATATTATATTTCAGGGCAATTTAAAGCCTGAAATTTTGTTAGAAAATCATAATGCCATTCAAGAACATGTGAAAATCATTTTGAACGACAATAAAAACATACCATTTATATTTAACCTAGGGCATGGCATTTTACCCATTACGCCCATTGAAAATGTCCATATTTTAATAGATGCCGTGCGTCGAGGTGTTTAAATGATTATTTTATGGGTGAAAGTGCTTCATATTCTTGCTGTTGTTTCATGGATGGCCGGTTTATTATATTTGCCAAGATTGTTTGTATATCATTTTGGTGTTGCTAAAAATAGTGAACAATCTGAACTATTTAAAATAATGGAATATAAATTATATAAATATATAATGACAAACGCCATGTATATAACATGGATAACTGGTTTATTTATGGCATATAAATTAGGATATACAAAAGAAATATGGTTTATTATTAAGTTTATTGCTGTTATTTTATTAACATTTTGTCATTTTTATTTAAATAAATTACGAATTCAATTTTTTGAAGATCGCAATACAAAGACCACAAAATTCTTTCGATGGCTGAATGAAGTGCCTACGCTGCTTATGATTGTAATTGTCATTTGCGTGATAATAAAACCATTTTGATACACAATTTTACTGTGAGTGCTTAAATTGAAACATTTCCATAAAATTTGATTAGGATTCAGCCTCTTAATTATAAAAAATTAGGGAAAAAGCTAAAATAAATGCTTGCAAAGTTTAAAATTAAATGTTAATTAACACTCTAGCGCTGTACTGGGTACGCGAAATCCCCTCCCTTTAGCAGTATCATCCCCCCTCTGCTTAAAGATCCAAAAAAATTGGAGTTAAACCCCTATGCGGGAAATTAAACTTAAAGACCTCAAGGCGAAATCCCCTATTGAACTGCTTGCGTTTGCTGAAGAGCTGGAAGTTGAAAATGCTTCTACGCTGCGCCGTCAAGAGCTTATGTTCGCGATTTTAAAACAGCTTTCCGATGATGATGTTGAAATTATCGGGCAGGGCGTTGTGGAATTATTGCAAGATGGCTTTGCGTTTTTGCGCTCGCCAGATGCGAACTATTTGCCTGGGCCTGATGATATTTATGTATCGCCTACGCAAATTCGTAAATTCTCGTTGCGCACCGGCGACACGGTGGAAGGCCCAATTCGTGGCCCCAAAGAGGGTGAGCGCTATTTTGCCCTGCTGAAAGTGAATACGGTCAATTTTGAAGACCAAGAAACCACAAAACATAAAGTTCATTTCGACAATCTCACACCGCTCTACCCAACCTCTTGGTTGAAAATGGAGATTGAGGGCATTCCGCAGAAGGATCTTTCCGGCCGTGTGATCGATATTGTGGCGCCGATTGGCAAAGGCCAACGTGGCTTGATTGTGGCACCGCCGCGCACGGGGAAAACCGTATTGCTGCAAAATATTGCCCATGCTATCGCCACCAATCACCCCGAATGTTACCTGATTGTGCTGCTGATTGATGAGCGGCCTGAAGAGGTGACAGACATGCGCCGCTCTGTAAAAGGTGAGGTTGTCGCCTCCACCTTTGATGAGCCCGCTGTGCGCCACGTGCAAGTGGCGGAGATGGTGATTGAAAAGGCCAAGCGCCTTGTGGAACATGGCCGCGATGTGGTGATCTTGCTCGATTCAATCACCCGCCTTGGCCGCGCCTATAACACCATTGTGCCGTCATCTGGTAAGGTGCTCACTGGTGGTGTGGACGCCAACGCGCTGCAACGCCCAAAACGCTTCTTTGGTGCGGCACGTAACATTGAAGAGGGTGGCTCGCTTACCATTATTGCCACCGCGCTGATTGAAACCGGCAGCCGTATGGACGAGGTGATCTTTGAAGAATTTAAAGGTACGGGTAACTCAGAGCTGATTTTGGATCGTAAAGTGAGCGATAAACGCGTGTTCCCTGCCATTGATGTGGCCAAATCGGGCACCCGTAAGGAAGAGCTGTTGATCCCGCATGATACATTGAAAAAAATCTATGTATTGCGCCGCATTCTCAACCCAATGGGCGCGATGGATTCCATCGACTTCCTCACCGACAAGCTGAAATCGACCAAAACCAATGGTGAGTTTTTTACGTCGATGAATACGTGAGGCGAGGATTTGCGCCAATAATGCCCACGTCGAGTGAGCGGTATTGATTACATTTCCCTTGCCAGCGCAGCAGAGTGTTTATATTCTCAACGCATGTCCTATGGATTTTTTGTTATACTGGTTGCTGTACCTCTGATTATATTCGCAGCGAAGCCTGAATCGTCACGTTGGTGGCGGTTGGGGCGATTGTTGATGGCGATTTTGGTAAGTTATACTTTATTTAGCATTGACCATTATTTTAAATTGCAGGCATCAGAAATTCCATATAATCACCGTCCCTATGATGAACAATGGGTATTTATACTATATATAATAACACTTTATACACTTATGTGTGTTGGCTTCTGGGAAGCCATATGGCGTATATGGTATAGGAAGAGACTCAAAAGTTTTTTTCGTGGTGTTGGCGATTTAAGACTAATTAATATTATATTTACGGTTTCATTTCTATTCACTGTTTTCTGGGGAACAATGATTTCATTAGTGTTGTTGACCCACTGAGTAAAATAGTCATTCAATTTTATTGAATGTTAATTTCAATCTTTCTGTCCCATTTTTCTAAAATTGGGTATGGTTTGCCGCCCACTTCAGACCAGATACGATAAAATTCTGCAATCTCTTTATCTTTCATGGGATTTGAGCGAAGTTGGTTGATTAACAAAAGCGTTATTTGCCTCATATCAACAGGATCTGAAAACCAATCAATGAATTGAATTTCTGTTGTGCCTTTTATCACGCGGTTACCGCTGGGCAATGTGTTAATTTCACCCTCAAATTTACCATGTAATGTACTCATTCGATAGGAAAATAAAACTTCTTTGAAGTTGTAAGATTTTTCAAATCTATCATTGAATGAGCCATCGGGCAATGTTTTTGCTTTTTCGCCTATTTGAGAGGTGAAATTGCTATAATAATGTGTTTCATAATGAGATTTAATCGCGTTTAAATGACACAATTTGTGTGAGTGATACGCCACTGCCATTGCCTGTATAAAAATGCAAAGACATATCGGTGTTGTTCCATTTTGGGGTTTTTGCTAAATGGTTTTGAATAGCATCCACTATGGGGCGTATAATGTGTTGATGCAGTGTATATGAAATACCATAATATGGCTCTGCTGTGCATCTGCAATTAAAGTTTTCACCTGGGTGCCCTATTGCAGGAGGTGTATCCCATGAGAATATTTTTCCATTATTCACTGCATGGCTTGGGCGCACTTTATCATCACCAGAAGTGCGCCAGATATAAAATGGAGTTGAATGGTTTTCACGTGTTTCAGGAGTGCCGTTGAGCGATTGATAATCGGCGTCTGATTTAAACGCGCGTTTCATTGCATCTATATTTATGACAATGCCATATCGTAGATAGAGATTAAAAGCGTAGGAATAAGCACGTTCAAAGTCGTTGGAAAATCGCGGCATGTACTGCTCCAAAAAATTTAGAACAGTATATCGCTAATTTAAGCCATGTGGATTGATATGCGTTTCATTATAAAATTCAGTGAAATAATAAGTGGATTGATAGCGTTATAGAGGTGTTTACATTATACTCTATTGCAAAACCGAAAATATATGGTTAAAAACTACTATGCCGCTTTACGCCCTGAAGGCTTTTTCACTGTGTCTCTATCAAATAATTCCGCGAATTTTTCCACCATCGCGCCGCCAAGGGCATCGGCATCCACCAGTGTCACCGCGCGGGAATAATAGCGGGTGACATCATGCCCAATGCCGATGGCCAGCAGCTCCACGGGGGATTCCGCCTCGATGGTGGCGATGGCCGCGCGTAAATGCTCTTCCAAATAAGTGCCTGTATTGGCCGAAAGGGTGGAATCATCCACGGGTGCGCCGTCCGAAATCATCATGAGAATGCGGCGTTGCTCGGGGCGGGCGATCAGGCGATTATGCGCCCATAGCAGCGCTTCGCCATCAATATTCTCCTTCAGCAAGCCTTCCCGTAGCATCAGCCCTAAATTTTTACGGGCACGCCGCCATGGCGTATCAGCCGATTTATAGATGATGTGGCGCAAGTCGTTCAAGCGCCCTGGTGCGGTGGGTTTGCCAGCTTGTACCCAGGCCTCACGTGCGCTGCCGCCTTTCCACGCGCGGGTGGTGAAGCCAAGAATTTCCACCTTCACACCGCAGCGCTCCAGCGTGCGCGCCAAAATATCGGCGCAAATGGCCGCAATGGTGATGGGACGCCCGCGCATCGAGCCAGAATTATCGATCAATAGTGTCACCACCGTATCGCGGAAGCCCGTGTCGCGCTCCCATTTATAGGACAGGGGTAACATTGGGTCGGCAATCACGCGGGAGAGGCGGGCGGGGTCGAGATAGCCCTCTTCCAAATCAAAATCCCAAGCGCGTTGTTGCTGCGCCAGCAGGCGACGCTGCAATTTATTGGCAAGGCGTGACACCACATTTTGCATGTCTTGAATTTGCTTATCCAGCGCATTGCGCAGGCGCTCTAGCTCATCAGGCTCGCATAAATCCTCGGCATTGGTAATTTCATCAAATTTAGATGTGAACACCTTATATTGGCATTCATCCAGCGCAGTGCCGCTGCGCTGTGGGCGGCGTGGCGGCAGGGCGCTGCTGTCTTCTGGCTGCTGGTCGTCGATCTCGCCATCGGTGGTTTCATCGGTTGGCACTAATGGGCCTGTGTCGTCTGAATCCAGCGGTTGGTCTGAAATTTCTTGCCGTTCCGAGGCCGCAGGTGAGGTCATGTCGGCCTCATGCTGCTCATCAGCGCAATCGGGCTCATCACCGCCTTGGGCTTGGTCTGGCGGGGGCAATTCTTCACCCGCCTCTGGCATTAGTTCGGCTTCAGTAAAATCAAATAATGACAGCAATTCGCGTGAAAGGGTCGCAAATTTGGCTTGATCCCCCAATGCGGATTGCAACACATCAATTTTGCCCCCGAGCTTATGCATAATTTGGGGCAATTGATGCTCATAAAATTTTTTCGCGTTTTCAGGGATCGGCATACCCGCCAGCATGCCTCGCAAAAATAGTGCCGCACCTTCATATAGTGGCACAGCGGCGGGGTCTTGCAGTTTGGCGTAGCGCTCATTCAACATAGCTGTGATGTTGGGTTTGAGCCCTGGCAATATGGCGGCGGCGGCAATTTCCACACGCGCTTGTTCCAGTGCATCAAAAAATTGGCGGGCCTCCATGCCTGTGGGCTGCAATTTTGCATGCACAGTTTCGTCATGCATAGCCAGCCGCGCGGCTAAGCTATCGCCGTGCCCGCGCGTGGCAGATGCCGCCGCTGCGGTCATAGTGCGGGGTGGGTCGGGCAGGCGAATGCGATTGCCTGATAAAAATGGGCGATCTGTTGAAAACATCACCGACACATCACCACGCCCCGCCAATGCACGCACGGTGGTGGTGATTGCGGATTTGAACGCTTCATGCGCTTTATTGATGTGTTTTGCTGACATGCGTTTGCACCATAGAGTGTTTGTGCCGTTAGTGCAATTGGGGGACTTGTAATTCTGTATGTGGCAACTTATTTAGAGTGCGAGGAGTTCCCATGATCGAAATTTATAGCAAACCTACCTGCCCCTACTGCATAAAAGCCAAAGCGTTGTTGATGAGTAAACACGCGCAATTCACTGATTATGACATTGTTGCACAGCCAGATTTGCGCGACACAATGATCAAGCGTTCAAATGGCCGCACCACTGTGCCGCAAATTTTCATTGATGGCGCACATATTGGCGGCTGCGATGATTTGCATGCGCTCGAAGACGCTGGAAAATTGGATGCGCTGTTGAAGTGACCAGCATTCCTACGCAATAATTTTTAGAAATTTATGGTTACCCCCCTTGCAAATTTCTTCATAGTGCGCTTTACACAAGGAACGCACAGAGCGGGCGTAGCTCAGGGGTAGAGCACAACCTTGCCAAGGTTGGGGTCGAGGGTTCGAATCCCTTCGCCCGCTCCAGTTTTTTACAAAAAATACCTGTATTTGCATCAAATATAAGATTGATGCTGCAAGGATTAATGTATTTTTTATCTCAAAAATGAGCTTGTCTTATTTTATAAACACAATAAAGTGTTATAAACATTGGGGCATATGTATGAAAATCAAAGATCGTACTGAGTTTAAGAACAAACCGCCTGTTTTAACATTTTCTCCTTCAGAAAAAGTAATTCACGCAGTACGCGCTATGTCCAAAAAAAATTATGGTGCGAGTGTTATTGTTGATAATGACAATAAGCCAATTGGTATTGTTACGGAACGAGATTTTATGAGGCGCCTTTTGGCTGAAGGTCTCGATCCGAATACGACGCTGATCAGCGATATTATGACATCAAACCTTAAATTAGCCTCTGAAGATGATGATGTGCTCGACTGGCTTCGTATCATGTCGAATGAACGCTTCCGTCATTTACCCGTAATAGACCAAAATGGTAAACTCATAAACTTGATGTCGCAAGGAGACTTCGTTTCTTACACGTGGCCAGAACTTTTAAAACGTGCCAAAGAAACAGTTGTAAAGTCTTTCATGGAGCGTTTTCACCTTCATATGATTGTTGGTGCGATTATGATTTATGGTTTAGCCATTTTATTTATGATTACGGGCATTAAAAAGTAGTTTTTAAGCGATTCACTTCAGAAACATGAAGTAATGTGACCTTAAAAAGTCTCGTTACCAAACTTTTTGTAAATAATTGGCTAGATACACTATCATATGAAGAACTTACTACCTTATGACGGCGAAGTTTATTACATGAGTTCATTCTTAGATGAGCCCACATCAACGAATATTTTTAATAGCTTGATCGTAACACAGTCTTGGCAACATGATGAAGTGATAATGTTTGGTAAAAAAATCATCACTGCGCGCAAAGTTGTGTGGGTCGGAGATGAAAATATAAATTATAAATATGCAGGCATTTTGAAACGACCTGTTCCGTGGACAGGCCCGTTAGTTGAACTTAAAACAATGGTGCAAGACGCAACACACAATCGCTTCAACTCATGCTTATTGAATTTGTATGAAAACGGCAAACAGGGCATGTCGTGGCACAGTGATGATGAAAAATCGCTAGGGGAAAATAATATCATTGTGTCGATGAGTTTTGGTGCGGTACGAAAATTTGCATTCCGTCACAAAGTCACTCAGGAAAAAATCTCTGTTATGCTTGAAAATGGCAGCGTGCTGATAATGAAGGGTCAAACCCAAAATAAGTGGCATCATGCGCTTATGAAATCGACCTCAGTGCAAGAGGCGCGCATCAATTTAACATTTCGAAATATAGTTGCTCCAGATCAATAAGACACATTTTATTTTAAGTGCTTTTTGATGCCTGTGTGTGGAGTTTTGTGCCAATGAAACGGGCGGCGCCACAACTCCCACACAGCACGCCACGCGGCATAGGATGTGAGCAGCCAATAGGCGGGGATCATCGGCACAAGCCACAGCCAGCGCGTGGTATTGAGTTTGAATGCGGTATAAATATTGGCAAGCAGTGGCACGATTAACCCAAACCAAAAACTAAATTGCATGAAAATTTTAGCATTATGCTCCCATGGCGTGAGGCGGCTAGTGTCGGGTGCAAGCCATAATTGTACACACACCAGTGCCACTGAAAGCGGAAAGAGCATTGCACCCAGCACGCTGCCACCAGGGATCAGCACAACAGCAGCAAAGCCTTTGATGCCCGCTTGCCGTGAAAGCGATTTGGCCTGCCACAAATGCACGGCGAGCGTTTGCAACCAGCCCTTCATCCAGCGGGTGCGTTGGTTCATCCACGCGGCCAAATGCGGCGGGGCTTCCTCTTGCGTGGGAGAAGGGAACGTTTGCACAGTATAGCCAAAACGCGCAAGCCGCAGGCCTAAATCGGCATCTTCTGTCACATTATAGGGATCCCACCCGCCCGCATGTAACAATGCCGCAGTGCGAAAATGGTTGGAGGTGCCGCCCAATGGCAATGGATAGCCAGCACGGGCAAAGCCTGGCAAAAGCACATTAAACCATGTGGCATATTCAAGCGCAAAATGATTGCCCAGAAGCGCCCGCGCCATTGGTTGCACCTGCAGCACGGCTTGCAAACAGGCACAATTGGGCCCAAAATGCGCCATATGTGCCACGGCGTCGCGCAATTGCTGCGGGTGGGGAATGTCCTCGGCATCATAAATGGTGATCATTTCGCCCTTCACGCGGGGCATGGCGGCCATTAATGCTTTGGGTTTTGTGCGCGGGCCCACATCGGCCAGCGTGAGCACTTCATAATGCGGCGGCAGGGCAAATTCCGCCAAGGCCTGTGCGGTGAGCGTATCGCGCGCTTCTAATATCAGCTTAATATCAAGCTTTTCGGCTGGATAATCCAGCGCATTCAGCGCGGCCAATAATTGGGGGATCACGGTGCTTTCTTCATAAAGCGGCACCAAAATGCTATACATCGGCAATTGCGCGGTGGGAACGGATACGGGCGAAATGGCAGTGGAGGTGGCCATGCCCAAAATGGCCTGCAACCGAATGAGCGTGCCGCAAATGAATAAGAGGCTCAATGCAACGGCAATCAAAGTGAGGGCTGGCCATGCCGTAAGTGCAAACACCACAATGCCAAGGCATGAAAGCGCCACCGCGCCGCCCATCATGAGGCCATATTTACTCGCAGAATGCGCTGAATAATGCGGTAAGTTTTCACTCAAATGCGCACTGGTGTGGGCAATTAATGCATGGCCGTAGCGCTCATAAATGAAGGTTACAAAATTATGGGGCGTGCATAAAAATAGACGCTCTTTAAGTTCCGGTTGGGTGGCGATCGTGTCTTTCAAACTGGACAGCGTGGGCATATCGGCACTGATCAGCATCCGCAGCGGGGCGCCATCGGCCTCCACCCGCAATATGCCAGAGCGCAGTGCCGATTCAATCTCATTCTCGGTGTGGGGGTGCTCAGGCCAATTTTCAATATGGGTTGGGTCGATCAGCGCCACACCCAAATACTGCGCCCAAGCTTTGGCAAATTCGGTTTGCGACAGATGCTGTGCCAATGCTTGATGCCACAGCGGCAATCCATCATAATGTGCAGCATTGGCCGCAACTTTATAGTGCAATTGATTGTGTTCAGGTGTGGTTTTGCTATCACTCATACCAAAAGCGATACAATATTAGCGCTCAGATTGCAAATTAGGCCTCAACGACACCGTGTAAACACATTTTTGCCATAGCGGGCGTTGTTAGTGCTTTCCAAATATTCGAGCGTGAAGGTGCGGTCGTTCACAATATTCACTTCACGTGCGCCTTCATATATGCCTTTTGGGGTTTCAGCAGGCACAATATAGGTTTTGCCACCTTCGGAATAGAGCTTCACATCTTTCATTTTGTCTTCTACATACATCATAAATGTATCGTCAGACTTTTTCTTGATATGGTAGGCCAAGCCACCGCAAAACCCGCGCGCCACGCCCGCCATGGGCATCAGGTCTTTTTCATTATTAAATGCCACAACGCCCCAGCGCCCGATGAAATAATTGACATCGGGAAGCTCGGCCGCGTGCGCTGTGTGTGTTGCAAGGGCTAACGCCAAAATTCCGAATACGCGCTTCATTTTTGTGTCCTTACACTCAATTCAAGTATTTGCCATCACTTCTCCCCTCCCCCTGTGGGAGGGGGTAGGGGGAGGGGTTTTCTTATCTGATTCAGAAGTAAGAAGACCCCCCTCAGTCTCGCCAATATAGGATTGGCTCGCCAGCTCCCCCACAAGTGGGGAGCAAAAGTATTAGAAATTTGTGAATTGGATATTTTATACCGATTCACTACATTTCATACCCAAACTTCTACGCGCTCGACGCCTATGAATGCAACTTATTTTAGACTCGATTTCCCATAGAAATTCAGGCATTCTTTTCACATGAATCAGAAAAAACACGTTGTTGTGCTTATGGGTGGGCGTTCTTCGGAGCGCGAGGTTTCGCTGCGTACGGGCAAAAATTGTGCCGAAGCCTTGCAGCGCGCGGGCTTTACTGTGTCCACACTCGATGTGGGGCCCGATGTAGCGCAGCAATTGGCACAGCTCAAGCCCGATGTGGCCTTCAACGCGCTGCATGGCGTATTTGGTGAGGACGGCACCATTCAAGGCTTGCTGGAGCTCATGAACATTCCCTACACGCATTCAGGTGTGCTGGCATCAAGCTTGGCGATGGATAAAGACAAAGCCAAGGTGATGCTGGCCAAAGCGGGTGTGCCCGTGGCGCACGGCGTGGTGGTGAGTCGGTTTGAAGCCGCCAAACGCCATGTGTTGCCCCCGCCTTATGTGGTGAAGCCAGTAGATGGCGGCAGCTCGATTGGGGTGTTTATCATCCGTACTGAAGCCGATACATTGCCCGATGTGCTGACCGCGCCAGATTGGCCACATGGTGATGCTATGCTTGTGGAGCATTTTGTGGCGGGGCATGAGCTCACCTGCGCTGTGATATTTGGTGAAGCTTCTGGCGTGATCGAAATTCTGCAAGAGAATGTATTTTATGATTATGAGGCGAAATACGCGGCGGGCGGCTCAAAACACATTTACCCAGCCGCAATTAAACCGAATATTTACCATAATGTACAAGAGTATACACTCAAGGCGCACCATGCCTTGGGATGCCGTGGCGTTTCACGAGCCGATTTTCGCTATGACCCCGCAACGGGTGAGTTGATCTGCCTTGAAGTGAACACTCAACCTGGAATGACATCCACCTCACTTGTGCCCGAACTTGCGGGGTATATGGGGCATTCATTCGAAGATTTGGTGCGCTGGATTGTGGAGGACGCTTCTTGCCATCGCTCAAGCCCGCTCAGCACTTTGCCCGACCCAAAACTGGTGTAGGGGGGCGTCAGCAGGCGCGTGCGTATGTGCGTGTTTGGAATACTATATATACAAGTATTAACAATACGCACAATTGGGCCTTGGCTGCTGCGCGCTATCACGCACGCGCGCGCAATTGTATTGCGTTGATGTTTGTGAGTGTGCTGGCGTATGCGCTGCATATCGCCATTCAAATGCCTAATAACGACGCTGTTCGTGCATGGCTATGGCCAGCGGCGGAAACCATTGGCCTGACAATCAAAACTGTTGAAATTCAGGGCTATCGCCAAGATAGCGAAATTGCGCTGAAAGCCGCAGCGCATGTAGAAACTGGCATGCCCATATTTTTGATGGATGTACAAAGCGTGCAGGCACGCATTGCGGCATTGCCTGGCGTGAAAATGGCCTCGGTACAAACGCTTTTGCCCAACACGGTGCGGATTTTGGTGGAAGAGCGCGAGCCATTCGCCATTTGGCAGCAGCGTGGTGAACGCGCCGTGATTGATGAAGATGGAGAAATCATCACCCGCGCGCCCGATGATCGCTATCGCAATTTGCCAATGGTGGTAGGGCAAGGCGCGGATAAAGCCGCGATTGCGTTTTTTGCGGAATTGGATCGCTACCCCGAAATTCGCAAACGGGCGAAATATGCCATTTATGTGGCGGAACGGCGCTGGAATTTGACATTATCTGAGGGTGTGGATGTAAAATTGCCCGCAACTGGCCTGCGTGAAGCTTTGGCCGATCTCGATAAAATTCAGCGTGAATATAATGTGGCGGACAAGGATATCACTACAATTGATTTACGATTTTCCGATAGGGTAATTGTGCGCCTATCTGATTCTGCCGCGCAACACCGGCAAGAGCAGCTTAAAAACAGATTTGGCAAAAAAACAAACGGGAAGCCAGCATGACTTCGCATTTTCCGGTTCATATTGCACCACGACCCAAACCCCTTTCGGTGAAGAAACAGGGGATTTTGGCGGTTGTGGATGTGGGCAGCCATAAAATTGCGTGTGCCATTACGCGGATGAAGCCCGCCGAAGCCTCAATTGTGTTGCCAGGGCGCACCCATATTGCGGAAGTGCTGGGGTTTGGCCATCAGCGTTCGGAAGGGATAAAATCAGGTGCGGTGATTGATGCGCGCGCTGCCGAACAGGCCATTCGCAGCGCGATCGACCATGCGGAACGCGCAGCAGGCATGGAAATTGGCAGTATTTTGTTGAATGTGAGCTGTGGCCGCCTGAAAGGGCAGCTGTATGGCGGCGCGATCAACATTCGCGGTGGGCAAATTCACGGCAATGATATTCAGGATGTGTGCGGCGCGGCGATAGCGGATGCGGATTTTTACGGCCGCACCTTGCTGCATTGTGTGCCAAAATCCTTCAGCCTCGATGACACCCACGACATTCACGCCCCCAGCGGCCTGCTTGGGCAACGTTTGGGTGTGGAGCTGCACGTGGGCAGTGTAGATAGCGCCGCTTTGGGCAATGTTATGGCGTGTGTGGAACGCTGCCATTTAAATGTGGAAGGCGTGATCGCCACACCCTATGCCAGCGGGTTGGCGGTGTTGGCCGACGATGAAGCGCGCCTTGGCGCGATTGTGATCGATATTGGGGCTGGCACCACAACAATTGCCGTGTTTTCAGGTGGTTTGGTCTATATGGACAGCATCGCCATTGGCGGGCAGCACATTACCAACGACATTGCGCGCGGGCTTTCCACCCGAGTGACCATTGCCGAGCGACTAAAAACGCTGCATGGTTCGGCCATTTCTACCTCATTGGATGAGCGTGAATTTTTGACGATCGCCCCCGTTGGTGCGCCAGAGCACGACGGCCCACATCATATTCCGCGTTCAAAAGTGGTGAGTATCATTCGCCCGCGTGTGGATGAAATTTTGGAGCTGATCCGCGATAAATTAAACGCCGCTCCCATTTCAACCATTGGCCGCAATGTGGTGATCACAGGCGGTACAGCGCAATTGGCAGGGCTGGTGGATGTGGCCAAAATTATATTGAACCGCCCTGTGCGCATTGGCCGCCCGCTTGGCGTTTCAGGCCTGCCTGAAGCGGCAAAAGGCCCCGCATTCGCCACACTTACAGGCATGCTAATTGCTCCGCAACTGGTGCGCAGCGAAGTATCAGTTGAACATGATGCCCATGGTGCTCATTTTGGCGCCGGCAATGGCTATTTGGGCCGCATGGGGCAATGGCTAAAAGAGAATTTTTGAGGGTGAGAATGCGCGTAATGGGCTGCAAGGGGTGATGTTTTTGCGCTCCGTTGCTCACATACCTCAAGTGTATTCAGCTTCCGTGCGCAAACTCTCACCCCTTTTGCCGCATTACACGCATTCTCTAAACGTCAATCCACTCCCCGAAACCCGCACCCCACCAAATGATCATTCACTATGCCCACCGCCTGCATGAAAGCATAGACAACCGTGGGGCCGCAGAATTTAAAACCGCGCTGGGCAAGGTCTTTGGCGATGGCTTTAGAAAGCGGTGTGTGCGGCATATTATAGGCCATAGTGTGCAGTGTGTTGATGATGGGCGCGCCACCCACAAATTGCCATAAATAGGCTGAAAATTCCTGCTGCTCTTGTAACTGCAAAAACGCTTTGGCATTTTCAATAGTGGCGCGGATTTTCAGCCGATTGCGCACAATGCCAGCATCATTCATCAGGCGTTCAAAATCTGCTTCATCATAGCGGGCAATTTTCTCTACATCAAAGCCATCAAATGCGGTGCGGAAATTGTCCCGTTTTTTCAAAATAGTGATCCACGAGAGGCCAGATTGAAAACTATCGAGCACAAGCTTTTCAAATAAAGCACGGCTGTCATATTCGGGCACGCCCCATTCGGTATCGTGATAGTGCATATAAATTGGGTCGATACCGCACCACGGGCAGCGGTGAATGCCATCGTTATGTTGCGTGAGGGTGTGTAGAACTGGTGCCATTGCGATTAATTATAGGGTGCGGCTTGATTATTGATGATGAATTCAGGTTGAATATTGTATTTTTGGGCAATTTTCAGCAGTTCGCCATCTTCTTTCATTGCGGTGATGGCGCTACTCATGGCTGATTGCACGAGGCTGGCTTCTTCATGAATCCATATTTTTATGGGGGGAATGCTGGCCGCATTAAGCTCGTTAAATGGTTTAAAAATACAACAGCGGCCGTCTCCCTTGGCGGCAAGCCATGGAGACACAACCGCGTAATCAATCACGAGGAAGTCAATTTCTCGACGCGACAATGCATAATATGCCGTTTCAAGCTGTGCATATTGCTTAATGCGCGAGCCCTTGTAGGTGTTGTGCATAAATGTAGATTCTTGCGTGCCTTTGAGCACACCAATATTTGTGCTGATGAGGTCTGTGAGTGTTGTACTTGTAAAGTGTGTGTCGTGTTGATGGGCAACCACATAATAGGGTTTATAATAAGGTGTGGTGGAAAAAAATGATTTTGAAATGCTGGTTTCAAGCGTTTTGCTTGAAATAATGGCTTGGATCTTTTTTGTGCTGAGGGCGTGTGTTAAATTTTGCCAGTCATATACTTGCCATTCACAGTCGTATTTCATGCGGGCGCATAAGGCATTGCCGAGGTCGATGTCGAAGCCTTTTAATTCACTTTTGGCGTTATAATAGCTAAATGGCGGATACGCGCCTTCTGTACCAAGTTGCAGAATGATTTTTTGGACATTATCCTCTTTTTTCTTAGTATTTTTAGGCGTTTGTGCAAAAGCGGGTGCGCATATGAATGCACATAAAAGAGCTAATTGTGAGAGCGTTACTATGATTCGCATGTGTGTAGTGTTGGGCTTAAATTTGCAAAAATCCAATCACAAAATCTTTGAGCAAAATTACGTTGAGCGATATGACAATGGCAACAATTGCCCAGCCGAATAGTTTTGTGGGTAATTTTACAGCAAATTCGCCCATGATGGCGCGGCTGCCCACAATCAACATGAGTGGCACAATAGCAAATGGAAGTTGAAGCGAAAGCACAACCTGGCTAGCGATCAGCAAATCGGCGGTGCCTTTGTCGCCATAATAGAGTGCTACGCCAAGCGCTGGCACAATGGCAATGGCGCGGGTGACCAAACGCCGTACCCACATTGAAAGCTTGAGATTGAGAAAGCCCTCCATCACCACTTGGCCAGCAAGTGTGGCAGTGACTGTGGCATTGAGGCCAGAAGCAAACAGCGCCACCGCAAAGGCAATACTGGCATATTGTGTGCCTAGCAGCGGCGTGAGCAGTTCATGGGCTTGCTGAATTTCGGCCACTTGGGTGTAGCCTGCGCGATAAAATACGGATGCCGCGAGTATTAAAATTGAGCTGTTGACAAACAACGCCAGCATTAACGCAAGAGTCGAATCGATGGTGGCAAATGTAATGGCGGATTTTTTACCTTCAGGGGTAAGGTCGAATTTGCGGGTTTGCACAATGGCGGAATGCAAATATAAATTATGCGGCATAACAGTTGCGCCCAAAATGCCAATGGCAATATAGAGCATGGTTGGGTTTGTAAGTATGTCAGATGAGGGGATAAAGCCCTGCACAATAGCGCTGCCACTTGGTTGTGCGAGAAACAATGTGTAAGCAAAACAAATGGCAATCAGCGCCAACAGCGAGATGATAAAGGCCTCGAGCCGCCGAAACCCTTTGGTTTGCAGGTATAACACCAAAATCGCATCCAGCGCGGTGAGGGCAATGCCCAGTGGCATGGAAATGCCAAACAGTAAATGCAGCGCGAGTGCGGTGCCGATCACTTCGGCGAGATCGGTTGCAATGATCGCAATTTCGGCCAAAATCCACAGCAATAAGCGCATGGGTGTTTTGGTATTACGGGCGCACGCTTGGGCCAGATCTTGCCCCGTGGCAATACCGAGGCGCGCGCACAAGGCCTGCAAAAATATGGCCATAATATTGGAAATGAGAATGACACTGAGTAATTTCATGCCAAATGCTGAGCCGCCTGCGGTGGAGGTGGCCCAATTGCCAGGGTCCATATAGCCCACCGAGACCAAAAACCCTGGGCCAATAAAGCTGAGGAGTTTTTGGTAGAAATTTCCCTTTTTGGTGATGTTCACACTGCGGTGCACGTCAGAGAGGGATACAGAATGTTTTGGATTTTGAGTCATATGGAAATGATAATCAATCAATATTGATTGGTCAATTCTTTCTGGCATGATGGCCTTGCTCACATTGAAAAATCGCGATACACTGTGCAAATATGATGGAATATACCCTATGAATGAAGCGGCGATTGATTTGGCAAGTGAAGCCACCTCTTATACCCTATTGGCGGCTATGTTTTATGTGGGCGTCATTGCGATTATGAATGTGGTGGCAGGGCTTGCCGTGGTGTTCAAACGCATGACCCACAAGGTTTCACTCGGCCATGGTGATAATCATGAATTGCTGCGGTTCACACGCTTGCATGGCAATTTGGCCGAAAATACCAGCCCCACATTGGGCGTGCTCATTGGCCTTGGCATTATGGATGTGCATTTTTGGTGGGTGCATGCGGTGGCAATTAGCTTTATTGTGGGCCGCGCATTTCATGCGTACAGCCTTGCCCGCACCGATGTGCCGCTTATGCCCCGCCAAATTGGCATGATGCTCACATGGAATGCACTTATCATTGGCGCTGTTGGGCTGTTTATTCATACGGTTTAAAATCTGTCATCCTGAACGTAAGGAAGGTTCTCCTACCGATTGCGCTCTCCTTCAGGGAGATTCTTCGGATACGCCTCAGAATAACAGTGCGCGTCCCTTAAGTTTTTTTATAGATAGAATTGACACTTAATTATCAAACACCCTGCCACGGCGGATGATTTTTACTTGGCGGCTATCGGTGGCTTCGAATCGCTGTTCGAAGCGTTTGACAAAATCCTTTGGCCCTCGAATATCGATGGAACTGTTCATGCGGTTATTTTTCACCATATAATTCAAGTTTGGTGAGTATAGGTCGGCCACGGTTTCGCGAAATTGCTCATCTGTCAGGCGTTTGTCCTTAATCACCTTCATTTCACTTTTCGCGCGTGAGGCAAGCACCAGCTCGGGCCCATCGACAATCCAATCAAAATTAAATTCACGCGCGAGTTTTTGCAAAATGTCTTCCATGCTGCCGGTCATGCGGGCATTTTTAATTTGGCCGTCAATATCGCGCCCCATTGAGAGTGAAAAATTACCATTTTCCTTGGTGAGGTCCTGCAGAAAATCGCGCAGGTTCATATCTATCAGCATAAATTCGAGTGGTTTATCCGGGAATGGGCTTTGCTTGGCCATATTGCCAGTTTTTGATGATTCTTCATTCAGCGCCACCGTAGGTGTGTCTCCCTCCACTGAGGGCTTGCGCGCGAATGGGTCGGGGTAATGGTTGGTGCGGGAATCGTCGATGTGTGGTGTGGGGCGATAGTTTTGCACAGGCATATCGGCCGCATAGGCAGGGGCTTTGGCGGCGGGTTCTTGCACAGTGATGGTGGAATGGCTGCGCCAAGGCTTATTTTGCGGGTAGGGAATTTCGGCCAATGCCGCACCATGAGACGCACACAGAAAACCAATCGCACACACAATCGCATGAACGGCGGGGTTAGACTTTTGGCGGATAACCATTTTCATGGTGCAAACCTCTTGCGTATTCACTTTTCGCTAACCATATTAACAAATGTTAAATGAAAATGCTTTTAGGATTGTTTCATACGACTAAAGGCACAAAAAACAGGGACTCACGACCAAAATACCATGAAACAGGCAGCGGAACTTCCTTTTACCCTCACGACCAAGGACGGCTATGTGGTGAACAGTACCATTGGCCTGGGAAAATTTTTGTTTGGTGGTGCGCCTGAGTCGGACGTGGTGTTGCCAGATTTGCCGCAAGCGCGGTTGTTTGGCGTGGTATATGAGGACAAAGGCAAGGGCTTAAAAGCCTCGGTGATGGCCTTTGAAGAGGGTGTGAAAGTGAATGGCAACGCAATGCCGCTCAATCGCTTCACACCAGTGGCGGTGCCGTTTGATTTGCATTATGACTGGGTACATGTGCGCTTTGGCCAAGGCAAGCGCTTGACAGAGCAGTTTCCACTGCCTGGCATATTGATTGCGGCCAGTGTGGCGCTTGTGGCGCTTAGTTTTACGTTGATGCCCAGCACGCCCACAAAAAAACCGCTGAATGTGGCGCAATTGCAAGTTCAACAACAGCAGCAGGTTGCGTTTACGCAGGCGCAGCAGG
This sequence comes from Hyphomicrobiales bacterium, assembly GCA_031423895.1. Classification (GTDB taxonomy): domain Bacteria; phylum Pseudomonadota; class Alphaproteobacteria; order Rhizobiales; family JANPGK01; genus JANPGK01. The sequence continues at coordinate 33,785 of JANPGK010000009.1, forward strand.
AGCTTGTACCACAAACCCCCAGCCAACAGGCCAGTTTGCTGGCGGAGGATTTAAAACGGCGGCTGCTCAGCAATGATTTGTCGGATAAATTACGGGTTGGCACGCAGGGCGATAAAATTTTTGTGTCGGGCACGCTCACGCAAGACCAAAGCTATCGGTGGCGCGATGTGATGCTGGCCGCGCGGAAAAAATTCCCAGCTGTGCCTATCACATCGGAAGTGCAAATGGCGCGCGGTGCCAGCGAATTGGCGCAACAAATTGCGGCGGTTTCGCTGAACCCCGCCAAATATGTGATGGGCAAGGACGGCACGCGCTATAGCCTTGGTGACGTGATGCCCGATGGCTGGCGCATCGAAAATATCGGCAGCTTTGGGTTGGTGCTCTCAAAAGATGGATTTGAAGAAACTGTTAAATTTTGATGCACTGCAGCACATTGCAGCCATTCAAAATACGCAATAGACAAATCGAACCAATGATATTGGAATGAGCGTGTAGTGCTTATCAATTTCTAAGGTTTAATCAAATGAGTAGTGTAATTGAATTATTATCTCTTCATACAAATACAATAAACTATCAAAATGATTTTGATGGTTTTATTAGCGATTTAAAGCCAGATAGCCACACTCTCAATAACAATTCTCCATTTAAAAGAAAAACTGTAACAGTTCTTGGTGGCATGGGGCCAGCTGCCACCCATTATTTCTATGGTCTTGTTGTGCGGATTGGCCAAGTGTTTGGCGCCAAAGGCGACCAAGACCACGCGAATGTGAATATGATCATTAAGCCAGAGTGTCCTGATCGCTCCACATGGTTGAAGCACGAGCTGGAGCTCAAGGAAATGGTCGCACAGTTAAAGGCCGACACCACACTGCCTGATGAGCAGAAAATTGCCCAAGTAAAAAAATTTGTGACTGAAAAAATGCCAGCGCATATGAACCCATTACCCTATTTGAAGCACATGATTTTAGAAGCCAAAGCCAGCACGCCCAATTTGCAGCTGATTGGTTCTGCAATAAACTCATATCATGGTTTTTATGACCGCTTGCGCATATGGATGAACGAAAGCGGCATGAAGCATATTGAGTTGTTGCACGCGGGTGAGCAAGTGGCGGCCTATTTGCAGCAAGAACGCCCCGATGTGAAGCGTGTGGGCATGATCGCAGCCGAATCCACCATCCGCTCTGGATTGTTTATTGATCAATTGAGGGCTGTTGGTATTGAAGTTGTGCCACTGAGTCCAAAGGACGTTCTTGTGGCGGATAATGCCGTGCGCGCCATGAAGCGCGGTGAAGAAGTTGCTGCTGGCAAAGTGTTTTATCAACTTCACAAAAAATTATTAAAGCAAGATGTTGACTTGGTTTTGAATGCGTGCACGGAAGTTTCCCCCGCGGTGGAGGCCTATTTGGCCGCAAAACCCAAATTGCGCCCTGCTTATTGGGCAAAAGCGATGGATACGATGGAACCAATCGTGCGGAAGCTTGTGTCGTATTCAATGACAGGAAAGGCCACCTTTACCGTGGCGAAGGCTGCAGTTTTAGCTGTAATTTCTGGAGTGGGTGTGTGGGTAGCCAACAAATTTGCACCTGAGCAAAACGCCGCTTGATATGAGATAAGGGGGGTGTGGGGCGTCCATATTATAAACTACAGCCACACGCGCCTGCTTTGGCACCGAGGATCGCATCTTGTGAGGCTTCAAATTCAGCTTTGTAGCACTCAAATGTGAAATATGTTTCATGTTTACGCTTAGGCGTGGGTATCGTATCTTGCGGATATACATAGTTTGGCAAATTGTCGGTTGAGATGGCCGAGGATATTCTTTTGCCAGATGACAGCCTTTGAAAAGGCTGTGCAACTGCTTTTGGCTGCGGCACCTTAATAATATCGCAAGGCTGCAATATTCGTTTTCCAATATCAGGGTTCAACGCCGCAATTGCATCTGGCTGCACCCCTAGCTTTTTGGCAATGCGCGCCAATGTATCGGCGGTTGAGTTGCCAATTTCATCACACGCAATTCGGTATAATGCGGGGTCTTGCGTACTGATTGGAAATATGGGCACTGAATTTTGAGTGCGTGGCGCGTATAATGGAAATGTGACGATCATAACGGCCTCAGAAATAGATGCTTTATACGGTTCATAGATTTATTAACGCAAAATTACCCATATATCCATTAGAATTTACACAAGTGAGACTTGGCAGCGCCGTGACAAGCCGCTCGCGATGACGGCCACGCCTTCATTCTATGCGCCGCCTAAGTGATTGCGTATAAAGTTGAATTATTTTTTTATCCCCGTGAGTTTCACATGTGGTAGACTGTTGGATGAACAAAGCTAAAGGTACGGCGTGATCAAATTTTTGAACTTAGCAAGAGGCCGGCAGGATCTAGTGTTCGCACTATTTATGATCCTGATTGTTTGCATGCTTGTGATGCCGCTACCTGTGTTTATGGTCGATGCGCTTTTGGCGTTGAATTTGGCAATTACGCTGCTGTTGCTTGTGGCCTCTACCTATTTGAAATCGGTGTTGGAAATCACCACATTCCCCTCAATTTTGCTGATTTCAACTGTGTATCGCTTGGCGCTATCGGTGGCCACCACACGGTTGATTTTAACAGAAGGCAATGCAGGCCATGTGATCGAGGCGTTTGGATTGTTTCTCGTAGGCGGCAATATTGTGGTGGGGTTGGTGATCTTTTTCATCATTGCGATTGTAAATTTTATCGTGATCACCAAGGGGACAGAGCGGATTGCTGAGGTTTCGGCGCGCTTTACGCTGGATGCGATGCCGGGCAAGCAAATGTCGATCGATTCCGACTTGCGCAATGGTGATATTGACAAAGACCAAGCCAAAAAACGCCGCAATAATTTGGAGCAGGAAAGCCAGTTTCACGGCGCGATGGATGGCGCGATGCGATTTGTGAAGGGTGATGCGATTGCGTCGCTCATCATTATTTTTGTGAATTTGATTGGCGGCATTACCATTGGTGTGATGCAAAAGGGCATGACATTCGCCGCAGCTGGCCATCATTACACCATCATGTCGATTGGGGATGGGCTTGTCGCACAAGTGCCAGCCATGTTCACATCGGTGGCGGCGGGCGCGATTGTGACCCGCGTGGCTGATGAAAATTCCAAACATTTGGGGCAAGATATTACGAATCAGCTAGGCGCTGAGCCAAAATCGATGGCGGTGGCGTGTTTTGCAATTGTGATGCTGGGTTTTTTGCCAGGCTTTCCCACTGTAACATTTCTCACTTTGGGCGCGATTATGGGCGGGATCGCATTTTTAAGCTGGCGCGGCAATTTGCGCCGCCAATATGAAGAAATGATGATGGCGCAAGGCGGTGGCCAGCCCGATATGGATGAGCCGCAAGGCGATGGCCCCACACCAGAAGACATGGGCGAAGCGCCTTCGAATGTGACCCCGCCGCGCCCTGCCGATAAAGGCGATGCGTTTATTATTCGCGCGCAAATGCACACCATTATTGCGATGGCGCAGTCGGGTATTGGCAATGCTTTGGAAGATCGCATGCGTGAAGTGGTCAATACGGTAGGCTTTCCTGTGCCGATTCCTGGCTTTCGGCCAGATGGAAAATTGCCAGAAGGCATATGGGAAATCGACGTGGAAGATGTGGCCTCGGGTTATGGCTTCTGGCGGCAGGGCTTTGCTGTGCCATTAACTGAGCGCGAAAAATTGCAGGACATTGGCCTCGAATTTGAAGAAACTATGGGTCCCGATGGCCAAAATGCCCTGTGGGTGGATCAAGAGGCGCGCAATATTTTGCAAGAAAATGAAATTGCATTCCGTGCGCCCAACCCCATTATGGCGGAGCGGGTGATCAATGTGGTGAAATTTTATGCCGCACGCACCTTTGGCGTGAACGAGGCCAACCAATGGCTGGAAGAGCTGGGCCCACGCTTGGGCAAGCTGATTACGGACGCGCAGGCCAACATCCCCATTTTGAAATTAGTGGATGTGATGCGTAAATTGCTGGAAGAAGAGGTGCCGATTGGCCAGCCGCGCCTGATTTTGGAAGAATTGCTCAACAATTACCCGCGTGAGGAAGATGCCGATAAATTGGCCGACATTGTGCGAATGGCGTTGGCGCGACAAATTTGTTTTGCCATTACGGGCAACCGCCGCGTGTTGAATATTGTGACAATTGGCCCAGATATTGAGGAGATTCTTGCGCCGCATGATTACGGCTATATGGAAGAGGTCGCCGCGCCTGCCCTTGCTCCGCATGAAATTGTGACGCTGTGCCAGCAGGCCTATGATGCCGCCCTTGCACAGGCAGATGGCAGCCGCGTAGTGTTTGTAATTAAGCCTGAAGCGCGGCGAATATTGCGTAAGTTGTTGGTCGAGGGCGGATTGCGGGCGAGTGTGTTGGCCACTAACGAGGTACATGGCGACTTTCAAGCGAGACCATTGGGTGTGGTGAGTCAATATGGCAACGGCAATGTATTAGAGGCTGGTAACGACGAACCGATGGAATTTGAAGATGAAGGCGAAAATGCGCGCGTGGCGGCGGGGTAGGTTTTCCCCTCCCTCATCCTTGGGCTTGACCCAAGAATCCATTCTTTATGTTCTGTATATATAGATCCTGGTGTCGGGCACCAGGATGAGGGCGTTGCTAAATCACATCACCGAAAAGCTTGTCCCACACCCGCAAGATGCTGTGGCATTGGGGTTATTCATGCGGAAATATGTCCCCATCAGATCATCGACAAATTCCAGCTCCGCTCCATTGATGAATTGCAGTGCCATTGGGTCGATCGCCACGCGGAAATTGCCATGTTCTAAAATCAAATCATCGGCTTCGGGCGTGGGTTTGATCGCAAATTGATAGGAAAAGCCAGAACACCCCCCGCCAGACACCGCAATGCGGAAAACTGCCCATTCAGGCTGTTTGGCGAGTAATTTTTCTATGCGCGCGGTGGCGCTTGGGTGTAGGATGATGGGCGCTGACATGATGTGAGTATATGTGAGCAATCCCTTTTTGTCGAGTGTATGATGCAATCTGCCACCAATAAACACTGGGTTGATCGCCTGAGCGCGGAGCAACTGCCAATTGCGCAGGCCATTGTGCAGCGTTTTGGTGTGGACGAGGTGGCAGCACGGATCATTGCCAGCCGCGGTGTGGGGCTGGGGGATGTCTCCGATTTTCTCGCGCCATCATTGCGCAATCAACTGCCCGACCCGCTCACGCTTACGGATATGGCGCCTGCGGCGCAGCGCTTGGCCGATGCGGTGATGCAGCACCAGCGTGTCACTATTTTTGGCGATTATGATGTTGATGGCGCGTGTTCATCCGCCCTTGTGGCGCTATTTTGTGCCCATTTTGGCGTGCAGGCGCGGATTTATATCCCTGATCGTATCACCGAAGGCTATGGCCCCAACGTGCCCGCAATTGAGGAGATTTACCGCGATGGCTGCGATCTTTTGGTCACTGTCGACTGCGGCGCCACCAGCTTTGTCCCGTTAGAGGCTGCAAAAGCGCTCAATTTGGATGTGATTGTGCTCGATCATCATCAGATGGGCGCCGATTGGCCGCCCGCAATTGCGGTGGTGAACCCCAATCGGCAGGATGATGTCTCGGGCATGGGACATTTATGTGCGGCGGGCGTGGTGTTTTTATGCCTTGTTGCTACGGTGAAATTGTTGCGCGCGCAAGGTGCGTTTGAGGCCATGCCAGAGCCTGACTTGCTGAAATGGCTCGATTGCGTAGCGCTGGCCACCGTGGCGGATGTGGTGCCACTTACAGGGCTGAACCGTGCATTTGTACGACAGGGGCTTAAAATTATGGCGCATCGGCGCAATGTAGGGCTGGCCGCGCTGGCCGACAGCGCCCGTGTGTATGAGCGCCCTGCCCCTTACCATTTGGGGTATATTTTGGGGCCGCGCATCAATGCGGGCGGGCGCATTGGCGATGCAGGGCTTGGCGCGCGCTTGCTCACCACGCGCAATGAGGCTGAAGCGGCTGAAATTGCCGCAGTGCTCGAGCGCCTGAATGCCGAGCGGCAAGCCATTGAAAAGCATCATGTTGATGAAGCCATTGCGCAGATGGAGGCCACATTGATTGAGAAACCCTATGCGCTGGCCTATGGGCAGCAGTGGCATGTGGGTGTGGCGGGGCTTGTGGCCGCGCGATTGAAGGAGCGTTTTAGCCGCCCCGCATTTGCGCTGGCTGCGCAGGGTGATGTTGCCACAGGTTCGGCGCGTTCAGTTGCGGGGGTCGATTTGGGTGCCATCGTGCGCGAGGGTGTGGCAACGGGGTTGTTGCTTAAAGGCGGGGGCCATGCCATGGCGGCGGGGCTCACCATCAATATGGCGCAATTTCCGGCGTTTGAGGATTTTTTGCACGAGAAATTGAACGCTAGTTTTGGCGCTGTGCAGGCACACAATGCGCAATTGCCCATTGATGCCTATATCAGCGCCCGCACCGCCACCACCGAGTTTATATATGGAATTGAAGCCCTTGGTCCTTATGGCAGCGCAATGCCCGAACCTGTCTTTGGCCTGATGCAACACACGTTGGCCTTTGTCGATGTGTTAAAAAATGATCATATGCGCCTTACGCTGAAATCAAAAGATGGTGCAACGCTCAAAGCTATGGCCTGGCGCGCTGCCAGCAGTGATTTGGGCGAATTTTTGCAAGCGCATCGCGGTAAAACTGTCAATATCGCCGGCACCTTAAGCGTGGATAGTTGGCAAGGTAAGGAAACCCCTGCGCTGCGTGTGGTGGATGCTGCAATTTAGGTGTAAATATTGCGCAAAATGATGTATGTAACATGCCCATGAACACAATTTATGCAGTTTCATCGGGGCGGGGTAAAGCAGGGGTTGCGGTTGTGCGCATATCGGGCCCGCAGTGCCGCGCCATTGCGGCTGCTGTGTGTGGCGGCCTGCCTGTGCCGCGTATGGCCAGCTTGCGCAATTTAGTAAATCCGCAAACCATTGATATTATTGATAAATCTCTTGTTTTATGGTTCCCTGCGCCCCATAGTTTTACGGGGGAAGATTGTCTGGAATTGCACACTCATGGCAGTGTGGCTGTGCTTACAGCCTTAATGCATGTGTTGAGCAGCTTCCCAAATGTGCGCGCCGCAGAAGCGGGAGATTTCACCCGCCGTGCCTTTCAGAATGGCAAGATGGACCTCACTGAAATTGAAGGCCTTTCAGACCTATTGGCCGCAGAAACTGAACTGCAGCGTAAGCACGCCATCGCGCACGCCTCTGGCGTGTTGCGTAAAAAAGCCGATGTATGGCGAGCGCAATTGTTGCGGATTATGGCCTTGCTAGAAGCCACCATTGATTTCTCTGATGAAGGCGATATTGCCAGCAGCCTTGCACAGAAGGTGGCGGGCGAACTCCGCGCTATATCGCAGGAATGGCAGCAGGCCATGCGTGGTGCTAATTTTGCAGAGCGGGTGCGCGATGGCTTTTCAGTTGCGATCACTGGCTTGCCTAATGTGGGGAAATCATCTCTGCTCAACCATTTGGCGGGGCGCGATGTGGCAATCATTTCCTCCATCCCTGGCACCACGCGCGATATTCTTGAAGTCTATATGGATATTAATGGCTTGCCCGTGAAATTGATCGACACCGCTGGTTTGCGTGAAAGCAGTGATGTGATTGAGGCGGAAGGAATTCGTCGCGCCCGCGCTGCCATTGGGGATGCGGATCTTGTGCTATGCCTGCATCATCCATTGACTGCGGCTGAAATTGACGATGCCATTGCTATATTGCCGCAGTCCAAAGTGCTTCATGTGGCCACGCATGGTGATGTGGCGCACTCTCACGCCTATGAATTGCAGATTTCGGCCAAAACGGGGGCAGGTGTTGAGGCGCTGCTTGCCGCTATATATGCGCGTATTTCCACCGACATGCACGCCACTGAAATGCCGCTCATCACCCGCAAGCGCCATGCGGAGTGCTTCGAACTTGCGCAAGCGTGTGTGATGAAGGCCACGCATTATGATCTCGAGCAACACCCAGAATTGGCTGCAGAAGAGTTACGCAGTGCGGCTATGCATCTGGCTCGACTTTCAGGCCGAATTGATGTAGAGAATTTATTGGATTTTATTTTCCGCGAGTTTTGTATTGGAAAATAGTTTCGATAGAAATGTTTCACGTGAAACAATGGGTGCGATATGACGCAAAGCTATGATGTGATTGTGATTGGTGGCGGCCATGCGGGTGCGGAAGCGGCGGCTGCGGCAGCGCGCATGGGTGCACGTACGGCGCTTGTTACGCAGCGGCGAGACACAATTGGGGTGATGTCGTGCAACCCTGCAATCGGTGGCTTGGGTAAGGGCCATCTGGTGCGAGAAATTGACGCGCTTGATGGCATTATGGGGCGTGCCGCCGATGCATCAGGCATTCAATTCCGTGTGCTGAATCGTAAAAAGGGCCCCGCAGTGCACGGATTGCGCACGCAGGCCGACCGCAAGCTTTATCGCAATGCCATTCAGCAATTGCTTGCTGAAACACAGAACCTGACCATCATAGAAGGTGAGGCGGCGGATATTGAAATGGAGAATGGTCGCGTTCAATCTGTTGTTTTGGCCAATGGGGAGACCTTTAATACGGGCAGTGTTGTGGTGACAACGGGCACATTTTTGCGAGGCCTCATTCATATTGGCCAAGAAACAACGCCTGCTGGCCGTGTGGGTGATGCACCGTCAGTCAAGCTTGCGCAGCGACTGGATGCACTTGGGTTTCAGCTGGGGCGCCTAAAAACGGGTACGCCTGCGCGATTGGATGGATCAACGATTGACTACAGCCAACTTGAAAAGCAAGATGCGGATGAGCATCCTGTGCCGTTTAGCTTCATGACGAAAGCTATAACCACGCCGCAAATTGCATGCCATATTACGCGCACAACCCCTGAAACGCATAAAATTATTCAAGATAATTTGCATGTAAGCGCAATGTATTCTGGCAAAATTGAAGGCGTGGGGCCGCGTTATTGCCCCTCAATTGAGGATAAAATAGTGCGATTTGGAGAGCGTGATGGCCACCAAATTTTCCTTGAACCCGAAGGGCTAGACGACACAACCGTGTACCCAAACGGGCTTTCGACATCGCTACCCGCCAATGTGCAGAATGCGTTTTTGCGCACAATTCCAGGGCTTGAAAACGTTCGGATTATTCGCCCTGGATATGCCATTGAATATGACCATGTTGACCCGCGCGAACTGCTGCCTACGCTTGAATCCAAGCGTGTGGCGGGGCTGTTTTTTGCTGGGCAAGTGAATGGCACAACAGGCTATGAAGAGGCGGCTGCGCAAGGGCTTATGGCGGGCATTAATGCAGCGCGCGCAGCATCGGGCGGTGGCGAAGTGGTGCTTGGCCGCATGGATGGCTATATTGGCGTAATGATTGATGATTTGCTGCAATATGGCGTGACAGAGCCTTACCGCATGTTCACCTCGCGTGCGGAATATCGCCTCACATTGCGGGCGGATAATGCCGACCAGCGCCTCACGCCAAGGGGTATTGATATCGGTGTGGTGCATAATGAGCGCGCTTGTGTGTTCACGCAAAAATGCGCTCAACTTGCGCAATTGCGAAGCAGCTTGCGGGCCATTGTACTTTCACCTGCGCAGGCCCTGCAAAAAGGCTTGCCAATGAATCAGGATGGCCAGCGCCGCACAGCCTATGAATTGCTTTCATACCCCGATGTGGATTATGCGCAATTGGCGGCGGCATTGCCAGAATTGAATGTTTTTTCAGCGGCAATAATCGAGGACATTTCGACTGAAGCCAAATATGCGGTGTATACTTCGCGGCAGAAGCAAGAGATTGAAATTTTGAATCGCGAGGCACATTTAAAATTGCCAGAGGATTTTGACATCTCGCAGCTTTCAGGGTTCTCAAATGAATTGAAGCAGAAATTGCTAAATTTCAAGCCACGCACAATCGGGCAGGCGTCAAAAATTGAGGGCATGACCTCAGCCGCATTGCTTCTGCTTGCATCTTACGCCCACAAACACACGGCGGCATGAATGGAATATGAGCAGTTTTTGCAACTATTGCCACCTTCACTTCAGCAGAATGTTTCACGTGAAACATTCTTGAAGCATGTGCAGCACCATCAATTATTATTGAAATGGCAAAAATCAATTCAGCTGGTGTCGCACTCCACATTGAAGGAGTATTGGGTTCGGCATGTGATCGACTCGCTGCAAGTGGAGTTGCTCTATCCGAAGCAGTTGCAATGGGCTGATATTGGCTCGGGCGGCGGGTTTCCAGGCCTTACGCTTGCCATTCAAAATGTCCAAACAGCTGATTTTCAGATGCATCTTGTGGAAAGCAATGCCCGCAAATGTGCATTTTTGCAAGAGGTTGCGCGCATTACAGGTGCCCCTACCACTGTTCATAATCAGCGGATTGAAGGCGGCTTGAGTGCGCAATTTGAGCATTTGGTGGTATCCGCACGAGCCTTAGCCGAGGTGCATACATTGCTTGGGTATGCTGAAATTTTAGTCAGAACGGCTGCAAGTTACGAATGTGTATTTTTAAAGTCTGAGAGTGTAAAAGATGAATTGACGCAGGCGTTACAATGGTGGAAGTTTGATTATGACATTACGCCGAGTCTGACAGATCCGCGCGGGTGCATCGTCCGTATAGGCAATATACGGCGATAATCGGCATTAATAGGTGCGCCATGAGAATTTTGACAATCGCGAATCAAAAAGGCGGTGTGGGCAAAACCACAACGGCAATTAATTTGGCAACTGCTTTGGCAGCTGTTGGAGAAACGGTTTTGTTGGTCGATTTAGACCCGCAAGGCAACGCGTCGACAGGATTAGGGATTGACCGCCGCATTGATATTCCGTCCGTTTCCGATGTGTTGATGGGTGAGGCTGCCATGCAAGATGCGATGGCGCCAACCGCTGTACCCAATCTGTTTGTGGCACGCTCTACGCTGGATTTGCTGGGGATTGAGGTTGAGTTGGCCAAATTTGGCAATCGCGCAACACGCTTGAAAACGGCGCTACATGATGCCGTTGATGCACACGGGAATTGCCCGTGGACTTATGTGTTGGTGGATTGCCCGCCTTCGTTAAATTTATTAACAATCAATGCCTTAGCCTGTGCAAATGCGGTGCTGGTGCCATTGCAATGTGAGTTTTTTGCGCTGGAAGGGTTGTCGCAATTGCTCAGCACTGTGGAGCAGGTGCGTGGCAGCATTAACCCAGAAATTCAAATTCATGGCATCGTGCTCACTATGTATGATAGCCGCAATAGCCTTTCAGCGCAGGTGATGGAAGACGTGCGCAAAACCATGGGCACAATGGTGTATGACACGGTGATTCCACGCAATGTGCGGGTTTCCGAGGCGCCATCCTATGGAAAACCGGCCATATTATACGATTTTAAATGTGCTGGCTCTCAGGCCTATGTGCGACTAGCATCTGAGATATTACAACGAGAACGTACGTTCAAAACAGCGGCGTGATGGAGATGGGCATGGCAGATGATGGTAAAAAGCGCTTGGGTCGCGGTCTTGCGGCATTATTAGGGGATATGGCGGAAGAAACATCTGCCGTTGAAAAGGTGCGTGAGACGCTGCGCCGCATTCCTTTAAGTTCGATCACCGCAAATCCTCGCAATCCACGCTTGAGCTTTAGTGAAAGTGACATGCAAGAGTTGGTGGTTTCCATTAAGCAAAAAGGCGTTTTGCAGCCTATTTTGGTGCGCACTCACCCCGTAATGCCTGGGCACTATGAATTAATCGCGGGGGAGCGCCGCTGGCGTGCCTCGCAAATTGCAGGCCTGCATGAAGTGCCAGTGGTGATTCAAGAAGTTTCAGATCAAGAATCACTAGAATTGGCATTGATTGAAAATGTGCAGCGTTCTGATTTAAATGCCATTGATGAGGCGATGGGCTATCAACAACTGATTCAGGAATTTGAGTATAAGCAAGACCAAGTAGCCGCAGCCGTAGGAAAAAGCCGTAGCTATGTCGCCAATATGTTGCGCATTTTGAAACTGCCCGCTTCTGTACAACAAATGGTGAAGGCTAATAAAATTTCTGCTGGTCATGCAAAAATGTTGGTGGGGCTAGATGATGCCGAGGCCTTGGCACAAAAAATTGCGCAGGATGGCTGGAGTGTGCGCGAGTTGGAATATCATCTCCAGCAGCGTAATGAGGCCAAAAATGAGGATGTCAGTGAAAAATCAAAAAATTCAAAAACACAATCCCCTCAAACTGCGGATTTAGAACAAAGAATTTCACGGGCGTTAGGGTTGCGTGTAGAGCTTGTAGAAAAATCGATTGATACGGGTTTTGTTAAGATTCACTATTCATCGCTTGAGCAATTTCAAGGTTTTATCCGCCGTTTAAACATTGTTTAATGCGTTCAAATAAGAGCGTAAGCGCGGCGTTGGCTTGCGTGGGTTTATCGCGTGTGTCGCGCAGTGCTTTTACGGCATGCTCCTCTAGTGCAATTAATGTTTCACGTGAAACATTCCTGAGCTGTTGCGAAATAGTAGTTTGTCGCTTTGGATAAATGGGCGGCTGAATCGCACGAAAAATCGCATCCATCTGTTCACCCGTAGCTTTATGTGCGTTGATTTTGAGCAATAGCAAAATATGCCGCAAAAACATCAATGCAATCACGGAAGGGTGCATGTCATCTTCTAATATGCTGGCGGCAAGTGATTGCGCTTTGGCACTTTGGCCAGCCACTGCGGCTTCAATACAGGCGTCGATTGTATAGGTAGAAAGATCGGGCAGTATGGCGAGAATATCATCTTGCCTTATACGTGCGTTTCCGTGTGCGTAAAGGCACAATTTTTCAAGTTCCATCACATAAGTTTGCGGATTAGCGCTGAGAAACTCCAATAATAATGCCTGCGTATCACTATCGCAACTTAATCCTTCGGCACGTAATTTCGTTTGCATGACGCGCGCGATGTCTTTTTCATTTTCGGCATAGCATGGAACGGCAATGATGTGGGCGTGTGCCTCGCAATATTTACGCAGGGCATGATTTGGCTTTAAATCACCAGCTAGCAATAGCAAAAAATGCTGCTTGGGGTGGTAATGCGCTTCTAGCGCGGGGGTAATATTTTTAGCACCTACATGAATTTGCACCAATGTGGTTTCGCCGAATAGTGAATTGGAATTGAGGGCGTTTGGCAGCGCATCGGAGGTGTTTAATGCGGCATCTGCGTCAATCGCAATAATTTCAGCGCCCGCACTTTGCGCCTTTGCCCAATGGTGCAGCAAGGCCTTAGTGCGAGACGCAATTACACCATCATCTAGCCCATAGAGCAGCACACATGCGGGGTGTGTGGCTGGTTTGGCCAGTAGTCTATCAAATTCATAGGCTTTGAGCGTTGCCATGCGTCATTGCGCTGGTTGACGTGAGAAATACCCCAACATGTGGTGATGAAGCTGTTCCGCAAGCACCACAACAGCTCGATTTTCAGCATCACGCTGCGAGCGGACGTTCGCAAATCGCTGGCCAGAATAATCATAATCGGCACGGGCAAAGCTGCGGCCTTTATGGAGCGTTTTTTGCGTGACACTATCCACAATTTGATACTCAGCGCTCAGTACATAAAAAATGCTGGTGGGCAATCCAGAGCCAGGCGCAATTCCAGTGGCGTTGGTTTGCGGTGTGAGTTTGATTTTCAGTGTATAGCGTTTTGGCCCAGTATCTTGTCCGCCATTGAGGCGAAAGTTGACCTCATTACTCAGTGATATTGCGAGCCGATCCTTTGGTAACACTTCAACACGGACATCCCCAAGGCGCGATTGCAGCGAATTGGCGGTACTTGAACCAAAAGTGCCGTGCACAGGTTGAAAGCCGCAACCTGCCAGCGCCAGCATTACAGTCAAAAGGCCGAAGCCGCGTTTAAATGACAACATTGATAATCCGCCCTGGTACGATGATCAGTTTTTTCGGCGCAGTGCCGTTCAATATCTTTACAACAGTTTCGTTGGCCAGCACAAGTGCGCGCAAATCCGCTTCGGAAATATCCTTGGCCACGGTCAGTTCATCGCGGCGCTTGCCGTTCACTTGAATGGGCATTACCACGCTATCATCCACCAACATTGCGGGGGTGGGCTTTGCCCATGGTGTGAGCGCCAGCAGGGTGGTGTGGCCAATATCGACCCAGCAGGTTTCGGCCAAATGCGGCATCATGGGACTGATCAGCTGTGTGAGAATTGAGGCACATTCGTGCAATATGGCGGCCTCGATCGCGTTTGGCGTGGGGCAAGCATTGCGCGCGGATTGAAAGGCGTTTGTGGCGTCGTAAATAGCGGCTACAGCGCGGTTAAAGCGCAGGTTTTCAATATCACCCGTGACACGCTCCAGTGCCTTGTGCACCGTTTTGCGCATGGGAAGCAAAGTAGCGGGTGTTTCATCGCTTGCGGCGTGTGATGGCGCTTGCAAGCCCTGCATCAAGCGCCAGAAGCGCTGCACAAAACGGAACGCACCTTGCGCGCCTTCCTCTGTCCAGATCACATCGCGCTCAGGCGGGCTGTCGGAGAGCATAAACCAGCGGGCGGTGTCGGCGCCGTAAGAGCCAATGATTTCATCAGGGTCGACGGTATTTTTCTTCGACTTTGACATTTTCTCAATGCTGCCGATTTCAACGGGCTCGCCTGTGGTGCGATGTTTTGCTGTGCGCTTATCCCCTTCAGATTCAATGAGAATTTCATCTGGTGAAAGCCAGTTTCCATCCGCACTGCGGTAGGTTTCATGCACAACCATGCCTTGGGTGAACAGTCCTGCAAAAGGCTCTTTAATATTGGCGTGGCCTGTGAGGCTCATGGCGCGGGTGAAGAAGCGCGAATAGAGCAAATGCAGCACAGCGTGTTCAATGCCGCCGATGTATTGATCGACCGGCAGGAAATGATCCACCGCCGCGCGATTGGTGGGTGTGTTGGCGGTGACGTCGCAAAAACGCGCGAAATACCATGAGGAATCGACGAACGTATCCATGGTGTCGGTTTCACGTAACGACGGCGCGCCGCATTGCGGGCAATTCACATGCATCCATGTGGCGTGGTGGTCGAGCGGGTTGCCGGGGCGGTCGAAGGTGACATCTTGCGGCAATATCACAGGCAGTTGATCCTTCGGCACAGGCACAGTGCCGCAGGTTTTGCAGTGAATCATGGGAATGGGGCAGCCCCAATAGCGCTGGCGCGACACGCCCCAATCACGCAATCGGATGGTTTCATGGCGGGTGCCAGCCTTGAGAGATTCCAACTTATTAATGGCGGCAGCTTTGGCATCATTAACGCTTAACCCATTGAGAAAACTTGAGTTATACAGTGTGCCTTCATCTGTATAGGCGTCTGCGCCTATCGCGAAACTGGCGGCATCTTGCCCTTTTGGCAGCACCACAGGGGTGACAGGCAAATTATATTTACGGGCAAAGTCAAGGTCGCGCTGATCGTGCGCGGGGCAGCCGAACACAGCGCCTGTGCCATAGTCCATCAGCACGAAATTGGCTACGAATACAGGCACACTGCGCGTTTCATCCAGCGGGTGCTGAACGGTCAGCCCTGTGTTGAAGCCTTTCTTTTCAGCGGTTTCAATCGCTTCCGCTGTTGTGCCAATTTTCTTGCATTCCACAATAAATTCAGCGAGTTGCGTGTTGGTTTTTGCAATTTCAAGCGAGAGCGGATGCTCCGCAGCAATGGCCACAAATGCTGCGCCAAACAGCGTATCGGGGCGGGTTGTGAATACGGTGATTGAGGACAGACTCCCCTCCCCTTGCGGGAGGGGGTAGGGGGAGGGGTTTTCTTTATTCTTACTAAGAATACCCCCCTCAGTCTCGCCTACGCTCGACAGCTCCCCCGCAGGTGGGGAGCTTAAAATAGCCCACTTCACTTTCGCGCCAACCGATTTGCCGATCCAATTGCGCTGCATGGTGCGCACCTTTTCAGGCCAGCGATCGAGCGTTTCAATGCCGTCGAGCAAATCATTGGCATGCTGGGAAATGGTGAAGAACCATTGCGTCAGCTCGCGCTGTTCCACCAACGCGCCCGAGCGCCAACCGCGCCCGTCAATCACTTGTTCATTGGCCAGCACGGTGTTGTCGATTGGGTCCCAATTCACCTTGCTTTTTTTGCGGGTGACAAGGCCAGTCTTATGAAAATCGATGAACATGGCCTGCTGGTGTTGGTAATAGGTGGGGTCGCAGGTGGCGATCTCGCGGCTCCAGTCGATAGAAAGCCCCATGCTTTGCAATTGCGTGCGCATGGTGGCAATGTTCTCATATGTCCAGGTGCCCGGGTGCACCTTCTTTTGCATCGCGGCATTTTCAGCGGGTAAGCCAAAGGCATCCCACCCCATGGGGTGCAACACGTTGAAGCCTTGCGCGCGCTTAAACCGCGCCACCACGTCGCCCATCGCATAATTGCGCACATGCCCCATGTGGATACGCCCCGATGGATAAGGGAACATTTCCAACACATAATATTTGGGCTTGCTGCCGATTTCGCCAGTGAGGAATACGTTCTGGGCGCTCCAAGCCTGCTGCCATTTGGGTTCTTGGGTGCGGGGGTTATAACGGTCGTTCATTGTGCTTCTGCTTTAATTTTGTTTGGCAGGAACTTGACGGAATGACGCGAAAAGGTCAATAGATATGCGATCATGACAGATAAAATTCATCACCTGAGTGCCATCCAAACCAACATTGCCCGCATGTGCGCCATTGCGGGGCGGGCGGGTGATGCAGTGCAGCTGGTGGCGGTGAGCAAAACCCACGGTGCGGAGGCGATTATGCCGCTGCTCGAGGCTGGGCAGCGGGTGTTTGGCGAAAACCGCGTGCAAGAAGCGCAGGGCAAATGGCCGGCACTCAAGGCGGAATTTCCTGATATTGAGCTGCATCTGATCGGCCCACTGCAAAGCAATAAGGCGGCAGATGCTGTGGCGCTGTTCGATGTGATTGAAACGCTGGATCGGGACAGCTTGGTAGCCGCGCTGGCCAAGGAGATGCATAAGCAAAACAAGCATCCCAAACTATTTGTGCAGGTGAATACGGGTGAGGAGCCGCAAAAAGCAGGGCTGCCCCCGCGCGATGTGGCGGCATTTGTTGAGCTTTGTCGCACTAATTATGGCCTCTCAATTGAGGGGCTGATGTGCATTCCACCTGCGGAGCAATTGGCTGCGCCGCATTTTGCCCTATTGCAAAAAATGGCGGGCGAATTGGGCTTGCCCCTGCTTTCAATGGGCATGAGCGCTGATTATGAGCAGGCCATTATGCTTGGGGCAACCCATGTGCGTGTGGGCAGTGCGTTGTTTGGGGCGCGAAATTGATATAATGCGCTGCAAATTGCAGTTTTTCTACGCTCCGCTGCTCATGTACCTTTAAGTACACTCCGCTGCGGTGCTCGCAACCCAACAATTTTCGCCGCATTCTATCAATCCCTTATAGAGCACGTTGTTTATAAAATAAAATCATGGCATATGAAGGCAAACAAAGGACAATCACATGAATGCGGAATATGATGTTGTAGGGCTTGGCAATGCGTTGGTGGATGTATTGGCGCATGTGGAAGATGATTTTTTGATCCGCGAAAACGTGGCCAAAGGCTCGATGCGGTTGATTGATGAGGCCGAGGCGGAAAGCCTCTATGCCAAAATGGGCCCCGCGCGGCAGGTGTCGGGCGGTTCGGCAGGCAACACCATTGCGGGTATTGCGCAAATGGGCGGCAAAACTGCATTTATGGGTAAGGTGAAGGACGACGCGTTGGGCACAATATTTCGCCACGACCTCACCAGCCTTGGGGTTTCGTTCGCATCACCAATTGCCACTGAAGGCGCCGCAACTGGCCGTAGCTATATTTTGGTGAGCCCCGATGGTGAGCGTACAATGAATACATTTTTGGGTGCGGCGCAAAATTTTGCGATTACGGATGTGAATGAAGCGGTGATTCAAGCCGCCAAAATCACCTATTTGGAAGGCTATTTGTGGGATCCTGCCCCTGCCAAAGCGGCATTTTCGCATGCGGCAGGCATTGCCCGTGCGGCAGGGCGCGATGTGGCGCTCACATTGTCGGATACATTTTGTGTAGACCGCTATCGCGATGAATTTGTGCAGCTGATGCGAGAAGGCCATGTGAATATTGTATTCGCCAATGAGCATGAACTCAAAGCGCTGTATCAAACGTCCGATTTTATGAGCGCGCTGGCGGCATTGCGCGCCGATGTGCCTTTAGGCATTGTGACCAAAGGCGCACAAGGCGCTGTGATGATCAATGCCACCGAAACTTTTCATGTGAAAGCGCCGCATATTGATGCAGTGGTGGATTTGACAGGTGCAGGTGATTTATTTGCCGCTGGCTTTTTGCATGCCTATGTGAAGGGGCAACCCCTCGCTGCTGCAGGGGAGGCTGGAATTGCCGCTGCTTCGCAAGTGATCCAACAAATTGGGGCGCGATTGGCGGCGTAATCATTCTATGGTATGTCATCCTGAACGCAGTGAAGGATCTCCCACAGACAGATGCTCCGTTCCTTGAGATCCTTCGCTCACGCTCAGGATGACATTTGAAAACATAGCTATGCACAACACAACCATCCTCCAAATTATCCCAACCCTCAACGCTGGCGGTGCAGAGCGCACCACTTTGGATGTGGCCAAAGCGATTGTGGATGCAGGTGGGCGCGCCATTGTGGTGTCGCAAGGTGGGCGCTTGGTGCCTGCGCTTGAGGCCAGCGGTGCGCTGCATATCAGATTGCCTGTGGCCAGTAAAAACCCGCTCACCATGTGGCGCAATGCGGCGGCCTTGCAGCGGATTATCGCTGAATATGGCGTGCATCTGGTGCATGCGCGCAGCCGTGCCCCCGCGTGGAGTGCATTTATGGCGGCGCAGCGGGCGAATATCCCGTTTATCACCACTTATCATGGCATTTATAATAGCAAATCGGCGTTGAAACGCCTTTATAACAGCATTATGGCACGCGGGCAGGTGGTAATTGCCAATTCTAATTTTACGGCAGCGCATATTGCGCGTCATCATGCGTTTGCAGCGCAAAATGTGGTGGTGATCCCGCGCGGGACAGATTTTGAGCAGCTCAACCCCAATGTAATTGCGCCACAACGTGTGGCCGACATGCGTGCGATTTGGGGTGTTGAAACCCCCAAAATTATATTGTTGCCCGCCCGCCTCACGCGGTGGAAGGGGCAATTGGTGCTGATTGAAGCCATGGCGCAGTTAAAGCGCGATGGCAATTTGCCGGCGGATGTATGCGCTGTGCTAGCGGGCGATGCGCAAGGGCGTTATGAATATGTGGCGGAATTGCAGGCGGCTATTGCGCTGTATGGGTTGCAGAATGTGGTGAAACTCGCGCCGCATATTACTGATATGCCCGCCGCCTATGCGGCTAGTTTCGCCGTGGTGGTGCCATCAACCGACCCAGAAGCCTTTGGCCGCGTGCCCGTGGAAGCGCAAGCCATGGGCGTGCCTGTGATTGTATCAAACCACGGCGCCCCGCGTGAAACGGTGATCTCAACGCCGATTGAAACCCGTACAGGCTGGCATGTGCCCCCAGCGGATGCGCAGGCCTTAGCGGGTGCGTTGCAAGAAGTGCTGAATTTGAGTGATGAAACCCGCGCCACGCTTGCCATCCGTGCCCGCACGCATGTGCTGGCGCATTATTCTCTGCCGCAAATGCTGGAGGCTACATTGCAAGTGTATGTGCGGGTGCTTGCATAAGCGGCATCCTCGTTTCATACTCACCCCAGTGAGTCGCGGGAAAATGCCATGGTTGGGGCGGATGTATTAGATGTAGCGCGGGATGCGGTGATGACCACCTTATTGGTGGCCATGCCATTGATGTTGGTTTCGATGATTGTGGGTTTGGTGATTAGCTTGTTTCAAGCCCTCACTTCGATTCAAGAACAAACCTTGATTTTTGTACCAAAAATTTTGGCGATGTTCGCGGCAATGCTGTTGGCATTACCATTTATGGGCAGTTTGATGGATGGGTTTATGAACCGAATTTTGGCGCGGATTATAGGTGGGTGAGAGTGTAGAAGGCCTTCTCCCTTGACGGGAGAAGTTGCCCTGCAAGGGCGGATGAGGGTGAACATTTTGTGGGCCACCCTCACCCCCCGCTACGCGGTACCCTCTCCCGTCAAGGGAGAGGGGAATAAAAAGTGAGGCACAATGCTCAGCATCAAATTTCTGCCTGAATTTGCGTTTGTTTTCATGATGATTTTTGCGCGTTTGGGCACTGTGTTTATGTTCATTCCTGGCATTGGTGATAAAATTATTCCTATGCGGGTGCGGTTGGGGTTGGCACTGGCCACAGTATTTGTGATGTATCCGTTGCTGCGCGGCTATTATTTGCCAGCGCCTGTGGCGTTGGAGCAGGTGATGCGTGGCCTTATGCACGAATTGGTGATCGGGCTTATGATCGGTCTTTCGGCGCGGCTTTCCACCGCAGCCATGCAAACGGGCGGTGTGATTATTGCACAGCAAATGGGCTTGGGGTTTGCATCCTCCATGGATCCAACCCAGCGCGAGCAAAGCCTTGTGCTCACCAATTTTATGATTTTGACAGGCACTATGATGGTGTTTGCAGCGGATGTGCACCATTTGGCGATTGCCGCCGTTGTACGCAGCTATGATGTGTTCTCATTCGCTGGTTTTGTACAGGCAAAAGATGTGTTGGCGTTGGTGACATTGGTGACAACGGAAACCTTTCGGCTTGCGGTGCAAATTTCGGCACCATTTTTGGTATTTGGGTTGGTATTTAACGTGGGGCTAGCCGTAATCGCCCGTGTGATGCCCGCATTGCAAGTGTTCTTTTTGGCGGTGCCGCTCACTATTATGCTTGGGTTTATTTTACTGTTTATCACAATGGGTATTATCACCACATTATATGTGGAGCATATCACCACAGCATTGCAGCGGTTTATGGGGGGCTAGGGTGTAATGTCGGAAGAGAGCGAAAATGAAAAGACAGAAGCCCCCTCCCCAAAGCGGCTTGAAGAGGCCTATAAACGCGGCAATGTGCCTTCAAGCCAAGAAGTGCCTAATTTTGCGGTGTTGCTTGCCGCCGTGTTGATTGTGAATATGGCGCTGCCCTATATGGCGCAAACAGGGCTAGATTATAATAAAGTGCTGTTTTCAAAATTGCATGAGGTGCGGTTCGACCCTGTAACCTCAGCACAAATATTTTATAGCACAGGTGCGATTGTCTTTAAAATTTTGGTGATCCCCTTTGCCATGATCATGAGTTTGGCGGTGCTCTCACATTTGGTGCAGCATAAATTCCTTGTATCGGCCAGTAAAATTGCCCCGCAATATAGCCGCATCAGCCCCATGGCAGGCTTTAAGCGCCTATTTAGTATGGCCTCGCTGATGAATTTTTTGAAGGGTATTTTGAAAATGTCGGCGGTGGGCATCGCAGTGTTTTTAACCGTTTGGCCTGTGCGGCATCGCATTGAGCCGCTTGTGGCCACTCCAGTGGAGGCATTGCTCACTATCTCAAAGGGTATGGTGATTTCGACCATCAATTCCGCATTGATTATTATTGGGTTGATTGCAGCTGTGGATTATTTTATGGCGCGGCGCAAATGGTGGAATGGGCTGAAAATGAGCCTGGAAGACATCAAACAAGAGTTTAAAACCAGCGAGGGTGACCCTAAAATCAAAGCCAAAATGCGGCAAATTGGTATGCAGCGTATTCGCAGAAATTTGGCACAAGTGGTGCCAAAAGCCACGGTGATCATCACCAACCCCACCCATTATGCGGTGGCGTTGCAATATGAGAAGGACATGCAGGCGCCAGTGTGTTTGGCCAAGGGCTTTGATGCATTGGCGCTGCGCATTCGTGAATTGGCCGAGGAAAATGAAGTGCCGCTGGTGGAAAACCCCGCTTTGGCGCGGGCGCTGTATGCCAGTGCAGAAATTGATCAGGAAATTCCGATTGAGCACTATAAAGCTGTGGCGGAGATTATTGGTTATGTGTATCGGCTTCGGCAAAAAGCCAAGGGCTGGCGTGCAAGCTAATATAAAATTGTGTGGAAATGACACATTGCATGTTGAGATATTAACCATAATATTAACCGTTAATGATACGATTCGTGCATGAAAACACCTTTTACTCCTGAAGATTCATTTTTAAATGGTTCTCAATCTCAAATACCTTCCACTCAAAACTATGGTATGTGGCCATGGCTTATGGGTGCAATGCTTGTTGCAATATTAGGTGTTAGTGCGCTGGGTGTTATGAATGGCCGCACGTCGATTGAGCCCTATGTCCCTTATATTCTTGTAACATTTGCTTCAATTGGATTGGTGGCGGTGCTTGGTTTGGGCACAGGGTTTTTGCGTGTGCATAATGATGATGTGCAATCTCACGGGCGCGGGCAATATGGCCAAAAAACAGTGTATTTAGAGGGCGTGGTGGATGATGTGCCCGACCCAACCGTTGTACTCGATGAACAAGGCCGTGTCTTATATGCTAATAAGGCCTATCAAATGCTGTGTGGCAATACATCTGAGACACTTTTACCTAATGTGGCGACGTTATTATCCATCACACCTGCAGCTGCTGAGATTTTTGCGCGGTTACAGCGTGCTGTTGACACAAAACGTGCCGCGCGCGAAGAAATTGTGTTTCCTGTAGATGCGGCATCTGGCATTCAGGCTAAGCTGGCATATCGCGTTCAGGCCATACCGCTCTCTCAAGAGCGTGAACCCGCAGTTTCGGTCTGGATGGTGCAAGACATCACCCGCGAAAAGCAACGGGATGAAGGTATATTTGAAGAGTTGCGATCGGCCATCGACACCATTGATCATGCCCCTATCGGGTTTTTCTCGTCTGATGCACGCGGCAAAGTTACCTTTGCCAACGCCACACTAGTGCAATGGTTGGGGCTTGATTTTGTGAAAGTATTTTCAGGCGAATATAAAACGCGGGACATGCTGGCTGGCGATGGCGCCACATTATTGCTGAGCATGTCGCCCAAAACAGGCGATGCAATTGGCCAGTGCGAAACCATTGATCTGGATATGATGACCGCATCAGGCGAGCGCATTCCTGTCCGATTATTGCACAGCGTGACAGCCGCCGCCGATGGATCCGCCGCAGGCTCTCGTACGGTGGTGATCAATCGCCGAGCAGGCGCCGATGTGGTCGACGATGCTCGCAGCGCTGAATTGCGCTTTGCACGGTTTTTTCATAATGCCCCAATTGCCGTGGCCACACTCGATGACACAGGCCATATTGCGCGCCACAACGCCGCCTATGCGCGGCTTGCCAGCACATTGGGCAATGGCGTGCAAAATCAAAAATTATGGCTATTGGTGCAGGAAAAAGACCGATTGGCTTTGCAAGCCTTGGTGCAAAAACTACGGCGTGGCGAAGTGCATGATGAGCCGCTTGAGCTTGGCCTTGCGGGCAATGGAGACCGCCACGCGCGGTTTTTCCTTGCGCCAGTATCGGATGATGGCGCGGCTGGCGAAGCGGTGATTGTGTATATTATTGAAACCACCGAGCAAAAAGCGCTGGAATTGCAATTTGCCCAAAGCCAAAAAATGCAGGCCATTGGTCAGCTTGCTGGCGGCATTGCGCATGATTTCAACAATGTGCTCACCGCAATTATTGGGTTTTCGGATCTATTGCTTTCGCACCACCGCCCCACAGACCCTGCCTTCCAAGATATTATGAACATTAAGCAAAATGCCAATCGAGCCGCTGGCTTGGTGCGGCAATTGCTCGCGTTCTCACGCAAGCAAACTTTGCGACCTGAAATGTTAAATTTGTCGGATGTGCTTTCGGACTTAAAAGTGATGCTGGCGCGCTTACTGGGTGAAAAAGTAGCCTTTAAATTGCTGCATGGCCGCGATTTATGGACCTCATTGGCCGATACAGGCCAGTTTGAACAAGTTGTGATCAATTTGGCGGTGAATGCACGTGATGCCATGCCAGAAGGTGGCAAGCTCACCATTCGTACCGCCAATGTACCGGCGCGGGAGGTAGAACATTTGCAGCATCGCGGTATGCCATTGGCCGATTATGTGCTGGTAGAAATCACTGATAGCGGCACAGGGATTGAGCCTGAAATCATCGACAAAATTTTTGAGCCGTTTTTCTCGACCAAAGAAGTGGGTAAAGGCACGGGCTTGGGCCTCTCCACGGTGTATGGAATTGTGAAACAAACAGGCGGCTTTATTTATTGCGAGTCGGAATTGGGTGTAGGCACCACGTTCAAAATTTACCTGCCGCGCCACATTCCTGTTGCTAAGCCTGAGCCTACAGCGGAAGAAATTGCAGCCAAGGCGTTGCTTGCTGCCACTCCTGCGCGCGACTTGACCGGCCAAGGCAAAATTCTTCTGGTGGAGGATGAAGACCCTGTGCGTGCCTTTGCTGAGCGGGCGCTGGCCTCTCGCGGCTACACTGTGTTTGCCGCCAGCAATGCGGCAGAAGCCATCGCCTTTATGGAAGAAAATTTGGCCGATATTGAACTGATTGTGTCCGATGTGGTGATGCCTGAAATGGATGGCCCCACCTTGCTCAAAGAGCTGAAAAAGCTGAAGCCAGAGGTGCGTGTGATCTTCATGTCGGGCTATGCCGAGGAAGCCTTCCGCAAAAGCCTCGACCCCAATGTTGTGTTTTCATTCCTGCCCAAGCCCTTTAGCCTCAAGCAATTGGCCGAAACCGTGAAGACCGTTATGGAAGGTGGGTAGCCGTTCATAGAATAGTCGGCCCAAATACATTTTGAACGACTATAATTTGAATTACGCATGTATGCTTGGGTGCGTTATTACGCGGCGGCCACTTCAACAGGGTTCAAACTCGCCACAATGCTCACTACACCGTCTTCAAGCACAATTTTTACATCCATGCCGGCGGCGGCGGCCACAAGCTTGGTGTAATGTGGTTGAATGGCGTGTGCATCCACACAATGCGGCGGGGTTTGATTGTTCACAATATCGAGCACCGCCTGTTGCACGCGCGCATTCAGGCCTGTTGCCGTGAGTTTCAGCTGAGTTGCCTCTGGTGTTACCGTGCCATCCACTACAATTTCGCCGCCGCGCGGAATGGCCGCAATGGCGATCATCGCCATATTCAGTAGTAATTTCACTTTATTTTTGGCCAAATATTGCCGCGTGATGTTCCATGTGATTTTGGTTTTTTCGCCATCGACCATGCCTTTTGCTACGGATTCGGCATCGCCAGTGTCAATTTCGCTGCCAGCGGAACCTGCTGCCCCAAAGGCCAGCCGTGCAAATTGAAGGCGTGCCGAGGCTTGTTTGGCACTTTTCTGGATCAAATCCATCGCAAAATCATGCATGTCGACATTGTCTTTATCGTCTAGCACCTCGAGCCCGTTCACAATTGCGCCCACGGGGCTGATCACATCATGACACACGCGACTACATAGCAGAGCCGATAAATCCATGGCGTTGAGTTCAATAAATGGGGATGGGGTGTTGGAGTAGTTTGACATTCGCGGGCAGTTCCTCAATGATAGATGGGATGAAAGACAGTTCCAAATCAGAAACGATTCATGAAATTGAGCATGGAAGCCCGCCTATGCCTTCGTCAAGGTCTTGTGTGCCGTCTGATTGGCTTTATGCAGAAATTTTGCCAGAAATTGTGAAAATTGGCCGTGAAGCGGGTGCGCTCATTCAAGAATATGAGCGAAATGGCGTGGCCACCATCACAAAATCGGATGGTTCACCCGTAACAGATGCCGATGAAGCCGCCGATGTGTTGATATATGAGCGCCTGCGCGCGTTCACTCCGCAATGGGATGTGGTTTCAGAAGAGCGATTCGCCAAAGGCTTCACCATTGAGGATGACGACACACCATTTTGGTTGGTGGACCCACTCGATGGTACGCAAGATTTTATCAAAGGCACGGGTGATTATGCTGTGTGCATTGCGTTAATTGTCAATCAAAAGCCTGTGTTAGGGGTGATCAGCGCCCCTGTACATGGCCGCACATTTGCAGCGGTGGTGGGGGAAAGCGCTTATGAAATGGCGGCCGATGGTACCTGTAAAAAGCTATTTCATGCTCATGAAGCGGGAGAGTATTGCTCCGTACGATTTCCGGTCACCACCACAAAAGGCGATCAGGTCACAGAACACTTCCCACAAACCACATTGGCACAGCCCGATTTGGCCAGTAAATACGACATCCGCATTGTGCATTCGCGCACACGGCCACCCAATTTGGGCAATATGTTTGGGCTCTATGTGCCCGCCACATCCACATGGCGCGCGGTGGGCTCAGCGCTGAAATTTGGCCTGTTAGCTGCGCGCGAGGTGGACATTTACGCGTGTAAAGAAGGCACTGCCCCGTGGGATACTGCGGCGGGGGAAGCGCTTCTGAAAACCCTCGGCGGCCGAATTGCCACCATTCATGGCGCACCGCTAAATGTAACACGCAAAGGCTTAAGCGAACGCAACCCCGCCTTCATTGCATTTGCACCAGGGTTTACGCCAGAGCGATTGTGATTAGCGTACAGTGAGAGTTGATTTTAATTTTGGCCATTTGAGTTCCGCTTCATTTTTGTAATATTCAGCCTCGACTTTGAATATTATACGATTGGCTTCTGAGGCGAATAAATACACCGTGCCTTTATACATCATATAAATGCGGGGGTCGGTCACTGCGATTTTGTCTTGCGCCAAAGCCACTGGGTCAAACCCACCAAATGCGGGCATATAATAATCGGGAGATTTTTCAAAAATACGTTTATTGCCATCATTATAAAAATGCCACGCAATTCCATCATATTCCATTTCAAATTCGCCACTGCCTTTTTTGGGCTCCACATAGACATGGTAGCTCATTGGGTCAAACCCAAATAAAGCAATCCCACTATTAGGGTCTTGCACAATGCGTTGATTAATGGCGTGCGCAGGCCAAATGGCCCATATTGTGGTGCAGAGGATGAAAAATATAATTCGCATCGGAAAGAATTCCTTCATGGCTTGCATTATACCCAAATTCATTAAAAACTCTGTATAGTTTGCGCAGTGATTCTGCGGTGCATTTTTGGGAGCCTTCTATGCGACATATACGATTCATGGCAATTTTATTTGCGTTCTGCTTAGCCTGCATAATGCCAACAGGGGCACATGCGCAAAGCACGTTTTCCTCACAGGAATTGGTAAAATCTGGCCATAAGTTTTTTGGGCAAGTGTCGGGTGGTATGGCCAATGCGGTTGAATATGCGGTGAGCCACTGGGGGCACCCACATGCCTATATTTTGGGGGAAGAGGCCTCGGG
>JANPGK010000010.1:0-32856 GCA_031423895.1 Hyphomicrobiales bacterium
GCTCAAAAAGAAGGTGGGTGGCAGAAATTTTATTTCAAAGGAAAAATGGTGGGCGAAGACACAGTGGTAGAAGACCATGTGAATAAACGGCGCTTGTCGCGCGTGGCCATGCCAACGGAGGGTAATGAATGAGTAGTAAATCACTATTTCGCGCTGCATGTGTGCAGCTGTGTGTGGGGCGATCGATTCCGCACAACATTGCACAGGCCAGTGATCTCATCCGCGCTGCGGCCAAGGCAGGCGCACACTATGTGCAAACGCCCGAGCAGACGTCGTTGATGGAGCTTGATCGAGATTTTCTGTTCCAAAATATTTACACGCAAGAACACGACCCTGCTTTGCACGCATTGCGGGCGCTGGCGGCGGAGCTAAAAATTTGGTTGCATATTGGCTCAATTTCAATTTTGTTCGGTGAACGTAAAGCCGCCAATCGTGCTTTCCTCATTTCGCCTGAGGGGGTGATCATTGCCCAATATGACAAGTTGTATATGTTCGATGTGCAGCTTACAAGTGGCGAGACCTATCGCGAATCCGATGGGTTTCAAGCTGGCACGCATGCCGTTGTGGCCAATTTGCCATGGTGCAAGCTTGGGATGGGTATTTGCTATGATGTGCGCTTCCCTGCGCTGTTTCGGGCGCAAGCCCATGCAGGTGCGCAGATTCTGACGGCACCTGCCGCCTTCACCAAAACCACGGGGCAAGCGCATTGGCATATATTACAGCGCGCCCGTGCCATTGAAAATGGCGCGTTCATGATCAGCGCCGCGCAAGGTGGCCATCATGAAAATGGCCGCGATACCTTTGGCCATAGCATGATCATTTCGCCATGGGGTGAGGTGCTGGCCGAGGCGGGGGTCGACCCATGTTTTATCATTGCGGATATTGAACTGAATTCGAGCACTGAAGCCCGTGGGCGCATTCCTGTGTTGCAGCATGAGCGCGCAATCACGGTTGAAATTATGGGCTAACAATACTATATTCTCTTCGTGATTGAAAACTTGGCAAGCTTCGCGCCAAGTTTTTAGGTACGCTGCACGCTTCGCATTCGCTCGTGCCAAATTTTGAGAAAATTTGGGTATATCAACCATGATCCATTATGCACTTGAATGCCAACACGGCCACGAATTTGATGGGTGGTTTGGTTCATCCTCCGCATTTGATGAGCAGCTGGCAGCTGGCCAATTGGTGTGCCCCTATTGCAACAGCCATGACGTGGAAAAAGCATTGATGGCGCCTGCCGTGGTTGGGGCTTCGCTTGATGCGCACGATGAGTTGCCGCACAGCCCTGCTATTTATGGCACAGCGGATGAAACACGCTATTTTGCGAAATTGCGTGCTGTGCAAGAGAATTTAAAACAAAATGCTGAAAACGTGGGTGAACGCTTCCCTGAAGTGGCGCGGCAGATTCATTATCAAGAAATTGCGCCAAAGTCGATTTATGGCCATGCCACGCTCGAAGATGCCTATCATTTGGCGGAAGAGGGCGTAGAATTTGTGGCCATCCCTTCTGTGCCTGATGCATTGAATTAATTGGTTTTCTGCTTCTGTTCATCTGGCTGTGCCGCAGGAGTGTGCGCGGTTACTTTTGGTGCATCATCCTCATTCAACCCTTTTTTGAAGCTGCGAATGCCACGCGCAACATCGCCCATCACGTCGGATATGCGGCCACGGCCAAACAGCAATATCACAATTACCGCCACGACAATCCAATGTGCAATGCTAAACGATCCCATGATCTGTCCTTTATTTTGGGCCATCATAAGCGGTGCGCGCGTAATGTGCAATTGATTTTGAAGGTGATTGATAAATTCTTGCAGATTGGCTATAGAGGGGGCTGAACATGAGAATGTATAATGTCGAACATTGAAATCGCTGCCCTGTATCATTTCGCCGCATTGCCGCATTTTGAACAGCTGCAAGCCCCGCTGCAGGGCCTGTTCAAAACCCATAATATCAAAGGCATTTTGCTATTGGCACATGAGGGGATCAACGGCACGATTGCGGGCACGCCGCAGGAATTGGCAGCGGCGCTGAAAGGCACTGCTGAAATTACAGGGTTGAATTTCGAGTATAAAATTTCTTATCATGAAAAAATGCCGTTTCGCCGCATGAAAGTGCGCCTGAAAAAGGAAATTGTCACCATTGGCGACCCGAATGTAAGCCCCATAAACGCGGTGGGCACCTATGTTAACCCGCAGGATTGGAACGATATTATATCCGACCCCGAAGTGCTGCTGCTCGATACACGCAATGATTATGAATATCGTATTGGCACATTTAAAGGGGCGATCGACCCAAATACCGCCACATTCCGTGAATTTCCAGAATTTGTGCGCCAGAATTATGATCCCAAAATCCATAAAAAAGTGGCGATGTTTTGCACAGGCGGCATTCGCTGCGAAAAGGCCAGCGCCTTCATGCTGCAGGAGGGGTTTGAAACGGTATATCACCTTAAGGGCGGCATTTTGAAATATCTTGAGCAGGTGCCGATCGAGAAAAGCCTGTGGGATGGCGCCTGTTTTGTGTTTGATGAGCGCGTGGCGGTGGAGCACGGGCTGGAAGCCACGCAAAATTTTACGCTGTGCTATGGCTGTCGCGAGCCAATCTCAACGGCGGATATGCAGCATGCCGATTTTGAATTTGGTGTGAGCTGCCCACATTGCGCACCCAAGCTGACACAGGCGCACCGCCATGCCGCGCGTGAACGTCAGCGCCAAATCAAGCGTGCGCAAGAGCTTGGCATTGCTTACATGGGGCGCGAGGCCGATGTGCACACCCAGCATTAGCCACTTGGCAAGAATACCGCAAATGTGTATGGATTGTGCATGAGATTTGGTGCCGAACACAGATGACCCCCAAACCCAAGCCAGCTGGTAATAAATCTAAAAATTTACCGCCATTTTTGCCTGCCATGCAGGTAAAAAAGATGAATTCTGGCGTGAATGTGCCTGTGCCATTGGGGCGGATCGGCGCGCTTGAGGTGCGTTTGGCCAAAAATTTGCGCGAAATTCGCTGGGCGCAAAAGCTGCGCTATCATGTTTTTTATGAAGAGATGGACGCCAAAGCCGCATCGCTGGCCGCCGCAATTTTCAAGCGCGATGCCGATAAATTCGACGCGATTTGCGACCATATCCTTGTGCTTGATCATGATAATATGATCACTAAACCATTCCGCAAGCCGCGCCCGCAAGTGGTGGGCACGTATCGCCTGTTGCGTTCCGACGTAGCCGAGAAGTTCGGCGGGTTCTACACGGCCAGTGAATATGACATTGCCCCGCTGCTGGCGCGCAAACAGGGGTTGAAATTTTTAGAGCTGGGCCGCTCCTGCGTGCTGAAGCCCTATCGCAATAAGCGCACGGTGGAATTATTATGGCACGGCATTTGGACCTATGTTCTGGCTCATAAAATTGATGCCATGATCGGCTGTGCCTCGTTTGAAGGCATTGAGCCAAACGCCCATGCGCAGGCGCTTTCATTCTTGCATCACAATGCGCTAGCGCCAGAGGAATGGCGCGTGCAGGCGCTGCCCGAGCGCTATCAAGAAATGAATCTAATGCCAGCCGATGCGTTTGACCCCAAGCGCGCGCTGGCTTCGTTGCCACCGCTGATTAAGGGCTATTTGCGGGTGGGGGCCTATGTGGGGCAAGGCGCGGTGATCGACCATCAATTCAGCACGGTCGATGTCTGCATGATTATGCCCGTGGCCAACATCGCCGCACGCTATATCGACCACTTCGGCGCCGATGCTGGGCGGTTTAGTGGGAAAAGTAAGGACGCTTGAGGGCGGGCTGTTATATTCTGTACACTAATTTCTAAAACTTTGCTCCCCCCTTGCGGGGGGTGAGTGCGGCAGCGCAGCTGCAAAAAGGCGCCAGTGGCGCGTTTTTAGCAAACGAACGCCTGAGCTTGCGAAGGCAGGAGAATCGAGTGAAACGAGACTGAGGGGGGTATTCTTATCTTCTGAATCAGAAAGAAAACCCCTCCCCCTACCCCCTCACGCCCATCCTTCGCCCGACGGGCTTCGGAGGGCACAGCAAAGGGGAGGGGAGCAGTTATGAATTTTTGGATTCAGTAGAATCCTCTTTCGGCGTGAGCTTGTGCCCATCCACCAATTTATGCAGCGTCTCAACGCGCGTGGCTTCTACCTGCTTCTCCGCCTTGGTGCGGCCAAATTGCACGCGGTTCTGCGCAGCGGTTTTCTCCTTCACCACTTTTGCCTTGGCTTTACGGGTTTTGTTGAGATTGATGATTTGGGTCATGGGGGCTCACATGATTCTGATATGAAAATTATAGCAGATAAAATCAATGCGCATAGCGGGCATGGAATTTCATTGAAATTCCTCATGATATAAAGAGAAGGAGATCCCGCGCGAAACCAATTTTGCGTAGCAAAATTGGTGGAGCATAGCGGGATCGAACCGCTGACCTCCTGCATGCCATGCAGGCGCTCTCCCAGCTGAGCTAATGCCCCATTATTGCAAAGTGCCTGTGGCGGCTTGGCAATGTTTTCTGCCGAATGGGGTCGGCGGAAATGGAATTATGCGTCGTCTTCGTTTTCAATATCACCGTCGATGAAGTCGGTTACATTGGTTTCATCTTCCTCTTCTTCGAGGAAGGTGTCGTCTTCGGTACCGTCTGCTGATTTATCATCTGCATCGGTTTCCAAATCTTCGAGCGAGATGAGCTCGATATTTGGATCGAGCAAATCAACAGCTGCGTCGTCATCCACCAATGCCTTGGCGGCGGGGGCAGCAACTGCAGTGTATGCAGCTGTTGCAATTAGAAATTTTGTACCGCATTTTGGGCACAAAATAGGGTCTTTCATAAGGTCATAAAATTTTGTTGCGCATGATGCGCAAACGCGTTTTGTACCTAGTTCTGGGCGTGACACTGGCAACCTCTATTGAATAGCGAAAATATCGTAGCGTCGCGTGTAACTGGAAATTATGCCGTTGTCAAAGTGTCTTTTGCTGGTTTTTACGTTTTTTGTGTGCGTGTGTATCAACCTCTTCCAATCTCGCTATAGATGTGCTTTTTATCGGGCAATTCTGAGGTTTTCATGTCGCATTCTTTCACGCAATCTCCGTTATGTGCACGCACCGCCACGGCGCTTAAAGGTACAGTGCTGTGCCCGCCTGATAAATCTATCTCTCATCGCTGTTTCTTATTGGGGCTTTTGGCGCAAGGGGTAACTCACGCTGTGAATGTGCTGGAAAGCGCCGATGTGATGGCTACAAAGGATGCCGCAATTGCACTTGGTGCACAGGTGGAGCATGTGGCGGCTGGTCAATGGAATATTCGTGGTGCAGGGCTTGGACTGCTGCACACGCCGCAACATGTGCTGGATTTTGGCAATGCGGGCACTGGTACACGCCTCACCATGGGGGTGGTGGCCGGGCATGGCATTACTGCCACATTTGATGGCGATGCGTCATTACGCAAGCGCCCCATGGGCCGTGCGGTGAACCCGCTCATTAAGATGGGTGCGCGGGTGATGGAATCGGCGGATGGCTTGAAGGTGCCGCTGAAATTACAAGGCACGCCGCGCCCGATTCCGCTGATTCACACAATGGAAGTAGCTTCTGCACAGGTGAAATCGGCGATTTTGTTGGCAGGGTTGAATGCCGATGGTATCACTCGGATTATTGAACCGATTGCCACGCGCGATCACACCGAAAATATGCTCAAAGCCTTTGGCGCTGATATTAGCGTGCAGCGCGAAGGTGATGCGTTTATTATAGATTTGAAAGGCGGCGTACCGCTGTATGGCCAAAGCGTGCATGTGCCGGGCGATCCGTCCTCGGCGGCATTTTTGGTGGTGGCGGCCTTGCTTGTGCCAGGCAGCGATATCACCGTGCGCAATGTGATGATGAACCCGCTGCGCGCGGGGCTGTTCACCACGTTAATCGAGATGGGTGGTGACATAGAATTGCGCAATCAACGCGTTGAGGGCGGCGAATTGGTGGCCGATTTGCGGGTGCGCCACAGCGTTCTCAAGGGAATTGTGGTGCCAGCCGTGCGTGCCCCCTCAATGATTGATGAATACCCAATTTTGGCCATTGCTGCTGCCTTTGCGCAGGGGCAAACCCGCATGTGTGGCCTGCACGAGTTGCGGGTGAAGGAAAGCGACCGCTTGGCCGCCATCGCAGCAGGACTCAAGGCCAATGGCGTGGAATTTGATATATGGCAGGACGACCTCACAGTGAACGGCACAGGCCAACCCATGCATGGTGGTGGTATGGTAGAGACGCATCTCGATCATCGCATTGCCATGAGCTTCTTGGTGGCGGGGCTAGCCAGCGCACACCCAATTACAGTGGACGATACTGCGATGATCGCCACCAGCTTCCCCAATTTTATTGAATTGATGAATGGTTTGGGCGTGAGGTTTGGATAGAAATGTCATCCTGAGTGAAACGAAGGATCTCCCAGAACGACTGGAGATTTTTCGCTAGCGCTCAGAATGACATGTTAGAGGTATTGTATGACCAAAAACTTCGTTATCGCCATTGACGGCCCCGCAGCTTCGGGCAAAGGCACGCTCGCGCGGCGCTTGGGCGCGCATTTTGGCTATCCGGTGCTCGATACAGGCCTGCTGTACCGCGCGGTGGCTTACACAGTGCTGAGCAATGGCGAAGAGTTACACAATGAGCAGGCTGCGTTTGAAGCTGCTTGCAATCTGAACCTTGATGAAGTTCCTAAACAGGTGTTGCGTACGGCCGACATGGGCGAAGCCGCTTCGGTGGTGGCCGCCATGCCACATGTGCGGGCGGCGTTACTCGATTTTCAGCGCCTATTTTCCACCTATATGCCAGGTGCGGTGCTCGATGGCCGCGATATTGGCACGTTTGTATGTCCACAGGCCGATGTGAAATTATATATCACCGCCAGTGCGGAAGCCCGTGCCCATCGCCGCACGCTCGAGCTGCTCAATGCAGGGGAAGAGGTGGATGAAGCCGAGATTTTGGCCGATATTCACAAGCGTGATAAACGCGACGCCAACCGCGCCCTCGCTCCATTATTGCAAGCCGTAGATGCTCATGTGCTTGATACCACTGGCTTGAGCATTGATGCGGTGTTTGAGCGGGCGTTAAAAATAATTGGTAAAGTTTAAAATATGTTGATTCTTATGCACTATTAAGTTTATATCCAAGAAAATTATTCATAGTGGAACGCCTATAATGGAAAAATTATCACCTATTGAGTTGTCACGCCAAAAATTGAATTCGTGTTATAAAATTCAAATAATTATATCTAAATTATTTGGACGCGCTTCTGAGTTTTGTTCTAATACAGCGATTTCATTGCCAGCTCGAACTGAAATATCAGCCTGTGTAAACTCTATATCTGAAACGGAAATTGCACATATTCCTAGAAATATATGCTTTTTGAGTTCAGAAGTAGCCTATATGAGAAACGATAGTTCTATCAAAATTACACCTACAAGCAGTATGAGGGATATTGAATTTTTCTATAAGAAAATTATAAATGCGTATACATCTAACATTGAAAAACTGAATGAACTTGAACTAAAACTTTCAAAATACTCCGCAGTAATTGCTGCTGTATTCTTGTTTTTCAGCATAAAAAATGGCGCTGAGTGGCTCACCCAGCGCCAAGATTCAGTATAATTTCATCGCTTTTACAATTTCCCCATAAATGCCTCAAGAACCGCCGTGCCCATGGCTTCAGTGCCAATGGTGGCCTCGCCATTTTGCGCAATATCGCCCGTGCGCAAGCCTTTGGCCAACACATCGGCAATCGCGGCATCCAGCTTTTCAGCCAATGCCACTTGACCCAACGAATATTTCAGCGCCATCGAGAATGACGCGATCATTGCGATGGGGTTGGCAATGCCTTTGCCCGCAATATCCGGCGCCGAGCCATGCACAGGTTCATACATAGCGGCGGACTTGCCATTTTTATCAGGTGCGCCAAGGCTAGCCGATGGCAACATGCCGAGCGAGCCCGTGAGCATTGAGGCGACGTCGGACAGCATATCGCCAAACAAATTATCGGTTACAATCACGTCAAATTGTTTTGGGTATTTCACCAGCTGCATGCCGCAATTGTCGGCCAACATGTGGTCGAGCTGCACATCGGCATATTTCTCCTTGTGGCGGGCGCACACAACTTCGTGCCATAGCACGCCCGATTTCATAACATTGCGTTTTTCAACAGAGGTCACGCGATTGCCACGCTTGCGCGCCAGTTCAAACGCCACATCTGCAATGCGGATGATCTCGTTGGTGGTGTACACTTGCGTATCCACACCGCGTTTTTGGCCATCGGGCAATGTAGTAATTTCCTTCGGCTCGCCAAAATACACGCCGCCAGTGAGCTCGCGCACGATGAGAATATCGAGGCCTTCCACGAGCTCTTGCTTGAGGGAGGAAGCACTGGCAAGCGCTGGGTAGCACAGGGCAGGGCGCAAGTTAGCGAATAGGCCTAAATCCTTACGCAGCGCCAACAGGCCAGCTTCAGGGCGAATGTCGTAGGGCACGTTGTCCCATTTGGGGCCGCCCACCGCGCCAAACAATACGGCATCGGCTACTTTGGCCTTTTCCAGCGTGGAAGGCTGCACGGGCACGCCATATGCATCAATCGCGGCGCCGCCCACATGGTCGCGGAAGCGGTCGAATGTCATGATATTTTTGGCTTCCAGCGCGTCCATAATGCGCTCAACCTGCGCCAAAACTTCAACACCAATGCCATCACCTGGCAGCAATACAACGGAATAATGGGACATGGGAACACTCAAATAGCTTGGATGGTGGGCACATTCGACCCAGATGTCATGCTTCTAATGAATATTGAGCTTCACGGCAAGTGGTTACGCCGTTGGATTTTGGATAAATTGCCGAAACTCATCCATAGAATCGAAGCGTATGGTGGATTGATTGGTGTCAATCTCGAGCGAGCCATCCGCAAAAAGGCGATATTTGCGCCCTGCAATTTCACCTTCTTTCACGGCAATCTCGGTGGATGGCGTTGTGACAGTGCCAATTGCTGGGGCCGCTGGCTCAATTGCCGCTTCATTTTGTGCCATTAATTCCGCTTGAAGCGATTGTGCCAGTTTGTCTTCCACCACTTCAGCGGGTTCTTCCATCGCAGCGGCCGCAGCGGCGGTTGCTGTAACAAATGGAATTTCAATTGGGTCTTGTTTGGGTGCACAAGCGCTTTTCTTGCCACTGCAGCCACAGGCGGATGAACACCCGCAATTGCAGCGGGCTTGGCCTTCTAGCAAGCACACCACGCGGCCAATCCCTAAAAATAGCAGGCCAAACAGAATAAATGGCGTGACTACAATGAAATAGGCCAAAAATGCTTCTTGGCTGGTCATATAGCCAGTGGGTAAAATGGCCGCAAGTACACCCGCTGTGAGTACCAGCGCCACGCCGATGAAGTTAATCCATTTGCCGCGAAGGCCCGATTGCATGCACATGATTTTCTGCCCATTTTCAATTACGAGTGTACCCAACGCACCCTATGCGTTGGCACGAGCGAACGCGAAGCGCGAAGCGTAACTTTAAGAATTTGAACATCGTATTCAAATTCTTAAAACATGAGTGCATCATGCACGAAAATGGTAAAGGAATGGTCACGCTACAGAAATAGAACTAAACCCATGCGCGGCTGTGCGCCATTTGGCTTTCAAAGGTGGAAATAGCGGCTGCTTTGGTGAGGGTGATGCCCACTTGATCAAGCCCGTTGATGAGGCAATGCTTCTTATATTCATCAATATCAAACCGCACTGTGAAATTGGTGCTGGTACGGATGATTTGCTCCGGCAAATCGATGGTGAAATTTGGATTGCCGGTTGCGGCTTCTTTCATCAACGCATCCACATCGGCTTGCGGCACTACGATGGGTAAAATGCCGTTTTGAAAGCAGTTATTGTAAAAAATATCAGCAAAACTGGGCGCGATCACGCAGGTGATGCCAAAATCGAGCAGCGCCCAAGGGGCATGTTCACGAGATGACCCGCAGCCGAAATTCGCCCCAGTCACCAAAATTTGCGCATTGCGATAGGGCGCTTTGTTCAGCACAAAATCCGCCACTTCAGCACCATCTTGCGTGAAGCGCATTTCATCGAACAACACTTTGCCAAGGCCAGTGCGCTTGATGGTTTTCAAATGCTGCTTGGGGATGATCATATCGGTGTCGATATTCAGCAAATTTAGCGGGGCGGCAATGCCAGTGAGCACGGTGAAGGGTTTCATGAGAGGGCCTCTATTGTGGAAGTGAGACAGTTTTGCCCTTGCATACACCAGCGGCAAAAAATTTCAATCAAAAAGGTTTGATGTGTTGGCAATTGCACGCTATAGGCATTTATATCTTATAAAAAGCAAGGTGCGCAATGCGGCAGGTCATTTCATTCGGGGCAGTTTTATGTGTGGCGCTGTGCGTGGCGGCTTGTGGCAAGAAAGCGCCGCTAAGCCCACCGCTGAGCGCAGAACAAACTCGCGCCTGGCATGAGTCGGCCACCAAAAAAGTAGAATACCCTAAGGGTAGCGTGCAAGCGCAGGAAGAAGCCAATGAAGTGGCAGACCCAGCAGATGCCCCCGATACTTCAGTGTTCCCAGCCATCAATCGCACCATCACCCGTTCGGATGAAAAGAAATTTCCAAAACCCACCATTCCCAAAGAGCGCTTTGTGCTCGACTCCATCCTGAATTAACGGCCGTACGATGCATCATTTCGATTATATAAACGGCGCGCTCCACGCAGAACATGTGCCCATTGCCAAAATTGTAGCGGCTGTAGGCACGCCTGTGTATGTCTATTCCACCGCCACATTGGTTCGGCACGCGCAGGTGTTTCAGGCGGCATTTGCGCAGGCCAACCCCGCACGCACAATTATGGTGTGTTTTGCCATGAAGGCCAATTCTAACCGCGCGGTTCTGGCTACGCTTGCCGCGCAGGGTATTGGCGCCGATGTGGTTTCAGAAGGGGAAATTCGTAAAGCCCTTTTGGCGGGCATCCCTGCGCAGCAGATTGTATTTTCAGGTGTTGGCAAAACCGATGATGAGCTGAAATTTGCGGTGGACGCCGGCATTTATCAAATCAATGTAGAATCGGAAGGCGAATTGCACCGCCTCGCCAAAATCGCGGCACATATGGGTAAAACCATGCCAATTGTGCTGCGTGTCAACCCCGATGTGGGCGCGGGTGGGCATGAAAAAATTACCACGGGGCGTGATGATAATAAATTTGGCGTGGGGTTCACCGAGGCCAAGCGGCTGTATACAGATGCGGCGCAGCTGCCAGGCGTGAAAATTCAGGGTCTTGCCGTGCATATTGGCAGCCAGATTTTTGACCTCGACCCACTCGCTGAAGCCTTTACTAAATTGCGTGGCTTGGCGCAGGAATTGCGTGATGCAGGCTTGCCGATTACGCATCTCGACCTTGGCGGCGGCCTTGGCGTGCCTTATGAGTTTGACCAAACCCACCCGCCAGAACCAGCAGAATATGCCCAAATGGTGGAGCGCGTGTTTGCTGGGTTTGATGTGCAGCTGGCCTTTGAGCCAGGCCGCATGATTGTTGGCAATGCGGGTGTGCTGATCACGCAAGTGGTGGATGTGAAACATCGGCCCAACCGCCGCTTTATTGTGGTGGATGCTGGCATGAATGATTTGATGCGCCCTGCCATGTATGAAGCGTTTCACCACATTCAGCCCGTTGTGCAGCCCGTTGATGGCGCCACATTAAGCGCCGCCGATGTGGTGGGGCCTGTGTGCGAAAGCTCGGATGTGTTCGCAACAGATCGCATGTTGCCAGAGGCAATTGAGGGGGATGTATACGCCATTCTCACCGCAGGCGCCTATGGTGCCTCAATGGCGAGCAGCTATAATCAACGTCGCCTTGCGCCCGAAGTGCTGGTGAATGGCGATGAATTTGCGACTGTGCGGCCACGTCAAAGCTGGGATGATTTGCTAGGGTGTGATGACATGGCAGCTTGGCAGAAATAAGCTCACAAATACCGCTTAATCGTTTCCAGCTGCTTTTCTTGCGGGGCTTTGGGGTCTATCGCGGTGATAAAGGTGCCAAACCGCCCCATCAGATACATGGCGGTTGAATGGTCAAGCGCATAATTGCCATTGGCATCTGGCGGTGTTTTTTTGGCATAAGCGCGGTAGTTTCTCACCACTTGGGCAATCTGTTCTGGCGTGCCTGTTAGGCCAATAATATTGGTGTGGAAGCTTTGTAAATAGGTGTTTAGCACCTGCGGCGTGTCGCGTTCTGGGTCACCTGTGATAAACAATACCTTGAGATTTTTACCCCTGTCTCCAAGTATATTCAACAATTGTGTGGTCTCATACAGCGTGTTGGGGCAAATATCGGGGCAATTGGTATAGCCAAAAAACACCATAAATGGCGCGCCATGCAGCTGTGTATCGATCAGAGGCTCACCCATGTGGGTGGTGAGTGTAAATGGGCCACCAATTTGCACTATGCTTTGTGCCGATTGTTGCGAGGCATTGCGATGCTCATACACAGCACCAGCAACCAACACACAAATGGCGGCGGCAATGCTCCATGCAATAATGCGAATAAGTTTCAGCATAAAATCCCTCATCTTGGTGCGTGACACCAGGATCAATTGCACGACTATAGACAGGTGGATCCTGTGGTCAAGCCACAGGATGAGGGTAGGAGTAGATGGGTTACTTCAGTTTGAACATCTTCTTCAGATTTCCAAATAATTCTATTTCCACACCATATTTGCGCATCATCACCCATTGTTGTGCGATCGAGAGGATGTTGCTCCAGCTCCAGTAAATCACCAAACCAGCAGGGAATGTCGCCATCATAAACATGAACAATAGCGGCATATAGTTGAAGATCATTTCCTGGGTTTTATCGGGCGGTGCAGGGTTCATTTTCATTTGCACAAACATGGTCACGCCCATGATGAGCGGCCAAATGCCCAGCGCCAAAAAGGCAGGGGGTGAGAATGGCAGCAACCCAAACAGGTTGAATAGATTTGTTGGGTCTGGCGCTGCCAAATCTTGAATCCAGCCAAAGAAAGGCGAATGTCGCATTTCAATCGAGATAAACAGCACTTTATACAGCGCAAAGAAAATGGGAATTTGCAGCAGCACTGGCAAACAGCCCGCAACAGGATTGATTTTATGCTCTTTATACAGCGCCATCATCGCTTGCTGCTGTGCCATTTTATCAGTGGCAAATTTTTCGCGTACAGCAGTGAATTCTGGCTGGATTTTTTTCATCTTCACCATAGATTCATAGGATTTTTGCGCCAATGGGAACAATACCCCACGCACCACAATGGTGGTGAGCAAAATGGCAATACCGAAGTTTTTTACCAGTCCATATAGAAAATCAATGAGATAGAACATTGGTTTGGTGATGATGTAGAACCAGCCCCAATCAATCAACAAATCGAATTTTTCAACGCTCAGTGCTGATTTATAGCCCTCAACCGTTTTGACCTCTTTGGCGCCTGCAAATAATGCGTGCGTAATTGTGGCAGAGGTGTTTGGCGCAATTGTCACAGCGTCATACATATAATCAGTTTGATATAATTTCTCGGGTGAAACGCTCGATGCAAAACTACCATTAAAATTGGTTTTTTGGTCTGGCAATAAGGCGGCTGCCCAATATTTATCCGTCACCGCAAGCCAACCTGTGCGTGATGAAAACCGCTGTGTGCCTTTTTCATTGATGGTGGCATATGTTTTTTCTTGGAAACCCTCATTGGCAAATACGCCTAAAAAGCCTTCATGTAAAACGGCTTGATGCTCCAACTTCGGTTCGCCATGGCGACGGATCAACCCATAGGCATGGGTGGCAATTGGCGCGGCGGTGGCGTTTGTCAGCTCATCCTTCACGCTAAACAGATATTTATCGTCCAAAGTGATGGTGCGTTTGATCGCAAGCCCTTGGCCATTGTCCCATGCCAATTGCAGCGGTTTGCCCAGCTCCAATTTTGCATTGCTCGATGTCACCTTCCAAGCACTGGTGGCCGATGGCAAAATCGCCACATTAGACCCAACCGCAGGCACATAGCCAAATTCCGCATAATAGGCGTCTTTTGTGCCTTCTGGCGATAGATATGTGATGTTGGGAGATTTTTTATCGACCGTTTCATGGTAATGTAGCAGCGTTAAATCATCAATCCGCGCGCCTTGGGTGCGGATGCTGCCTTTGATGAAGCTATTTTCAAATGAAACGCGCGGGCTTGCGCTCACTACAGAATTGCGTGTTGGGGGTGATATTGGAGATGCAGCGCCCAGCGCTTGACTTTGAGGTGCATTTGCAGCCTGCAGTGCTTGTTGTTGCGCTGCTTGTTGTTTGTCTTGCTCAATTTTGGGCAAACCATAAAAATATTGCCAGCCTGCAAATACGACGGTGGACAGCACAAGCGCTAAAACTAAATTGCGGTTGTCATCATTCTTTTGCATGGTCGTTCCATTTATGTTGAAGGGTGTAGTCTGAATTTTTGTAGTGCCAACGCCAAACCGTGTTCAAGCTCAGCAAAGGGCAGTGTTAAAACTTCAAACCGAGGGATCAAAACATAATCCCACCCGTGATGTAGGAGTTGTTTGTCAGAGTTTGTGCAGCTTTGCAAGGCTGCTTTTAATCGCCGACGTATGCGATTGCGCACCACGGCATTGCCAATTTTTTTAGTGATAATAAACCCAATCCGTACAAAGGGTTGCGGAGGCTGCGTTGCAGCGGCTTGTACAATAAAATGTGTAGCCCGTACCGCTTTGGCCTTTTTTAGCTGTAAAAAATCAGCGCGTGCACGTAGGGGGTGAAATTGTGGCATGTGAAATTTTTTTAGCACACCTACACAAAAAGGCGCAAGAGACCCTGCGCCTTTAAAATTGCGATGTGCAGCGTTTACGCCGAAAGTTTGCTACGGCCGCGTGAGCGACGGTTGGCCAGCACTTTGCGGCCACCCACTGTTGCCATACGATGACGAAAACCATGGCGGCGTTTGCGAACCAGATTGCTCGGTTGAAATGTGCGTTTCATTGTCATTTTGCAGCAATTGCGTGCCGCCCTCTATTGGTGCTTGAACTGTTTGCGTGTGTGTACGCGTCACAATTTAGAATGTCAAGCGCTAGTCGTTTTGAGGTTCA
The DNA here is from genome assembly GCA_031423895.1 of Hyphomicrobiales bacterium. Lineage (GTDB taxonomy): Bacteria > Pseudomonadota > Alphaproteobacteria > Rhizobiales > JANPGK01 > JANPGK01. Next base: position 15,114 of record JANPGK010000010.1, read on the forward strand.
AAAAACTTCATGCCGCCACAATCCGCAAATGTTTGGCTTTGGTTTTGCGAATGACAGGCTTTTGCGCCGCATCCACATCATGCGCGCTGATAAACGACCGAATGCGGGGGTAAATTTCCTTGCGGAAGCGTGAGCCGTTGAACACGCCATAGTGCCCTACATCTTTTTGCATATAATGCTGCTTCATATCGGCTGCCAGGCCAGAGCATAGCCCTTGTGCTGCTTCTGTTTGGCCACCACCTGTGATGTCGTCATTCTCACCCTCAATGGTGAATAATGCGGTGCGGGTGATAGCGGTGAGGTCTACCTTTTCATCACGGTGCATCATGGTGCCCAGTGGCAAAGAGTGCTTGATAAACACAGTGTCGATGGTTTGCAGGTAAAATTCGGCAGGCATGTCCATCACCGCAAGATATTCATCATAAAAATCGCGGTGTTTTTCAGCGGAGTCGCCATCGCCTTTCACAAGATATTTGAAAAAATCTTTATGTGCATTCACATGGCGTTCCATATTCAGCGACATAAAGCCTGAAAGTTGTAAAAACCCGGGGTACACGTCGCGCATGAAGCCATCGTTTGGAAATGGCACTTTCATGATTACGTTTTTCTCAAACCATGCGAGGCCTTTTTCCTGAGCCAGCTTATTCACAGCAGTTGGGCTGTTGCGGGTATCAATTGGTCCGCCCATCAGGGTCATGCTGGCGGGTGCGCAGGCCTTTTTATGGGCATTCATCATGGCCACTGCTGCCAAAACAGGCACAGATGGCTGGCACACGGCGATTACATGCACGCCAGTGCCAAGGGTTTCGATCATGCTTTCCACATAATCGATGTAGCTGTCTAAATCGAATGCGCCAGCGGCAATGCTCACAGTGCGGGCGTCTTGCCAATCGGTGATATACACATCGTGGTCGGGCAAGAAGGCCTCAACAGTGCCGCGCAATAATGTGGCATAATGGCCAGACATCGGTGCCACAATCAACACTTTAGGCAGTTGAGTGGCTTCCGGCAAATTTTCTTTCTCAAAATGAAGCAACTCACAAAATGGCTGCTTCATCACCACTCTCTCAACGATATTATATGCCACACCCTCCACATTCGTGGTTTTGAGGCCAAACTCGGGCTTGCCATAGCGGCGTGTGGTGCGTTCAAACAACTCACATGCAGCCGAGACAGTGCGCCCCATAGTGGTGTTCGCCAATGGGTTGAGCGGGTTTTTCAATGCTGTATTTGCTGCGTCTGCGAATGCACGGAATGGGCTCAAGGCCGCGTAGTTCATTTCATAGAGTTCATATAGTTGCATTTGTTTGCAGTCCCCTGAATGTGTTCTGGTGTCTTTCACACCTATTCTTGCTTCTATAACAATAGTCGCACAGATCATTTATAAAATTTACAATAAACAGGGTTAAGTTTGTGTGTTTAAAAATATTAGACTTATATGGTTTACAAAACCTGCTTAAAATGAGCGATCGCACTCCAACTTTTGGGAGAAATTGCTTAATCGTAAATGTCGCGCTCATAGCATGCAGCCCCCATGCACAATTGTGCACTGCAATATAATGGCACTGATTGGTGCGCTGAGTCAATTCGCATTTAGTCGCGTTTTGCATCACATGTGCGTGAAATTAGCTTATACTCAATCTACAAATTAGTAATGACCTCTCCCCTCCCCTTGTGGGAGGGGGTAGGGGGAGGGATTTTCTTCTCTAACTCAAAAGTAAAAATACCCCCCTCAGTCTCGCAAGGGCTCGACAGCTTCCCCACAAGTGGGGAGCGAAGTATTAGAAATTACTGAGCAGACTATAATCAAAACCGCACAAACCCCAACACTAAGAATATTGGGATCAAAATGCAGATTGACCACGCCATATAGCCAAAGAAGCTCGGCATTTTCACGCCGCCCGATTCGGCAATCGCCTTCACCATAAAATTGGGGGCATTGCCAATATAGGTGTTAGCGCCCATGAAGGATGCCCCCAGCGCGATGGCGGCCAACGTATTGCCCAAAGGCCCCATCAGCTGGATAGGGTCGCCCCCTGCAAGGTTGAAAAACACCAAATAGGTGGGGGCGTTGTCGAGGAATGAGGATAAAATACCCGCCAACCAAAAATATGCCAAATTATTGGCCTGCCCTGCGGCATTGGTGGTGAGCGCAACTAGCGGTGCAAATGCGCCCGTTTTACCCGCTTGCAGCATAATGAGTACTGGCGCCATGCAAATGAAAATACCAATAAAGAGCTTGGCCACCTCCAAAATTGGCCCCCATGAGAACTCATTTTCAGCGTGAAGTTGCTTGGGGGTGAGTTTGAAGGACAGCACGGCAACCAATATCATCACGCCATCACGCACCAGCGCACCCACTGGAATTTGCAAATTCAGCACATTCATAAATAGCTTGGTTTGCTCTTGCCACATAGAGGACAACAAAACAGCGGCCATAGCGATTACAATCAACCCCATGTTGAGTACCCCAACAATGGAGATTTTACTTGGTGGCGTTGGATCAACTTCATGTGGTAATTTGGCTTCTTTGCGATAGAAATAGCTATCAAGCACAAAGAATATGGCTAAAAGTGCGCCAACTGTCACCAATGTTTCCCGCCATAAATGGGTGGCGGGCCAAAAGAATTCTACGCCTTTCAAAAACCCTAAAAATAGCGGTGGGTTGCCCAGCGGCGTGAGCGAGCCACCAATATTCGACACCAAAAAGATCAAAAATATAAATACATGTTTATTATGAATGCGCCCATCATTGGCGCGAATCAGCGGGCGCACCATCACCATAGAGGCGCCTGTTGTGCCAATAATGCACGCCAAACCGCAACCAGCGGCCAATAGCCCCGTGTTCACCAGTGGCGTACCGTTTAAATTGCCGCGCACGCAAATGCCGCCTGAAAGTGTGAACAGGGTGGCGATCATCACAATAAACGGAATAAAATCGAGCACAACAACATGCGAAACGGTATTAAGCGCTGTGGATGCACCAAAAAATATCGCCAGCGGCACAATGATCAGCCCCGCCCAAAATGCCGAAACCTTGCCCTGGTGGTGATGCCAAAAATCGCCCGCGAACAGAGGCAAAACCGCGATTGAAACCAGCAATCCAATAAACGGCAATGCCCATATTGCGCTCATGCCCGCACCATCAAGTCCAGCGCTCCACGCCATGTTTGGGGTTGTGAGCGCCACTAAAAATGCGGCAATTGCGTGCAAAATTTTCATGTTAGGTCTCATCCTTGTTTGGTTCAGGCGCGTAGGCATACATAATTAGCGCCACTATAAATAAAATTGTAATGGCGGCAATCCCCATTTGAAAGCTCTGTGCAAAACTATAGCCTACATCCAGCTTGGCTTTAAGTATAGCCCCCACAATGGTTTGCATAATCGCCACACCGCCAATGTTGGCCAAATTCAGCAGTGTCATGCCGCGCCCCACACTCTCTGCAGGAAATAAGGATTTGCCGTGGCCAATGATCAGTGGTGGGTAGCCACAGAAAAACCCAAACACAAAAAACCAAAGTTTGAGGTAGAATAACGGCATGTCCACATAGGCAATAAACACGCATAATGTTATTAACAAGCCGATTGACCCTAAGATAACAGGTTTTTTGTAGCCGCCGAACACCTTATCCATCGGCCCCCAGCAGAACACACCAATAATTTGCCCGATTGCTAAAATAATCAGTGTATTGCCGCGCGCCTCAAGCTCTAGCCCATGCATTTTGGCTAAAAATGGCCCGCCCCACAGTGCAAAGAATGTAGCGAAAATGGCATAACCGCAGCCATTGAGGAAAAAAACATGCCAAAATCCGCGTGTTCTTGTCACACTCGGCAGCGAGGCAATCATATGCCACAGGTTCTGTTGTGGTTTTGGCGTTGTGGGCGCGGCGGGTGCATCCTTCACAAACAGCACCACACACACCAAAATACCGATTAATATATATGTGGATGTGAAAAACGTGTTGCGCCAGCCAATGTCGGCCGCCAAATAGGCCAATGGAGCAGACGCGAGCAATGCCCCCATTGTGCCAAACCCCAGCTGAACACCTGCCAATGTGGAGAATTTATCCTTCGAAAACCAATTGCCGTAAATAATCAGCGGCACCATAAAAAAGCTAGAACAGCCAATGCCTGTAAGCGCCCGCGCCACCACAAGCCATTCAAAGCTGGTTGCTATCGCAAATAAAATCGAGCCCGCAACGGCCAATAAGCTGGTGCTGAGCAGTGCCCGCTTTGGGCCCATCATATCAATCATCACGCCCAGTGGAATTTGCGCCAAAGCAAAGCAGGCAAAAAATACACTCGAAAGCATCGCCAATTCTTGCGGATTTAGCGCCAGTTCCTTGGCAATGTTGGGCGCGATCACCCCCAAAGACGAGCGTAAATATTGGCTGGTGACATACACCAACACCAAACTCGCCACCAAAATCAGCGTTGTGAAGCGTGTGGGTTGAATTGACATAACAAATCACCGATGTTGATTGAAGCGCTACGCATCTTGCGCTATCAGGTTTTTGAAGGAATCACCACATGCCATATGCCGATTTACTCACATTCTTTCACACGCTGGCTGACACAGCGGATGTGATCACCACCCAGCATTTTCGCGGCGCTTTGCACGTGGACTCTAAGCAGGCGCAATTCGACCCTGTGACAATTGCCGACCGTGGCGCCGAGCAGGCCATGCGCGCGTTGATTGCGGAGAAATACCCCAAACATGGCATTATTGGCGAAGAATTTGGTACTATGAATGAAAATTCCGATTATACATGGGTGCTCGACCCGATTGATGGCACCCGCAACTATATTGCCGGCATTCCCACATGGGGCACGCTCATTGGTCTGCTGCATATGGGCAAGCCTTTCATGGGTATGATGTCGCAAGGCTTTACGAGCGAGCGATGGTGGGGCGACGGCGCCACAGCATTTTATGCGCGCGGCAAAACTACAACTCAGCGCTTGCATGTGCGCGAGCACGTGATGCTGAAAGAGGCCATTGTGGCCACCACAAGCCCTGATGTATTCGCCAATACGCACGATTTGGCCGCCTTCAACCGCCTGAAAACCCATGCGCGCAGTGCTCGTTATGGCAATGATTGCTATAATTACATCAGCCTGTGCATGGGCCATACCGATGCGGTGGTGGAATCGGGCCTGAAGATCTATGATATTGTGCCATTGATCCCCATTATTGAAGGGGCGGGCGGTGTTGTGACAAATTGGCACGGCCACGCAGCGGGCGATGGGCAGATTATTGCCTGCGCAAGCCCAGAGTTGTTGAATGAAATTGTGGGCGTGATTACGTCATCCTGAGGCGTAGCCGAAGGATCTCATCGAAACTATATTCTATAATTATGAAATTCCCACGTTGCTTGCGCTCCTCGCAATGACAAAACTACTTATGCTGCGTCCCAGCTATCTTGCTGTTTCTTGCCAAACAATGATGTGAGACTACCTAAGCTAAAACCACCACTTGATTTTTCAGCAGGTGCTTTAGATGATGGCGTTGTTTGGGCTTTTGGCTTTTCAGCAGATTGAGCTGTACGTGCTACCATGGTGAACACCGCAGCAGGAGCACCTTGAGGTGCTGGCTTGTTTACAGTGCCAGCATTAATTGGAGGCATAAAAGGATTTGAAGCAAGTGGCGCTTTTGTCGAAGCGTCAGGCATAAGTTTTCTTACTTGCGCCATGGTTTGCGCTTCAAGGGTTCTCATTTCATCAGCGCTCAAAAAACCAGCGTCAAGCCCAGCGAACGCACCGCTGAAAACTGCTTGGTTTATGTTTGCTGTCGAAGCGACCACGGGCTGAATCCTTATTAACTGTTCCTTAGTTATACCAGAACAACGTGACGATGTCAAACTAATGTTGTACGCCTATCCAATAAAAAACCCTTTATAATTAATGGGTTAACTTTTATGGTTTCCAAACCCTCAATTTTTTATCTTATACTTTAGGCGTATATCGTTGATTATGCGCCATAAATTGAAGCCTGTGAAATGCGCGATCAAATGGTCGAGCGACAGCTTGCCAGGGCCAAATGCAACCAATATCAAGCACATGGCCATCCAGCCGCCATGCAAAAGATATTCCTCGGGATAGACAAAAATTTGGATCACGGCTGTCATGGCAAAAATGCCAAGCGCGCCAAGGCGTGTTCCCAAACCGATCAACAGCATGGCCGAAAATGCATGTTCACCAACAGTGGCCAGCACAGCGGCAATGTCTGGTGGAATAATTGGCAGGTTGAATTCGGTTTTAAAGAGAAAAAACGTGCTGTCTTTAATGGTAAAACCATCCACCTTGGCTTGCGCGGATAGCCAAAAAATCATGCCCATTGTGTAACGCAGATAGGCCGCGATGGGGGTGTAGGCCCATGGCCAAATCGTTTTGAGCGTGTTCATGTGGGCGTCCTTTATGTATGTATGGTAAAATCAATAATGCAGCCTTGCCCCAATAAAGTGGCCAGCATGGTGGGTGCCAATTCAGGCGGGGCAGTTTCGGGTACGAGCGCCATGGCGTCACCCAATTGCGCGCCCGCATATAGCGCCGCCACGCAAGCATAGGCTTGAGGCGCGATCGGAATCAACAGCACATCCACCTGTGGGCGAATAATAAGGTGATGAAATTGCCCCGCACGATACTCACGGCTGCCAACACATTCATGTTTATGGTCGATCCACATATCGATAATTGGGAAAATGGATGAAAACAGCTGCGCGCTGGGGTGAAATTTCAATATGAGCGTGCCCATTACTTCCGGCGGCACGTTGGCCAGCGCTTCGGCGGTGATGGGGTGCGCGTCTGCTGCATGATAGCTGCACGTCCACATATATTCAAAGCGTGCCATTTCAGCTAAATAACGCATTTCATGCGCAGGGGCAAAATGGGTGATGAACTGCGCAAAATCGGCGCCATACGTAAATAATGTTGGGGAGGTTGGCAAATGTGCGCGGGCGTATAGCAGCGCCATATCGCGGAAAAACTCTTCCCCCACAATTTGCAGTGTCACAGGAAATTGCGCGGCCAATGCATCCACCAGCCCCGCATAAATATTATTGCGATACACGGCAAATCTTTTATCAATAGCGTGCCCGTGCCATGCCACCATCCCATCAGGAATGGGCATATTTACATCTTTCAAAGCGGCGGCAAAATTATGCATCACTCACTCCGCCGCGTGAGCGCGCGCATGGCGTGCCAAAATCGAGTTGGCATGTGCGGCCTCCCCCACCAAAACCGCCCATGTAGGCAGGTTAGAATCCCACTCTATCAATGTGGGGGTAGCGCCGATTTTCGCAATCAAATGATCATATAGCGCCCACACAGGGTCGGCTACCAATGCGTCGTGACTATCAATCAACAATGGCGCGCCAGCATCGTCCTGCTGCACATTATGGCCAGCAAGATGGATTTCCTGTACAAATTGCGTGGGGAAGCGGCTGATATACTCATATGGGCAATAATTATGATTTTGTGCGCTCACAAAAATATTATTGACATCGAGCAATAGCCCGCAGCCAGTTTTTTGCGCAATTTGCGCAATAAATTCAACTTCATCCATAGTGCTGGTTTCAAACTGCACGTAGGTGGATGGATTTTCGAGCAGCATTTGCCGTTTTAGGTGCGATTGGGTTTGGTCGACATGCGCCACCACAGCCGCCAGTGTTTGCGCCGTGTAGGGCACGGGCAGCAGATCATTCAAAAAATGAGTGTCATGCGTCGACCATGCCAAATGCTCGGAAAATAAAGCGGGCTGGTAGCGATCGATCAATAATTTTAGACGGTTTAAATGTTCAGTATTCAGTGGTTGCGCCCCGCCGATAGAAAGCCCCACGCCATGCAATGACACAGGGTATAATTCGCGAATTGCGGTGAGATAACGATGCGGCGGCCCGCCCGCCCCCATGTAATTTTCGGGGTGCACCTCAAACCACGCTGCCTCACGCGTATTTTCAAGCGCATGGGGGTAATACTCAGCTTTAAGCCCAACCCCCGCTTGCGCAGGAATTGGGCCTTCAGCCAATGGATTTTGGGGGTATAAATCCATAGTCATTGCTGCTTATTTAGGTTCCAAAGTGCCTTTCATGGTCAAGCATGTGCCTTTGGCAACAGCTTTCCATGCGTCTTTTTGGTAATCAACTTTCGAGCTGCCTGCACATGATGTGCCAGCGCCAGCTTTACAATCATTTTGGCCAGCCTTAGAAATGCCATAGCATTTTTCTTGATCAGCTGTAGGGGCGGCCTGTGCAGATGATGCATTGATAGAAATTGCGGCAATTAAAGCGCCTGCGGCCAAAAGTGTTTTTGAAGTCGACATGATATTCTCCCAGAATGGTTTTGTAACGCTAGGGCGACCATCGCCCCGCTGATGATTACACTGCACAACTATGTGCTCACTTGAAAGACACAATTGTGTGATGCGTTGTGTGATGTGGATAAGTGCTAGCATCTGCGTGCAAAACCATATATAATGTAACTGTAGCTCGGCCATGCGACAGGCGATTCACTTTCTCAGGGCCGATAATTGATCCGAAACGGGGGCTGTCTCTGTGTTTGCCCGTGGGCTTACGCACATGGTTCCCACCTTGTCACAAGGGACCCGAGATCAATCCGTCATCGGTGGTTGGGCTACGCAGATTTTACATCTAAATATTCACAACAACCATAATATGGCACAATATTCATTACCTTGTATTGACATGCTGATCTGAGTAGTAGTGAAATTATATAATTTAAATGAACTTTTAGGAGCATAAAATGGATAATAGAGCTAAAGTTAGAGACATTAAAGACTATGTTTTTGAGAACAAGATGATTAGTTTTATGAATTGGAAAAGAGTTGAAGTGCAAGATGCTATAGCTTTTTGTCAACAAAATGTTAACAATGACTTAGTTCACAGAGTCCAAGACACACAAAAAATTATTGAAAAAAACGGATATGTGGAACATTCTTTGTCGGACCCAGACATCAATTCAATTCGGTCAGTTACTAAACGATTCAGTATCGCTACAAAAAAGCTTCCAGAACTAATACAGGCGCAGTTACGGCTAACAGCACTCATTGAAAGGTTGAATAACAAATTGCTGAGCTTCAAAACATTGATGCTACCAATATTTGGTATTGGAGCACTGTATTTGGGAATAAAATCAGCATTAAAAGATAGCCGCAATGCTCCATTTTCATAATGCACGCCATTCATAAACCACTTGACGCGCACGCATGATTAAGGTAATTAACGCCATCACAACCTAATACGTTCATGTAGAGGGGCTCTTCGCGGAGCGCCTCTTTTTATTTGGGCGTTGTAAAAACGAGTATATACGTGACAACAGACACCACATCTTCCACCGACTTTGCCCATCGCATTGTTCATGAGCAAGGCGTTGCCGCGCGCGTTGCGGGCATAATTGAGGATAGCCTTGAGCATATGGGGTTTCGGTTGGTGCGGGTGAAGCTCTCCAGCCAAAATGGTGCTACATTGCAAATTATGGCCGAGCGGCCTGATGGCAGCTTTACAATTTCCGACTGTGAGCAGGTGAGTAAGCTAATTTCGCCATTGCTCGATGTGGAAGAGCCAATTTCCAGCGCCTATCGCCTTGAAGTGTCCTCTCCGGGGATTGATCGCCCGCTGGTGCGCGCTACAGATTTTGTCGATTGGGCGGGGTTTGATTGCAAAATTGACCTGAGCCATATTGTGCAAAGCCGCAAGCGGTTGCGTGGTATTTTAAAAGGGGCAGACCTCAAAAATGGCCACGCCATTATCACGATTGATGCCACTCATGGTGAAACCGTCGATTTTGAAGTGCCGTTTAACGCCATTGCCGATGCCCGCTTAATATTAACTGACGCCCTCATTCAAGAGGCGCTCAAACGCAATAAAACCCTCATTGTTGATGAAGACGATGTGGGTGAAGATGTTGAAATTCAAATAGAAAAACCATAAGGAGCCGCAAATGACTGTTGTGAGTGCAAACCGTTTAGAATTATTGCAAATTGCTGATGCTGTTGCCCGCGAAAAAGGCATCGATCGTAAAATTGTGATCGAGGCAATGGAAGAAGCCATCGGTAAAGCCGCCAAAGCGCGTTATGGTGCAGAAACCAACATTAAAGCGGAATTGAACCCAAAAACGGGTGAATTGCGTTTGGCACGTTTGCAAGAAGTTGTGGATGTGGTTGAAAATTACGCAACGCAAGTGACCGTGGAAGAGGCGCGCCAGAAAAACCCTGCAGCAGAAGCGGGCGATTTTATTTCTGACCCATTGCCGCCGCTGGATTTTGGCCGTGTGGCAGCACAAGCTGCCAAGCAAGTGATCACGCAAAAAGTGCGTGAAGCCGAGCGTGATCGTCAATATGATGAATTTAAAGACCGCGTGGGCGAAATTATCAATGGCGCCGTGAAGCGCGTTGAATATGGCAATGTGGTGGTGGATTTGGGTGGCCGTGGTGAGGCGATTTGCCGCCGCGATGAATTGTTGCCACGTGAAACATTCCGCACGGGCGACCGCATTCGGGCTTATGTCTATGACGTGCGCAAAGAAACGCGTGGACCGCAAGTGTTTCTCTCGCGCACGCATCCGCTATTTATGGCAAAATTGTTCATGCAAGAAGTGCCCGAAATTTATGAAGGCCTCATCGAAATTAAATCAGTAGCGCGCGACCCAGGCAGCCGCGCCAAAATCGCTGTGTACACACGCGATGGCTCGATCGACCCCGTGGGCGCCTGTGTAGGGATGCGCGGCATTCGTGTGCAGGCCGTTGTGCAGGAGCTTGGCGGCGAAAAGGTGGATATTATTCCATGGTCGCCTGATGCGGCCACATTTGTGGTGAACGCGCTGCAGCCTGCTGAGGTGTCTAAAGTGGTGCTCGATGAAGATGCCGACCGTATCGATGTGGTGGTGGACGAATCTCAATTGTCGTTGGCCATTGGTCGTCGTGGGCAAAACGTGCGTTTGGCCTCGCAATTGACAGGATTTAACATCGACATTCTCACCGAAGCGGAAGAATCTGAGCGTCGCCAAAAAGAATTCTCAACACGCACTGAACTCTATATGGGTGCGTTGGATGTGGATGAAGTTGTGGGCCAATTGTTGGCATCGGAAGGCTTCTCCACGGTTGAAGAATTGGCCTATATTGAGCTCGACGACTTAGCACAAATTGAAGGCTTCGATGCGGAAACTGCTGAAGAGCTGCAAACACGTGCGCGCAACTTCCTTGAGCAGCGCGATGCCAAATTATTGGCGGAATTGAAAGCACTCGGCGCGGATGATACCGTTGCCCAGCTGGAAGTGTTCAACCTTGAAACCCGTGTGGCCTTAGCAAAAGCGGGTGTGAAAACATTAGAAGATTTTGCGGACTCCACCACCGATGAATTGTTTGGCTATATCGAGAAAAAAGACGGTGAAACACGTAAAATTTCAGGGCCATTGATGAATTCAGAGCTTGCGCGCGCGGAAGTGGATCAATTGATCCTTAAATCGCGGGTGATATTGGGCTGGATCACCGAAGATGATATTGTGCAACCAGAGTCGGAAGTGGAGGAGGTAGTGGCTTAATCAGCTGCTACCATTTCACAGGAGCGCAGGCATGACGAAAAACCCTGAGCGATCCGACCAAACCAATCAAGACGAAACAGACACCGACATTGGCGTGAAGGATGCCGCACGTGTGCCCATGCGCATGTGTGCGGTAACGCGCAATGTGATGCCCATTTCGCAGATGTTACGTTTTGTGAAAGCGCCAGATGGCAGCGTGGTGGTGGACCTCAAACGCAATTTGCCAGGTCGCGGCGTCTGGGTGCATTGCAAGCGTGCGCAAGTTGAAATTGCCATCAAGAAAAATGCCTTCGCGCGTGGCTTGAAAACTAACACAAAGCCTGCACCGCAATTGGTGGATGAGGTGGCGGCGCTGCTGAAGTTGCGCGCCATTAACGCACTGAAAATGGCGAATAAATCGGGAAGCGTCATCACAGGCTCACATGCGATTGAGCTGGCCATTGGCACATCGATGCTGGCGTTATTACATGAAGTGAATGCGGCCGAAGATGGTAAGCGCAAGCTCGATTTTCCATTTATGCAACATAATCCGCATGCCGTGGTGCTTTCCTGCTTCGATGGAGACGATTTTAGTTTGGTTTTTGGCGCATCTCATGCCATACATGTGGCCATCATGCGCTCAACCGCAGGGCAGGCGTTTGTGAATGCCACGCATGCGTGGCGTTCGTATGAGCACGACGACAATTTAAGGACAGAAATTCAATGACTGATCAGAATAACACCGCCAATGATAAGCCCGCACTGGGCAACAAAACCCTTTCGCTGAAAAAACCAGCGGGGTCGGCGGAGCAGGGCTTTGTCAAACAAAGCTTCTCTCATGGGCGCACAAAAGCAGTTGTTGTTGAAAAAAAACCAATTAAGCGCCGTTTCGGCCCCGATGGCAAACCCATCATTGAGCAAGATTTGCGCCCAGTAGCGCCCGCACCTGTTGTTGTGGCGCCTGCACCTGTTGCTAAGCCTATTGAAGTAAAGCGCAATGAACCAAAGCCGCAAGGTCTTGTGTTGCGGTCGCTGTCCGACGCAGAAAAAGACGCCCGCATGCAAGCACTGAGCGATAGCCGTGTGCGTGAAGCCGAAGAGCGCCGCATTGCAGAAGAGCGCGCCAAATTGGCCGCTGAAGCCGCGCGCATTGCCGCAGAAGAAAAAGCCGCAGCAGATGCTCGCGCAAAAGAAGATGACGACCGCCGCAAGGCCGCAGCAGATGATCGCCGTAAGGAAGATGTTTCGGAAGCCACGCGCCGCTTTGCTGCCGCCCCTACAGCCCGCTCCGATACCCCACGGCCATCAACCGGTCTGCCTGCAAACCGTTCTGCGTCGCCATCGGCGCCACGTTCAGGTGCGCCGCGCCCTGGTGGTGCTGGCCTGTCGCGCCCTCTAGAACCAATTGTATCTGCTGTGATTCCCTCGCGTGCGCCAATTGGCCGCAAGTCAGATGAGGATGATCGTCGTGGTGGCAAAGTCGCCGAAGTCAAGCCAGTAAAAAAAGATGCAATGCCCGATAAATTCCGTGGCCGCCTCACGCTTTCTAACGCTTTGAATGAAGATACTGAACGTAGCCATTCACTTTCAGCATTCCGTCGTCGCCAACAGCGTCAACAACGCAAAGCTATGGGTACGCAAGAGCAAGCCAAGGTGATGCGCGAAGTGACCGTCCCTGAAGTGATCTCCATTTCAGACCTGGCCAATCGCATGTCGGAACGTGCGGTGGATGTGATCAAATTGTTGATGAAGCAAGGCATGATGCACAAAATTACCGATATTATTGATGCCGACACCGCACAATTGGTGGCCGAAGAATTGGGGCATACTGTCAAGCGTGTGGCCGATTCTGATGTGGAAGAAGGCTTATTCCTTGAAAATGATGTGGATCTTGACTTGGTGCCACGCCCCGCCGTTGTCACCATTATGGGGCACGTCGACCACGGAAAAACCTCGTTGCTCGATACCATTCGCAAGGCCAATGTTGTGGCAGGCGAGGCTGGCGGCATCACGCAGCACATTGGTGCCTATCAAATCACCCGCGATAATGGCGCAAAAATTACATTTATCGATACGCCAGGCCATGAAGCCTTTACATCGATGCGTGCACGCGGCGCTAAAGTCACTGATATTGTGGTGTTGGTGGTTGCGGCCGATGATGGCGTGAAGCCACAAACCATTGAAGCGCTGAATCATGCCAAACAGGCGGGCGTGCCCATGATTGTGGCGGTGAATAAAATTGATAAGCCTGATGCAAACCCAGACCGTGTGCGGATTGAATTGCTGCAACATGAGGTGCTGGTAGAAAGCATGGGCGGCGATGTGCTGGAGGTTGCGGTTTCGGCCAAGCAAAACCTGAATATCGACAAATTGCTGGATGCAATTCAATTGCAAACTGAAATTCTCAATTTGAAATCAAATCCTAATCGTGCGGCAGAAGGCACCGTAATTGAGGCCAAGCTCGACAAAGGGCGTGGCCCTGTGGCCACTGTTTTGGTACAACGTGGCACGCTGAAAAATGGCGATATTGTTGTGGCAGGCTCGGCATGGGGTAAAGTGCGTGGCTTGGTGAATGATTTGGGCATTTTCGTGCCAACTGCGGAGCCATCTGTGCCTGTAGAAATTTTGGGCTTCAACTCCACGCCAGAAGCGGGCGATGTGTTGGCCGTGGTGGAAACTGAAGCGCGCGCGCGTGAAATTGCTGATTTCCGCGATCGTAAAAAGAAAGACAAACAACAAGCAAAAGCCTCAGGCTTGCGCGGTTCATTGGCCGATATGATGGCCAGCGTCAAAACTAAAGAAGGCATGAAAGAATTCCTGCTGGTCATCAAAGGCGACGTGCAAGGTTCGGTTGAAGCCATTATTGGCTCGCTCGATAAGCTTGGTACCGATGAGGTAAAAGCCCGCATTCTGCATTCAGGCGTAGGCGGCATTACGGAATCCGATGTTACATTGGCGTCTGCATCTAATGCGGCGATCATTGGCTTTAACGTACGGGCAAACAAACAAGCGCGTGAGTTGGCCGAACGTGAACGCATTGAGCTGCGCTATTACAATATTATTTACGACCTAGTGGACGACGTGAAACAGGCAATGTCTGGCTTGTTGGCGCCCGAAGCGCGTGAAGAAATGCTGGGCTTGGCTGAAATTCTCGAAGTGTTCAATATTGGCGGCGTTGGCAAAATTGGTGGCTGTCGCGTGTCTGAAGGCGTGTTGCAACGCGGCGCGCGTGTGCGCTTGCTGCGTGAAAGCGTTGTTATCCATGATGGCAAGCTCTCGACACTCAAACGCTTCAAGGATGAAGTCAAAGAAGTGCAAGCTGGACAAGAATGTGGCGCCGCGTTTGAAGGCTACTTCGACCTCAAAGCAGGAGATCAGATCGAGTGCTATAAAGTCACTGAGATTCAGCGGAGTTTGTGAGGCTTGGTCATTTTGAGCCAAGTGTAACCGCTTGTCCGCCGAAGCCTTGCCAAAGGGGTAAGCGCACAAATCCAGAAATTTAAAAACTGGATTGCTTCGTTGAAAAGTTACAACTCGCAATGATGCCCTTATTGCACTCCTGCGCGCAATAAATCATGCACATGCAGCAGGCCCACGGGTGCGTTGCCTTCTACCACAATGAGGCTGGTGATTTTCAGTTCATTCATAATGGCCAGCGCGTCGCTCACGAAGGTGCTTGCGGTAATTGTGCGTGGGTTTTTGGTCATTATCTGTGCAGCAGATTGGCTGAGTAGCCCCGCACTCATATGGCGGCGCAAATCACCATCGGTCACCACACCTTGCAATACGCCCTCATTATTTACCACAATTGCGCAGCCCAGGCCTTTTTGAGTCATGGTGAGCAATGCCTCGCTCATTGGGGTGTGCGTGTGGGTGATGGGAAGAGTGTTGCCCGCGTGCATCATGTCCTTGGCGGTTTTCAAGAATGCCCCTAAGCGCCCACCAGGGTGATAAATTTTAAAATCCTTGGCGGTGAAGCCGCGCGCTTCGAGCAGCCCAACCGCCAGCACATCGCCCAGCACCATTTGTAATGTGGTAGACGTTGTGGGGGCAAGGCCATTGGGGCAGGCTTCTTGCGCTTTGGGCAATACCAGTGGAATTGTTGCGGCTTTGGCTAATGTGCTTTCAGAGTTTGAGGTGATGGCGATGAGCGTGATGTGAAAACGACGGGCATAATCGAGCAAGCCTGCCAATTCCGCAGTTTCACCAGACCATGATAGCGCCAAAATGACATCATTTTCGAGAATCATGCCCAAATCGCCATGGCTAGCCTCGCTTGGGTGCACAAAATAGGCAGGCGTGCCGGTGGAGGCCATGGTCGCGGCAATTTTGCGCCCCACATGGCCAGATTTCCCCAACCCCGCCACAATCACGCGGCCTGTGCTGGCCAAAATTGCCTCCACTGCTTGCTGCAACGGAGCCGCCAACGCGCCATTCGCCAAGGTTTGAAACGCCTGCAAGCCCGCAATTTCAATGGCTAATGTTTTATGGATCGACTCTTGGATTGTTGTGCCAGTGCCGTTCATTTGTGTGCTCTTTCATCAAAATGATCATCAGATTCAAGCTTATCGCCTTATATTAATACATAATCAAGACTTTCTTAAGCGCGCAGTAACCTAATTTTTTTAGGGTCTATTTACCACGATTGCGTGTTTACGCAGATTCGCGGGTGAGGCTGTATGCGATTGAAGACCGTTTTCTGTGGAGTGATTGCCATAACATGCGCAGCGATGCTGCCGCATGCGCATGCGCAATCAACCAGCGGTTTGCGCAGCAGTGTGAATGAAATGGCAATGCCCAGCATGGGCCTGCGCAGTAGTTATGCGCCGCGTTCAGTGCTCGATGCCAACCCGTTAGCACATCAATTGCGGGGTAGTAGCTTTGCGCCTGAGGTGCCACGCGTGGCGTATAGGGGTAATATTGCCAACGACCCCAGCTATCGCCGCACGGTACACGACCCGATGATGGCAATGGGCTTTGGCAATTCCAGCACATATGCCGCATCGCAAGATGCATCGGGTACAGCGCCCATTCGCTTGCAAGATTATGCTGAGCCTGGCACAAAGCAAAATGCCCGCTTAGGGGCGCAGGGCATGCGTGCGACGCAAGCGGAGAAAAACACGGTTCAAGCCTCGATGGTGCGGCGCAAGCGCACATATGAAGAGAGCCCATATGACCCCGTTGGTCTGCATTGGGGTGCATTTATGGTGTATCCTGCCATTGAATTTGGCGCTGGGATGACACAGTATAAAAGCGCAAACTCCACCACTAATAGTGGGGTATACCGCGTATTGCCAGAAGTGCGGGCAACCTCTTTATGGTCGCGGCATGCGTTGAATGTCAATATTCGCGGTGGATTCGACTATTATGACAATGATTCCTATAGTGAACGGCCATTTATCGAGATTGATACTGCAGGCCGATACGACTTCAGTGCCACACAAACCATTGATGCGGGGCTGCTATTTCGCAAAGACCGCGAAACCACTTCCAGCCTTGATGCGCAATTAACAGGCGCCGCCGCAGATGTGCAAACCATGCAGGCGCGCGCCAGCTACACGCAAGATTTTGGCTATATGCGCATGGCACTGCGCACCTCGCAAACCCATTATGAATATGATGACGCCACTTCATCGAGCGGCGCTGTTATCCGAAATTCAGACCGCAACTTTTTGCTGTCCGAATATGCGATACGTGGCAGTTATAATCGCGGCACATTGTTTGCGCCATTTGGTGAGGTTGTGCTCAATACACGCGCCTATGACGAGGCCGCAGATTCTGCTGGCTATGAACGCGGTTCAGCAGGGTGGGCAATGCGCGGCGGCATCGCCATTGCGCAGGGCAAAGTGCTCAGTGGTGAGCTGGGTGTGGGCTATATGGAGCAAACGCCTGATGACCCACGCTTTGTGACGCTGCGTGCTGCAATTATTGATGGCACAGTGACATGGAAACCCACAGCACTGACCACCATTATTGCGGCAGTGAGCACCAATTTGAATAGCACCCCCACCGTGGGTAGTTCGGGCTATTTAACACGGCGGGCTGATGTGACTATACGCCACGCTTTGCAACGCAACCTTGTGCTCTCCGCTGGCGGGGCGGTGGGACAGGATGTATTTCAAGACATTCACCGCACCGATGATTTTTATGAAGCGCGCGCAGGAGTTGATTATTTCTTCAATCGCTTCGCCGCCCTGCGCTTGATTGCCAA
>JANPGK010000011.1:0-33059 GCA_031423895.1 Hyphomicrobiales bacterium
ACTTGCACCGCCCAGCGCTGGTAATTTATTTTTCAGCTCCACACAAATGCGCTCGGCCACTTTGGGCCCCACGCCATTGGCTTTGGCAATTGCCGCCTTGTTCTGCGTAAGAATGGCGCTTGAAAGTGCATCTGGCGCCAGCGTGGACAAAATGGCCATGGCCACCTTCGCCCCCACGCCTTGCACCGATGTGAGCAAGCGATACCACGCGCGTTCATCCTCGGTGAAAAACCCATAGAGGCGGATCATATCCTCGCGCACAATGGTTTCAATATGCAAACTTGCGGCCTCGCCTGTGGCGGGCATCTGCTGGCGCGTGGCCCCGCTCACAAACACGCAATAGCCCACGCCCTGCACATCCATAATGCAATGGTCATCACCCCAACTGTCCACAATGCCTTTGAGTTTGCCGATCATACCTCATCTCTACCGCGATTCAACCCACATGGATAGGGGGGCGTGCGCGGTGAAATATACATGGAAATTTTGAATTTCATCCGTAATATGGCAAAATGCTGCTGATCTCGTTACTCATTGTGCCCATCATCATCTTTGCTGTGAGGCCGCAAGCGCCGTGCTGGCAGCGGGATGCGCGCCTTGTGATATGCGTTTTACTCGCATGGGCCATTTTATTTGGCACCACCTATCTTGAAGATTATCTGCAATGGCAGAAGGCATATAGATTTCGGGCTGAATTTCCACAATGTGAGTTTAAGCCATGTGAAAATGAACCGCATTTAAGTGATTATGGGCCAAGATTTGCTTTTATTATTGTTTTTGGTTGGATGCCCGCAATTGTGTGGACTGGTTGTTGGGAATTACTATGGCAATTTTATCATCGTCGCGTTACAAAACAAATCGACTCAGCATACGCTTTTAGCTTATTCAATAGATTGTTCGCTTTTGTTGCAATGCTTCTTTCTGTAATATTATTTATATACATATTATTACTATTAATTGCCTCAATATATATCAAGCTTTCATTTTAATGAGACGTCTGAAAAATGCGCTTGCCATGTGTCTTGCACTTTATTTTAGATCACTCAATATCATCTGCGATACAATTTCTATATTCGGAATTCTGAATTGCATTTGCTCACCTTCAAGATTGAATACTTTCATCCAAATCACCACCAGCGCTGATGTTATATTTTGGCGGGTAAATTGTTCATTCGTAAAGTCAGCGAGTACAATGTATAGCATGTGCGCAACATTGTCATATTCATCATGTGGAGCGCCAGCCTCAATGAGGCCCTCAATGTCGGCATCACGCAAAAATTCAGAAATTTTATGGATACATATCATTATATTACTTTCTGAATAGCCACTAATACATTCTCTCCACCCTTAAAAGACCTTAACTCGCATTTTACAATGGTTCCAGGCACAAACTGCCAGTTTTCAAATTCAGGGTTATAGTCTGGCGTTGGCAGTATTTTGTATAAACCACTCCCCAAATCGATTGCTTCTGTAGGACGAAACATATCGATACTGTCCTCATGTAACAAGACATAAATTATTGTTATGTTTGTCATTTTCATGTCCTTCTATTGCTATCATTCACTCGGAATAAATCCTGGCCTGCTCACTTGTATAACTTCTTGTGTAGCGTCATCGACTATTTTTTAAAAATACCATTGATACCAGTGTCTTTTATAATTTTTATTTTCAACAAGATCATAAAATGTTTTTATATTTCTATGTATTAAAATTCGCTCATCGTTAGATATAGATTTAATATTAATTATATTATCTACATATTCTACATTATTGTATTTTTTATTATATACAAAATATGTTTCGCGACCTGATATATTAGTAATACCAATAACTTTATCGTCATCCCAATATAATTCAATTGGGCTCAGTTCCAGAATTTTATGCTTACTTGCATCGTAAAGAATTATTTTTTTACTAAAAATAGCTTTTGGAGCTAATATAGTGCCATTTGGCAACTCAACATAATCAATGCTTTCCATCAATGCTTTTGTATAGCCAACACCTTCAAATACTAAAAAAATAAATAAAAAACTACATGTAAAAATAACAATCGTTATTTTGTATATTTTTGATAGAGCCAAACCTGTTATTTTCATGTCATTTTAATCGCGTAATTTGCACGGATGTCGTCCAATTATCAGTAATATAGAATCGTTTTCCACGCAAATCTGTATTCATTACGGTAGCTGCATCAAAAAATTTTGGCGAGGACGTTCCATAGAATAGCTGCCGAATGTCCAGGGGATCCGTAAACTCATCCCGAAAACTATATTTTATTGTGCCTGAAACAACCAATTTATCTTCAAAATATTGAACATTACCATTAAATATACCGCTTACGGTCGATCTTCCATGCCAGAATGACACGTTATAAAATTCGTAGCTACGCACAAAATCTTCACTAAAATCAGATTCAGACTGCAATCTAACTTTATTGATTATTTGATTTTCAAAACGAGGATAAATATTATTTTTGGCAAGATTGATAACATCTTGCAGATGTCTCATTTGAGATAAAGTAACTGTTGCGCCACCTCCAAAATAAAAATGAGACAGAAAATCTGAAGTGCCCCATCTATTTAAGCCTTCATCTACAACACTAATAACATTCTGTTGCGCTTTATCAATATTTGGCAAATCATACGGCTCTGCCGTACACCTACAGCCGAATTCTTCACCTGGGTTGCCCGTTGGGGGTGGGTTATCCCACGCGAAGATTTTGCCATTATTGGCGGCGTGGGATGGGCGCACTTTATCATCGCCCGATGTGCGCCCAATATAATAGGGCGATTGCGCTGTATCAGCCTTCACCTCAAGTGCGATGGCCGCAAGATCAATCGGCACGCCGCGGCGCATGTAGAGAGCAAATGCGCGAGCATAGGCTTTGTGGTGGGTAATCTGCTCTGTATGCATAAGGCTGGCTCACTGTGAATACACAGTATAAACCACCATCATTGCGCGTGAGAAAATCACATATTATAGTTATATATCAATAGATTACTTCACAACAATATCGCGCACATCACTCAACACCACATCCACGTAATGCGCGTGCTGCACCGCATATTCCCACGGCTCGCGGGTGTCGCCTTCGAACGAGCCTGTGTCCACCAAAATCGTGTGCATGCCCAGCTGGTGCGGCACTTCTAGGTTGCGCTCAATATCCTCCACCATGGCCGCAAAGCTCGGGGTGATGCGCGCATCCTTCACCACCGCCTCAAACGCGCTGCGGTGCGGTTTTGGGGTAAACCCTGTAGCGGCAATGTCGTAAATCGCCTCAAAATGCGGGGCGATGTTCAACGCCTCCAGCGCGCGCTGTGCATGGCCTGCACTGCCATTCGTAAACACAATTTTGCGGCCCTGTAGCCCCGCCAACATGCCCTCGAGCGCATCGCACGGCTGCAGCGCGGCATAGTCAATATCATGCACAAAGTCTAAAAATGCGTGCGGATTGGTGCCATGCAGCTGCATGAGGCCGCTAAGTGTAGTGCCAAATTGCTTGAAATAATCCTTTTGTATGCGCCGCGCCGCCGTAGGCACGCAGTTCAGCTCGCGCGCGATAAATTCTGTCATCCGCGCATCCACCTGCGCAAACAGGTTCACACTGGGGTGATAGAGCGTGTTATCAAGGTCGAAAATCCACGTATCAATGGGGTGCGGATGGGTACGGCGGCGCATTATTGGGTGTGTCATCTGCTGCGCCTCACCATTTCTAGCACCAAGCAGGCGCTGGCCACATCGCCGCTGCTCACGCGCAGATATGGCAGGGAAATGCCTTCAATAGTGATGGAGTGTTCGGCAACTTCCGGCATGCGGGTGACATGTGCGGTAGGTGTAATCTTCACCACATACTCAATACACGCGGCGGGCAGCGCGTCAATATCCACAATCCCCACGCCGTAATATTCCGCCTTGCCCAGCAGCACTTCAGGCGCGCGGGCAATCAATCGGCCATTGCTCGCCTGCACATGCACACGATCATCCGCCACCCATGATGCGAACTGAATCCCAAATTGCGGCGCTAGCCCCAGCAGCACCCGCGCCAACGAGGTTTTCCCCGCGCCTGATGCCCCCAAAATCAACACACCCTGCCCACCCACAACAATGGCACACGCGTGGTGAGTGGGGGGATTGGGTGTCATGCGCTGGGCTCATCATCATACATCGCCTCAATATCGCGATGGCCTTCAATGATTCTCACAATTTCAAGCCGATTGTCGGAATATCTGAACAATAATACATAATTTTTATAACTAAAACTGCGAATGTCACGCCCCAATTCAGACCTAGATTTTCCCATAATAGCAGGAAGACGAGCAAAATCACTGCATTTCGTACGCAATTTTTGTACAAATACTCTGGCGGTCGCCATTGAACCACTTTGGTCTGCAATATAGCGATAAATATGCACTAAATCTCGCCTTGCAGCGGGTGTAAAGCGTAATATACGTTTGGGCATCATTCAACATATCCTTGGGCTCTTAATTCTACCTCTACTTCAGCGAGCGCAACATCAATCTCTTCATCCGTAACAAATACACCCTCTTCAATCGCCATATGGATCGCATCCCGCAGCGATTGCAGCTTGGCCTCGCGCTCCTCCACCAAGCGCAGGCCTTCTCGCACAACCTCGCTGGCTGAGGCATAACGCCCTTGCTGCACAGCATTTTCCACAAATGCTTCCCACCGTTTGCCAATTGATAAATTCATGTGATGCCTCCATTGTGTTGAGATAGCACCATACCATAATAACAATTTATGCGCAATATATGCGCATCATTGATCTTCATCCTCAGCTTCGAATGCCTCTAGATCAAACCCGCTCAAATCGCGCTTCACTTGCGGGGTGGCCATCAGCTGATCGATAGTGAGGGTGTATTCATAGCGGTCGTCGATTTTAAAATGCAACTCGGGCACATGGCGCAACATCAGCTTTTTGGCCAGCAAACCACGGATAAATTTGCGATGGCGCGCCAGTGCATTCACCATAAATTTTGTGCGCACGGCCGACATCCCATCACCAAGCGCCATCACATAGCAGCTGGCGTGCTTCAAATCGGGGCTCACCCGCACTTCGGGGAAAGTCACCTGCACATCGATCAAATCTGGGTCGTGAATCGACGAGCGCGCCATAATTTCTGTCATGGCGTGGCGAATTTCTTCACCAACACGCAATTGTCTTTGGGTCGGGGCTTTCATTATATGTCCTTAAACTTGCGGCACAACACCATAAACTGTGCGAAAAATCAATTGCTCATTGCTGCACCTGCGTGCATAACAGCGTAAATCTAGCAGGAACTCCAATGCACATTCTCTTTTTAGGCGATATTGTGGGCAAAGCAGGGCGCGATGCGGTGGTGAATGTACTACCAAAAATTCGTGCACGCGTGCCGCTCGATTGTGTGATCATCAATGGTGAAAATGCCGCCCACGGCTTTGGCATTACCGAGAAAATTGCCCAAGATGTGCTGAGCGCGGGCGTCGATGCCATTACATTGGGCAATCATGCATGGGACCACAAAGAGGCGCTGGTGTTCATTGAGCGTATGCCGCAGCTCATTCGCCCAATCAACTTCCCCACAGGCACCCCAGGGCGCGGTGCCAACCTGTTTGAGCTCAAAAATGGCCAGCGCATTTTGATCATCAACGCCATGGGGCGCATTTTTATGGACGCGATGGACAATCCATTTCATGCAGTTGATGCCGCCGTGAGCGCATGCCCATTGGGTGCCGCGTGCGATGCAATTGTGGTGGATTTCCACGCCGAAACCACATCGGAAAAGCAATCCATGGGCGCATTGCTTGATGGGCGCGCCTCACTGGTGGTGGGCACGCACACCCATGTGCCTACAGCCGATTATCGCATTCAACCCGCGGGCACTGCGTATATGAGCGACGCCGGCATGTGCGGCGATTACTGCTCGGTGCTGGGTTTTAATAAACATGAGCCGCTGCAGCGTTTCCTCACCCACATTCGTGGTGAGAAATTTGAACCCGCCACGGGCGAAGCCACGCTTTCCGGCGTTGCCATTGAAACGGGTGCCCATGGCCTTGCCACACGTATTGCCCCGTTGCGGATTGGCGGCGTGCTGGCACCTGCATGGCCTAGCTGGTGGCCGGAACTATAATGAAATTGCACTTCCCGCTCCCCACTTGTTTTTACCCTCCGAAGCCCGGAGGGCGAAGGATGGGCGGGGGAGCTGGCGATTGAAACGAGACTGGGGGGGTAAGAAACGTTTTGCGAAGCAAATGAAACGATCCAGTGAATCGTTTCAAGTCTCCAAGCCCGTAGCGATGCGAAGGGCAGGGAAAGCAAAAAAAGAAAACCCCTCCCCCTACCCCCTCCCGCAAGGGGAGGGGAGAAAAAAGGAGCCCAAAATGCCTACACTGCACTGGCAACGCCTGCCCCACGCGCATGGCCTTGCACTGCCAAAATATGAAACCACCCACGCGGCGGGCATGGATGTGGCGGCGGCAATTGATGCCCCGCTTATCCTCGCCCCCATGCAGCGCGCGCTGGTGCCAACTGGCTTCAACATTGCCATTGAGCATGGGTATGAGGGGCAAGTGCGCCCCCGCTCTGGTCTTGCCTTCAAGCATGGCATCACCGTGCTGAACTCCCCCGGCACTATCGATTCCGACTATCGCGGCGAGCTAAAAGTGCTGCTGATCAATCTCGGCAGCGAGGCGTTTATTATCGAGCGCGGCATGCGGATTGCCCAGCTGGTAATTGCACCAGTGGCGGCGGCGCAATCGGTGGAGGTGCAAACGCTTGATGAAACCCAGCGTGGCGAGAGTGGGTTTGGGTCGACGGGCGTGGAAAATCGCTAATTTCCCTTGTCATCTGGCTTGCAATATGGTGAACTATCGTTTATTATTCCGCACAAACGTTCTATATACAGGAATCTCGCATGACCAGCTCGCTTACAAACTTCAGCACAAAAGGCCGCGGCAAAATTTATAATTCCATTCTTGAAACCATTGGCGATACGCCATTGGTGCGCTTGCATAAAATTGCCAAATCGCGCGGTGTTGATGCCAATATCTTGGCAAAACTGGAGTTTTTCAACCCACTCGCCAGTGTGAAAGATCGTATCGGCGTGGGCATGATTTCCGCATTAGAGGATGCGGGGCATATCACGGCCAACACGGTGTTGATCGAGCCCACCTCGGGCAACACAGGCATTGCGCTGGCATTTGTAGCCGCGGCGCGTGGCTATCGGTTAATGCTTGTAATGCCAGAGTCGATGTCGCTTGAGCGTCGCAAAATGCTGGCGTTTTTGGGGGCAGAACTGGTGCTGACGCCTGCCCAGCAAGGCATGAAGGGGGCTGTCACCCGCGCTGAAGAGCTGCTGAAAGAAATCCCAAATTCTATCATGCCGCAACAATTTAAAAACGCGGCCAACCCCGATATTCACCGCCGCACCACCGCTGAAGAAATTTGGAACGACACTTCCGGCAAGGTGGATGTGTTCATTTCAGGTGTGGGGACAGGCGGCACCATCACAGGTGTGGGCAATGCACTCAAAGCCAAAAACCCTAAAATTCATGTGGTTGCGGTCGAACCAACCGATTCCCCCGTGCTGTCTGGCGGCCAACCAGGCCCTCACAAAATTCAAGGCATTGGTGCAGGCTTTGTGCCCGATATTTTGGATAAATCTGTAATTGACGAAATTGTGCAAATTGGCAACGACACCTCATTCGCCACATCGCGCGAATTAGCCCGCACCGAAGGCGTGCCCGGCGGCATTTCATCGGGCGCCGCGCTTGAAGCAGCCCTGATTATTGGCGCTCGCCCTGAAATGAAGGGCAAAAATATTGTGGTGATCATCCCCTCATTCGCTGAGCGCTATTTGTCGACATTATTATTTGAGGGGCTATAATTATAGAAAATGGTATGTGATAGCAAAATCGGTCTGCACCACATGCCATTATTTCACAACAGAGGCAGGAGCAGCGCCTCCTAGCTGAGCATTTGCATCTGTAAATGTACCACTTAATTTTGACCCAACATTCCGTGTGCCAACAATGATCGCCGCAGCAATTAAAGCCGCGATTAAGCCATATTCAATGGCAGTTGCACCCTGCTCGTTGCGAAAAAAGTCTTTACACAGAGTTATCATTACACAGCCTACGCTAAATTTTGGATGAATAATCATAATATGAAATGCATTTAGAATATATTAAAACACATAAAACACACCTGAAATTCTCATGTTCGGTGTTTTCAATTTAGTCGTTAAAGAAATTATTTAATAACAGCTTTTGAAGCAGCGCCTCCAAGTTGGCCGTTAATGTCAGTAAATGTTGTCGTTAATTTTGTACCCGTGGCGCGCGCACCAACGATGATTACGATCGAAATCAAAGCGGCGATTAAGCCATATTCAATTGCTGTTGCGCCTTGCTCGTCAGCTACGAATTTTGTCATAAAGTTTTTCATGTCTGTCTCCTGTGGATTGGTTGTTGTGCCCACGTTCACAAGTGAGAATATGAGTAAATATTAAAAAATTTGATAAAAAATACAGTTAATATGAAAAAAAAGATGAAAATTCGACTAAAGACTAATTTTACCACATTAAAATAACAGGAAATAGCGCATAAAACTATATTATAAATGTAAAATACCGCATAATAACATTGTAAATTGTCATAAAACGTATATTTATATAAAATTCTACATATAATATATTGAATATTTAAATAATTTCATCTGCGCCATCATATATATGATCACACACTCTATATAAATTCAATATTACGCAACTCTCAGAACGTACCACATATGAATGTGTTTTCCACAGGGCGTTAACACATAAGATGCAAGTTTGCGGTATGGTGTCTAAATCGTAAATGCGTAGATTATATCCATGATTGATTCTGTGTCACTCACTGCCCGTAAATGGAGTTGTGCATTATTGTGCGCAGCTATTTCATGTGCATGCCTAAACATAATACCTGCATATTCAGCACAAAAGCAGCGACCAGACCCCTTCCAAATGCCGCTAGCGCTCGACCCATGGAATGAGCGCGAAACGAAAAACCATCAATTGCGCGGGGTGGAGCAAGACCTCACCACCTCCACTGTGCGACAAAATGAGGTGTCGCAGGTGCTAGAAATGTCGCGTACTGAAAAAGACAGCCTTGTGCGAGAGCTTGCTGCTTCTGGCCAAAATATGCGCAAAATTGAAGAGGGCGTGGTGGTATTAGAGCAGCGCCTCACGCAATTTGAGGCTGAAGAATACAAACGTCGCGCTTATGTAAAATCTAAACAAGCCACATATATTGAAATTTTAGCGGCGCTGCAGCGTATCAGCATCAACCCACCCCCTGCCCTGCTGCTCAATTGGCAGCATACCCTGAGCACAGTACGCAGCGCGGCACTGCTCGAGCAACTTGCACCACATTTACGGGTAGAAGCCAGCATCATGGCCGAGAATTTTGATCGTCTGGTATTAGTGCGGCGCTCCATTTCACAAGATCGGGATATGCTCGCCAAAGAGCTCGCATCATTAAGCGGGGCGCGCAGCAAAATAACAGCACTTATTGATGAGAAAAAGAAATTAGAGGCAGGCGCAAGCCTCGAATTGGCCGGCATTCGCAAGCGCACCGAGCAATTGGCGGCACAATCGGAATCCCTCAAAGATTTGATCGCCAAGCTGGAAACCGATATTAATGCCGCCAATGCGCAAACCCGCCTTAAGCAGGGTGTGAAGGGGGGCGTGGGTGGGCCTGAAGCGACGCTGAGCAATTTGCGATCCCTTAAAGAATTTTCTACTATGGAAACCCCGCAGCAACGCCTTGCCGCTTATAATTTTCATGCGCTTAAAAACGCCATCGCATTGCCTGTGGCGGGCCAAAAATTGCGCAGCTTCAATGAACCCGACCCATTGGGCAACGCCTCCAAAGGCATTGTGTTGGCCACACGTGCCACCGCACAAGTAATCTCCCCCACTATTGGTGTTGTGCTATATGCGGGTACTTTCCGCTCCTATGGGCAAATGGTCATCCTCAATGTAGGCGGCGGGTATCATATGTTGGTGGCGGGCATGGAAAAAGTGCATGTGTACCCAGGGCAATTGATCGAAGCGGGCGAGCCTTTGGGGGAAATGGGCGTACGCGCCGCCACCACAATGGTGGCCTTTGCCGCGCAGCACAACACCACTTCCCCAATTCTCTATTTAGAGCTGAGAAAAGATGGACAAATCATAGATCCTTCTCCATGGTTAATATCATCGCAATTTAATGAGGCACGTGAATGAAACTTCGGTTTAAAGCATTACTACTGAGCAGCGTATTATGTGGCGGCATTGCCACGGGTGCTATATTGGGTGGCATTGTCGCGCCGCAGCCCGTAAACGCCGCCAGTGCCGACACCTACCGCGCACTCAACCTATTTGGCGATGTATTTGAACGTGTGCGCAATGAATATGTGGAAGCGCCCAATGATCAAGACCTTGT
The DNA here is from genome assembly GCA_031423895.1 of Hyphomicrobiales bacterium. Lineage (GTDB taxonomy): Bacteria > Pseudomonadota > Alphaproteobacteria > Rhizobiales > JANPGK01 > JANPGK01. Next base: position 10,459 of record JANPGK010000011.1, read on the forward strand.
GGAATCAGCCATTAATGGCATGCTTACCTCGCTCGACCCGCACTCTTCATTCCTCAATGCCAAAAGCTTCCGCGACATGCAGGTGCAAACCCGTGGCGAATTTGGTGGCCTTGGCATTGAAGTGACCATGGAAAATGGCCTTGTGAAGGTGGTGGCGCCAATTGATGACACCCCTGCAGCGCGCGCTGGTGTGCGCCCAAGTGATATTATTACGCAATTGGATGATGAACCCGTGCTTGGCATGACCCTGCAACAGGCTGTGGAAAAAATGCGTGGACTTTCTGGCACTCCCATTCGCCTGAAAGTGCAACGCGCGGGGCTGGATGAGCCTTTAGAGATTAAAATTACCCGCGATGTCATTCGCATCAAGGCCGTTAAATTCCGCGTGGAGGGCGACATTGGCTATATTCGCATTAGCCAGTTTAATGAACAAACCACGGATTCATTGAAGGATGCCATCGCCAATATTACCAAAGCCATTCCTGCTGAAAAGCTTAAAGGCTTTGTGGTGGACATGCGCAATAACCCAGGCGGATTGCTCGACCAAGCCATTTCTGTATCAGATGCATTCTTGGACAAAGGCGAGATTGTCTCTACTCGTGGCCGCCGCGTTGAAGAAACCCACCGCTTTTATGCCAAACCGGGTGATCTGACTAATGGCAAGCCTGTTTTGGTGCTGGTGAATGGTGCCGCCGCTTCGGCTTCCGAAATTGTGGCGGGGGCCTTGCAAGACCAAAAACGCAGTTTGGTGCTTGGCAGCCGCTCATTTGGTAAAGGCTCGGTGCAAACCATCATTCCGATTGGCGGCAATGGCGCATTGCGCATCACCACCGCGCGCTACTACACCCCCTCTGGTAAATCGATTCAAGCCAAAGGTATCTCACCCGATATATTTGTCGCTCAAGAAGTGCCGCCTGAACTCAAAGGCAAAGTCGATATTAAAGGTGAGGCGTCGCTCCCTGGCCATTTGAAAAATGACAACGAGGAATCTTCTGCTTCCTCCGCCTACGTGCCTCCTGAACCTAAAGATGATAAGCAAATTCAATATGCTTATGATTTGCTCCATGGTGTTGTGAAACATGCGGCATTTGCCCCAGATAAGAAATTTGGTGTGAACCCCGATTTCGTGCGGGAAACACCAAAAGACATCACAAAAGCAGCGGTGAATGATAATAAAGCACCCGCAAAAGATGTTCCAAAAGCTGAAGAAAAGCCTACCCCTGCTCTAGAGGCACCAAAGCTTGAAGTGCCCGCTTTAAAAGAACCAACGAAAGAGCCTGTAAAACCATGAGGCGCCCTGCCATTAATAAGGCACAACTTTCAGCTCCTTTGGGCAAGCTTCGCGGAAAAAGCGCCAAGCCTGCACAATCACCGCTATTGCAATATTTGCCCTATGGCATTTTAGGGCTTTTGGTGAGCATATTGGCCATTGTACCTTTGGTGGTAAACGACCCAGACGCTGGCGAAATGGTGGCCAAAATGGGGGTTGAAGTTCCCAGATTTGAGAAATCTGCAAAGGCTTCAGTCGAAGATATGGACTCAGACAAATCATTCGGCGATAGCAAAAAGAAATCTCCCAATGTGATTAGCAATGGCACCACCATTGTTCGTAAAATTGAGCAACCCACACACTCTCAAAACAACGAGAACAACCAAGGTGTTGTGGTCACTGATCCATCGCAAGGCGGCAATCAAGGCGTGGTGGTCACAGACCCCAGCAGTGGCCAAATCATTGAAGGCGCTGAACTCCAAAATAATGCAGGTGTCAAAATGCGCGCAGCGCCCGACCCGCGCCTTGTGCAAAAAACACCTGTTGGCCTGCTACCAGTTGTGGGAAATGACAGCTCCAAAGCCTACCGCGTGTATGCGCGCCCAGCATCCACTGCACGTTCTGGCAGCAAAAGCGTTAAAATTGCCATTATTGTTGGCGGTTTGGGCTTAAGTGCCAGCTCTACGCAAAGCGCCATTACAAAATTGCCTGGCGAGGTCACCCTCGCATTCGCGCCTTATGGTAGCAATTTACAAGGTCAGGTGAATAAAGCCCGTACCGAAGGGCATGAGGTGCTACTGCAAATTCCGCTTGAACCGTTCGATTACCCTTCATCCGACCCAGGCCCGCAAACGCTGCTCACTACACTCACATCGGAGCAAAATCAGGAGCGCCTGCGCTGGTTTATGAGCCGTTTCTCTGGCTATATCGGTATTGTCAATTATATGGGCGGCAAATTTACCGCGCAAGACACCCTCTACCGCCCTATTTTACAGGAAATTCGTGATCGCGGGCTATTATATGCTGATGATGGCTCCTCCACACGAAGCCGCTCTGTGCCACTGTCCACTGAATTAAAAATGCCATTTGCTAAGTCCGATTTGGTGATCGACCTGCAACCTACGCCCGACGCAATCGACGCCCGCCTGAGCGAGCTCGAAGCCATCGCCTATCGGCAAGGAATTGCCATTGGTTCGGCCACAGCATTGCCCATCACGGTGGATCACATCACAGAATGGACCAATTCGCTCAGTCGGCGCGGCATCACTCTCATACCATTAAGCGCAGCAGTCACAGGCACGCAATGACACACACCGCCATGCCCTATCGCCCTAATGTGGGCATTATTGTGCTCAATGCTGAAGGTAAAATTTGGATTGGCCAGCGCTGCGACGCGCAATCCACGGGCTATGTTGATTTTTGGCAAATGCCCCAAGGCGGGATTGACGCTGGCGAAGACGTGTTGTTAGCGGCCAAGCGCGAGCTACAAGAGGAAACGGGCATCACATCGGTGGAATTGCTGTATGAAGTCCCGCAGTGGATCACCTACGACTTGCCGCCAGAACTGGTGGGCAAAGCACTCAAGGGCAAATATCGCGGGCAAACCCAAAAATGGTTTGTGTTCCGGTTTACAGGCGATGAGTCCGAGATCAACATTGAAACGCCCATGAACGGCGCCCATCAGGAATTTTCTCGCTGGCAATGGGCCACGCGTGCGCAAGTGATGGCGGGTGTGGTGCCGTTTAAAGTGGGCGTATATGAACAGCTATTTGCTGCGGTGCAAGATATTGAAATAATAGAATAATCTACGTTTTTTACAAAAAAACTGCTTGAAAAAATTTAAAACCACGCTATATAGTTTACAAGCAATTAAATTATAAAATGTGAGATTAGAAATGCCAGATTTTACTGCATCTCTCCATTACCAGCCTACTGTTCTCTCACTTAATGCGTTGAGCACTGCATATGAGAATGTTGGTTTTGGCCCTTTGAACCAATTGCATACGATTGACAACACAACACTTCTCCAAAAAGCAAGTGCATTATCTGACACGCAGAGAAATGATGTTGCAATACTGCAAGGGCGCGTATTGGGCTTACAGCGTGTGCGTGTTGATGTTGAGATGGCGCAAACTCGTTTGAGCCATAACACCTATCACTCGTTCTTCAACTATCTTGATGCCCAGGGCGTTACATCCCAACAATTTATCAATAAGATTGCCCGCTCAAAATTAGGACAAGATATTACGACCCATCCATTACAATTGGAAACCGCAGAAGCGGAAGCGCTGCTGGATGAATATTCAACAAAATATCATCGTTATATGGATCTCACCAAAGGTACAAAAGCGGGGAATGAGTTTGGAACGACAAGGCATCCCCGAGACCCAAAGATTCTCAATGAAATTAAAACGCTTGCACGCGATCTTACGCAATTAGAAACCCAAATCGCAACCGTACCCTTGTATAATACGGATGCCCCCTCAGCATTAGCGGAAGCACGCCTCAAACTCAAACCAATGGCGACGCAGCTGGATGCGTGGGTAGAAAATTTGGTGAATTTTCGTCGCACAGCCGCCCAACATTATACAGATTTAAATACTATCAATAGCCCGTTATTCAACCACACTCCTTTTTACCGCACAGACTGGCTCATCTTTGATAAAGATCGAAACCTAAAATTATTGCCAGAGGACTCCCTGAACTTTAAGGGTGAAAAGGCGGCTCTACAATTTCAGCGTCATACAACTCGTTTAGATGGCGCCATTACATATTTCCAAAACCGCAATCCTGCTGCCGCAGATCAATTGACGCACCTCAAAACCAAATTAGCAAACACGGCGCAGCGTTTTGGCATTGAGGGATATACGCTCACTCAAGGTGCTGGGGCATTCGCTGATGAGCGCGATTATGAACTGGCCTTGCGGCAGATACAAAACACTATTGGTTTTGGGACAAAAAATGCGTGGAAGCTTGAGTCCCTCGTTGCTGAAACTCAACTCGGTGGATTTCATTTTTCTATGGGCGAAGCGCGCCACAACGCAGATGTAGTGGATACCTTGATTGACGCTTTAGCGCGGCGACACGGCATCACAAATATGCTTGACCACTCTGCTGAGCATAAGCTCGCGTTTTTGAATGGTGCATTTAAGGATGCAAAAAAAGGAAAACTTGACCTCACATCATTAGATTTGAATTTCTTAAACTCATCACCAACCTCAAAATTGGAATTAGAGCGTTTTATTCAATGGGCTGGTACATATAAGGATATGCACTCGCGCTTTGGCAAAAAAACCTTAGTACAAGTTATTCTGGCGAATGCCAATTGTCCGTCTCAAATCGCAGCGATGCGTTTAGCATTACAATCCGAAGGCATAAGCTCTGGCCTTTTGGGAGATGTAACCGTGAGGCCATTACTTGAATCACATCAAGACCATATCTCATTTTACCAACGTCTTTCAACTATGAGCCGAAAATGGGAGCATTTTGTATTCCCACAAGGTCGCAAAACCATGCAGGCTACGTCTGATATTTCTTGGGTTGATGGCTTGTTGTATTCATTTCACCGCGTCACCGCTTTTGGCATGAAAATTATGCGGGATACAAAAAATTCTCTTGCAGATAAATATTATGCGGCCAAAGAAATTGTATCTGATACAGGGGTTTCTGCATTTACGCGATTCAAAGCTTTGGGTGCAGTTATGCGCGGGAAATATGATACCATCGCTAGCATTTATCAAGGCACAGGCGTTGGTCCACAACGATTTGGTGGCCGCTATTCCTTCCAACACATTGGCAGTTTCCCCGATGGCGTGGAGCAAATGTGTCACACCTTACAGGGTGACCAGGTTCACAATGAAAATCGCAATTTCAGAATGGCATATGCCAATGCGCGAGAATATGGCAGAACATTCTTTGGGCGCGTGTTTGGTTTTGGAAACGACCCATTCCACGCCACAGGCAATGCGGGAATATTAGACATCGCGCAACGTAATCATCGCATTTATCAAGAGATGATTTCAAATAATCCTGCCTATGATCTCGTGCTTTCTAAATTCACACCTCTACCTTATGAAGCGTGGCTCAATAAAGGATCTCGTTCTGGTAAAGGGTTCCCAAATGTGCTCAACGACACACTTGTAGATGTCACAGCTAAACTCCAAACCTTTGATTTGCGCGGCGCATTGCGTGCCATCACTAAGGCTATTTCATCAAGTCAGGCTGGCTTTGAAGCAACACAATTCGGATTTGGATTAAGTACACAAAGCTGGATTAATGAAGCACACAAGGGCAATGAGGCCGCAGGACTTGCAGAATTAAAAACATGTTTTGCCAACAATCCGCGTTTTCGCCATTTTGTTATGATTTCTAAAAAAGGAAATGTCACATCGGATCTCTCACTGACATTAACTCATTTTGCGGATAAGCTCTCACATGCTCCTGATGCAGGCTATATTTTACAGAATGTACAGCGTGATATCGAGTTGCAACGGCAGTATCTGTGGCAAATAGACCCGCGACCGCTTGAACGTACAAATCTTAATGCGCTGCGCGGCATGAGAGCAATGTTATTAACACAACTTTCAGCAGTGCGTGATCACGTGAAGCCAACAGCACTTCTGTATAGGCTCGTGGATGGTGCCCGCAAATTAACCCCAGCAGGCAGTCGCTTGACAACCCTATTCAACACAATGTCGAGTGTAATGCGGACAATTGGGCATGGCGGATGATGACACATTATAGTCATTTCGAATAATTTTTGTACTGTATTAGAAATGACAAAACCGCGACTGCCGTTCGCGGTTGAGCCACGCGGCCGCGCCGCCAAAGGCGCAAGCATTTTTGGCGTGAGCGAGATAAAATTATAGGCGTTCAAATTTTATTTGAACTGATTATAAAGAGGTGCTGCACGTTGCTCCAACACCCTCACCAACCTAAATGCGGCCCAAATGGCCACTATGCCAAAAAGAGCGCTGCCGAAGCCTTGGCCGCCCACCACGCCGCGCGCCCCTAAAAACACGCCGCCATAATATACGAAGGGTATTGTGCCCAGCGTTGCGCGCAACCAGTTGAATGTAGTGGAAATCACTGGCTTGCCCAGCGTATTAAACGCAGCATTGGCCACAAACACCGCGCCCAAAAACGCAAAGCTTGGCGCCACAAAGTAGCAAAAAAATGTCATGAGATCGGCGCCTAGGCCTTTAAGCTCAAATATCTGCACAAGGCTGTTGCTGGCCAGCATCAACACACACCACACGAATATTGTATAGGCTGTTGACACTAAAAAGCTGAATTTCAACACGCTGCGCAATCTCTCAAAATTTTTCGCGCCATAATTTTGCCCCATCATGGGGCCAACAGCGCCCGAAAGCGCGAACAGCCCACAAAACGCCAATGGCACCATGCGATTCACAATCGCGCCTGCCGAAACCGCCTCGGCACCATAGGGCGCCAGCATATAGGTGACATAGGCGCCGCCTACGGGCGTGGCAATATTGGTGAGCACTGCCGGCACAGAAATGCCTGCAATTTCTCGCAAATGTTGGCGCAAGCCTGCAACGCTCAACCGCGCCACAATATCATGCGTGCGCACGCAGCCATAAATGCCCAGCGCCGCCATAGAAACTCGCGACAGCACTGTGACAATCGCCGCACCATCGAGCCCCATGCCAAACCCAAAAATAAAAATTGGGTCGAGAATGAGTGTTGTGATACCACCCGCCAATGTGACATGCATCGAGCGTTTGCCGTCGCCCACCGCACGCAATATGGCCGAGCACGCCATGCCAATGCCCATAAGGGGCAATGAGGGCGTGGTCATATGTAAAAATCGCAGGGCGTGGTCGTATATCACGCCATCGGCACCCAATGTGAGCAACACCCACCCTTGAAAAGGCCATAATATGGCCACCAAAGCCGCGCTGCTCAGCACCATAAAGCTAATATTAGCGGCCGCCATAGCGCGAGCATGCGCTCGATTCTCAGCGCCAAGTGCGCGCGACACCAACGCTGCTGCGGCAATACTCATGCCAATACAAAATGAAATAGTGAGGAAAATAATCACACCCGCAAATCCAATCGCGGCGGTCAACTGCGTGTCATGCAGCTGTGCGATGTAAAACATGTTCAGCACATCCACCAAAAATACCGCGATCAGCCCAATTGTGCCCGCCAAAGTCATTTTTAAAATATGGGGCAGAATTGGCCCTTGTGTGAAAACGGCTTTGGTCGACTTTTGCATGTGCACTCGCATGATTGAATGGACAATGGGTATCACCCCCATGAGACATTGCAAACAAAAAGGCGCTGTTGCCAGCGCCTTTTCGCAAAATATACCTCAGAAAAGCTTACGCTTCACCCTTTAGGCATTTTGGTGAATAGGTTTTCCATGTTTGGCCATTGGTGGTGCCAGCTTTTTTTATGGCTTGCCATTTGGCGCCACATTCTTTCATTTTATTACGTTGCTTCATTTGCGCTTCAGAGGCTGGTTTTGCCTCTTTTTTCTCTTCAACTTTTGGTGCAACCACTTTTGGAGTCATCGCTTTTTGTGCATCTACTTTTGGTGTCATCGCTTTTGGCGCTTCCACTTTTGGGGCTGATGGCACGGAAGGGGCGGCTGGCGAAAGTTGCGCAAATGCAGCCGAGGTGCCCAATGACAGAGCAGCAACAAGCGCAACGGCTAGAATATATTTTTTCATCGGAGAATCCTCGTTCCATGGTTTATTATGTTGATATTGCAGGCATTTACGCATCGGCACTGTGTATGCGTAAACGCCTTAAGGGGTAGCTTTACGCACAATTATGGTGAGTTCAAGGCAAAATTGATAATATTAGTAAATTATTCACGGTCTAGGCGCTGCATCACCACCATATGAAACAGGCAGAGTGATTGGTACACATAATGTGCTACATGCCCCCATTTCTAATTGTCCTGTGAAGCGAATTGGCAATTTTGAGGTGATCGGCTCAATATGCAGCACCACTGTAAAATTCGCATCATAGCCCATAATGGCCTCATCCCCTTCATAAAAGCGAATTGGTGCTGGCCATTCCCATGTCCATTTGGCGATATTCTCGGTTTTGGAGAGCACCAATTGCGGCGCTATCCCTACATTTCCAGGCTTAAGTGCATAGGTTTTCCAGCCTTTTTCAAGGGTGAAGTGAAGCTGTATATCATAATGCGCGTTGCCGTTAGCAGGCGGCACAAAGCTCAATTGCACCGAAATGGGCTCAATATTTTGCGTTGCAGCTGGCGCTAGCAAGAAAAGCCACGCTAGGAGTGTGAGCACAACACGCATTATTTTTTACCAAAAAATTGACGCGCCACCTGCTCGGCCAACATCGGCTCGCCAAAGGCTTTGCCTTGCGCATACACACACCCAATTTTGAGCAATTTTGCCGCATCAGCCTGCGTTGCAATGCCTTCCGCCATTGGCTTCATGCCCAAGCCATTGGCAATTTGCAGCACGGCCCGCAACAAGGAATGTTGTGCCTTGCCACTGCCCGCGAATAAAATACTGCGGTCGATTCGCATAATATCGAACGGAAATCTCTGCAAATAGCCCAAATTGGAATACCCCGTTCCGAACTCATCCAATATCAACCCCACACCCGCCTCTTTCATGCGAGTGAGCAGCATAGCGGCATATTCGGGGCTGTCCATCACAAGCCCTTCAGAGATCGCGAATTTTAACAATGCTGGCGCAACACGCGTTTTGAGCAAAATCGCTTTAATATCATTGATAATATCGGCGCGGAAACAATGCCGGCTGGTGATCGGAATGCTCACAAATGGCGGTTGCTGCCCCACAAGTTGTGTGCTCCACGCTGCCAAGCTTTGCATCGCGCTGCGCAACGCATAATGGCCGACTTCAACCGCAAGGCCACATTCTTCGGCAATTGGCATAAAATCATCGGGGGTGAGCACGCCCAAGCGCGGGTGGGTCCAACGCAGCATGGTGGTGAAGCCTGAAAGCGTGTTGCTGTTAATATCCACAATCGGCTGATACAACATTTGAATATCGCCCATTTGCAACGCGCGCCGCAAATCAGCCTCCAGCGAAAGCCTGTCTGCCCCCGTGCCGCGCAGCGCGGCCTTAAAAGTTTCCACACGGTCTGTACCAAAGCGCTTGGCATGATACATGGCAATTTCGGCATCCTTAAGCATATCCTGCCCACGACGATAGGAGCCATCGAAGGTGGCCACACCCACTGATGCTGTGAGCTGCAATTCCTGACCACCAAAAGCGATAGGCGCGCGGATGGTTTCGCGCAAACGCTCGGTAAATTCAGCAATTTCGGCAGAGGTTTGTTCGGAAAGCAACAGCAAGCAAAACTCATCGCTATGAAGGCGCCCCAGTGTGTCGTCGCCCTTGAGCAGCCGCGAAAGCCGTCGCGATAGCGTAAGCAGTGCCGCATCACCAACCGAAAGCCCCGCGCTATCATTCACCGATTTGAAATGGTCCACATCAATCATATATACGGTTGGCTTATTGGCGCTCTGCCCCGCCACTCGCAAAATGGCCACATCAAGTCGATCGAGAAACAGTTCACGATTTGGCAACCCTGTGAGATTATCGTGAATTGCATCTTGCATCAGCCGTTCTTCGGCGATTTTTTGATCAGTGACATCGGCCAGCGTGCCAATACAGCGATGGATTTCACCATCCAGGCCACGCGCGGGGCGAGCGCGTAGTGCAAACCACATATATTGCCCATCATGGCGGCGAATACGAATGGTTTGGTCAATCCGCCCACGGCCATGTTCAACAGCAGCATCGAGCGCAGTACGAAATTTATCGCGGTCGCTGGGGTGCAATAATGACAACCAGCGAATGGCCGCGCCTTGCAATGTACCTGGCTGCAAGCCTAGCAATTGCTCCACCTCATTGCCCGTGGTGATATGGTCTTGCAACACGTTCCAATCCCACAAAATGGCGCCCGCACCTGAAAGTGCCAGCGCTTTTTTCTCCAAATCACTCAATTGTTCTGAGCCAAGCGCGCCACTGGCCACAGCATGTTGCAAAACTGTAAATGCCAATAATAGAACCACCAACACCAAGCCACCATCCAGCGCAGCGGCCACCAAATCATTCGACACTAGCCCTGTTGCGGCGGCGGCTGAACCAAACATCCACGCCAACACCACCGCCCACATCGGCAGAATATGGATGGAACGATCATGATTATGCGCGGCAAAATAGCCAATTAATATCGTCAAAAATGCCGCACTCACCGCCATAATAATCCGCGAGATGCTGGCCACAAAGCTAGGAATTAAAAACGCCAAAATTACAAAAAGCGCTAAAGTAGCCAAAGTGCCGATCACCAACACCGATGGGCGCAATCGCCAGCGGCTAATGTTCAAATACACGCCCATAAACAGCGTGAACGACAGGGTAATGGCCATTTCGCAAGCGGCGCGCGCAGTGGGAATTGGCACATCGAGCAAGCCAAATGCCTTTTGCCAAAAGCCAAATTCCACGCATAGATACAACAACACCGCCCATGCAAACCCCGCCGCCGCAGGGAAAATCAGCGAGCCACGCACGATGAATAAAATGGTGAGGAAAATTGCCGCCACCGCCGCAATCCCGATCACAATGCCATAAAACATTGTCAATCGGTTGATATTCTCGCGATAGGCATCTGGTTCCCACAAATAGAGCTGCGGAATTGTACTACTGCGCGATTCGGCAATGAAGGTCACCGTAGCACCAGGGTCGAGCGTAACCAAAAACACATCTGCTGCAGAATTTGGCTGCCGCTCTGGCGAGAATCCTTGGCTGGGCGTGATCGCACCTATGCGCTGCTTGTCCAAATCGGGCAGAAATACGCCTGAACGCACCAAACGATAATACGGCGCAACAATCAGCCTATCAATTTGCTCATCCGAGGTGTTGGTGAGGGCAAACACCGCCCACGCCTTTGTTTTGCTGGCTTCACGCGCTTTAATCTCAATTTTACGCACCACGCCATCAGCTGCTGGGGCTGTGTTCACAGTGATTTGCCCATTCACATTGGGCTGCAATTCCATGGCATCGGTCAGATCAACGGCTTGCGCATCGGCAGCCACCGAAATTGGCTCAACCGCATGCGATAGTGATATTGCACCTGCTGCCATCCAAATGGCACAGAAAATAATGGGCAGATATTTGCGAATAGTGCTAACGCGCATACCACTGTGTTACCACCCCAACCATTGGGTTACAAGGCGGCAAAACACACAATGCACGAGAAATAATTATCGAGCGATCATCGCCATATCGGTTTTATGGGCGCGGTTTACACTCCAGCCGCTTGAGTATTTGATCACCACATTCTCGCGGGCGGCGTCTTCAACTTCGCCAATGCTTGCGGTAAATTCCACATCATCATCGGCCAATTGCGACACAATCACGCGCGGTGTGGCGGCATAGGTGGACGTATTTTCAGAAAGCTGTACAGGTGTAATTTCTGCCTTCATCACAGTCGCGTCAAGCAACTGCACCACACCCGCACACGCGGCCACAAGCAACACGCCCCGTACGCACATTTTCATCATCACTTTACGCATCACGCTCTCCGCTCACTCTTTAATGATTAGAGCAACAGGTTTGACGTTCTGCTAAAGGAAATGGTTAAAAAGTGATAAAAATGCGGAGTTTACTGGCAATTTTGCCATAAAAAAGAAGCGTCACCCCGTGCGCAGTGCAGCATTCTTTTATGATGCGCTGCAGACACGGGGTATCAGGCCAAAATAGCACAATATCCCGGATCTGCGAAGCATCACTTCACTTCGTTTGTGCCGCATCGCGTCTGGGATGACTAAACCTCACAACACCGCTTGCGCTGCCGCCAAACGTGCGATCGGCACGCGGAATGGCGAGCACGACACATAATCCAGCCCTGTTTTCTGGCAGAAATGGATAGTGGCGGGGTCGCCGCCATGCTCACCACAAATGCCCAATTTAATGGTGGGGCGGGTTTTGCGGCCACGTGTCACGGCCAAAGCGATCAATTCCCCCACGCCTTCAACATCGAGGCTGGCGAATGGGTCGGCAGCAAAAATAGCTTTTGCGGTGTATAGCCCCAAGAATGCACCGGCGTCATCACGGCTCATGCCCAATGTGGTTTGGGTGAGGTCATTGGTACCGAATGAGAAAAATTCCGCCGATTCCGCAATTTCACCCGCACGCAATGCTGCGCGTGGCAGCTCGATCATCGTGCCCACTTGATACTCAATGCGTTTGCCTTGCTCTTTGAACACAGCTTCCGCTGTGGCTACAATGCGCTCTTTCACAAGGTCGAGCTCGCGCTTGGCGAGCACCAAAGGCACCATCACTTCTGGCAACACCGCAGCGCCACCCGCCGCCGCCAAAATCGCGGCTTCAAAAATTGCGCGGGCTTGCATTTCGGCAATTTCAGGGTAGGCAATCGCCAAACGACAGCCACGGAAGCCCAACATGGGGTTGAACTCGTGCAAATCGGCCGCGCGGGCTTTAATTTTCTCGGCGCTCACACCCATGGCTTTCGAAACCGCTTCAATATCCTCATCGGTATGCGGCAAAAACTCATGCAATGGTGGGTCGAGCAAGCGAATGGTGACAGGCAAGCCCTGCATAATTTCAAAGATCGACTTGAAATCGTCACGTTGCATTGGCAAAATTTTGCCCAATGCCGCGCGGCGCTCCGCCTCGCTATCGGCCAAAATCATTTCGCGCATGGCAATAATGCGTTCACCCTCGAAGAACATATGTTCAGTGCGACACAGGCCAATGCCCTCTGCGCCAAATGCGCGCGCGGTGCGGGCATCATGCGGGGTGTCGGCATTTGTTCGCACTTTCATGGTGCGTACGGTGTCGGCCCAATTCATAATTTGAGCAAAATCGCCTGAAAGTTCAGGCTCCTGCATCGGCAATGCGCCTTCCATCACCTGCCCTGTGGCACCATCAATGGTGATAATGTCGCCCTTATGATACACCTTGCCCATTGCCGTCATGGTTTGTGCTTTATAATCCACCTTCACGCTGCCCGCGCCTGAAACGCAGGGTTTGCCCATGCCGCGCGCCACCACAGCCGCGTGCGAGGTCATGCCGCCACGTGTGGTGAGAATGCCTTCAGCGGCGTGCATGCCGTGAATGTCCTCTGGGCTGGTTTCAATCCGCACCAAAATCACTTTTTTGCCCGCTGCGCGCAAAGTTTCGGCTTCATCGGAGTTGAACACAATGCCGCCCACCGCCGCACCAGGCGAAGCTGGCAAGCCAGTGGTGATGATCACTTTTTTTGCATTGGGGCTAATGGTAGGGTGCAGCAATTGATCCAGCGAGGCGGGGTCAATGCGTTTCACCGCTTCTTTTTGATCAATCAACTGTTCAGCCACCATATCCACCGCTATTTTCAGCGCGGCTTTGGCGGTGCGTTTGCCAGAGCGGGTTTGCAACATCCATAATTTACCCTCTTGCACGGTAAATTCAATGTCTTGCATGTCTTGGTAATGCTGCTCTAGCTTGGTGTAGATCCGCACAAGCTCGTTATAGGCTGCTGGCATTTCCGCTTCCATGGAAGGCGCTGTGCCACCGCTTTGCACGCGCGCAATTTCGGTGATGTTTTGTGGGGTACGAATGCCCGCCACCACATCTTCACCCTGCGCATTGATGAGAAACTCGCCATAGAGCGCATTTTCACCAGTGGAGGGGTTGCGGGTGAAGGCCACGCCTGTTGCCGAGGTGTCGCCCATATTGCCGAACACCATGGCCTGCACATTCACCGCAGTACCCCAGCTTTCAGGGATGTTGTTCAGACGGCGATAGGTGTTGGCGCGCTGGTTCATCCATGATGAGAACACAGCACCGATGGCGCCCCAAAGCTGTTCGTTTACATCTTGCGGGAACGGCTTGCCCGATTCCGCCAAAATATAGGCCTTATAGCGCTCAATGACAATTTCCCAATGCGCGGCGGTGAGGTCGGTATCAGCATCCTTACCAATTTCCGATTTCATGCCTTCCAAAATATCCTCAAAGCCATGATGCTCCACTTCTAGCACCACGTCGGAATACATCTGCAAAAAGCGGCGGTAGCAATCCAGCGCAAAGCGGCGGTCGCCCGAAAGTTTGGCAAGACCTTCAACGGTTTCATCATTCAGGCCCAAATTCAAAATGGTGTCCATCATACCAGGCATTGAAGCGCGGGCGCCTGAACGCACTGAAACCAACAACGGGTTGGCTTTATCACCAAATGTTTTGCCCACAGCTTTTTCAATTGCAGCAATTGCAGTGTCCGACTGTGGCTTCAATTCAGCTGGGTATTGACGGCCATTGGCATAAAAATAGGTGCACACTTCGGTGGTGATGGTGAAGCCTGGAGGCACTGGCAACCCAAGCGACGACATTTCGGCCAAATTCATGCCCTTGCCACCCAAAAGATTTTTTTGCGTGTTATTGCCTTCCGCCTTGCCGTCACCGAAATAATAAACCCATTTTGTCATCATTCTCTCCACAGAGCGTGTTTGTCGCGCACGCGCGCAATGCTGTGTGTGAGATTCCACATCATCGTGGAAAAAACAAGGCAGGATTTTGGTTAACAGCAATTTTTTGTGCAGATGCAAATTGAAACACATGTTTAATGCAATTATTGCATCTATTTTACATTACGTAGCACTCGGCTGCGCCAACAAACCTGCGGCTATGTTGCGATTGATGCTGATGAGGACATTGAGCTTGTTTTTATCGCGCTCATTACGCGGTGTCGTTTCAATTTCAATGATGCGCGAGAAAATAAACACCGCCAATGAGGCAATGTTGTTTTTAATCTCTTGCGGCAGGGGGTTTTCATTGGCTGTGGCGCTTTCCACCAGCACCAGCCACAAATCGCGGTCGAATGTGAGCGCCGCACCTAACACATCGGTGGACTGTTCCCAATTATCATAAATCTGCTGCAATTGCGACGCTGCCCGCATCAATAATGAGGCCTCAAGCTCACGCGGGGGCTGAATTTGTTTGGCGACATTTGAATACGCTTTATGACCCTGATGCATGCCCAATTCGCTCTCTTTCGTGTTCCATTAGTTTTTTTGCGTCCTTCAGTGCCTTATAGAGTGCATTTTCCGCTATGTGAGCGTGCATTTGCGCCAATATAGGCTGCGCTGAAGGCGCTGCTTCTACATAGTCTGCGCAATATTCGTTATAATTTGGTAAATATTTGTCAGTATTATTATCAATATACATTAATTGAACAACAAAGTATATACGCCGTGCAGGAGAGTATGTTTGGTCCGATGTCAATATATCTTTCTCACGCAGCACAGGCGCCTCACCAGAAATTGTGAATATTGAGCGATGATCTCCATTTGTGATAATCGACTCACCAATAATAACCCGCTCATGTGGCTTTAATTCTACTTTTAATGGCATTTTATTACTTTCCTAGTGTGCGTAGTGTAATACACGCGTGACTGCATATTCTGCATTTATTTAAGTTGATTAATGACCGGCGCAAGATAGTGAGCTTGCGTGAGTTGCGAGAAAATATCAAAGCCTTTTTGCGCAATGGCCTTGCGCGCTTTTTCATTTTGCACATATTCAAAGCAGACTTGCGGCATTTCCTGTGCTGTGCAAAATACCAATCCATCACTATATTGCGCCTCTATTAGCGCATCAGAACCTTTTTCAGACACCACAAAGCGCGTATTTGCCAGCAAATATGAAACCCGTACAATTTCAAACACCTTGGCTTCATAATAATGAATGTTGACGATGATCCGCGCCCGCGCAAAGGCTTCATCGCGCTGCTGCCCATACATATTAAACGCCGTGGCAATTTGCACACCATTTTGATTGATGCTTTCAAGAATTTCTTTTCGCCGCTCATTCATTGACCCAATAAACAACACATCTAAATCTTCTTCAGCAGCCTTTATGCGTGTCAATTCTGGAGCATAACCAATACCCACATAATCTACATTGTGCACGTTAAGCTGCTTAAGGGCTTCAATATTAGAAAAACTGTAATCCCACACGTTGTAATTTCTGAGAATATTCACATAGTTTTCCGTCAGCCACACAGAGCCTTGCTGAATTTGCTCTAAATTATATATAATCGAGCGCGGATGCAACTCAATAGGCTGCGGGCATAATGACAGCAATTGCGGAAATAATATGATAGGAATCTCTTTGGGCGGCCATGCTTGGCGCTTAATCGGCGCATCAATGCCATGCGCCAGCAAGCCAGACCGCAGCGCGATTGCGATTTCCTCCGCACCTTGTGAATGCAGATATTTTGGTGGAGATACAATCCAGATGCAATAATTCGCCATACGCCGCCTGTGATATATAAATTATCCTCTAGCGGATTTTTTGGCTTTATGAACAGGCGCTCTCTTATCCGATGCCAATGTGGCTTCTTGGTTATGCACAGGGGATGATTTTGAATTGGCGACCATGGCTTCTACTTCATCTCCCGTTTGTACACTATTTGGGTTATGCGACAATAAAGATGTTAAATAGCTGCCGATAAATACAAAATCACCACAATGACCGATTGGGTCATCAATAAATGCATGCACCTTGCCGTTACATTCTGTGCGCCAGCGATAGCAAAATGAAAAGTCTTCATGCCAATAGGTTTTGGTTTTCTCATCCCAAATTTTATCAAAAAATCCGTAAAATGTGTTTTTCACAAATTTCTCTTCACCTGCACACACCTTACCATGCTGCAACACATTGGGTGATTTTTGAAGGGCCTCAAACACTTCGCGCTTAATCAGCATCATGCCAGTGCCAACCGCTTCCACGCGCAGCACATCCTCTTCCACCAAAATCATGGGTGTGCCATTTTGATGTGTCAGTGGGCGCACATTGAACAACGCTATGCGCGACATAATCTCCATTGGGCTGTAGCGCTCGCCTTTTTTAGCGCCTTCTATGCACACATCCACAAATCTTTCGAGGTCGAGCTCACGCTTCACAGCGGCCACACCCACCACATCCACATCAGCTTTAATCAGCTTAAGAACAGTTTTGGGCTCAAACACCATATCATCGTCAACGAATAATATGTGTGTGCACTGCGGATTTTCCATAAATTGATTGGCACAAATATTACGATTATACACAATATCAGCACTGGTGACGTAGCAATAAGAGGATTCAATGCCGAATTGATCCAGCAATTTCATGGCCTGAATCACACTGGTCATAAAACTATTGTGAACGGTGGCGCGGCCGCAGGGGGTAGCAAAGAAAATATGCATAGAATCCTCGTTGATTTTCAACAAATCATTCCATGCATATGGTTAAAAAACTATGAGCGGAGCTTTCGCCCCGCCCACAATTTTAGTTTCGTTCGTCTTAGGCTTAGAATAGACGCAGTACTGATTGCGACGCTTGGTTGGCCAAAGATAGAGCTGTTGTAGACAACTGCTGACGTGTTTGAAGCGCGAGCAAGCTGGCACCCTCTTCGTTGGTATCGGCAATCACAAGATTGTCAGCACCAGATTGCAGGGTGTTCACAGTGTTTTTCGTAAAGTCTTTACGGGCTTCAACGATTGACAAGTTAGAACCGAAGCTTGATGCATTTGAACGCAGCGTAGTAAGTGCTGAAGTCAAATTATCAAGGTTAGTATTCACATTATCGTCGTCTTGGAAGCTACCGCTAGCTGCTGTGCTCAAGCCCAAACCTGAAGAGCTTGTGTCCACACCATCAACTTTAATTTTAGACTGGTTAGAACCTGTCAACTCGTTGAACACAACTTTCAGAGAGTCAGTTGATTTCAGCAAGTTAATACCGTTGTAGCCTGAGTCTTTTGCCACTTGGTCGATTTGGCTCAAGATTTCATTGTACTGGGTTTCAAGTTTTTTACGGGCTGCAGAAATTGTACCGCTTGCAGAGTTATTTGTTGCAGCAAGTCCAATATCAGCAAGTACAGAAGCAGAACCACCAACACTCAAGGATGAGTTGTTTGTTGAACCAGCGGTTGTCCCTGTTAACACCAATTTACCATTGGTTACAGCAGCTGTTACTTTCAATGTTGCGCTTGCAGCGTTGATTGAATCTGCAATGCTTTGAACAGTTGTTGCAGTGACAACAGAAATGGTCAAAGTACCCAATGCGCTTGCAGTGCCGGCGCCATCAGCGTCGAAGCCGATTGCCAATGATTGCGAACCAGCCGCAGTCAATGTATTACCAGCAACAACAGTACCAGTACCTGTTAATGTTGGCACAACGGATGTTTTGTCTTGTACAGCTGATTTAGCAGCAGATTGTGCTGATTCCACCAGTTTTTTAATGGTTTCGATACCGTTGTTGGCGGCTTCAATGGTTTTAATGCCGTTTGAAATGCCATCAAGAAGTGATTTCAAGTCATTAGCACGACCGCCCAGAGCTTGAGATGTAAAGAAGTTAGTAGGATTGTCCAACGCGCTGTTCACACGTTTACCAGTCGCCAAACGACCTTGAATTTGTTCCGCTTGGTTAGACGTATTTTGCAGTGACAGCAAGTTCGAACGAACGCCTGAAGTTAAGATAACTGACATAGTGTATTCCCTTCTGGAATGTTTGGTTTCTTACGCTTGTTCTGCGCAATTACCGACCATAATGCATCCCAAGGTCTAAAATCGCTTTAAGAATTATGGTTAATATACTGTAAATCTTATTAATATTAAAAAAATTGCAATTTAATTGATGAACAGAATATGAATGTTTTTTTTGCCAAACTGTCATAAACACTTCATGTTCACGTTATAATGTGTTTATATACCCCATGCACTCGGTGTCTTGGCAAGAGGCTAGCGTATCGCACCTTGAATTTCTCTGGAATTCAAGGATTTTAGGGGTGCGCACCTTAAACTTGGTGCATAGCTTGCCAAGTTTAAAATTCTGAAGAACAATAAGGAATGCTCATGTATCATACCCTCAGCGTTTTTGATGAAGAATTGCGCAGTTTAACCCAAAAAATTGCCCAAATGGGCGGTTTTGCTGAACAATCTGTGGCCGATGCTGTACGGGCGCTTTCAAAACGTGATTTGGAACTCGCCAAAAAAGTGATGGCCTCCGACGTGCGCATTGATGCCTTGCAAAAAGAGGTGGAAGACCTCGCCATTCACATTATTGCCAAGCGCCAACCTGTTGCCGATGATTTGCGGCTGGTGGTTGCGGCCATGCGGATTGCCTCCGATTTAGAACGTATTGGTGATTTGGCCAAAAATATTGCCAAACGCGCTGTTGCCATTAATGCCGACATTCCTATTAAAAGTGTAATTACGGGTGTAGACCACTTGTGCACACTTGCATTGCAACAGGTGAAGGACGCAATTGATAGCTATTTGCACAAACAACCCGCAACCGCGCAAAATGTGTGGGGGCAAGATAGCGGCGTTGATGTGCTGTACACCTCCATTTTCCGCGAGCTCCTCACTTATATGATGGAAGACCCACGTAATATTACCCACTGTACTCATTTGCTGTTCACCGCAAAAAATTTGGAACGCATTGGCGACCACGCCACCAATATTGCTGAAACCGCATTTTATATGGCAACCGGCGATGTGCTGCCCGATGCTCGCCCAAAAGGCGACACCACCGCTGCACCTGCTCAATGAGGCAATAATGCGGATTCGTGTTTTATTGGTAGAGGATGAAGCGCCCATCGCAACACTGCTCAAATATAACCTTGAAGTTGAAGGCTATGAGGTGATTATTGCGGAACGTGGTGACTACGCCCAAGAACTGCTGGATGATGGCCTTGTACCTGATATTATTGTGCTCGATTGGATGATCCCAGGTGTTTCTGGTATTGAACTGTGCCGTCGCTTACGGGCTGCACCAAAAACCGCCAAAACCCCCATTATTATGCTCACAGCACGTGGCGAAGAAAATGAACGTGTACGCGGCCTCTCCACAGGCGCTGATGACTACATTGTCAAACCATTCTCGGTGCCAGAATTGTTAGCGCGCATGAAATCGCTCTTGCGCCGCGCTCGCCCTGAATTGCTCGACTCAACACTCAAAAATGGTGCGATCACCCTTGATTTGGCAGCACATCGTATGTGGTGTGCAGAGGTGGAAGTGCACCTTGGCCCTACGGAGTTTAAACTCCTCGCACATTTTATGAAAACCCCTGGGCGGGTCTATTCGCGCGCCCAATTGCTCGACAGTGTGTGGGGGCACGATGTCTATGTGGATGAACGCACAGTGGATGTGCACATTGGGCGATTGCGCAAAGCCTTGTTAAAATCAGCACAGCACGACCCCATCCGCACCGTGCGCGGCGCGGGCTATGCCTTTGATAAAGTGCCATGATGAGCACCCCCCACCCGCTCTATGTACTTGTTGACAGCGCCAAAATGGGGCAAATTGTTGTGCAAGCGGGGGCGCGCACCGTACAATTACGCATGAAAAATGCATCGATTGCCTATATCCGTTCTGAATTGATCACACTTATGGCGGCCTGCCAGCCTTTTGGCGCACAGGTGGTGATCAACGACCATTGGCAACTGGCGCTGGAACTAGGCTGTTCATGGGTGCATTTGGGGCAAGAGGACTTGGATACAGCCGATATTGCCGCTCTCAAACATGCGG
Organism: Hyphomicrobiales bacterium; assembly: GCA_031423895.1. GTDB lineage: Bacteria > Pseudomonadota > Alphaproteobacteria > Rhizobiales > JANPGK01 > JANPGK01. Next base: position 31,283 of record JANPGK010000011.1, read on the forward strand.
GCATATCCATTGGCATCAGCACACATGATGAAGCCGAGCTTGCACGCGCATTGGCGATTGTGCCCGACTACATCGCCCTTGGCCCCATATTTGCCACCAGCACCAAACAAGTAGCATGGGCACCGCAAGGCCTTGCCAAAATAACACAATGGAAGGCCAAAATCGGCGATATTCCCTTGGTGGCCATCGGCGGCATAACGCTTGAGCGCGCACATGAAGTATATGCAGCGGGCGCTGATAGCATTGCAGTTTCAGGTGATATTTGTGGTCATGCAAATCTAGCAGGCCGCCTAGCCGAATGGGGCGCTCTCACTACACTATAGCGATTATAGTCGTTTCAAATAAAATTTGAACGACTATAGATGTGGTGTCGCTCACGCCAAAGAAGGCGTTGCCCTTTGGCTGCGCGGGCGCGTGGCTTAGCCGCAAACCGCAGTTGCGGTTTGGTCATTTCGAATACAGTGCAAAAATTATTCGAAATGACTATAAACTGCTCACGAAAACACCAAATTGGTGGGCGTATCCAGCAACTCTTGGCCAAACGCGCGCTGATAGAACTCGGCCACCACATTGCGCTCCAGCTCGTCACATTTATTGAGGAATGTAATGCGGAAAGCATAGCCAATATCGCTGAATAAATGCGCGTTTTCCGCCCATGTAATTACCGTGCGGGGGCTCATCACCGTGGAAATATCACCATTGATAAACGCGCTACGGGTCATGTCAGCCACACGCACCATTTTGCTCACGCTATCTTGCCCTTCGGCCGTTTGGAATGGCTTCACGCGGGCACACACAATGCCCACCTCTTTGTCGTGCGCCAAATAGTTGAGTGTCACCACAATCGACCAGCGGTCCATCTGGCCTTGGTTGATCTGCTGCGTGCCGTGATACAGCCCTGTTGTGTCGCCCAAACCTACCGTGTTGGCCGTGGCAAATAGGCGGAATGCGGGGTGTGGTTTGATCACACGGCGTTGATCGAGCAATGTCAGCTTGCCTGCTTGTTCAAGCACGCGCTGAATCACAAACATCACATCGGGCCGGCCCGCGTCATATTCATCAAACACCAGCGCCACATTATTTTGCAGCGCCCATGGCAAAATGCCATCCTGAAATTCGGTGACTTGCTTGCCGTCCTTCAGCACAATTGCGTCCTTGCCCACCAAGTCGATGCGGCTCACATGGCTATCCAAATTCACACGTACGCAGGGCCAATTCAGCCGCGCGGCCACTTGTTCAATATGGGTAGATTTGCCCGTGCCATGATAGCCACTGATCATCACCCGCCGATTATAGGCAAACCCCGCCAAAATGGCGATGGTGGTGTCGCGGTCGAAAATATAGGCGGGGTCAATTTCAGGCACATATTCGCTGGTATGCGAATACGCAGGCACCTCAAACGGGCATTCGATGCCAAAGAGTTTGGAGGCAGAAACGGTAATGTCGGGGAGGTGCTTATGTGTCATGGATTTGCTATTGGTTGCGGCGCTTCGTGCGCGCCGGCACACTGCTATAGATTAGCAAAAACCGCAAGACTTTAATACATCATGCGCTTCCACAACTGCACGAAATTGATCCTCGGTTGAGCGATCCCCGCCATTGGCATCGGGGTGCAAGCGCTTGATCAGCAATTTATAATGTTTGGCAATTTCAGCCGATGTGCTAGTGGTCGGCAATCCCATGGTTTCAAAGCTTTTTTTCACCATGGGGGTGATGCGCCGTACCGATGGCGCGGGCGTGGCAGCAGGGCGCGGCGTGGCAAAGGCCTCATCGAACA
>JANPGK010000012.1:0-65430 GCA_031423895.1 Hyphomicrobiales bacterium
GGCAAACCCGCAATGGATGTGGCCACCTTCTTGCGCGGGAATGTTGTGGGTGAGGGTGAGTGTTTTTCATGACACGTTATAAGTTAATCATCGAATATGACGGCACGCCCTTCTTCGGCTGGCAAGTGCAAGATGAAGGCCTCACCGTGCAAGGAGAGCTTTCGGTCGCATTGTTCCGCATTACAGGTGAGCGCACCTTGCCCCGCGCCGCTGGCCGCACCGATACAGGCGTACATGCGAAAGCCCAAGTGGTGCATATTGATAGTGCGCGTGAATTTGTGCCCTATCGCCTGCTCACCGCACTCAATGCCCATTTGCGCCCACACCCCATTAGCGTGCTCAGCGTTGAGATTGTGCCCGAAACATTTGATGCCCGCATGTCGTGCACCGCGCGGCATTATGAATATCGCATTTTAAACCGCCGCGCGCCTGCGGTGCTTGAAAAAAACCGCGTATGGCTGATGGGGGCCCCACTCAATGCCAATGCCATGAAAGAGGGTGCGCAATTTCTGCTGGGCAAGCATGATTTTACCACCTTCCGCGCCAGCCAATGCCAAGCAAAATCCCCGATTCGCACGCTCGATAGCCTGAATGTGCACCGCGATGGCGAGCATATTCACATCACCACACATGCCCGCGCCTTTTTGCATGCACAAGTGCGCTCCATGGTGGGCAGCTTGGTGCAGGTGGGGCTTGGTAAATGGGAACCGATTGACATACAGCGGATATTAGCCGCGCGCGACCGCACACAATGCGGCCAACTCGCCCCACCCTTCGGGCTGTATTTTGTGAAGGCGGAGTATTAGCTTCCATCATCCTCAGGCTTGGGCGAGGATCTACTTTTTTCTATCTCCCCCCTTGCAATCGCACCAATCAGCGCACATATACCTGTCAAAGCCGCTCGCTAGAGCCAGCAACCCCGAAATTAAAGGAGTATATCATGGGACGCGTAATTGGAATTGATTTGGGCACCACAAACTCGTGCGTGGCCATTATGGATGGAAGCACACCAAAAGTGATCGAAAATGCGGAAGGTGCGCGCACCACGCCGTCGATCGTAGCATTTGCCGATGGTGGCGAGCGTTTGGTGGGGCAATCAGCCAAGCGCCAAGCTGTCACCAACCCTGAAGGCACATTATTTGCGATCAAACGCTTGATTGGCCGCAGCTATGATGACCCATTGACACAAAAAGACAAAGGCCTTGTGCCCTACAAAATCATCAAAGCCAAAAATGGCGATGCATGGGTGGAAGCTGACGGCAAAGATTATTCGCCATCGCAAGTTTCCGCCTTCACGCTGATGAAAATGAAGGAAACGGCCGAAGCCTATTTGGGGCAAGCCGTGACCCAAGCTGTGATCACCGTGCCGGCCTATTTCAACGACGCACAGCGCCAAGCCACCAAGGATGCGGGTAAAATCGCAGGGCTGGAAGTGCTGCGCATCATCAACGAGCCAACAGCGGCGGCACTGGCCTACGGCCTCGACAAAAAACAATCGGGCATCATCGCGGTGTATGATCTTGGCGGTGGTACGTTCGACGTCTCTATTTTAGAAATCGGCGATGGCGTGTTTGAGGTTAAATCGACCAATGGCGACACCTTCTTGGGCGGTGAAGATTTCGACATGCGCCTTGTGGAATATTTGGCCGATGAGTTCAAAAAAGAGCAAGGCATCGACCTGAAAAAGGACAAGCTTGCCCTGCAACGTTTGAAAGAAGCCGCAGAAAAAGCAAAAATTGAGCTGTCATCCGCAGTGCAAACCGACATCAACCTGCCCTACATCACGGCGGATGCTTCGGGCCCAAAACATTTGGCGCTGAAACTCACACGCGCCAAGTTTGAATCGATTGTGGAAGACTTCATCGCTCGCACCATTGAGCCTTGTAAAGCGGCCCTCAAAGATGCGGGCCTTAAAGCCAGCGATATCGACGAAGTGGTGCTGGTGGGCGGCATGACCCGCATGCCCAAAGTGCAAGAAGCTGTGAAAAACTTCTTTGGCAAAGAGCCCCACAAAGGCGTGAACCCTGATGAAGTGGTGGCTATTGGTGCGGCCATTCAGGCAGGAGTGCTGCAAGGCGACGTGAAAGACGTATTGCTACTCGATGTCACACCGCTTTCATTGGGAATCGAAACACTCGGTGGCGTGTTCACACGGCTGATCGACCGCAACACCACCATCCCCACCAAAAAATCGCAGGTGTTCTCTACAGCGGAAGACAACCAAACTGCTGTCACCATTCGCGTCTTCCAAGGCGAGCGGGAAATGGCGGCCGATAACAAATCACTCGGCCAGTTCGACCTTGTGGGTGTTGCCCCTGCGCCGCGCGGTATGCCACAAATTGAGGTGACCTTCGACATCGACGCCAATGGCATTGTGAATGTTTCGGCCAAAGACAAAGCCACCAACAAAGAGCAAGCCATTCGCATTCAAGCCTCTGGTGGGCTGTCAGATGCCGATATTGAAAAAATGGTGCAAGAGGCCGCTGCTAACGCCGAATCGGATAAAAAACGCCGCGAATTGGTGGATGCCCGTAACCAAGCGGATGGCATGATTCACGCCACTGAAAAATCGATCAGAGACCTTGGCGATAAATGCCCAGAAGCGGAAAAAACTACTGCTGAAGCCGCGATTGAAGACGTGCGCAAAGCCATGGAAGGCGAAGATGTGCAAGCTATCACCGATGCCTCAAATGCATTGGCACAAGCCAGCATGAAAATTGGTGAGATCCTTTATCAGCAACAGCAATCGGCTGAAACCGCAGCGCCTCAAGACGCATCGACACACAAACCAGATGAGAATGTTGTTGACGCCGAGTTTGAAGAAGTGAAAGACGACAAGAAGAAGCATTAAAATATGTGTTTTGCGCCATTTTCCCCTCTCCCCTTGCGGGAGAGGGTGATTTGCGTGGCAAATCGGGTGAGGGGTTTTCTTCTATTCACCCTCATCCGCCCCTAGCGGGGCACCTTCTCCCATCAAGGGAAAAGGGAAGTGCAGGAAGCAGTATCCATGTCGAAACGCGATTATTATGAAGTGCTTGGTGTCACCAAATCTGCGACCGAGGCAGAATTAAAGGCGGCATTTCGTAAATTGGCCATGAAATATCACCCCGATAAAAATCAGGGTGACGACACCGCTGAAGCAAAATTTAAAGAAATCAACGAAGCCTATGAAGTGCTGCGTGATGCCCAAAAACGTGCAGCCTATGACCGTATGGGGCACGCGGCATTTGAAGGTGGCCAAGGTGGTGGCGGCGGTTTTAACCCAGGTGATTTTGGCTCGATGGCCGATATTTTCGAGGATATTTTCGGCGATGTGTTTGGCGGTGGGCGCGGACGTGCCGGTGGCGGGCAGCGCAGTAATGGGCGCGAACGCGGTGCAGATTTGCGCTATAATATGGAAATATCGCTCGATGAAGCCTTCAAAGGTAAAGCTGCACAAGTGCGTGTGCCCAAAGCAGTTTCATGCGGCACATGTTCAGGCAGCGGCGCAACCCCTGGTACAGGCGTAAAAAAATGCGGCACCTGCGGCGGGGCAGGGCAAATTCGCGCGCAGCAAGGCTTTTTCACCATTCAACGAACCTGCCACACATGCCAAGGCCGTGGCGAAATCATTGAAAACCCATGCAAAACCTGCTCTGGCCAAGGCCGTGTGATGCAAGAGCGCACACTTAGCGTCAATGTGCCTGCTGGCGTTGAAGACGGCACCCGCATTCGTTTGGGCGGCGAGGGCGAGGCAGGCACGCGCGGTGGCCCATCGGGCGATCTGTATATTTTCATCTCTGTGGCGCCACATGAATTTTATCAACGCGATGGCGCAGATATTTATTGCCGAGTGCCCATATCGATGACAACCGCAGCGCTTGGCGGCCATTTTGAAGTCCCCACGCTGGATGGCAGCACAGCGCGCGTGCCCATTCCAGAAGGCACACAAACTGGCAAGCAATTCCGCCTGCGTGGCAAGGGCATGCCCCATATGCGCGGCAATCAATTCGGCGATTTATATGTACAAACCGTGGTGGAAACGCCGCGCAATTTGAATAAAAAACAAAAGGAATTGCTCGAAGAATTCCAAAAATCCTATCACCCCGCCACTGAAAATGCGCGAGCAGATGAACCTGGATTTTTTAAGAAGATGAAAGAGTTTTTTGATGGGATGGGGTAATATACCCTTAGATATTCAAAACTTTGCAAGCTCACGCACCAAGCTTTGGGTATACACCCCACCACATTAACCCTATTCGCGCGTTTGACTTGAACTTGGTTAAAATTTCGTCAATAGTCGTTTCATTCATGAGGTTGCCCCATGCCGCACACCAGCTCTGCAATTAAACGCCCTGCTCGCGCGATAATTCAAGATCAAATTCAATTTTTAAAATCATGGGCTAGCAATCCTTTGCGTACGGGTGCCATTGCGCCATCTGGCCGCGCTTTGGCAGCGGCGCTTGCAGCAGCGGTGGATGTAGAAATGGAGGGCCCAATTGTGGAATTGGGGCCCGGCACAGGTGTTGTGACAGCAGCACTTTTGGCACGCGGCATTGCACCCGAGCGGATTTATGCCATTGAATATAACCCTGAATTTTGCGCCATGCTACGCAAACGCTTTCCGCTCGTGAATATCATTCAGGGCGATGCTTATGATATTGAAAACACGCTGGCGCCGCATATTCAGCAACCGCTAGCCGCTGTGATCTCCAGCCTGCCATTGTTCACGCAAGCCGTGCCATTGCGTGTGGGTTTGCTCAAAACCGCATTCGCCATGATGCAAAAAGGTGCGCCTTTCATTCAATTCTCATATGCTGCCGTGCCTGCATTCCCTGCATCCGAAGTGAACTATGTGGCCAGCACCAGCCCATGGATTTTGCGCAATCTCCCGCCAGCACGGGTGTGGTCATATCGAGCGGGATAAGAAATTCACTTCACGTAATCATACAGATCCAGCAGCTCGATCTCTTTTTTACCTTTTGCCAATTTATCGAAATAGGCGGCGCCATTGGCATTCAGTCGATCCACTAAACCCCAAGATAATAAATTCTTAGACGACCGATACCCTTCTGAGTCTTTTGCAAGCCTGTTCAGTTTTCTGTCCTTAAAAACGCTGGCTTTATAAAGCGCAATAAATTCTGCTTTATCAATCGTGCCGCCGATATCACGATCTAATGCATTGTATTGTAAAGTCTCCAATCGCAGAATTTTATTCGCTTTCAAATCGAAAAATGTCGATTTAATGTCAGCAATTTTCTGCTGCACAAATCCTGTTGCAATATTGGCATTCGCAAATTTTTGAATGTTCACATTACCATTAGAATCTTTTGCTGGCCCAAACGTCCGCTGCAAAATTTGCTCCTTAATCGTCCCACTGGGGATAAAGGCGCCAATCTCAGTTGATGGCGTATATTTAGCCCCTTTAATAGATCCAAAATCATACGCATTTCTTTGCTCTAGTAGGTTTAATACGCCATCCCCATCATCAAAATCTTTAAATACACGTTTTTCTTTGCCACTCAGCGCGCTTAAATCTAATTCTACAAGCGACGATAAGAATGATTTTTTAGCTTTTATTTCGCCTGTGTCGTTATCAAAGGAAAACGCAACGCCCATTTCTTGCGGGGTAATACCCTTTTCGCCATCAATTGCTGCTAATTTTCGCACAAATGAAGCAATTTTGCGATATGGAACGCCAAGCGCTTTCGCATCATTGAGGGTTAAATCGGGCGTTAACTTGCCATTTTTAAATTTGATATGGTCATCCAGATCCGCTTTTTGCAGGCCAATTGTCATTTGCGTTTCAAGGGGTAACGACTGCCCTTTTTTAAGTTTTGGTCGGTGTGCACTCTTCAAAATCTCATTCGCATTTGCATCCGCATTTTTGAGTTCTTCGCACTTTACAGGCGTGAGAATATTAGCAATTTGCGGGGCGTTCATATCTAAATATGACACCATCTCACCTTCGCTATTTTTAGCGTTGACCCATTTCACAGTGCTTTTCAATTTATCCATGACTTTATTATAGCCATCAATCATACTCGCGCGTTTGGCATCATATTGTTCACGATCATATGCACGTGAGGATAACAAATCTTTTGGGTACATTTTTAAGTAGGTATAAACTATTTTGCGGTCAGATTCAGTACCAACTGTAATCAGCCCTTGATTGATAGCATTCTCAAATTCAGATTCATCAATTTTGTTATCTGCAACACGAGAATTGGCAATTTGGTTATAAAGTTTTTTTTGCTCTTCTGTAAGGTTTGGAACGTTATTAAATGACATTTTTCATACTCCACATATTTATAATGTCGCGTTTATACCATATACTCACACACATCACAAACTAAAATCACATTATACTTTAGTTTCACCATCATGGGAGGGGCACTATATGCACGATAAAAAATCATCATTCCTTGTAATTAACACGTGACAAACACTCGGAAATCGCTTATAGCCAGCGCTTCATAGTAAAGAATAGCGAGAATAGAGGCTAAAATGAACCTCCTACGTCAATTAGAAATCGAACAAGAAGACGCTTTGTTGGCAAAGCGCGCCATCCCTGAATTTGGCCCTGGCGACACTGTACGTGTCAACGTAAAAGTGATCGAAGGCGAACGCACCCGTGTGCAGGCCTATGAAGGCGTATGTATTGCGCGTTCCGGCCGTGGAATCAACGAAAGCTTCAACATCCGTAAAATCTCATATGGTGAAGGCGTTGAACGCGTATTCCCAATCTACAGCCCACTCATTGAAAGCATTGATGTGGTGCGTCGCGGTAAAGTGCGCCGTGCAAAACTTTATTATTTGCGCTCACGTCGTGGGAAAGCCGCACGTATTGTTGAAAAACAAGACTTCAACAGAGTGTCGAAAAAAGACGCTGCAAACGCGTAATGAGTTTGCGCCTTGATTAAGTCTTTCGAAAACCGCGCATAAAGCGCGGTTTTTACATGAAAACCACCACAGAAAAGAAATATCAAAATGAGCCTCCGCAATATCGCTATCATCGCCCACGTTGACCATGGCAAAACCACTTTGGTGGATAAACTTTTGCAAGCCTCTGGCACCTATCGTGACAATCAACGCGTGCAAGAACGCGCCATGGATTCCAACGATTTGGAAAAAGAGCGCGGCATCACCATTTTGGCGAAAGTGACCTCGGTGCCATGGGAAGACCATCGCATTAATATTGTGGATACTCCTGGCCACGCCGATTTTGGTGGTGAAGTTGAGCGTATTTTGAATATGGTGGATGGCGCGATTATTTTGGTGGATGCCTCTGAAGGCCCAATGCCACAAACAAAATTTGTGCTATCAAAAGCATTGCGTTTGGGCTTGAAGCCAATTGTTGCGATCAACAAAATCGACAAGCAAGATGAGCGGCACATTGAAGTGCTCAACGAGATTTTCGACCTCTTCGTAGCGCTTGATGCCACTGAAGAACAGCTTGATTTCCCCATTCTTTATGGATCTGCCAAACAAGGCTGGATGTCCGATAAGCCAGAAGGCCCAAAAGATAGCATGAAGCCATTGTTCGATTTGGTGATGAGCCATGTGCCAGCGCCAACGGTAGAAGAAGGTCCATTCCGCTTGCTTGCCACTACACTTGAGGCCAACCCATATCTAGGCCGCGTGCTCACTGGCCGCATCACATCTGGCAGCGTGAAGCCAAACCAAAACATTAAAGTGATTGGTGTGGACGGCAAAACAGTTGAAACTTGCCGCATTTCCAAAGTGCTTTCGTTCCGTGGCCTAGAGCGCGTGCCTGTTGAGCAAGCCGATGCAGGCGATATTGTGGCGCTTTCAGGCATTACAATTGGCACTGTGGCCGATACAATTTGTGACCCATTGGTGATGGAAGGCATTAAAGCCCAACCGATTGACCCGCCAACATTGGCGATGAACTTCCGCGTGAATGATTCCCCATTGGCGGGCACTGAAGGCGACAAAGTAACCTCGCGCATGATCCGCGACCGCCTGTTCCGCGAAGCCGAAGGCAATGTGGCGCTGCAAATCACCGAAAGTGCGGATAAAGACAGTTTTGAAGTGGCAGGGCGCGGCGAATTGCAAATGGCTGTGTTGATTGAAACCATGCGCCGCGAAGGCTTCGAGCTTTCTATTGCCCGCCCGCAAGTGGTGTTCAAAAAAGACGAAAACGGCACAGTAACAGAACCCATTGAAGAATGCGTAGTCGACGTTGACGATGAATATTCAGGCGTTGTGGTGCAAAAACTTTCCGAACGCCGTGGTGATATGATCGATATGCGCCCATCTGGTGGTGGCCGCACGCGTTTATTGTTCCATGTACCAACGCGCGGTTTGCTGGGCTATCAGTCTGAATTAATGTCCGACACACGCGGCTCTGCAATTTTCAACCGCCTTTATCATGGCTATGCGCCCTATAAAGGGGATATTGCTGGCCGCCGCAATGGTGTGTTGCTCTCAACCGATGATGGCGAAGCTGTTGCCTACGCCATTTGGAACTTGGAAGATCGTGGGCAAATGATGATTTCGCCAGGCGACAAAGTCTATAAAGGCATGATTGTTGGTGAACATAACCGCGACAATGATTTAGAGATCAACGTGCTTAAAGGCAAGCAGCTCACTAACGTGCGCGCCTCTGGTAAGGATGAAGCCGTGCGCCTCACCACACCCATGCAAATGCCAATGGAAAAAGCATTAACTTATGTGCAAGATGATGAATTGGTGGAAATTACGCCAAAATCTATTCGCCTTCGTAAGCGTTTTCTTGATGCTAATGAGCGCAAACGTATGGAAAAACAACGCGTTGCAATGGGGTAAACTCGTGACATCATCCCGCGCACGATGCAGCACAAAGTGGTGCTTCGCTGATGCGGGATGACATGCTATTTGGCCTAAGCCCCGTGTTAGCACAGCGTCGTTACATGCCGCAGTGCACATGGGGTGCGAGCACTATAAAACCTCAATTTCCCCCCTACCCATGTGCCGCAAAATCCTCTATGCACTTGGGCATGGATATTGAAACCAATTCAGCACACAAAACGCCAGCCCCTGAGCAGATTGCGCAACAGCGTAAGCGTGATCGGTTAAAGGAAGCCCTGCGCGCCAATTTGCAGCGCCGCAAAGCACAAGTGCGCGAGAAAAAAGAGATTTTGATAAAAGATGAGTAACATTCCTGTTATCAAGCGTCTTTAGGTGTTGAAATTATTTTAAGAATAATGTTTCTTCTTTTCATACAAACAATACCGTTTGTACCAAAATTTCTATTTAGGAACCTAACAATGAAAAAAATCCTTGTGCTTGCAGCCTTGGCTGGTGCTGTTCTTGTTTCCCCTTCTATCGCTCAAGAAAAAAACATGGACATGGTCAAAAAATGGTATGAAGGTGTTTTCCAGAAACAAGATACTGCAAATGAAGGCTTTATCTCAAGAGACGCCTACATGGTGATGTCTACAGCTGAATTTCTTAAAATGGATACAAACAAAGACGGAAAAATCTCAAAAACTGAGTATATGAGTTCAAAAGTATCTGGTTTTTCTGATGTACCAACTCAATCCAAAGAAAAATCCATGGGAATGGCAAAAAAATGGTATGAAGGTGTTTTCCAGAAACAAGACACTGCAAATGAAGGCTTTATCTCAAGAGACGCCTACATGGTGATGTCCACAGCTGAATTTCTTAAAATGGATAAAAATAAAGACGGAAAAATCTCAAAAGTTGAGTACATAGACACCAGCTTAGATGGCTATTCACAAATGGTAAATCAAGGCAACTAAGTCCTTATTTTAGAACATGAAATTAGCTGCTTCATTTATATGAGGCAGCTTTTTTATAGAGTATAAAACTAATGTATTTTCATAATGAACAATGATATGTGTGTGCTCACATCAACAGATTGAGCTTACAATGGACAGAATTAAAATCATCGGCAATGGTCAACTGAATGGCACCATTCCCATTTCGGGCGCGAAAAATGCGGCCTTGCCGTTAATGATCGCCTCGATGCTCACGCGCGAATATTTGGTGTTGGAAAATGTGCCACGCTTGGCAGATGTGGCGCAATTGCAGCGCATTTTGGGTAATCATGGCGTTGACATCACCGTGCAGGGCAAGCGCGCTGGGCAAAAAGGTTCTATGGGGCAAAATCTCAAAATCTCGGCCGAATCGATTGTCGATACCACTGCGCCTTATGAGCTTGTGTCCACCATGCGCGCCAGCTTTTGGGTGATAGGACCACTGCTTGCACGCTTTGGTGAGGCCAAGGTTTCATTGCCAGGTGGGTGCGCTATTGGCACACGGCCAGTGGATTATTTTCTGCAAGGCCTGCGCGCGCTCGGCGCCACCATTGATATTGAAGGCGGTTATGCCATCGCCAAAGCGCCAAATGGCCTCAAAGGTGCGGAAGTGAATTTCCCCGGGGTTTCAGTTGGCGCCACCCATGTGGTGATGATGGCCGCAACGTTAGCGCAGGGCACCACGGTGATTCATAAGGCCGCACGCGAGCCAGAAGTGGTGGATCTGGCCAATTGCCTCATTAAAATGGGGGCGAAAATTGAAGGCGCGGGCACGTCAACCATCACCATTCATGGTGTTGCGCGGCTGAACGGCGCGCGCCACCGCGTATTGGCGGATCGGATCGAAGCCGGCACATTCGCCATGGCGGTGGCCATGACAGGCGGCGAAGTGGTGCTGGAGGGTGTGCAAACGCCATTGTTGCAAAATGCTTTGGATGTCCTCACGCAAGCGGGCGTTACCATTGAAGGGCGTGAAAATTCCATTTTGGTGAAGCGCGACGCAAGCCAACCCTTGCGCGCGGTGGATGTGACCACCGCACCATTCCCCGGGTTCCCCACCGATTTGCAAGCGCAATTGATGGCGCTGATGACCAGAGCGAATGGCACATCGCGCATTCGCGAAACCATTTTTGAAAACCGCTTCATGCATGTGGCAGAGCTTGCACGCTTGGGCGCCAAAATTACCCTGAGCGGTGAGTTGGCTGTGATTGAGGGCGTAGAAAAATTGCAAGGCGCACCCGTGATGGCCACCGATTTGCGCGCCTCAGTTTCGCTTGTGATTGCCGCACTTGTAGCCGATGGCGAAACCTTCATCAACCGTGTATATCACCTCGACCGCGGCTTTGAACGGCTGGAAGAAAAATTACGCAATTGCGGCGCGAATATTGAGCGGGTGATTGGCTGATGCGCACACACCTGCTGATTCAAGACGAACGCGACCTATTGGTGGCCTCGGCGCATATTAGCGGGGCGCAGCTCTTAATTGCCAATATTGCCTATCAACCAGAGCATAGCCGTTTTGCCATAATGGTGCAACGCGAAGGGGCGGCAACACAAACGGGCTTGCATTTTGATTATGTGCAGCGCGTACAAAAAGCGCAGCTGCCCGATGAAGGCACGCTCACCTTCACTGCATGTATTTTTGAACCTACCGATTCTCCCGCTGGCGTTGTCACCCTGTTTTGTGATAGTGTTCCGCGCATTCGGTTGTTTGTAGAATGTTTAGATGCGCAAATGCTAGAATTAGAAAGTTAGCCGATGCCCCAATTGTTCACCACTCAGGATGTAGACTTTGAAGCCCAGTTCACCGCCATCCTCACAGGCAAGCGTGAGCAGTCGGTTGAGGTGGATGATGTTGTAGCGGGCATATTGCTGGACATGCGCACGCGGGGCGATGCCGCGCTGTTTGAGCTCACCACCAAGTTTGATGGCCACACCATCGACGCGCATACAATTCGCTTCACCGAGGTAGAGATTGATGCAGCCGTACAGCAAGTATCAAGTGAAACAAAAGCCGCGCTTGAACTGGCCGCGCAGCGCATTGAAGCCTACCACCGCGAACAAACCCCGCCCGATAAACACTGGACAGATGCGCAAGGCGTGGCGCTTGGCTGGCGTTGGAGCGCGCTCGATTCTGTTGGCCTCTATGTGCCCGGCGGCACTGCAGCCTACCCCAGTTCTGTTTTGATGAACGCCATTCCGGCCAAAGTGGCGGGTGTGCCGCGTGTGGTGATGGTTGTGCCCACGCCCAAGGGGCAATTCAACCCGCTCATCCTCATGGCGGCACGTTTGGCAGGTGTGCATGAAATATACCGTATTGGCGGCGCGCAAGCCGTGGGCGCATTGGCGTATGGCACGCAGTCGATCGCGCCAGTGGCGAAAATTGTGGGCCCTGGCAATGCCTATGTGGCGGCCGCCAAGCGCCGCGTGTTTGGCCATGTGGGCATCGATATGATTGCAGGGCCTTCGGAGGTGTTGATTTTAGCGGATGAACACCAAAACCCCGCGTGGGTGGCGATGGATTTGCTGGCGCAAGCCGAACATGATGTGAATGCGCAGTCGATCCTCATCTCCACAAACGAAGCGTTTATTCAACGCGTATTCACAGCGGTGGATGATGCGCTCAAAACCCTGCCCCGTGCGGCCATTGCTGGCCCTTCATGGGCGCAGCATGGCGTGGGCATTGTGGTGCGCAGTTGGGAGGAGGCCATCACGCTTTCCAACCGCCTCGCCGCCGAACATTTGCAAATTATGACAGAAAATGCTGATGAGCTGGCTACCAAAATCCGCAATGCGGGCGCAATTTTCATTGGCGCACACACGCCTGAAGCCATTGGCGATTATGTGGGCGGGTCAAACCACGTGCTCCCCACCGCGCGCAGTGCTCGGTTTTCATCCGGCCTGTCGCTGTATGATTTTCTCAAACGCACCAGCATTTTAAAATGCACCCCTGCATCTCTTGTGCACATCGGCCTTGCGGCTGTGTGCCTTGCTGAGGAAGAAGGCCTTGAAGCACATGCGCAAAGCGTGCGGTTGCGGTTAAACACTTGACACCAATAGATAAATAATATAACCAAAAAACATCATATTAGGAGATAAATAAAATGAGTATAGACCTAAATACATTAAATGATATGTTCAACTCATTACATACAAAATATGACTATTATTTTAATAATGCTTATATTTTAGATAAACTACAAAAACGAGATCTAACCTTAGCCAACAACAATTTAACACGCGTATCACAATTTTTAAGTGCTGCAAATCCAACTCCTGCAGCACTTAAAATAGCGAATACGAATCTCATAACAGTTGCAAATTACTTTGCTAATTTCCCAAAAATTCCTGGTGCGGCATTACTCATTGGTGGATTTGTGGCTGCGGCCTCATGGTGGAGCAACATCAAATCGACACCACGCAATTGGTCATAACACTCGCCCACTAATTTTAGGGTTGTAATTCATATATATACAGTAATATTTTAGATGTTAGAATGCTTTTTAACCAATAATAGAGATCAGAAAATGACAATTTCAGAATTAAAATTTAAACTAGAAAATCTCACACAAGAATATGTGGCGTTTAACAAATATGTTAATAGTTTAAGTCCAATACAACAGAACCAGCTTACAAATATGGCACCAAAATGTTTTGATGCTGTAAAAAACA
The DNA here is from genome assembly GCA_031423895.1 of Hyphomicrobiales bacterium. Taxonomy (GTDB): domain Bacteria; phylum Pseudomonadota; class Alphaproteobacteria; order Rhizobiales; family JANPGK01; genus JANPGK01. The sequence goes on from JANPGK010000012.1 coordinate 13,437, forward strand.
ATTTACCTTTTGCCGCTGACAGTGCATTCAGCTTTAATATAGTTAAGCAGCAAATTGGCCACTTGGAATATTACGCAGCCAGTTTTCGTAAAACGCTAGGGCCTATGGGGCTTAAGCTCATGTCAACTGGGAGCGTGCTTATAGGCGGCATTTTTGTAGCTACATCTGCATGGTGGAACAGCCGTAAAACGGAACGCAACACTTTGTCATAAATTAGTTATTGGATAAGTGCGGCCTTAGCTCTGTAAATAGAGACAATCATTAATTTTATACTGCGCTATATGTAAAATATGTATAGCTGCACTGCAAAAGGCCCAGATTGACTCCAATTCGTTTCACCACAATGATATTTAAGTAGCCTTATTCGAATGCTATTTTTTTAAAATGGAGTGAATATTATGAATAGTGGATATCAACCAATCTCTGGTTCACATGTTACCAAATCAAAAGATTTCTTTGATGGAAAAAATAAGTTTGACTTTGGAACATACTATAACCGTGTGGTAAAACGTATTGACACAGCAACTATTGAATTTCGTAATGCTGCTGGCATAGCAGCACCTGCACCATATCAAAACAAAGGGCTTGTGAAATTCAGTGATATTACGCCTGAGCGCCATGGTTGGGGGGTACCAAAACCATTAAAAACACCACTTTTTGGTGAATTCGGAAAGGTTGAGGCCTCTATTGCAAAAGCCACGCAATATTTATGGAAAATGACGGGCGGCACATTGGGTCGAGATGGAACCCTATTTAAATCCGCAATGATGAAACTTACACACAGTGAAATTAAAAGCATTCACAATGCGCAGCGACGGGCCTATTATCATTTGCGAAATGCCGAGAAACTACTCGCTACGCTGTGTGAAAATACAAAAGTACCACTGGTTGCTGCTGGGCTTGCACTTCTTGCATTTATAATGCCCTCGCAAAAATCCGATACGTGAACTTATACCCAAAACAATATTATTCTCGATATAATTGGTAATCAATATATAATATATTGAACATAGACCATGTACAAATTTTGCTCGATCTCAATAGAAAACTAGAAAGACTAACCGTAGAATATACATTTTTTAATAAAAATATAGATCTTTTATCGGAACTTGAACAAACAAATCTTAGATTATCAAAATATAACTTTAATGCAGCTAATACATTTCTCGCAATTGCATCGCCGGGCGACTCAAATGTGAACATAGCTAAGCTTGATATTAATGTGTTGGAAGATTATGCCAAAAGCTTTCGAAAAACACTCAACCTCCCTCAATTCATTTTAATTGGCGGCGCAATGGTTATGTTTTCATGGTGGAAGAACCGCAAAACTGAGCCAACCACTTGGGCATGAGTGTTGCAAAATTGCCTAAACAGGCATTTGCATAATCTTTTCATAAGCTTCAATCACTTTATCACGCACTGTCACCAGTGTTTGCAATTGCAACTCGGTTTCTGTCAGGCTGGTAACCGCATCCACAATACTGGCTTTGCCCACCGTGCTTTGCAGCGCGGCGTTTTCAGTGGCTTGGCCTTGTTGCACCAACCCCATGATCGAATTATTGACCATCCCCCCAAAATTGGGCCCTTCACCGCCCATATCCACCTTTGGCGCGCCTTTGGCTTTGGTGGCGTCTTGGCCTAAATTGGCGAGGGCGCCATAGGCATTGGCGGCGGCGCTAAAGGGAACGGTCATGGGCAAGCCTCACTTTTATGCTTTGAGTATTTCAATGGTTTGTTGGATCATGCCCTTTGAAAGGCCGATCACGTTCAAATTGGCTTGATAGGAGCGTGTAGCTTGCTGCATGTCCGACATTTCAATCAAGCTGTTCACATTCGGCGCTTTCACATAGCCATTTGCATCTGCTGCGGGGTGGCCTGGCTCAAACCGCACCCGAAATTCAGAAGGGTCGAGCCGCACCCGCCCCAATTGTACCACTTGGGCATTCATTTCCCGATCTAGCGTGGCACGAAACGTAGGGATACGACGGCGATAGGGATTACCTTTACTATCGAGTGCGGTGGAATCAGCGTTTGCAATATTTTCTGCCACTACGCGCATACGGCCCGATTGCGCCTTCATGCCAGAAGCGGCTATTGCGAGGGTGTCTTGAAGATCTGCCATTATATTCTCTTTATTGTTATGGGCTTAAGCAACACCGCTTCAGCTCATTATCTCGTCCGCAGTGCAGTGCGATATAAACCAATCACTTTTTGCAACATGGCGGTGCTGGCTTGGTAGCCGGCCGCATTTTCTGAAGATTTCGAAATTTGTTCCTCCAGCGATACCGCATTGCCAGAAGGCCGCACCTCGAATGTTTTACGATCCGAATCATTCATGCTGCCTTCACCATGGCGTCCTGTTCCGCCGCCAATACTCATGTGTCCCGCTTGTGTGCGCGCCACAGCAACGGAACGCGTTGTTTTATCAGGCACATCCACTTCAAACTTGGCCAAATCCCGCGCGCGATAATTGGGCGTGTCGGAATTAGCGATGTTTTGTGCCAAAACAGCCTGCCGCTTTTGATGCCAGCGCATTTTATTTTGCAGTACCTGCACAAGTGTGAGATCTTGAATGGCCATAGTAACGTGAACCTCTAGGAAATTATTGCCGTATGTATGGTTAATGTTGGGTTAAAATATGCAACTAGAGCTATTTCTAAACGGAAATTAACCAATTTAATTAAAATCAGTTGCATTTTCTGTGGCAAATGCGAATTTGTGTTAATGAGTTGTTAATACATGCACACCTGCCAAGGATGGCCAGCGTAACCGCGTCACGGGGAGTTCTATGTCGAGTTTATTTGGGTACACCCTTTCACCTGCTTTGCAGTTTTTGATGTCATTATCTTTCGTGATTGTGCTGATCATTGCTACATTGGTGATCGCTAAGAGGTTTGGACTGCTCCCCTCGGCAGGCGCGCGTTTTGGTCGTGGTCGTGAAATGCGGTTATCAATTTCAGAAGTGATGACGCTCGATGGTCGCCGCAAATTGGTGCTGGTCAAACGCGATGGTGTCGAGCATTTGCTGCTTGTGGGCGGCGGGCAAGATGTGGTGATCGAGGCTGGTATTAGCCGCAACACTGCACAAAAATCACCAAAAAACTCAACAGTCACCTCACGCACAGAGCCCACTTTAGCCGATGATGAAGGCTATAAAATTACTGCATGGTCAGTGCCTTCAGCGCAAGGTGCCACGCCGCAAGTCCAAATTGCACCCAATACAAAAGCCCAAAAGCAAGAGGACGCTCAGTTCAACCCACGGCTTGTTTTGCGTAAGTTAGAAGATGAGCACACTCCAGCTCATACAATACCTGAAGTCACTCCAGTTGAAGGCGCACAAATCAGCATAGATGCTGGAAATATGCCTTCTAAATTAGTAACCCAAAAATCAAACGGCATTTTAGAGGCTGTTGAAAAAGCACGAAACGCTGCTATTGCTGCTGTTACAGCAGCAAAAACACAAAGTAACGCCACGATTGCAAGCCTCACACAGGCTAAAACGCCCGCCGAAAAATCCCCTGAAGTTTCAAAACCAGAGCCTAAAGGGCTGGATGTGGTCGCTAAAATTATACAGCCAGAAATAGCCCCTGTAGCACCTACCTCTATCGAGTCAGCACCTATTGCTGCGCCAATCGCAACAAAGCCGGCGTCAATGGTTAATGATGACTTAGAAGATCAGTTGCGCGCTTTGGTTGCCGCACCCATTATCAAGTCCATAGTTGATGAAGACCTAGACACGACGCAAGATCACACCCCAAGCGCACCTGCGAATGCCAATGAACCCATCGAATTGCCCACTCTCAACATCGAACTGTCACCGATAGCCCCCAAAGCTGAGTTTATTGATGAGGACGCGCAAAACACACCTAAATCGAGTGTAGAACACGCATTCTTTGCAGTTTTTGGTACACCTGAAACCTCTCAAGAACTAGAAGACCTCGCTAATTCTGCTGGTCCAGCTGAAAATCGTGCCTACACTGAATTGCTTGATGAAACAGAAGTGAAACCTAAAGAGCGCCCTACAAAAGCGAAGCTCAAAGCCGAACTTAGCACTGAGAATGTGCAGCATGAAACCTATAAGACGCCGCAAAAAGCAGCGAGTATCAACGCATCTTTCGATGAATTGGAGCAAGAGCTTGCAAAGCTTTTGGCAGAACCAAAGAATCGGGCATAGTGTACCTGTTGATGGTGCGATGATAGCGCCATATATACCCAAAATACATTGTGTTTTGGCAGGAGCGATAGCGAACCGCGAAGCGTAAATAAAACTTGGCGCGAAGCGATGCCAAGTTTTAAATACACAAAGGTATATAAAGGTTCAGTTGTGAAATTTCGTTGTAAACATACCATACTCTGCATCTTAGCTGTGGCCTTCACTCTTTTGGGCGCAGGGCTTGGCTATGCGCAGGAAATTACGCTTGGCCTCCCCAATGATTTGGGCCTCACCCAGCGCCTGCTGCAAATTGTGGCGCTGGTTACGGTTTTGAGCGTAGCGCCGTCTGTGCTCATTATGGTAACATCCTTCACCAGAATTGTTGTGGTACTGTCTTTATTGCGCACTGCTTTGGGTGCAGGTACAGCACCCCCAAATGCTGTGATCATTTCTCTAGCGTTATTTCTCAGTAGTTTTGTGATGTGGCCCGTGTTCACGCAAAGCTGGAATGAAGGCATTTCGCCTTATCTTGCAGGGCAAATTCAAGAACAGCGCGCTTATGAGCTCACGTCAAAACCCATCCATGAATTTATGCGCAAACATGTGCGCGAGAAGGACTTGGTGCTGTTTATGGATTTGGCCAAGGAGCCGCGCCCTGAAACACCAGAAGCCATTTCATTTCGCACACTCATCCCCGCATTTATGATTTCAGAATTGCGCCGCGCCTTTGAAATTGGGTTTCTTATTTTCTTGCCATTCCTCATTATCGACCTTGTGGTCGCATCAATTCTCACCTCTATGGGGATGATGATGTTGCCCCCTGTCACCATTGCCTTGCCGTTTAAGCTGATTTTCTTCGTGCTAGTCGATGGCTGGAATATGATTGCAGGCTCGCTCGTACAAAGCTTTCCACAGTAGTTATGGCGTTGGTTTTGGCAGTGTTTGCGAAGCTGGTGCATTATTATTTGCGGGCGCAGATGTCGAATCTATCTTTTTCTCACCCTTAATATCCGTTTCAGATTTTCCATCCGTTGATATCGCTGAAGCGGGTTGGGTTTCATTTTGTATGTCTTTGGCTTTCTCAGCACTTAATTTGAGCTTTGATTGCGCCCGGAATTCCTTCAAGAACATTCCTAATGTATCCGCGCTGGCCAAACGCCGCGCAACAGCTCGGAATTCATAATTTTGGCTATCCGCAGAGCGAGTCACCATTTCATAGGCCTGCGCATCGGGAGAATCCCCCATTAATTTAGAAAATTTACCACGGAAACGTGCTAACCCTAAATTGTCGCCTTGCAAAGCGTACCCAACTGCAGTGCGTAAAATATCAGTGCGCTCTTGTTCATTCAACGCCTCTTCAACTTGCCAGCGTTTATCGAGTAATAATTCCAATGTTTCTGCAGCTTGCTGCCAGCGTTGGCTTTTCCATAAAATGTCAGCCTTAATGCGCTCAATATCATCACCTTTTGGTGTTTTAAGCAATTCAAGCGCCAAATCATGCTGCCCCAACTCTGAAAGCGCACTCACTTCAAGCAACAAGCGACGGCGTTCTAACGTATGCGCCAAAATTGCCTGACGCGAACGACGTAATACATTTAGCGCTTCTTGTGGCTCATGATTCATCAAATGCACCATAGCAAGCGTAGACGCCACATCGGCTTTTTGCGCACCTGAAAGCCGTTTATCAACCTGATAGGCCAGCAATTCTATGGCTTGCCCAAACAGCTCAACATCCACCAATCGGCCCGAAAGCACGCGAATTACCTCATCACCACGGCTTCCCACGGGCACAAGATCTTTGAAATCATAGAATATTGAAAGCGCATCGAGGGCCTTCATATCCTTATCTTTGTCTTCTAAGAACAAGCCTACAAAAACCTCTTGCATATCGTCTTGCAGCAAGCGTGTGATGTCTGACCCTGCATTGGCCGCAACAGCCGTGCGCGTTGTTTCAAATGCACGGCGATAACGACCAGACTTCGCATGTTGACGCGCCAATACACTAAGCGTGCGCAGTTCAACTTCATCGCCACGCCACGACATCGACAATGACTCGAGCTCATTTAACGCGGCATCAGGCTTTAACTCGCCAGAATTGAGCATCATTGTCACCAATCTTAAACGCGCTTCAGCTTCTGCTGCCAAATTGAGCGGAATGATGGCTTGGCCATATTGTTTTTGCGCCAAAGGAATATTGCCTAAATATTCAGAGGCCCAACCTTCAAGCAATGCCTTATCTTGAGAGGTCTTAGGTGTTAATGAGCGTGGATCGATCTGCGTTATAAACTGCTCAGCCTGCTGCACATCGCGCACCTCAAGGCTGCTGCGGGCACCTATTAGCATGGCTTGCACCTGCAATTTTGGTGGATATGCCGCGAGGCCAGAAAGCGCCTGCACCAAATTGAGCTGTGCCGGGCGCCAATCTTTCAACCCAGCATAAGACAGCCCACGCCACATGGCCACATCTTGGCTTTTATCAAACTCTGGCAGCGCCAAATCTTCGATCGCATCCTTATAACGGCGTGCATAAAAATTTGCCACTGCGCGTAGCACGCGGAAACTTTGGTCACGCTCCACATCGGGCGCAGCTTCTTTTGTCATTGTCAGCACGCCCAAAGCTTCTTCGGCCATTTCATTGGCCAAATAAAATCGTGCAACGTTCAAACGGCGGTTTGTTTTATCTTTACCTGTCTCGCGACCCGCTTCCGCAATTAAGCTGCGAAGCCTTGGAAAATAGGAATCTGGGCCATCAATTTTCCATGCTGTAAAATCAATAAACCCTGTGCGTTGTACGCTTGCTGTCCCTCCATCATTACTGGCTGAACTCATCGCACCTTTATCTGTTGAAATATTCAGCCCTGATTCACGCGATACCAACACGTTATCGGTTGAAACTTGAACATTCAAATCATCCGTTTTCGGGCGAATAACTGCACCATGTGCTGTTGTGATCGCCGAAAACTCAACAAATTCATGCATGCGCAACATGCCTTGTGCAGGCCCAGGTAATGTTACGACATTCAATTTATCGCCAACTATTGGGTCATCAAGCACATGAAGCTGCCCTGTTTTTTGCATGGCAAGCCGCATAAATGCACGGCCATCCGCAAAATTTGAGCGTTCAAATAACAATGGTGTAGATGGAGTCAGAATCATATCCCCCAAGGTCACCGCCCATGCTGAGCCTTCAGAAATTGCACTCAGTAACATTGGTTTCTTCAATTGAAGCCGTAATATTTGTGTGGTGTTCATGCGTTGATGATCAATATTTTCAACAAATTCCCGCATTTCAGTGCGAATAGCGCGAGTTTCAATCGGTACTGGATTATCAAATATCAGCCATACATATTGCCCACGCGCAAAAATAGCCGCACTAGTTTCTTTTGTAAATGGAAACAATAAACGCATATTTTGTCCAACTTTACGCACTTCTGTTTGCACAGTATTGGTGTCGGCAGTGCTGGATCTTGAATTTTCTTTGCCATTTTTAATGGCCGTTTTTGCGCTCAGAGGCGCCTCTAAATCATCGCCTTCTGTCCCATCCATATTAAATGTTTGTGACGTTAATTTTGCAAACCCGCTGGTTTCTTTGGTAACAGGCACTACCATTTGAATACCGCCCTGATTGCCCTTAGCCGCAGGGTCTTCTAATCGAATGACTTTTTCATTATATTGTGTTGCCGCCTTACTCGCATCTGTAAGCTCTTGTTTCTTGGCATCATCTTTTATTTCATTCAGTTTCTCAGCCGAAACTGACCCCATTAAATCGACCACAAATGTGGCCCCCTCCTCAAATGAATATAACTCAACTCCAGGCTGAACTAAGATTTTTACACGCATCTCATATTCATCCGACGATGTTTCAATCGCCTGCATTTGTGACGGCATTTCTGCCTTTAATCGTGCCAAATCTACCTTAGCAGGATAAGCAAAATGCAATATATGGGCTTCTCCATCGCGTGAAACATGCCCCGGAATGCGGCGCGACCAATCAAATGCCAATCGTGTGAATGTGGGATGCTCGCCCACACGAATATTCACTGTTGCAGGGTTGCGCTTTTGCTCATCACGCAAGGCTTTATCACGCGCTTTTTTTGCCGCTTCTTCCAATTTTTTATTGAGTTGCGCCACCGCTTCAATCGGCAAACCAGGCATGGGCTTATTCCACGGCTCTGGCAGCAAATCTACATATAGCGTGTCATACGCCTCGATCACGTTCATTTTAATCTTTTTGCTCATAGCCAAGCGAATGGCTTTACCATCAGGGTCTTTGCGTGCGGCCATCACCATATCGCGCAAAATCACAGGAATTTCATTCGCGCTTAAATTGGTGGGTTTATCAAACGACATCACCACAATGCCGTTTTGGGTCGAGATTGAATGCCCTGGCAAGGAGTCGAATTTCATTATCAAACGGCCATAGGTTTTCTCGTTCTTGACCTCGAGCTCATCGGCATGAGCATCTGTTGTAATGATCAAAATACTCATCAATATCAATGCAATATAGGGCACAGCACTCCGCGTGCTGAACCCCTTCAGCATTCGCAGAATTGCCCAAAATTGAGCCCTAATAGAGGAAAACCTCACACGCATACGCAAACTCACACAGGAAACTTAACGCACTTCCCCAGCTCAACTTTACGAGATCGTACTTAATATCATGTTACTTTATTGATCTAATGTTGACCTTTTCAAAACGAATGCGCACATTCTTGCCTGAATCAGTGCGTATCAAGGTATTATGCTTGCAATAAATCGTCGCATCACTGGAGTTTACACCGCTGCACGCACTGCAGCACATTGGTGCGGGCGCAGCCTTGTGGCGTTTGCCATCGCCATTTCGAGCATTCAAACCACCTATGCCCAATCACCCGAAACCATGATTGTGCGTGATACAGAAATTGAGACTTTATTGCGCGACTATGCCCGTCCAATTTTCAAAGTGGCTGGGATTGATGGCGATTCCATCCAAATTATTATTGTCAATGATAACACATTTAATGCTTTTGTGGCTGATGGCCGCCGCATGTTTTTCAATCTTGGCACATTGATGGAGGCCGAGACACCGAATGAATTGATTGGTGTGATTGCCCATGAAAGTGGGCATATCGAGGGTGGGCATTTATCGCGCCTGCGCCAACAAATGGCCAATGTACAAACCATGGCTATTGTGGCGATGTTACTAGGGGCTGGGGCACTTGCAGCAGGCGCAGCACGCGGCGGGCAAAATGGCAATAACTTAGGTGAAGCTGGTGCAGGCATCGCCATGGGCGGGCAAGAAGCTGCCCTGCGCACCCTTATGGCCTATCAACGCAGTGAGGAAAGTGCAGCCGACCACGCGGCCGTCCGCTATTTAGAGGCCACGGGGCAATCCGCCAAGGGTATGCTAAGTGTGTTCTCACGCCTTGCCGCCACCACTGCCATTTCGAGCCGTAATGGCGACCCCTACCGCCAAAGCCATCCGCTGGCCAAGGATCGGGTGAACGCACTGCGGCATTTGGCAGAAAAAAGTGCCCATTATAACGCGCAAGACCCTGCCGATTGGGTGCGGCGCCACAAATTGATGCGTGCCAAAGTGCGGGGCTATTTCTCACCACGCCAAAGCGTTGATAATCTCTATGGAAAATCCGGCGCATTTGGCAGAGTAACACCCGATGCGCGATATGCCCGTGCTCATGCCGCGCTCAAAGCAGGTCGGCAGGAGGAAGTGTTGCGCGAGACAGATGCTCTATTGAAACAAGAGCCCAACAACGCATTTTTTCATGAATTGCGTGGGCAGGCACTTTTAGAACGTGGCCAGCCCGATGCAGCACTCCCATTTTTAGCACGCGCGGTGCGTGGCAACCCAAAATCTGGACTCATTCGTGGTATGTATGGGCAGGCCTTATTGGCGTCACGCAACACTGCAAACCTTAAAAAGGCAATTTTTGAACTCGAACGCGCCACACAAATCGACCCCAAATATGCGCCAAATTTTCGTTTTTTAGGCCAGGCATATGGGAAACAAGGGGATATTGCACGCGCAACGCTTGCCATCGCCAACGAAGCCATGTTAACTGGCGACATTGCGCAAGCACGCCAACAAGCTGACCGTGCACGCGCGCTTTCACCAAAAAACAGCCTCACATGGCTAAAAGCAAACGACATACTCTACATCACACAGCAACGATAGGACAGACACCATGAAATTTATTCTAAACATTTGCAGTATCGGATTCATGTGTGCGTGTGTGGCCTTCAGCTCTATCATGCCAGTGCAGGCACAAACCACACCAGACACCGCTGCTATTGAAGCCGCTGTGCGTGATGTACTGCTCAATAAACCCGAAATTTTGGCTGAAGCGCTTGATAAAATGCAGGCGTATCAAGCCAGCAAAAAAACCGCTGGCACCCGCGCTATATTGCAAACCCGCCGCGATGAAATATTTGGCGATGCAGGCACACATGCGATTGTGGGCAATCCTGATGGCAAAATTGCGCTGGTGGCGTTTTACGACTATAATTGCGGCTATTGTCGCAAGTCGTTAGGTGACCTCAAAGCCATTCTCAGCCAAAATACAGATGTAAAACTCATTCTCAAAGAATTGCCAATTCTTTCAAAAGAATCCAACGAAGCTGCTCTTGTGAGCCTGCAGCTGCATAAACACCCTAAATTTTGGGCCTTTCACGAAAAATTGTTCAACAGTGGCAATGGCGAACGCATAAATGGCGATACGGCTGTTCGCGTGGCCAAAGAACTGAGTATGGGAGATGAGTCCCTCAAATCAAAAGCAAGCGACCCAGCCTTAACAGAATCAATCAAAAAAACTTATAATTTGGCCAGCGCACTAGGCATTCGTGGAACACCCGCATTTGTGATAGGCGATGAAGTGGTATATGGTGCTGTGGGGGTAGAGCCTCTAAATGCAGCCATCGCCAATATGCGCAAATGCGGCAAAGCTGTTGGCTGTCAATAATGTAAGGATAGGGTATGAAAACGCTATATGTACTAAATGGGCCCAATCTTAATTTGCTAGGCCAGAGAGAACCTGAAATTTATGGCTACGACACCCTCGCAGATGTTAAAACCACCTGTGAGCGGGTCGGGAAAGATTTTGGCTTTACCATTGCATTCCATCAATCTAACCATGAAGGCGCACTCATCGATCTCATCCATGAAGCGCGCGAAAATGGTGCTGGCCTTATAATGAATGCGGGTGCCTATACCCACACCTCGGTGGCGATACACGACGCCTTGCGCACATTGAAAATTCCCGTTATTGAGGTGCACTTGGCAAATTTGCATAAACGGGAGGAATTTCGCCACAAATCATTTGTTGCACCTGTTGCGCAGGGAATGATTTGCGGTTTTGGAATTTTAGGCTATGAACTGGCCATCCGCGCGATTAGCGCCTATGTATCTAAATAACGAGTAAATATATGGCTGAGACTCCTGAAATGGCAAAAAAAGTAAATACCGAGCAAAAATTTGATACACAGCTGATTGAGCAGCTTGCAGCTTTGTTCAAAACCACTGATTTAACTGAAATTGAAGTGCAAAATGGCGAGATTAAAATTCGCGTGGCACGCACACCCGCTGCACAAACCGTGCATATGGTGCAAGGTGGTGGTTATGCCCCTGCTCCAGCAGCATCTGCGCCCGCTGCGGCTGCTCCCGCCCCAAGCGGTGAGGCACCCACCAAACCAAAAACGTCTGATAAAGCACTGATTTCCCCCATGGTGGGCACAGCCTATCGCTCATCCGCGCCAGATAAACCACCCTTTGTCGAAGTGGGCACGCAAGTGAAGCAAGGGCAAGTGGTGCTGGTGATCGAGGCCATGAAAACTTTCAACGAGATCCCTGCCCCGCGCGCGGGCACCATCACTGCAATTTTTGTGGATAGTGGGCAGCCTGTTGAATATGGCGAACCATTGCTTGTGATTGAATGATTAGATCGTCATCCTCGGGCGCGTCCCGAGGATCTTCTCGACATTAAAAGTAGATCCTCGGCTTAAGGCCGAGGATGACAGGATAGAAAAAATGTTCGATAAAATTCTCATTGCTAATCGTGGTGAAATTGCCCTCCGCGTGCTGCGCGCCTGCAAAGAGCTTGGCATTCAAACCGTGGCTGTGCATTCCACTGCTGATGCCAGCGCCATGCATGTAAAATTGGCCGATGAATCGGTGTGTATTGGCCCACCAGCCGCCAAAGACAGCTACCTCAACATTCCCGCTATCGTGGCCGCGTGCGAAATCACAGGTGCTGATGCTGTGCACCCTGGTTATGGATTTTTATCAGAAAACGCCCGTTTTGCCGATGTGCTCACCGCGCATAACATCAAATTTATTGGCCCCAGCGCGGAACACATCCGCACCATGGGCGATAAAATCGAAGCCAAACGCACCGCAAAGGCGCTTGGCATGCCGGTTGTACCAGGCTCCGATGGCGGCGTGGATGATGAGCAAGAGGCCATTAAAGTAGCCAAGGATATTGGTTTCCCTGTGATCATCAAAGCCGCAGCAGGCGGTGGTGGGCGCGGCATGAAGGTGGCACGCTCCGAGAAAGAACTGGCACATGCCGTGGCCTCAGCGCGCCAAGAGGCACTGGCGGCCTTTGGTGATGCCGCAGTGTATATCGAAAAATATCTTGAAAAGCCACGCCATATTGAAATTCAAGTGCTGGGCGATGGCCAGGGCAATGCCGTGCATTTGGGTGAACGAGATTGCTCACTGCAACGCCGCCACCAAAAAGTATGGGAAGAGGCCGGTTCACCCGCAATTAATGCACAAGAGCGCGATAAAATCGGCAAGGTTGTGGCTAATGCCATGGCCAAAATGAAATACGAAGGCGCGGGCACAATCGAGTTCCTTTACGAAAATGGCGAGTTTTATTTCATCGAAATGAACACACGCCTGCAGGTGGAGCACCCAGTGACCGAAGCCATCACGGGGATTGATCTTGTGAATGAGCAAATTCGCGTGGCCTCTGGCAGTGCGCTGGGCTTCACGCAGTCGGACATAACCTTCACTGGCCACGCCATCGAGGTGCGGGTAAACGCCGAACATCCCGCCACATTCCGTCCTTCCCCAGGCAAAATCACCAATTTCCACACCCCTGGTGGGCTTGGCGTGCGAGTTGATAGCGCCGCCTATTCGGGCTATTCTATTCCGCCCTATTACGACAGCTTGATGGGCAAACTCATTGTGTATGGTCGCAATCGCAACGAATGCCTCATGCGCCTGCGCCGCGCACTCGATGAATTTGTGGTGGAAGGCATTGAAACCACGCTACCGCTCTATCGCGCGCTTGTGCGCAACCCCGATATTCAAAACGGGCTGTACGACATCCACTGGCTCGAGAAATATCTCAAAGCCAACGAAATGCCTGAAAGCTAAGAATTGCATTGCGAGGCGTGCTGCAAAACGGCAATCTGAGCCATATGATTCTGGAGCCCCCCATGCGCATTTTGCTCTCCTGCCTGCTTGCTTTGAGCCTTTCCCCTGCATTTGCGGCTGATGCCACCCACGGCCTCACCCTCACCGATACGCTCAAATATCCCGCAGGCTTCGCCAAATTTGACTATGTCAACGCGGCAGCACCCAAAACGGGCACGCTCAAGCTGGCGGTTGAAGGCGCGTTTGACACGCTCAACCCTGTGTCCCCGCGCGGCGTTTCCGCCCCCGGCCTTGGTATGGTGTATGACACGCTCATGAAGCGCGCCTATGATGAAATCTCCAGCGAATATGGCTTGATTGCTGAAAAGGTCACCATTGCGCCCAATATCACTGCCGCCACATTCACGCTGAACTCCGCCGCAAAATGGCATGATGGCACGCCAATTACGCCTGAAGATGTGGTGTTTTCTTTCAACGCGTGGAAGAAAAATAGCATGTATACCACTTATTATGCCAGTATAAAAAAGGCTGAAAAAACAGGTGTGCGCGATGTGACCTTCACCTTCGATGCCCCCAATAACAAAGAATTGCCGCATATTCTGGGGCAAATGATTGTGCTTTCGAAAGCATTTTGGAGTGCGAAGGATAGCAAAGGCAACCCGCGTGATATTGCGGCGCCAAGTTCAGATTTGCCGCTGGGCTCAGGTCCCTATCGCGTGAAATCGATCGAAACTGGCCGTAACATCACTTATGAGCGTGTGCCAAATTATTGGGCGGAAACGCTGAATGTGAACGTTGGATATAATAATTTTCAAGAGATCAAATACACCGTTTACCGCGATGATAGCGCCCAAATTCTTGATTTTAAGGCGGATCGCCTCGATGCACGGTTAGAAAATCGTGCCAAAAACTGGGCCACAGCCTATGATTTCCCTGCGATCAAGAACGGCCGCGCGATTAAAGCCACATTTGAGCGTCGCGCTACGGGTGAAATGCAAGGTTTTGTGCCCAATATGCGCCGCGAGAAATTCCAAGATGCCCGCGTGCGCCAAGCGCTCAATTACATGCTCGATTTTGAGCACCTCAATCGCAGCATTTTCTATAACCAATATGAACGCTGCAATTCCTATTATGCGGGCACAGAATTGGCCTCATCAGGCCTACCTGAAGGCAAGGAGCTGGAGATTTTAAAAGCGCTTAAGTACACTATCCCGTCGCAAGTGCTCACCACGCCCTATACAAACCCTGTGGGCGGTGATGAGGCAAACGCCCGAAATAATATGCGCACCGCACTGGAGCTGTTCAAGGCTGCGGGCTGGCAGCTGCAAAACGGCAAAATGCGCAATGCAAAAGGTGAGGCCTTCACCCTCGAGATTATGATTGCATCACCCGCATTCAGCCCAATTGCCGAGATTTATGGCAAATATCTTGAGAAAATTGGCGTTGAAGCCAGTGTGCGCCAGATTGACCCAACCCAATATATCAGCCGCCTGCGCACACGTGATTACGACATGGTGGTGGGGCATTGGGGGCAATCGCTTACACCTGGCAATGAGCAGCGCACCATGTGGAGCACGCAGGCATCCGAGGATGGCAATAGCCAGAATTTAGCAGGCATTAAAAATCCTGCGGTTGATGCTTTGGTGGAGCAAATCATTTATGCGCCCGACCGCGCCACACAAGTAGCGGCTACAAAGGCCCTCGACCGCGTATTGCTGTGGAATCATTATGTGATCCCACAATGGAGGATCAGCTACGACCGCATCGCCCATTGGAATCGCTTTGCCTACCCCTCTCCAATACCTGCATATGCACACGGCTTCCCCGATATTTGGTGGGCGAAGTAACATGTAAATATTGCAATGCAACATACCATGTTATGCATTAACCATATTTACTAAACTTGTATTGGTTATGATGCACTGAATAAGAAAACCCTATCTTTTGCATTAATTTTGTGTTACACATTTTGACAAGTTGCTGTTCTTGTGGTGCCCAAGCCGTTTGTGTTGCTTGTCTTTTCGGCGCCTGAGGGGGAAACAGTCTACAATCTTTTGGAGCAAGAAAAAATGACAAAAAAAACTGCTGAAAAAAATGCATTCGCTGTTGGAGAATATGTTGTTTACCCTGCGCATGGCGTGGGCCAAATTTTAAATATTGAAGTTCAAGAAATTGCGGGGATGAAGCTAGAGCTAATTGTAGTTCATTTTGAAAAAGAAAAAATGACTCTGCGCGTTCCGACCAGCAAAATTATATCTGTTGGCATGCGTAAATTGGCTGATGAAGATATTTTATCGAAAGTGGCATCAACACTTTCTGGCCGCGCGCGCGTGAAACGTGTGATGTGGAGCCGCCGTGCCCAAGAGTATGAAGCAAAAATCAACTCCGGAGATTTGGTGTCATTAGCTGAAGTTCTGCGTGATTTATACCGTGCGGAAAATCAACCTGAACAATCCTATTCTGAACGTCAGCTCTATGAAGCCGCCATGGACCGTATGGTGCGTGAAGTGTCGCTATCAAAAGCTATAATGGACACGGAAGCTTTGACATTCGTTGAAACTGCTCTGAAAAAAGCACCAAAACGCGCTAAAGTTGAAGAAATTGTACCAGAAGCCGTGGAGCCAGATGAGTTTGATCTGATCGGCGAAGCTAAAACTGCTGCGGCCTAAATTAATCTAGTGAGACTATAATTAAGCCCTACACCATGTGTGTTGGGCTTTTTTTTTGCGGTAAAATTGCGCCACATGAACGCATCACAAAATGAAAAAAGGCACCAATCTTTCGATTGGCACCTTTGTTATTTCTATCGTTCAATAGTCTATGCAGCCTTCCGCAACACATATTGTAAAATGCCACTGTTTTTGAAGTAATCCAACTCATCGATCGTATCGATGCGGCAGATCAGCGGCACTTTTTTCACAGCACCATCAGCAAATGTGATTTCGGCGGTCATTTTCTGGCGGGGTTTGAGGCCTTTGGAAACACCTTTGATAGTGACCTTCTCATCACCTTTGAGCCCAAGTGTTTGCCAGCTGGTGCCCTCTTCAAACACCAATGGTAACACACCCATGCCGACAAGGTTGGAACGGTGAATCCGCTCAAAGCTTTGCGCAATCACGGCGCGTACACCTAGCAAGCGTGTGCCTTTTGCGGCCCAATCACGGCTAGAACCTGTGCCATATTCCTTGCCGGCAAATACTACAAGCGGGGCTTTTTCTTGCCCATAACGCATGGCCGCATCATAAATCGCCATTTGCTCACCTGATGGGTAATGCTTGGTGATGCCACCTTCAACGCCCGCCACCATTTGGTTTTTAATGCGCGTATTGGCAAATGTGCCGCGCATCATCACTTCATGGTTGCCGCGCCGTGCGCCATAGGAGTTGAAATCGAGCACATCTACCTTATTCGAGGTGAGATAGAGCCCTGCTGGCGATGTTTTTTTGATCGACCCTGCTGGCGAGATGTGGTCGGTGGTGATGCTGTCCAAAAACAGCCCCAACACGCGCGCGCCTTCAATCTCTTCAATGCCTTCAGGCTTTTTGCTCATGCCCACAAAATAGGGTGGGTTTTGCACATAAGTCGATTTATTGTTCCATGTGTAGGTCATGCCGCCAGAAACGGGGATTTTCTGCCAATCTTCGTCACCTTTGAACACGTCCTTATAGCGCTTCACAAACATATTGCGTTTTACACATGAATTCATAATACGTTTGATATCTTTAGTTTTTGGCCAAATATTGCGCAGGTAAATATTTTTGCCTGTGGCACTCACGCCAATGGGTGTTTTTTTGAAGTCGATGTTCATGGTGCCCGCCAGCGCATAGGCCACTACCAATGGCGGCGAGGCCAAGTAGTTGGCTTTCACATCGGGGTTCACGCGGCCTTCAAAATTACGATTGCCCGAAAGCACGGCTGCGGCCACGAGGTCATTTTCATTGATGGTTTTAGAAATGGCTTCATTAAGCGGGCCCGAGTTGCCAATACATGTGGTGCAGCCATAACCCACAAGGTTGAAGCCAAGCGCGTCGAGGTCCTTCTGCAGGCCTGATTTCATTAAATAATCTGTCACCACCTTGCTGCCAGGGGCGAGCGAGGTTTTCACCCATGGCTTGGATTTCAACCCCAATTTGGCGGCTTTACGCGCGAGCAACCCCGCAGCGATCAACACCGAAGGGTTTGATGTGTTGGTGCAGGAGGTAATCGCTGCGATTACCACATCGCCATGGCCAAGGTCGTGTGCGCGCCCTGCAACGGGGAATCGTGCGTCCATTTCCGCCGCTTTGCCATATGAGCTGGAAAGTTCCTTGCGGAATTCCTTGCCGGCTTTGGACAGCACCACACGGTCTTGCGGGCGGCGGGGGCCAGCGAGTGAGGCCTCCACAGTGGTAAGATCAAGCTCCATCACATCGGTGAACACTGGGTCGGCAGCGCCAGCGCTCCACCATAGGCCTTGCGCTTTGGAATAGGCTTCCACCAATGCAATCCGCTCTGGCTTGCGACCCGTTGTGGTGAGATAGCGCACAGTTTCGCCATCCACAGGGAAAAAGCCGCAGGTTGCGCCATATTCTGGCGCCATATTCGCAATTGTCGCACGGTCTTCCAATGTAAGATGGGCAAGCCCCTCACCATAAAATTCCACAAATTTACCCACAACACCGCGCGCGCGCAGCATTTGGGTGATGGTCAACACCAAGTCGGTTGCGGTAATGCCTTCACCAATTTCGCCCGTAAGCTTGAAGCCCACAACCTCAGGAATCAGCATGGAAACAGGTTGCCCCAGCATAACTGCTTCGGCCTCAATGCCGCCCACGCCCCAGCCCAAAACAGACAGGCCATTCACCATTGTGGTGTGACTATCGGTACCCACCAATGTGTCGGGATAGGCCAATTCTGCCCGTTTTCCTGCCACACTGCCTTTGGTGGTCCACACGCCTTGCGCGAGATATTCCAAATTCACCTGGTGACAAATGCCTGTGCCTGGTGGCACAACGCGGAAATTATTAAAGGCCGACTGCCCCCACCGCAAAAACTCATAGCGCTCCAAATTACGTTTATATTCAATGTCTTTGTTTTGTTCGAACGCACCCGATGTAGCGAAATGATCCACCATCACCGAGTGGTCAATCACAAGATCCACCGGCACTAAAGGGTTCACTTTTTTGGGGTTGCCACCCAGCTTCACCGTGGCGTCGCGCATGGCCGCCAAATCAACAACCGCTGGCACACCCGTGAAATCTTGCATCAAAACGCGCGCGGGTAAAAACGCAATTTCTCGCTCGCTGGTTTTGCTCACAAGCCATGTTGCAACCGCTTCAATATCCTCTTTTGTCACCGTTTTGCCATCCTCACGGCGCAGCAGGTTTTCCAGCAGCACTTTGAGGGAGTAAGGCAATTTGGAAATGCCTTTCAGCCCGTTTTTTTCGGCCATAGGCAGCGAGAAATACGTATAGGTTTTTTTACCTACAGTTAGAGTGGTACAACATTTGAAGCTATCGAGGCCTTTGAGTTTCATGGGCAGTTTCCTTGAAAAAACGATGATTCTTAAGTGTTAGTGATTGCAGATTACGCGTTAACCATTTAACACTGTCAAGACAGACAATGGCAAAACCTCTAAATTTTGGTAAAATTTCGTGCACTATCCCCTATATCCACCGCAAAAACTGATTTTAAATGGTGTGAGCCTGCAGCGGGGGCATGACATAATTTTGCGTGAGGTGAATTTCACATTCAATAGCGGCGCGTGCTATAGCATTTTGGGGCCAAACGGTATTGGCAAAACCACATTATTGCGTGCGATTTGCGGGCTGCTGCCACCACTTTCTGGCACCATCACACATACATGCGATGGCGCATTGGCGCAACATGCGCATTTTCTTGCGCATACCAATGGCGTGAAAGCCACACTAACCGTGGCGGAGCAGCTGGCGTTTTGGCGCGGGGTGCTGGTCGAAACCGAAACTTCTTTTGAGTGTCATTCTGAGGCGCAGCCGAAGAATCTCCCTGAACGGAGCGCAACTCAGGGAAGATCCTTCGCTTCACTCAGGATGACAGCGATTGAGGATGACGCAATTATTCAAATAATAGGCCTCACCGACTTTACCAATACACCCACCACAAAGCTCTCCGCAGGGCAGCGCAAACGCTTGGCATTAGGGCGTATACTCATCGCGCCGCGCCCCATTTGGTGCTTGGACGAGCCCACCAACACGCTCGATGCACATGGCGTGCAATTATTGACCAGCATGATAGCACAACACACTCAAAATGGCGGTATTGCGCTGGTGGCAACGCATATTCAGCCACTTTTTGAGGGTGAGATCGCGCTTAACTTACAACATTTTGCGAGTTAGCGGATTGTGGCTTCATCATTGTACGTGAATATGCCCATACGCTCGCGCACGCAACGCCTATGATAGATGATATTTGAGCGCCTTTTTTCAATTGTGCGATCCAATCTTGTAATACATGATCATACATATAAGAAATCGCACGTGCGGCATCGATATTGTAAACCTCATACGCAGCAAATACCTGATTACGAACAATATTATTAAATTTTTCTAGTGCATCTACGATTTCTGATTTGCGGTACTCATTTGAAAGCTGACTCCCAAGAACGAGCGCTTCATCCATGAGATTTTTATATGGACGAATCTTCCCATTACGTGCTGCTTCCATAAAAAATTTTGCTGCTTCAATATCTTCTTTATATTTTTGATCTTTTACAAACTGGCCAAGATCTCTTCCAATTTTTGGTATAGGTAAGGCTGTATTCAACATAAGTTCAAGCGCTAACATATTATTATCTCACTCAGTTTAATCAAAAAACAATTTCTGTATATTTTACAAAACACAAAAATATGGTGTCTACAATTGAAATATGGCCATTCGCGAGCGTTTGGCTAAAATTTAGGCATAAATTCATACATTATTTGCACCTTTGCACGCAGCATTTGTAATTCCGTGTGTGATTTGCCACACTGAGTGCACATATCATGATTCATGAGGCCGCAATGTTTGCTCAACCTGCTCCACGCACCGCGTTTTTCGCACAATTAGACGCAATTCTCGCCAAAACGGGCCAAAAATTCCTCGGTGCATTCGCGCAAGACATGTTCGCCCGTGTGGCGTGGGAGGATATCGCCCCTTATAGCGCGGAAGACATTGCTCTATTGGTGCAAAATGCGTGGGCGCACATGGCGGCCAATCGCAATAATGCCCCATCCATCCGCATTTATGCGCCAGAATTGCCCGCGCACCACGTGCATGTGCTGGAATTGGTGAACACCAATCGCCCGTTTATTTTCGATTCTGTAATGGGCGAGCTGGCCAGCCGCAACCTCACCGTGCATTTGGTGGCGCACCCTGTGTTGCCACTGCTGCGCAATGGCACAGGTGAATGCGAAGCATTTGAAAACGCACCGCAAGATGAAGCCGCCACGCGTGAAAGCTTCATTCACATTCATATCGACCCAATTGAGGATGATGCCGCAAAAAAAGCCCTTATTACCGCTCTGGAACTGGTGCTGCGCGATGTGGAATTTGCGGTGGATGATTGGAAATTGATGTTGGCGCGGCTCGATGCGCAAATTGCCAGCTTCAAAACTATGCCTCCGCCTGTAGAACCCGCCGAGGCCGAAGAAGCTTTGGCCTTTATGGAATGGCTGCGCGACAATAACTTCACCCTGCTGGGCCTGCGGGAATATGCCTATGTGGGAGATGCAGGCCAAGGCCGACTTGAACCGATTGACACCACAGGGCTGGGCATTTTGCGCGACCCCGCAGTGGGCATTTTGCGTCGTGGCACACAAGCGGTCACCATGACAGATGAGCTGCAAGCCTTCATCAATGCCCCGCAGCCGTTGATTGTGAGCAAAGCCAACAGCCGCGCGCGCGTGCACCGCCATGTGCATATGGATTATGTGGGCATTAAAATTTTTGATAGCAAAGGTGCCCTCAGCGGAGAATTGCGACTCACAGGGTTGTTCACCTCCACCGCCTATACACGCTCAGTGCGCAGCATTCCGTTTATTCGCGCCAAAGCCCAGTTTGTGCTGGATGAAGCGGGGTTCGCGCCCGATAGCCACTCGGGCAAATCGCTGCTCACGGTACTAGAAAACTTCCCGCGTGATGAGCTATTTCAGCTAAGCAATCTGCAGCTGTATGAATTTGCCATTGCGGTGCTGCAGCTGGAAGAACGCCCCCGTATTCGTGTACTGGCGCGGCGCGATAAGTTTGAGCGGTTTATATCCGTATTGGCCTATGTACCGCGTGAGCGTATAACAACCGAAATTCGCCTAAAAATTGGCGAGATATTGGCCGAAGCCTTTGGCGGTCGCGTGTCTATTTTTACCCCTTCTTATACGGAAGGGGCGCTGGCAAGACTGCAATTTGTGATCGGCAAACCCACGGATGTAGTGCTGTACCCCGAGCAAGCCGCACTGGAACTGGCCATTTCAAACTGTGTGCGCAGCTGGCACGAGCATTTACTGGAAGTGATCAGCCATGATACGGGCGCCGATCTTCACACCGCCAGAGGGTTGCACACCACTTGGGGGCACGCGTTCGATGCCGCCTATCAGCAAGATTTCAGCGTGTTTACCGCACAAAACGACATCAAAACGCTAGAGAAAATGCGCGGTGAGCAAGCCATTGCGCTCGATTTTTTTTCATTATCAGAAGAACCGTCCACCGCGCTGCACCTGCGCCTCTTCCATAAAAATAGCCCCATCGCACTGTCTGAACGCGTGCCGATGCTGGAAAATATGGGCTTCCGCGTGATCAGCGAGCGCACCTATACACTACGCCCCGTATATGATGGGGTCACACACGCCACAGCATTTTTGCATGATATGCTGCTCACGCGCGCTGATGGCACAGAGTCCCCGCAAGATGACGCATTATTTGCGCGGCTGGAGCGCATGTTCAATGCCGTGTGGGATGGCGTAGCCGAAAATGATTTATTCAACGCATTGTGCCTCAAAACGGGGCTGGAATGGCGCGAAATTGCGGTGTTGCGTGCCATTGCCCGCTATTTGCGGCAAATTCAAAGTACATACACCCTCACCTATATGGCGCACACCATGTGCAAGCATCATGTGATCGCACGGGACATTGTGGCGCTGTTCACAAGCAAATTTAACCCCGATTTGGGCGCCGATATGGCCCAACGCACTCCCATTGTGGAGGGCTGGCGCACCGCAATTGTGCAAGCGCTCACCAGTGTGAGCAGCCTTGATGAAGACCGAATTTTGCGCCGTTTTCTGAATGTAATTGAGGCAATGCTGCGGACGAATTATTATCAAGAAACTGCGGCCGATACGATTAGCTTCAAACTCAATTCATCTCAACTCGACCATCTGCCCAAGCCTGTGCCCATGGCCGAAATTTGGGTGTATAGCCCGCGCGTAGAGGGCGTACATTTGCGCTTTGGCCGCATTGCCCGTGGCGGCTTACGCTGGAGCGACCGCCCGCAGGATTTCCGCACCGAAGTGCTGGGGTTGGTGAAGGCGCAACAGGTGAAAAATGCCGTGATCGTGCCAGTAGGCGCAAAAGGTGGCTTTTTCCCGAAAAAAATGCCAGAAAACCCACCGCGCGATGTGATGATGGCAGAGGGCACCGCCAGCTATATTCAATTTGTGTCGTCGCTTTTGGCCATCACCGATAATCGTGCGCCATCGGGGGAAATTCTGCCACCAGCCAATGTCATTCGCTATGATGGCGACGATCCATACCTCGTTGTTGCCGCCGATAAAGGTACCGCCACATTTTCCGACACCGCAAATGGCATTTCAGCTACCCACGAATTTTGGCTGGGAGATGCGTTCGCATCAGGTGGCTCGGTGGGGTATGATCACAAAAAAATGGGCATCACCGCACGCGGCGGTTGGGAGGCAGTAAAACGCCACTTCCGCGAAATAAACATTGATATTCAAATCACACCCTTCACTGTGGCGGGTGTGGGGGATATGTCCGGCGATGTGTTTGGCAATGCCATGCTGCTCTCGCGCGCCATAAAGCTTGTGGCCGCGTTCGACCACCGCGATATTTTCCTTGACCCTAACCCTGATATTGAGACCAGCTTCAATGAACGCGACCGCATGTTCAAGCTGCCGCGCTCGTCTTGGGCGGATTATAATGCGGAGCTAATTTCCACAGGCGGCGGTGTATTCTCACGCACGCTCAAATCTATTCCCATATCTGATGAGGTTGCCGCTGCTTTGGGCGTCACCGCCAAAGAGATGACACCCGATGAGCTGATGAATGCGATTTTAAAAGCACCGGTAGATTTGATGTGGTTCGGCGGCATTGGCACCTATATTCGCAGCACCGATGAAACCGATGCCCAAGTGGGCGACCGCGCCAATGATTCTGTACGCATCACCGCGCCCGAATTGCGGGCAAAAGTGGTGGGTGAAGGCGCTAATTTGGGGCTTACCCAGCGCAGCCGTATCGAGCTGGCACAGCATGGCGTGCGCTTGAACACCGACGCCATCGACAATTCCGCAGGAGTCAACTCATCAGATGTGGAAGTGAACATTAAAATTGCGTTGGAAGGCGTAGTGCGCTCTGGCCGCCTATCCGTGGAAGACCGCAACATATTGCTGGCCTCAATGACCACCGAGGTGGCGCATTTGGTGCTCTCCAATAATTATCGGCAAACGCTAGCGGTTTCAATCGCCCAACACGATGCAGTGGAAGACCTCGCCTTTGCTGAACGCTTGATGCTGCAACTAGAAGCCACAGGCCAGCTCGACCGCGTTGTAGAATACCTCCCCAGTAGCGCGGACATAACGCGCCGTGCATCGATTGGAACAGGCCTTACTCGCCCCGAAATTGCGGTGCTACTGGCCTATTCCAAACTATCGCTTAAGGCGCAATTGCTCACATCGGACTGTTTAGACGATCCCGCCCTCACGCCCATGTTGCTCGACTATTTCCCTCATGCATTGCAAGAGGCATATCCGCAAGAAGTGTTGGCGCATGGCTTGCGCCGCGAGATTATTGCCACAAAATTAGTGAATTTGGTGATCGATCGCGGCGGATTCACCATTGTGCCGCGCATGATGGACCAAACAGGCACCACACCTATACATTTGGCATTGGCATTTGCGCTTGCATGGCAGGTGTTTGAAGGCGATGCCCGTGTGGCCATTATCGACTCGCTTGATAATACCGATGGCATAGCACAATTGGCTGCCTATGCCCGCTTACAAAATTTTATGCGCAACCAAACCCTATGGTTTATTCGAAATGAACGCTTCGATGCACCGCTGGAAACCCTCATCGCCACCTACACACAAGGGTTGCACCGCATTCACATGGGCGAAATGCTGCCGCTGAGCGGGCTCGACAATGCACCCGAACTCATTCGCATTCAACAGGCCACCACCGCCCCCATGGCGCAAGTGATCAATACATGGACCGCAGTTTCTCAAGCATTTTTAGTGCCAGAACTGTTGCAAAAAACCAAAACGATTGCGAGTGAAACCTATCACGATACACTGGCGCAAGCCCGCATGATGCACGACATCACTCGCGCGCAGCATAATATCACACGTGCGGCGCTGCAAGCAGGCGGCTTTTCGGCATGGCAACAACCCATGCAGGAGGACATGCTGCGCATTCGCCAACGCATTGCTGATGAATTAAAGGTGGAGCGCATGACATTGGCACGACTTGCTGTTATAAGTGGCTTTATCACCGATATCGCCCCACAATAACACCCGATCCAAACATGTCTTCACCGCTTCTCACTTGGTTTTCCGTTGAAACACGCACCGCAGCGCGCGGGGGCATGGCGTGGGCGCACACCACAGCGATGTTTGCAACATTAGTGCTGCTGTTGCCCTTTGCATTTGGCAATGAGCTGGCGCAATTGCGCGAAATTGCTCTGCGCGCCATGTGGTTCAACGCCATGCTCGTTCAAGTGCTGGCCATGAACACGCTATTCCACGATGATTTAGATGACGGCACGCTGGAGCTGATCCCCGCCTCGCACCTGCCATTATGGCACTATAGTGCGGGGAAAATCGCCATCGCATGGATGCTCTATGGTGTGCCATTGGCCGCTATCACCCCCATTTTGGCGGTGGCGTTCGATGTGCATATGGCGCAAGTGCTGGCGCTGCTGGCCAGCTTAATGGTTGGCACCCTCGCCATTTCAGCCCTGTGCAGCCTTGGCGCTGCCGTAAATTTGGCTCTGCCGCGTGGTAGCGTTCTCTCGAGCCTTTTGGTGCTGCCATTGTGCGTGCCGGTGCTGATTTTTGGCATTTCCGCCGCCAGCGACCCTGCAATTTTCACAGCGGCAATGTCGGGCCTGTTTGGACTTGCTTTGCTCTATGGGCTTATTGCAATTTTCGCCACGCCTGCAATTGTGCGCATAGTGCTAGCGCGCTAAATTATGCAGCTGCATCAGGCTTGCGAACCGCCCGTTCAACGCCAAATAATGCCAAAGCACCAATCAATAATCTTAATGGCATATTTGTAACATTATGTAGCCCAACACGATAATGCCAGATTGAATTCTTTAAAAGCCCATCGCATGATTTTTGTTTTGAATACAAATCTTTCAGTTTTGAAACAAACAAATCATACCCAGATTGAAGAATTGGCATATCAATATCTTTAAATTTATGGGTATTTGCAGTATGTTCTGAAAGAACTTTCATAATTTCACCAGAAGACCTAGAAATGCTATTTCTTTTATGAACATTATGTTCATAATCCATAAATTTAATTTCTAATTCTAATTTTACTTTACTAAATTCAGCATACATGCTGTTGCATACATCAAACGCAGATGTCATTTCATTATCCTTTTAATTACTAATATGGGAAAAAGCACACGCTTATGCACCTCGTCAAGCCTTATGTTGATGTTGCAATTTTCGTAACACTCGCTATTGTGCGCATAGTTTTGGCACGGTCATCATGCTTACATTCCCCGCTCCTTCTGCGCTTCTCAGTTTCATCAATCGCTGGTGTATGCCCATGTTTGTGCTGTCATTGGTGCTCATCGCCGCTGGCCTGTGGTGGATTTTCACCAAAACCCCACCCGATTACCAACAAGGCAATTCAGCAAAGATCATGTTTGTGCATGTGCCCACCGCATGGGGTAGTATGGGTATTTATGTGCTGATGACTCTCATGAGTGTTCTGTCTCTAATATATCGCAACCCGCTAACTGATGTGGTGGCCAAAGCCTGCGCGCCCGTTGGCATGTGTGTATGTGGGATTTGCCTCATCACAGGCTCATTGTGGGGCAAACCCATGTGGGGCGCCTGGTGGGTGTGGGATGCGCGCCTCACTTCCATGCTCGTGCTATTTTTGCTTTATGTAGCACTCGTGCTGCTGTGGCGTAGCTTTGCAGGCATGGCCTCGGCTACACGCATTATGGCGGTGGTTACACTGGTGGGGTTCATCAATATCCCGATCATCAAATTCTCGGTGGAATGGTGGAATACATTGCATCAACCCGCCAGCGTGCTGCGTAGTGGCGGCGCCGCGCTTGCGCCCGAATTTCTTTATCCTCTGCTTTACATGGCGGCATGCGGCACATTACTCGCCACAAGTTTCATTCTATTTGGCCTGCGCAATGAATTGCTCGCACTCAAACTCCACGCTAGCCAGCGCCGTGGTTACACACATGGGGGGAATTAATGGCGGATTATAGCGCTTTCATTATTGCATCCTATGCCAGTGCCGCTATGGTTTTGGCCATTTTAGGTGTAGCGCAATGGCTGCGCTTTCGCCACCTGAACCAACACTTGAATATGGTGAAACATGAACACCCCAGTGCATAAAAAATCTGTAGTGATTCTCGTGTTGGTGGCCGCCACCGCTATGGCGCTGCTGTCTTTGTTTTATTTTATGCTCAAAAAAGGTGACCCAAGCCTGCTACCTTCAGCACTTATCAACAAATTGGCCCCTGCATTTGAAGTTGTGGCGTTGCCAGCGGAAGCTGGCGCTCCGCCATTCCCCACATTCACTGCGGATGATTTGAAAAATGACCACATTAAGCTGGTGAATTTTTGGGCGTCTTGGTGTGGCCCTTGCCGTGAGGAACACCCGGTTTTGGTAAGCATCGCTGCATCTGGCGTGCCAATTTATGGCATTAATCGCAAGGATAGTGCGCAAAATGCCCGCACATTTTTAAAAACACATGGCAACCCATACACTGGCATTATAACCGATCTCACGGGCCGCACAGGAATCGATTGGGGCGTGTATGGCATGCCCGAAACCTATGTGATTGGTGCTGATGGCAAGATTCTTAAACGTATTGTAGGACCTATTACAATAAAACATGTGTTAGAAATTGAACAGTTGTCAAAGCGCACCATTAAATAAGAATATTTAAAACTTTAAGTATTAATATTAATCTTAAATTATAATTTACAATAAAGAGTTATTATAACATAATCCAAACTCTTTATTATTTGCGAGTGCCTGCCATGAACAAAGATCGCATAAATTGGATTGATTGCGCC
Organism: Hyphomicrobiales bacterium; assembly: GCA_031423895.1. Classification (GTDB taxonomy): domain Bacteria; phylum Pseudomonadota; class Alphaproteobacteria; order Rhizobiales; family JANPGK01; genus JANPGK01. The sequence goes on from JANPGK010000012.1 coordinate 41,461, forward strand.
AAAGGAATCAGCATCATTCTGGTAGTGATTATGCATTCAGGCTTAGGGATTGAACTCGTAGGCGGCACGCCAGATTGGATGAACCGTGTCATCCTCATGCTACAACCTGTGCGCATGCCGTTGTTTTTCACACTTTCTGGCTTATTTTTTGCAAAAGCGCTTACATCTTCCTGGCGAGATATTATCAATTCAAAATTGCTGCATTTTACTTATTTTTACGCCATATGGCTAGTCATCCAGTCGGCACTTCGTTCCTCTGGTAATATTGGCTCATTTACAGAATATTTTCTTTCAAACATAATTGAGCCCACCACAACCTTGTGGTTTATCTATATGTTGGGCCTATTTTTTGCAATCACACGGCTAATGGCGTGGTTTAATGCTGTTACGATTATTATACTCGCAGCGACTTTAAATCTAGCCTCCATATCTGTTGGCGCTCTTCTTATCGATAAATTTGCCCTATATTGGGTATATTTTGTAGTAGGTGTGTATGCAGCACCGTTTATATTAATTGGTGCAAAACGCTACGCCACGCGCCCAGCATCCAGCATAATTTGGCTCTGCATCTTCATTGTACTTGCCAATGTCGCCATCGAATTGGGCATGATACGCACTGGCAAACATATTGATAGCACATTCTTGCTGCAGTATGTGAATTCAACATCACGTATGTTGCTCTCTTGGGTTGGCGTAGGCGCGTTTATCGCTGTGATTTCAGCCTATTCACATCGATATGCCAACACATTCCTGCACTATTGCGGCCAGAACTCATTACAAATTTTTCTTGCATTCTTTTTGTTCAAAACACCCTTTCAGCATATTTTAAAAGCCATAGGTTTAGTGCAATTTGCACCGAATATTAGCCTGATCCTGTTGGCATGCATCAGCATTTTGGGGCCATTATATATGAATCATATCATCATGAATTGGCGGCCCGCGCGCTACATACAATTTTTGTTTGTGCGCCCAAAATGGGTGCGGTTACCGATGCGCAAACCTGATGGAAGCACCACTTACGCCCCTGCCAAATGACCCACAAAGCGCAATAGCACCGCAATATCCTCTGGGCGACTTAGGCGATGGTCGCCATCATGGATCAATGTCAACTGAACGTTGGCGGTGCCCAAATGCGCCATTAATTTCATAGCATGAGCTGGCGGCACGTCGGTATCGGCACTGCCTTGCAATATGTGTACAGGGCAGGGCGCTGTATAGGGGCGATTGAGCACGCATTGCGTGCGGCCATCTTCAATAAATGTCATGGTGAAACGGTTCGGCTGAGCGGAATAGTCGGATTGTTCTTCAAAATAACCAACGCGCGCCGCATGTGCCTGCTGCTGAGGTGTGAGTCGTTGCCAAATTAAATCTTCAGTAAAATCAGGTGCGGGGGCCAGTAACACCATCGCCTGCAATTGATTTGCAATCTCAGGCATTTCTGCCAAACGCAACGCAAGCCAGCCACCCATTGATGAACCCACAATGATACACGCGCCTTGCAAATGCTGGGCGATCATGGCCTGCGCCTGCGCCAACCACAGCGAAATTGTGCCATCTTCAAACCGCCCACCTGAAGCGCCATGTCCAGAATAATCAAAGCAGAAAAACCCCACGCCTTGCGCCTGTGCCCAAGCTTTAAGCGCCTGCACCTTATTACCGCCCATATCGGAACGATAGCCGCACAACCACACGATGGTGGGCGCACGGCCTACAATATGTTCAAAGATAAGGTGTGATGTTTGTGTCACAGCACGCTCACCCCTTAGGCGCTTCATCCTCTGGCGGGGCGGCTTTTTTGGCGCGTGGTTTTTTGGCCGTGGTGGGGACAGATGAAGACTTGCGGCTTTTCAGTGTCACATTCACATCATCTGCATTGCGTACGGGCGGAATGCCCTTGATCAAATTATTGATTTCCTCACCCGAAAGCGTTTCATACTCCAACAAGCCTTGCGCCAATATTTCCAAATCTTTAGATTGCGCTGTCAAAATTTTCTTGGCGGCTTGATAGCCTTCATCAATTAACTTGCGCACTTCCTCGTCAATTTTCTGTGCGGTATTTTCGGAAACCGTGTTGTTTTTGCCCATAGAATAACCCAGAAACACTTCTTCCTGATTATCGCCATACATCACCGTGCCCAGCACCTTAGAATAACCCCAGCGTGTCACCATAGCGCGCGCCAATTTTGTGGCCTGTTCAATATCGCTAGAGGCCCCCGAGGTGATTTTATCCACGCCAAAAATCAACTCCTCTGCAACGCGGCCGCCCATTAAAACAGCCAAACGCGAGGTCATTTGCACGTAGGACATCGACATTTTATCGCGTTCTGGCAACTGCATCACCATACCCAATGCACGCCCACGCGGAATGATTGTGGCTTTATGCACAGGGTCGCTGGAGGGCACGTTCATTGCCACAATCGCATGACCACCTTCATGATAGGCCGTCAGCGCTTTTTCATCCTCGCTCATCACCAAGGTGCGGCGTTCAGCACCCATCATCACCTTATCTTTAGCGTCTTCAAATTCTTTCATGCTCACAATATTCCGATTGCGACGCGCGGCCAACAATGCGGCTTCATTCACCAAATTCATCAAATCGGCGCCTGAAAAGCCCGGTGTGCCGCGTGAAAGCACTTTCAAATCCACATCGGGTGCGAGTGGCACTTTGCGCACATGCACCTTGAGAATTTGTTCACGCCCCACCAAATCGGGGTTTGGCACCATAATTTGGCGGTCAAAACGGCCTGGGCGCAGCAATGCTGGGTCGAGCACGTCGGGGCGATTGGTAGCCGCAATCAAAATAATGCTTTCATTGGGCTCAAAGCCATCCATCTCCACCAGCAACTGGTTGAGGGTTTGCTCGCGCTCGTCATTGCCGCCGCCAAGGCCTGCGCCGCGGTGGCGCCCAACAGCGTCGATCTCGTCGATAAATATGATACATGGCGCGTTTTTCTTGGCTTGCTCAAACATATCCCGCACGCGCGACGCACCCACACCAACAAACATCTCGACAAAATCGGAGCCTGAAATGGTGAAAAATGGCACACCAGCTTCACCAGCAATTGCTTTGGCCAGCAAGGTTTTCCCGGTTCCGGGAGGGCCAATCAGCAGCACGCCACGTGGAATTTTGCCGCCCAATTTCTGGAATTTTTGTGGTTCTTTCAAAAAGTCCACAATTTCTTCCAAATCTTCTTTGGCTTCGTTCACGCCCGCCACATCATCGAATGTTACCTTGGTGTTTTGCTCGGTCAGCATTTTGGCTTTAGAACGGCCAAAGCCCATGGCTTTGCCACCGCCACCATTCATTTGGCGCATCAGATAAATCCATACACCAATGAGCAATATCATGGGGAACCACGAAATCAGCACGCTGATAAACGATACATTATCGCCAATTGGGCGCGCTGAAATCACCACGCCTTTGGCATTCAAGCGCGAAATCAGGCTGGAATCTTCTGGTGCATATACATTAAAGCCACGCCCTTCCATGGTGTGCCCCACAATATCGCGCCCAACAATGGTCACATCGCGCACACGACCCGAATCCACATCCGACAAAAACTGTGAATAGCTCACCTCAGCGGTGTTCACGCCCTTCTGGTTAGCGCCTTGAAACACAGTGGCCAACGCCACAAGCAACAGGGCAACAATCACCCAAAGTGCGAAATTCCGTAAATTCTGTGGCATATGCTGGCCTTGTATGAGCGTGTGAAAGCGTCCTGTAGCCTATATAGGGCATAATTGCAATTTTGCCAGTGGGTTTAGAAAGAATTTTTGAATATAAGGGCTGTCATTGACAGGGCACTTACCGTTTGCTATCTGAAGCAAGTGATAGTTATTTTGGATATAATGTGATGTATGATGCAGTTCGTGCTAATATAAAACTCTCACCGCTCGCACAAGAAATATTTAATAATCAGCATTTTCAAAAAGGAATTGGGTTTATAAATAATACAGCTCCACTTTACACGAACATTAAAGAAGTTGATAGACAGGTATTACATTTTCATAAAATTACAGACAAAGGAATGCGGGCCGCTATTAATTTGCGTGGTTTGATTTTTCATCAAGAGTATACTATCGGTGGGTTGCTAACTACAAAGGGTATTTACAACAAACAAGAGATGACAACGGCCTTAAATGAGGTGATGACTCACCTAAGAGCAAATTTATCACCGAATGTAGTTACGGCTAGATTTCAGAGCATTGCTTTCAATATGATCGCAAGCGCCTTTAAAACTTCCGCTGGCTTATGCACTGTAGCCCTTTTAGTAAGCGCGGCTTTATCATCAAAATTCATATCAGCATTGAATCATCCGAAGCCTTCAGCAGAATCATAATTTAGAGAGTTTCTGTCTACTGCCCTCACGCGCCACCTTCAACCACTTGGACGAGAGGCTCACCACATAGCCACCCAATGTGCGGCGGATGGTTGTGCCTTCATCATACAACAGCTCATGGTGGAGGCGCTCTAGCGCGGCGAGAGAAAGCGGATATTCCGTTGCATTATCATGCAACAGCTGCGCAAGTATGCGAATTTGCACATCTTCTGGCGCGTAGTCGAACAGGGCACGTTGCAGCTTCACCGCATCGCCTTCATGCACACAATGCGCCATAAAACTCGCTGTTACGTCTTGCAACGCATGTTCGGCCCGCTGCAACCGCTGCAATGCCAGCGACAAATGAGACTCTCCAAATGCCATCGATTTGATCGCATCGCGCACCCGCACCCGCTCAAAATTGGTGTCATCGTTTGAAGGATCTTCCACATACGGAATATTCTGTTCTAAAGCAATTGCCCGCAATTGCTTCTTGGCTACGCTCAAAAATGGCCGCGCTAGCAGCACATCCCCCGATAAATGCCGCAGACTATGCATTGCAGAAAGCCCCGTGAGGCCAGAGCCACGCAGCAATCGCATAACAAATGTTTCGGCTTGGTCGTCTGCATGATGGGCAGACACAACTATATCTGCACCGCATTCATGTGCATGTTGTGCTAACAATGCATAACGCGCAGCACGCGCCTGCTCCATCAGCCGTGCGGTGGGTTTTTCCTCATGGTGCCAGTGCAAAATTGTGTGCGGCACACCCAGCTGCACGCAATAAGCTGCCACCATTTTCGCTTCCGCCTGCGCCCCTTCTCGCAAATGATGATTCACCGTTGCTGCATAGAGTGGCGGTGCATTTGGTGTTGCCATGCACCACGCCTGCAGCGCGTATAGCAGCACCATGCTATCCAGCCCGCCCGAAACCGCGACAAGCAGCCCCGTGTGACCGTGCAAAATCTTAAAATGTCCAAACAGAGTGTTCATCATATCAATCGATTGCCTTATATGTGCCAAAGCCTACCACAATTTTTGGCACATGGCCATTGCCAGTGACGCGGCGTTCTGCTAACACCTGCGCATCACTTTACACATACGCAGGGGCACATCATGCAAGCAGTACAAAAAACACTTAACGACAATGGCGACTTCAAAGTGGCCGATATGTCCCTTGCCGATTGGGGTCGTAAAGAAATCACAATTGCCGAAACTGAAATGCCTGGTTTGATGGCGTTGCGCACTGAATTTGGTGCTTCCAAACCGCTTAAAGGCGCGCGCATTGCAGGCTGTTTGCACATGACCATTCAAACCGCTGTGCTGATTGAAACACTCATTGCTTTGGGTGCTGAAGTGCGGTGGAGTTCTTGCAACATCTTCTCAACACAAGATCAAGCCGCCGCCGCAATTGCCGCCGCTGGTATTCCTGTGTTTGCGTGGAAAGGTGAAACCGAAGACGAATATATGTGGTGCATTGAGCAAACCATTAAAGGCCCAAATGGCTGGTTGCCAAATATTATTCTCGATGATGGTGCCGATTTAACCCTGCACATGCACGAAAAATATCCTGAATTGCTGAAAAACGTGGTTGGCGTTTCGGAAGAAACCACTACAGGCGTACATCGCATGATCGAAATGGCGAAAAACGGTAAATTGCTGATCCCTGTCATCAACGTGAATGACTCTGTAACAAAATCAAAATTCGACAACCTTTATGGCTGCCGTGAATCACTGGTCGATGGCATTAAACGCGCCACCGACGTGATGATGGCCGGCAAAATCGCTGTTGTGTGCGGCTATGGTGATGTGGGCAAAGGCTCTGCTGAATCGCTCCGTAGCCAAGGCGCCCGCGTGATTGTGACAGAAATCGACCCAATTTGCGCATTGCAAGCAGCAATGAGCGGCTATCAAGTGCTCACCATGGAAGAAATTGCACCAGTGGCCGATATTTTTGTGACTGCAACTGGCAATAAAGACGTGATCACCGTTGACCACATGCGTGCAATGAAAGACCGCGCGATTGTGTGCAACATTGGCCACTTCGACTCTGAAATTCAAGTGGCTGGCTTGCGCAATATGAAATGGCACAATGTGAAGCCACAAGTAGACGAAATTGAATTTGCTGATGGCAAACGCTTAATTTTGTTGGCAGAAGGCCGCTTGGTAAACTTGGGCTGCGGCACTGGCCACCCCAGCTTTGTGATGTCTGCCTCTTTCACCAACCAAGTGTTGGCGCAAATTGAATTGTGGACCAACAAAGACAACGGCAAATATGGCGTGCAAGTCTATGTGTTGCCAAAGCATTTGGATGAAAAAGTGGCCGCATTGCATTTGGATAAATTGGGCGTGAAACTGACAACGCTCACCAAAGATCAAGCTGAATATATTACAGTTCCAGCCGCCGGCCCATTCAAGCCAGATCATTACCGGTATTGATAAACAACCGTTATCCTCGGGCTAGACCCGAGGATCTACTTAAGTTGATGGTCGGGTCTAGCCCGACCATGACGGTTATGATTTGATCCCCACCACTATATAATTCACGCTGGTGTCGGCACCTGTTTTCCATGTGCCCATCAGCGGGTTATACTGCATGCCGAGAGTGGTTGTGGGCATGATGCCTGCATCGCTCATCCAACCTTTCAACGTGTGTGGCGCTACGAATAATGAATGGTCATGCGTGCCGATGGGCAGCAAGCGCAGCACATATTCTGCCCCCAAAATTGCCAATAAATACGACCAAATGGTTTTATTGAGCGTGGAGAAAAACACCAAGCCGCCTGGGCGCGTTAAATCAGCGCACATCTTCACAAAGCCGGCTTGGTCGCCCACATGCTCGATCACTTCCAACGCGCACACTACATCAAACTGCTGGCCTTTGGCGATCAATTCACTGGCATCATAGCTGCCATAGGTGATGCCTAGCCCTTGTTCGGCATTACGTTTTTTGGCAATTTCAATGTTCGGCGCCGATAAATCCAACCCCGTGGTGGCAAACCCCATGCGCGCCAGCGGCTCGGTGAGCAACCCCGCACCACAGCCAACGTCTAGGGCGGTGAGGTGGGAAAATAAACCCCTCTCCCTTGACGGGAGAGGGATGAGGGGTAATACCCCGAATGAAGGGGTGGGTGAGGGTGGTGTGCGTGTTTCACCCTCATCCGATTTGCTGCGCAAATCACCTTCTCCCGTCAAGGGAGAAGGAAGTGACGCCATCACCGCATCGCGAATAAACTTCAACCGCACGGGGTTCATTTGGTGCAATGGGCGCATGGGGCCGTTTTCGTCCCACCATTCATTGGCCAGTTTATCAAAATTTTCTGTGTGTAGCGACATGGCTTGCCTTTTGTGTGCAAATGGAATAACGCATTGCACCATAATACACATAGCATGAGAATAAAACATGTATCTGGTTCTAAAATTTGGTGGCACCTCGGTGGCGAATGTGGAGCGCATTAAAAATGCCGCGTTACATGTGAAGCGCGAAATGGAAGCTGGCCACAAGGTGGCTGTGGTGGTTTCGGCAATGTCGGGCGCCACCAACCAGTTGGTTTCATGGGTGAAGGAAGCCTCGGAGCTGTATGACCCCAAAGAATATGACGCCGTTGTGGCCTCAGGCGAACAAGTGACCGCAGGGCTTATGGCCATTGTGTTGCAATCGCTGGGGCTCAAGGCGCGCAGCTGGCAAGGCTGGCAAGTGCCGCTGCAAACCGATTCCGCCCATGGGGCAGCCAGCATCACCAATATTGATGGCAGCGCCTTACGTGCGGCGCTCGATACAGGCGAAGTGGCGGTGATTACGGGCTTCCAAGGCGTGGCAGCGGGCAACCGCATCGCCACATTGGGGCGTGGTGGCTCGGATACCTCCGCCGTGGCGCTGGCCGCCGCTGTGAAGGCCGATCGCTGCGATATTTACACCGATGTGGACGGCATTTACACAACCGACCCGCGCGTGGCACCAAAAGCCAAGCGGCTCGATAAAATCTCCTATGAAGAAATGCTGGAAATGGCCAGCCTTGGCGCCAAAGTGCTGCAAGTGCGTAGCGTGGAAATGGCCATGGTGCACCGCGTGCCCGTGCTGGTGCGCTCCAGCTTCGATGACGCATCACAAACAACATTCAATGGCACATTAATGTGCGATGAGGAGGATATTATGGAAAACAACACCGTGAGCGGCATTGCCTTCTCAAAAGACGAAGCCAAAATCACCTTGCTGGGCGTGCAAGATAAGCCTGGCGTGGCTGCGGGCGTATTTGGCCCACTGGCTGAGGGGAATGTGAATGTCGATATGATCGTGCAGAATATTTCAGCCGATGGCAAAACCACCGACATGACTTTCACCGTACCGCGTGCGGAATATGCCCGCGCGCGTGCCGTGATTGAGGCGGAACAAGCCAATATCAATTATGCAGAATTACGCGGCGATGTAGATGTGGTGAAAGTGTCGATTATCGGCGTGGGGATGCGCACCCATGCAGGGGTGGCCGCCAGCATGTTCAAGGCAATGGCCGAAAAAGGCATCAATATTCAAGCAATCACCACCTCCGAAATCAAAGTATCGATTTTGATTGAAGAAGCCTACACCGAGCTGGCCGTGCGCACGTTACACACGCTCTATGGGCTGGATAAAGTGGCTTAAATTTAAGTAGATCCTCGGGCGAAGACCCGAGGATCTACTTAAGAAGATGGTCGGGTCAAGCCCGACCATGACGTGCGGGCCTCACAACACTTCTAGCATTTTCTCCGCGCCAGAAATATCGGCATTGGAAGGCACATCTTCCACAAACAGCTGATTCACAACCAAATTATCGATTACCATTGAAAAGCGCTGCGAGCGAGTGCCAAGGCCAAAGCCGCTACCATCCAGCGCAAGGCCAAGCGCTTTTGCCAAATCGGCGTTTCCATCAGACAAAAACTGGATTTTATCGCCCGCGCCAGATGCTTTTTCCCATGCGTCCATCACAAACACATCATTCACCGCCACTACTGCTAGCAAATCCACGCCTTTGGCCTTGATGGCGGCCGCAGCCTTGGCATAACCTGGCAAATGGTTGCGATGGCAAGTGGGCGTAAACGCGCCCGGCACACCAAACAACACCACTTTTTTGCCTGCGAACAGCTCGCCAGTGGTTTTGGCCACAGGGCCTTCATCGGTGTTAATGCGCAGAGTAATATCGTTAGGGAATGCGTGGCCAATTGCGATTGTCATGTGTGTGTTCCTTGGGTTGTAGTAGAAACCCTTCTCCCCTTGCGGGAGAAGGTGGCAGCGAAGCTGACGGATGAGGGGTTTTCTCATAAAACAGTCAAGTAACCCCTCACCCGCCCTTTCAGGGCACCCTCTCCCGCAAGGGGAGAGGGGAAATAACGAAGCCACCCTATGCTAAAATTCTGCGCCTGTCAGCAGCAAAAAATCCTTTGTCAAATGTGCATATCCGTAGTAAGAGCGTGCGGTTATGCTGCATAGCAATGTGGCAGAACAATGGCTTTACCAGCAACATATGGCGTCACAATGCTTACTCATGAGAATGCGTCTTCACTCCCAGTAATAAACGGCCGTGCCCATGGTATGCCCGCCGCACAGGGGCTTTATACCCCTGCAAACGAGCATGACTCGTGTGGTGTCGGCTTTGTTGCGCATATTAAGGGCAAGAAGTCGAATGAGATTGTGAAAAATGCGCTCAAAATGTTGTGCAATTTAGAGCATCGCGGTGCTGTGGGCGCAGACCCTCACGCGGGGGATGGTGCAGGCATACTTGTGCAGATTCCGCATAGCTTCTTTGCTAAATCAGCCAAATCATTAGGGTTCTCTCTGCCAGAAGCGGGGCATTATGGCGTTGGCCATATTTTCATGCCGCATGATGATGCCGTGGAAGCCAAGATCAAAACCGAAATTGAAGCCGTTGCCATTGAACGTGGCCATAAAGTGCTGGGTTGGCGCAAAGTGCCCACCTCGGCTGAGGGCTTGGGCGAAACCGTAAAAACCACTGAACCACGCCATTGGCAGGTGTTTATTGGTCGTGGCGCCGCTGCTGCCGATGAGGCGGATTTTGAACGCGCGCTCTATTTCATGCGCAAAATGCTCACCAATGCGGTGTATAATTGGCAAAATGAGGCCAGTAAGGGCTTTTATGTGGTGTCGCTTTCCTGCCGCACCATTGTGTATAAAGGCATGTTCCTTTCGGGTCAATTGGGCCAATATTATGCCGATTTGCGTGATGAAAGCTTTGAAAGCGCCATCGGCCTTGTGCATCAACGCTTTTCAACCAACACATTCCCGGCGTGGTCGCTCGCCCACCCTTACCGCATGGTGGCGCATAATGGCGAAATCAACACCCTGCGCGGCAATGTGAACTGGATGGCGGCGCGGCAATCGAACTGCGCATCCGAGCTATTTGGCGATGATATTGAAAAGCTATGGCCCATTTCATGGGAAGGTCAGTCTGACACTGCATGTTTTGATAATGCGCTGGAATTTCTTGTGCAGGGCGGTTATTCGCTCCCTCATGCGGTGATGATGATGATCCCCGAAGCGTGGGCGGGCAATCCGCTGATGAGTGATGAGCAGCGCGCATTTTATGAATATCATGCGGCGTTGATGGAACCATGGGACGGCCCTGCCGCTGTGGCGTTCACAAATGGCATCCAAATTGGTGCCACGCTCGATCGTAACGGTTTGCGCCCTGCCCGCTATTTGGTGACAGATGACGATATGGTGATCCTCGCCTCTGAAATGGGCGCGCTGGAAGTGCCTGAGGAGAAGATCGTTAAAAAATGGCGTTTACAGCCCGGCAAAATGCTGTTGATCGACACTCAGCAAGGCCGCATAGTGAGTGATGAAGAGCTCAAAGACACGCTTGCCGCCATTAATCCCTATCAAAAATGGCTCGACAACACCCAAATGGTGTTGGAAGACCTACCTGAAATGGCGGGTACAAGCTGGAAAACCCCCACATCGCTGCTCGACCGCCAGCAGGCGTTTGGCTACAGCCAAGAAGATATCAAACTGATCATGGCGCCGATGGCCGCCACTGGCCAAGAAGCTATTGGCTCGATGGGCAATGATTCCCCAATTGCGGCGATGTCGGATCGCTCAAAATTGCTGTATAATTACTTCAAGCAAAAATTTGCGCAGGTGACAAACCCGCCCATCGACCCGATCCGTGAAGAGCATGTGATGTCGCTGGTGTCGTTTATTGGCCCGCGCCCGAACTTATTTGACCTCAAAGGCTATTCCAAACAAAAACGCTTGGAAGTGCGCCAGCCCATTCTCACCAACATCGATCTTGAGAAAATTCAGGGTATTTCCGCCATTGCGGAGAATTACTTTCTCACCATCACGCTCGACCTCACCTACCCCATAGAGCGCGGCGCTGAAAACATGCGCGCTGCATTAGCGCGTGTGTGCCAAAAAGCCGAGGATGCTGTGCGCGCTGGCCACAACATCATTGTGCTGTCCGACCGTTTAGTGGGCGAGGCGCGTGTGGCGATTCCCGCGCTTTTGGCCACATCTGGCGTGCATAATCACCTGATCCGCAAGGGTTTGCGCACATCTGTTGGCCTTGTGGTGGAAACGGGCGAGGCGCGTGAGGTGCATCATTTTGCGTGTTTGGCAGGCTTTGGCGCCGAGGCGATCAACCCCTATTTGGCGTTTGAAACTGTGTTGAGCATGAAAAAAGACATGCCCGCCAATATTTCTGAACAAGAGTTGGTGTATCGCTACATCAAAGCCATCGACAAAGGCCTACTGAAGGTGATGTCGAAAATGGGCATTTCCACCTATCAATCCTATTGCGGGGCGCAAATTTTTGACGCCATCGGCTTAGGACAAAGCTTTGTGGATGAATTCTTCTTCGGCACTGCCACATCGATTGAAGGCGTGGGGCTGGATGAAGTGGCAATCGAAACCTTTGAACGCCATAAGCGCGCATTTGGTAACATACCCGAGCTTGAAGGTGCACTGGATGTTGGTGGCGAATATGGCCTGCGCATGCGCGGCGAGCAACATGTGTGGGCACCCGATAGCGTGGCCAATTTACAACATGCTGTGCGCGCCAATCTGCCTGAAAAATACCGCGCATTTGCGGCACAGGTGAATGAGGAAGACGCAAAACGCGCCACCATACGTGGGCTATTCAAAATCAAATCCGCTGCCGATTTTGGTCGCAAACCTATCCCGCTTGATGAGGTGGAACCCGCATCTGAAATCGTCAAACGCTTCGCCACAGGCGCGATGTCCTTCGGCTCGATCAGCCGCGAGGCGCACACCACCTTGGCCAAAGCGATGAACGCAATCGGCGGCAAATCCAACACCGGCGAAGGTGGGGAAGAGCCAGAACGGCTGTATCCGCTGCCTGGCCAACCCAATATGCGTAGCGCCATCAAACAGGTGGCATCTGGTCGTTTTGGGGTCACCACCGAATATTTGGTGTGTGCCGACCAAATACAAATTAAAGTGGCGCAAGGGGCAAAACCAGGCGAAGGCGGGCAATTGCCAGGCCACAAAGTGAATGCCGTGATTGCGCGCGTGCGATTCTCCACGCAAGGTGTTGGGCTGATTTCACCACCACCACACCACGATATTTACTCGATTGAAGACCTTGCTCAGCTGATCTTCGACCTCAAAAACGTGAACCCAAAAGCCGATATTTCGGTGAAACTCGTTTCATCGGTTGGGGTGGGCACAGTGGCCGCAGGTGTGGCCAAAGCGCGTGCAGACCACATCGTAATTGCGGGCTATGAAGGCGGCACAGGTGCATCGCCGCTCACCGCGATTAAACATGCTGGCTTGCCGTGGGAAATTGGCCTTGCCGAAACCCAGCAAACTTTGGTGATGAACAAGCTGCGCTCCCGCGTTGCGGTGCAAGTTGATGGTGGCTTGCGCACAGGGCGCGATGTGGTTGTGGGCGCGCTACTCGGCGCCGATGAATATGGCTTTGCCACCGCCCCGCTCATTGCGGCGGGTTGCATTATGATGCGCAAATGCCACCTTAATACCTGCCCCGTGGGTGTGGCCACGCAAGACCCAGAACTGCGCCGCCGCTTTAAAGGCACGCCCGAGCACGTGATTAACTATTTCTTCTTCGTTGCGGAAGAAGTGCGTGAATTGCTGGCACAAATGGGTGTGAAATCGCTGCGCGAGATCATTGGCGCTACCGAGTTCCTCGATCAAGACAAAAGCAAATTGGCCGCAAAAAGTCATGGACTCGATGTCACCAAGCTGTTTTACAAACCTGAAGTGAAATCGGCTGATGAGCTGCGCCACAGCGCTGTGCAGGAGCATCCCATCAGTAATGTGCTGGATGTCAAGATGATTGCGCAGGCGCAAGCTGCACTTGAAACAGGCAAAAAAGTGAAAATTGCTCTGCCAATTCACAATGTGGATCGCTCCACTGGCGCCATGATTTCAGGCCAAGTGGCCATGCGCTATGGCCATAAAGGCCTGCCCGATGGCACAATTGATGTGACCCTCACCGGCACGGCTGGCCAAGCGTTTGGCGCATGGGTGGCAAAAGGCGTGAGCCTCACATTGGTGGGCGAAGGCAATGATTATATCGGCAAAGGCCTTTCAGGCGGGCGCCTCATCATCAAACCACATGCACACACCCGCATTGTGCCGCACCAATCCATCATTGCAGGCAACACCGCGCTCTATGGCGCCATTGCGGGCGAATGCTACATAGCAGGGGTTGCGGGCGAGCGTTTCGCAGTGCGCAATTCAGGCGCAATCGCGGTGGTTGAAGGCACGGGTGACAACGCCTGCGAATATATGACAGGTGGCTTGGTGTTGATTTTGGGGCAAACTGGCCGCAATTTCGCAGCGGGCATGTCGGGCGGTGTCGCCTATGTGTTGGATGAAGCGGGTGATTTTGCCCAGCGCTGCAACATGGCGATGGTGGATCTCGAGCCTGTTTTGGCCGAGGCAGAACTGCTCAAAGGCGAAGTGGAATTTAAGGGTAAAGTGGACGTGCAAGGCCATATTGGGTCTGACGATGAGAAGCAAGTCAAAGCGCTCATCACTGCGCATGTCAAACGCACAGGTTCAGCGCGCGGCCAAGACATTCTGCACAATTGGGCGGAATATCGCGGTAAATTTGTGAAAGTCATGCCAATTGAATATGCCCGCGCCTTGCGGGAAGGGTTAGCGATTCCAGTGGCAGCAGAGTAAAGGACGCGTATCATGGGTAAAGTGACAGGATTTTTAGAAATCGATCGGTTGGAGCAAAAATATGAGCCAACTGGGGATCGTATCCGCCATTACCGCGAGTTCACCTTGCCGATGGAAGCGCGCGATGTGGAAAAGCAAGCCTCTCGCTGCATGGATTGCGGCATTCCTTATTGCCACACAGGCTGCCCTGTGAATAACCAAATCCCCGATTGGAACGATTTGGTCTATCAATCCGACTGGCAAAATGCGGCCCATAATTTGCATTCCACCAATAACTTCCCTGAATTTACAGGTCGTACCTGCCCCGCACCATGCGAGGATGCTTGCACATTATATTTAGAAGGCGCACCGGTTACCATTAAATCGATCGAGAATTCTATCGTTGAGCGCGCATGGAAAGAAGGTTGGGTGCAGCCAAAACCTGCGAAAGTAAAAACAGGCAAATCTGTGGCCATCATCGGATCAGGCCCTGCAGGCTTGGCTGCCGCACAACAATTGGCGCGCGCCGGCCATAATGTGCATGTGTATGAGCGTGAAGCCAAAGCGGGCGGTTTATTGCGATATGGCATCCCCGATTTTAAAATGGAAAAATGGACGATCGACCGCCGCCTTGCGCAGCTCGAAGCCGAAGGTGTGATTTTTTACTATAATATGAATGTTGGCACCAGTGTATCGGCGCAAAAGCTAGTGGATAATCATGATGCGGTGATTTTGGCCATTGGTGCGGAAGCCCCGCGAGACCCGCAATTGCCAGGGCAACAACTGCAAGGCGTAGAATATGCAATGCCCTATCTCACGCAATCCAACAAAAAAGTATCAGGCCAAGGCATTGGCGATGAGACACAAATTTTCGCGACTGGCAAACATGTGGTGGTGATCGGCGGCGGCGATACAGCCTCCGACTGCGTGGGCACAGCCTTCCGCCAAGGGGCGTTGGCCGTTACTCAGCTCGATATTCGCCCCGTGCCCCCCAAAAAAGAAGATGTCCTCACCGTTTGGCCCTATTACCCCACCAAAATGCGGGTATCCTCCAGCCAAGCTGAAGGCGTAGAGCGCGAATTTGCTGTTGCCACCATTGCTATTGAAGGTGAAAATGGCGTTGCCACCCAAATCAAATGTGCGCGTGTGGATGCAAAACGCCAGCCAATTGCAGGCAGTGAGTTTTATATCAAGGCCGATTTGGTGTTGCTGGCCATCGGGTTCAGCGGCGCAATGACCACTACATTTGTCGACGCGCTCGGCATTGAAGCCAACGCCAACGGCACACTCAAAGCCGACGCAAAAGCGTTTTCAACCAAACACCCTAAAGTATTTGCAACGGGCGATGCGCGCCGTGGCCAATCGCTTGTGGTATGGGCCATCCGTGAAGGGCGCGATTGCGCTGCCGCAGTGGATGTGGCGTTAAAAGCTTCAGTCTAAGCGTGCTCGCCGCACTTAATATTTTGATTTTACTTCTGCACGCAGCTGTGCCATAGTACATCTCTATTCAATAGATATATTTTGGAGCCTATAATGACAATCCTCATCAAAGAACTTAGCGAATACAATCAATACGTAACTGATATAAAGACAACAATTGCAAAATTAGACCTCGAAATTACAAATGCTAAAATTGAAGCAAAAAAGTCGCCAACAATTTTAAATAGTTTAAGTAATTTCTTCTCAGGTGCAACGACTGAGCTTACAAACGCAAAGTCAACCGCACTAGTTATGAACCCAAAAACAACAATTAATATGAAAGAATACGAAGGTTTTATAAAAAATAAAGGTACTATTGAAAGCAGTATCCACTTCGTAAAAACCTACCTTATAACCATAAAGAAAAATTTGCCCACTTCTATCTTGGTGTTGGCAGGGCTTGTAGGTGCGAGTGCATGGTTCGCCTCGCGCAATCTATCAAAAGACCAGATTTCATAATTTTAAACACTGTGAAAATGCGCGGCGATTTTATCCACTAATCGCTGCGCCACCTGCATTTTGAGCAACGTGCCCCAATCTTCATGCAGATTATACGCGATAAAATGCACGGCGTTGGTGTCCTGCCCAAATACTTGGTTGGCGCTCACATCATTGGCCAGCACCCAATCACAGCCTTTTTTCACCAATTTTGCGCGGGCATTTTCAAGCATATTTTCTGTTTCCGCGGCAAAGCCAACCACTAATGCTGGCCGATTGGCGTGCTGCGCCACATGCGCAAGAATATCAGGCGTTTTGCGTAAGTTCAGCGTCAGCACATCCTGCCCATCATTCTTTTTCAGCTTTTGCGCTGCGGGGTCTGCCATGCACCAATCAGCCACGGCCGCTGCCCCAATAAACACATCGGCCGGCAAGGCCTGCTCCACCGCAGCCAACATGCTGGCGGCATCGCTCACAGCCACATAATTGGCCACTGGCGGCGGGGTTAAACCTGTGGGCGCCGATATCAACGTAACGCGCGCTCCCGCCTGTAGCGCCGCCGTAGCGATTGCATAGCCCTGTTTGCCCGAGGAATGATTGCCAATGAACCGCACAGGGTCAATCGCCTCACGCGTGCCGCCCGCTGTGATGATCATATGCTTGCCTTTGAGGGGGTGATCGGGGTTGAGCGCCGCTTGCACCGCCGCAATAATTCCCTCCACCGCTGCCAAGCGCCCCTCGCCCACTTCGCCGCACGCCATTTCACCCACTTCTGGCGCAATTACTTGCACGCCGCGCGCGCGTAAAAGCGCCATATTCGCGTATGTTGCGGGGTGCTCCCACATCCGCACATTCATGGCAGGGGCAATGAGGACAGGGTTGATATTGGCCAAAAGCGCGGTGCTGGCCAGATCATCCGCCAAGCCATGTGCCATTTTCGCGATAAAATTAGCGGTTGCGGGCACCACCACCACTACATCGGCCCAGCGCACCAGCTGAATATGACCAATTTCAGCCTCTTGCGTGGTATCCCACAGTGTGGTGTAGGCCTGCTCACCCGAGAGCGCCGCGACACTCAGCGGCGTGATAAATTCCTGAGCGCCCGCAGTGAGAATGCAGCGCACAATATGGCCATTTTTCTTGAGTTGGCGCAGCACTTCAAGTGCCTTAAACGCGGCCACACCGCCAGTGATGATGAGCAGAATTTTTTTCATGGGCCACATAATACCACAAAATTATGAGTTTTGCACAGCCTGAATAAACGCGCGAATTTTGGCATGGCTTTTGACGCCAAGCCCTTGCTCCACCCCACTAGATACATCCACCCCAGGCGCGCGCGTGCGCTGCAGAGCATCGCTCACATTTTCAGGGGCAAGCCCACCCGCCAGCAACCACGGAGTATTTAGCTGAATACCCGCAATCAATTGCCAGTCAAACGCCACGCCATGCCCGCCCGTTTGTTGGGCATCCTTGGGCGGTTTGGCATCGAGCAATAGCATGTCCGCCTGTGCAAAATCGGCCAGTTGCGCCACATCATCCTGCGTTGCAATACCAATGGCTTTGATAATTTTCAGCGACGGGAAGGCTGTTTTCATCGCAGCAATATCATGCGCCGTTTCCTGTCCATGCAGCTGAATATAATCAGGCTGAACACTATTCACCACTGTGCGCACCAGTTCCATAGTCGGGTTCACCAGCAATACAACAGTGTGAATACGCCCGCGTGCGTGCGCCACCAGTGGGGCAATTTCGGGCAATTCCAAATGGCGAGGGCTGGCGAGGCAATGCACAAAGCCTGCAAATTGAGCACCCGCTTCGATTACACACGCCAGATCTTGCGCCGTGCGCAGGCCACAAATTTTAATGAGCGCACTCATGGCAAGCTCAATGGGGGCGCGGGTGGGGTATTGAGTTCAGAATTCACCCGTACTTTATGTACCGAAATTTCTTTTCTCAACCCACGCATACGCTTCATGCTGGAGAGTTTTACAATGATTCCACCCAATAGCGCGCCCAAAAATACACTCAAAATGATAATCACCCCGAGGGGTAAGAACAGTTCTGCTGGCACTGCGCCAAACTCAAGCGGATTGATGTAAAGTGTTACACCATGCCGATTAAGAAAGACGAAGGCCAGCAGCACTAAGAACAGGGGAAATAAAACCAAATAGGTGATAATTCTGTTCAACACATTATATTCGCTTATGCATTCAATCGGTCGAGCATATCTTTGCCAGCGCGGAATGCAACGGCGGATTTTGCTGGTACTTTAACAGCTTCGCCTGTGCGTGGATTGCGGCCAACGCGCGCATCGCGGACTTTTACATAGAATGTGCCAAAATTACGGAGCTCAACGCGACCGCCATCAATCAATGCGCCAGCGATTGAATCCAAAACTGTATTCACAACAGTTTCAACGTCTTTCACCAAAAGGTGGGAATTGCCTGCAGCAACTTTATGAACGAGTTCTGATTTAATAAGGGCTTGGGTTTCTTTTTTAGGTGCTTTTGCCATTGTATGGATCCTCCTTGGTTTTTGACAGGTTTTTAGTGGCTTGCAGGATTCCAGACCGACACCAACCCGTCAAGCGAATATTGTGCTGAATTTACGCCAAACACACCGCTTAAACCCATTATTTTTGAGAATTGCGTAATTTTCTTCTCAAATTTGTCTTGCCAATCCTCTTTGGCTTCCCAATTTGCAACCTTAAGCTTTGAATCTACCTGTTTTTTTTCAACCAACCATTGCTTGGCTACCGATTCTTGTCCAATCGAATCAATCAATTTGAGCGGCAAACTCTGACGCCCCGTGAAAATTCGACCATCTGTCACAAGTTTCAAACCATCAGCATCCATGCCACGACGGGTTTGTACTAACGATTTAAACCAGCCGTAAGAATCCTCGACAATCGCGCGCATCGCAGCTTTCGCTTCATCACTCGCGGGCTCAAATCCATTGGGCGCAGCTTTGAGAGGCGCACTTTTCACCTCCTCCATTTTCACGCCCAGAGTTTTCAACAAACCTGCAAATTCAGGCCATTGCACCAACACACCAATAGATCCTACAAGCGCATTTTGCTGCGCGACAATATGGTCGGCTGCCAAAATCACAATATAACCGCCTGAAGCCGCCATATGGTCTACATAGGCCACAACAGGTTTTTCTGCAGCCAACTCACGCAATTTTTCATAGAGAATTTCCGCGCCTGATGTGGTGCCACCAGGGCTGTTCACATGCAGAATCACTGCCTTCACCGCTTTTGATGTGCGCATCTCTTCAATCGCTTCTAGCGTTTCAGGCTGCCCCGTAATCACACCTGCAATGGTGAACCGCGCAATATAAGGCGCATCAATATTGGCCATGGTTTTTTTACCCGTGGCGCTACCGAATAAAAACACTGCAGCCACCAGCACCGCAAATGCCAAAAATCGCCACAAGCGCACTGATCGCAACAAACTGCGGCGTTCAACAATTTGATCAGCAGATTGGGTCATAATTCACTTTCTATGGGGCTCAAACTGCCCGCTCAATCATCATTTTTTTGATTTCAGCAATTGCCTTAGCAGGATTGAGTCCTTTGGGGCAGGTTTGCGCGCAATTCATGATGGTGTGGCAGCGATAGAGGCGGAAGGGGTCTTCCAAATAATCGAGGCGCGCGCCCGTGGCTTCATCGCGGCTGTCGATCAACCAGCGATAGGCTTGCAACAACACAGCTGGGCCGAGGTATTTATCGCCATTCCACCAATAGCTGGGGCATGAGGTGGAACAACAGGCGCAGAGGATACATTCGTACAGACCATCCAGCTTTTCGCGGTCGTTCTTCGATTGCAGCCATTCTTTTTCAGGCGTGGGAGTGGTGGTTTGCAAATAGGGCTGCACGGCGGCGTGTTGGGCATAAAAATTGGTGAGGTCTGGCACCAGATCCTTGATCACACTCATGTGCGGCAGCGGGTAAATTTTGATGGCGCCTTTGACTTCGTCCATGCCTTTGGTGCAGGCCAGCGTGTTCATGCCATCAATATTCATGGCGCAGGAACCACAAATCCCCTCACGACACGAACGGCGGAATGTAAGCCCCGCATCTATTTTAGTTTTGATATAGACCAGACCATCCAATATCATTGGGCCGCAATCATCGAGATTCACGAAATACACGTCGATCCGTGGGTTTTCGCCCAAATCAGGATCATAGCGATACACGCGATATTCCTTCAGCCGTGTGGCGCCAGCAGGCTTTGGCCACACTTTACCTTGGGTGATTGTGGAGTTTTTCGGCAGGGCAAGTTCAACCATTGTGTGCAGCCTCTATTAATACACGCGTGCTTTTGGTTTAATATATTCAATCTCGTCGCTCATTGTGTAGGTGTGCACGGGGCGGTCGCCCAGTGTCACCGTGCGCTGTGTTGTGTCGGCAAACGCAAGCGTGTGCTTCATCCAGTTTTTATCATCGCGATCGGGAAAATCTTCCCGCGAATGCGCACCACGGCTTTCTTGCCGCCCCAATGCCGATTCCACGGTCACCACCGCTTGGCAAATGAGGTTGTCATATTCCAGCGTTTCAATCAGGTCGGAATTCCAAATCAGGGAGCGATCCGACACTTTAATATCATCATTGCCGCGCCACACATCGTGGATTTTGGTTTGACCTTCTGTCAGCACATCGCCTGTGCGGAACACCGCGCAATTGGCCTGCATGATGCGTTGCATACGGCCGCGCAATTCCGCTGTGGGTGTGCTGCCATTGGCATTGCGGAAATGATCGAACCGCGCAAGTGCCGCCTCGCCATCGCTAGCTTTCACAGAAGGCTGTTTTGCACCAGCTGTAAGAATTTCAGCGCAACGCAGCGCCGCAGCACGGCCAAACACCACCAAATCAATCAGAGAATTTGAACCCAAACGGTTGGCGCCATGCACTGAAACGCACGCCGCTTCGCCAATGGCCATCAGCCCTTGCACCACACTATCCGCATTTGTGCCCACTTTGGTGAGCACTTCGCCGTGGTAATTGGTGGGAATGCCGCCCATATTATAATGCACGGTGGGAATCACAGGGATAGGCTGCTTGGTGACATCCACACCCGCAAAAATTTTGGCGGATTCCGAAATGCCTGGCAGGCGTTCATGCAAAATGGCGGGGTCGAGATGGTCGAGATGCAAATGGATATGGTCGGCATCCTTGCCAACGCCGCGCCCTTCACGAATTTCCACGGTCATGGCGCGTGAAACAACATCACGCGAAGCCAAATCCTTTGCCGATGGTGCATAACGCTCCATAAAGCGCTCACCTTTGGAATTGGTGAGGTAGCCGCCTTCACCACGCGCGCCTTCGGTGATCAAGCACCCCGAGCCATAAATACCGGTGGGGTGGAATTGCACAAACTCCATGTCCTGCAATGGCAAGCCAGCGCGCAACACCATGGCATTGCCATCGCCCGTGCAGGTGTGTGCCGATGTTGCAGAAAAATAAGCGCGGCCATAGCCACCTGTGGCCAAAATCACCATTTGCGCATTGAAGCGGTGCATGGTGCCGTCATCCATTTTCATGGCGGTCACGCCGCGACACACACCTTGATCATCCATGATCAGGTCGAGCGCGAAATATTCAATGAAAAAGTTGGAATTATAACGCAATGCTTGGCCATACAGCGTGTGCAAAATGGCGTGGCCAGTGCGATCCGCTGCCGCGCACGTGCGCTGCGCAGCGCCACCTTCACCAAAATTCTTTGTCATGCCGCCAAAAGGACGCTGATAAATTTTGCCTTCCTCGGTGCGCGAGAATGGCACACCCCAATGCTCCAGCTCATACACAGCGGCGGGGGCATTGCGGCACAAATATTCAATGCTGTCTTGGTCGCCGAGCCAATCCGACCCCTTCACGGTGTCATACATATGCCAGCGCCAATTGTCCTCACCCATATTGCCAAGGCTCGCCGAAATGCCGCCCTGCGCCGCCACAGTGTGCGAGCGGGTGGGGAATACTTTGGAAATACACGCCGTTTTCAGGCCTGCTTCGGCACAGCCAACCGCTGCCCGCAAGCCAGCGCCGCCAGCGCCCACCACCACAACATCAAAGGTGTGGTCGATAAATGTATAGGCTGGAGTTGCAGTGGCCATCGATTAGCTCCTCATCTTTTTATTCTCAAGTGTTAAATCGCTGCGCGTCAACACTTGGTTACGCTTCGCGCTTCGCATTCGCTCGTGTTGCTGTGGTAAAATTATAAGCATCTCAACCCATAAACGCAATTTTAAGAATAGAAAACGCAGCCGCAACGGCTAACGTGATAGTGAAGAAATTATTGAAAATGATCAGCGCCGTTTTTTTGCAACCGCAATGCACATAATCCTCAATAATCACCTGCATACCAAGGCGCATGTGGGTGGTCACGCTCAATGCAAACAACAAAAGCGTGATGGCCACCAGCGGGTGCTTCATTAATGTGATGACTTCCGCATAGGGCTTGCCAACCACTTTGAGCACAATCCATACCAACCCAGCACTCAGCGCGATGTTGGCAATGGCGGTGAGGCGCTGCAGCCAAAAATGGTGCGTGCCCGATTTGGCCGAACCATAATGGGAAATTCGTTTATTTGGGGTGAGAAAATCGCCGCTCATAATAGTCCCCTTATTTCACACAATAGCCAACCACCCACACACCAATGGTGAGCAGAAGTGGTAATATGATACACACACGTGCAATATTTTTAGCAGCGGGCACAGCAAGCCCCGCGCCCGTATCCCAAATCAAATGGCGAATGCCGCCAAACATATGGTGAAACAGCCCCCATGTGGCCGCAAACAGCACCAAGCGCCCCACAATGCTGCCCGCATAGCTGTAAAACACCTCATAAGCCTGATGCCCCGTGGCGGCCGCGATCAACCACCATGCAAACAACGCAAAGCCAAAATATAACCCCGTACCGGTGATGCGATGAATAATCGACATCGCCATCAACATGGAGAAGCGATAGACCTGCAAATGGGGGGATAGTGGACGGGAAGAAGGAGTGCTCATAATGAACCCTAACCGTTAGCATTTATAGCGCGCGCCTAACGCAGCTGAAAGGCACCCAAGAGAGATCGTTAAACACGCCACTCTCTTTAAAACTTTGCGAGAAGCAATGCCAAGCTTTATCTACCTAAGCGCTTATAAGCCTTTATGCGTTATCAGTTCACTAAAATCAACGCCAAAACTTTATGTATCACGTATATTTGTACGAGGTTTTTTCATTTTTTTTGAATTTAAATTTGCATTTGAATACAAAATCAATAAAACCATGCTAAGCACACACCAAGCGCAGCAACAGGGCCTGTAGCTCAATGGTTAGAGCCGGCCGCTCATAACGGTCTGGTTGCAGGTTCGAGTCCTGCCCGGCCCACCACCATCCCGATCCTCGTCAGATCGGGCGCGGAGCGCCATCATCTCCCGCGCGCGCCACGCGGACGCCCCTCACGCTTGCAGCTTCCGTGCGCGACCTGCGCGGCTGTCGCAGCGCGCCGCTCATCCTGAAGCGCGCCTCGGCGAAATCGCTCGCGTGGAAGGTGAACCGCCGATGGATCGTCGCATCGCGCGTCGAGAAATCTTCGCCGAC
>JANPGK010000013.1:0-103000 GCA_031423895.1 Hyphomicrobiales bacterium
GCTTGACCCGAGGATCCACTAAAAGTGGCTAAAAATGGATCCTCGGGTCAAGCCCGAGGATGACGGAGCTGATAAAAACGAGGTGTTTTCTCCCTCAATTTCTTAATTTTTAGCCGTTCTCATACAAAATCATATTTTTTCAAAATATTCACATCCCCCTTTAGTCGTATGAAAATGGCCATTTGGCATATGTAAAAATAGAATTTCGTAAATCGCTAAAATTTGAGCCAGTTTTGGTTAAATTGGCGTAAACACCATACCAACAAAGGCGCTTTAAGCTGTGTGAATTTGCAAAATATCCCCAAAATTAACCTCAAATATTCATCGTCTTTGGTTGTACGCCTATGCACCCAATACTCACGCCCAATAGATTTTAACGGTTTGTTTATGGCATAAATAATCATCGACGCAAACGATAACGAACACACACCAGGAGAGACACCATGTTTACATACACATTCAAACTTCATATGCCAGCCGCTGCCGCTACTTCAGCCCCTGCTGCTGCCCCCGCCGCCGCACCAGCCGCTTCTAGCCCAGCCCCAGCATTCAACAGTGCCGTGCAAACTGCGCAAAGCACACAAACTACAAATACAACTCAAGGCGCTAATTCACAAGCCGACATCTCAAGCACATTGAGCCAGCTAGGTGCATCTGACAACGACATTAAAGCAGCTGATACGAATAAAGACAATAAAACAACTGCACAAGAGTGGAAAGATTTTGTTGCAAAAGGCTTAAAAGAAACAGAAGACGCTAAAAAAGCTGAAGAAGCAAAAAAAGCCGCTGAGGCTGGTCAAAAAGGCGCTTGCCAAGGTGGTGGCGGTGCTTGTGGAGCTGGCGGTGCTGGTGAAGGCGGCCAAGATAAAGAGCTTGAAGCACTCGCTAAAAAACTTGGCATTTCAGTAGCTGATCTAAAAGAAATGATGAAAGACCCAAAAAAGAAAGCAATGATTGAAGCTGCACTTAAAGGTGACAAAGATGCGCTAAAAGAATTAACAGCAGAAGCTAAGAAAGTTAGCAAAAGCTCTGCCAACGAAAATAACCCAAGTGGCAACCCACAAGTTGGACAATTCTTAGATATGATGGGCGGCAAAAAAATCTAAGCGTACGATCTCCCTCCTGCAGAGCGCCCTCTATGCCCCCCCGCATAGAGGGCGATTTGCTGTGGGGGGAGGCTTGGGTTGCGGTGCACTTCCCCTCTCCCCCTGCGGGAGAGGGTGCCTGAAAGGCGGGTGAGGGGGACTATTCTATAGAATTTCACCCTCATCCGTCACTGCGTGACACCTTCTCCCGTCAAGGGAGAAGGGAAAGGGTTTCCACCCACGCCGTCAAATCCGCCTTTGCCCTGTCACTCATGGCCTTGGCTTTGGCCTTTTTTTTCTCGGCGGTTTTCAGGCGGCGGCCTTGCTTCCAGCTGGCATCTGGTAATGGCGGGAACAGGCCAAAATTCACATTCATGGGCTGGAAGCTGCGGGCTTTGGTTACTTCGCCCTCTTCCTCCACCGCAATATGCCCGCCCGTAATATGGTTGAGTAACGCCCCCAGCGCTGTGGTGGCAGGCGGCGAAGGCATATCCCTGCCTTGAACTTGAGCCGCCACAAAGCGACCAGCCAGCAGGCCAATGGCCGCACTTTCCACATAGCCCTCGCAGCCTGTAATCTGCCCCGCAAAACGCAGGCGCGGCTGCGCTCTCAGGCGCAATTGACCATCTAATAATTGTGGAGAATTGATATAGCTATTGCGATGAATGCCGCCAAGTCGCGCAAATTCGGCGTTTTCCAGCCCCGGAATCATACGGAAAATGCGGGTTTGCTCAGCATATTTCAGCTTGGTTTGAAAGCCCACCATGTTATACAGCGTGCCCAGCTGGTTATCCTGCCGCAGCTGCACCACGGCATAGGCCTTTACTGTGGGATTATGCGCATTGGTGAGCCCCATAGGTTTGAGCGGGCCGTGGCGCAAGGTTTCCACCCCGCGCGATGCCATCACCTCAATCGGCAGGCAGCCTTCAAAATAGGGTGTGCCCTCCCACTGCTTGAATTCAGTTTTCTCACCTTCATTCACCGCCGCCACAAAGGCCTCATATTGCGCGCGATCCATGGGGCAGTTGATATAATCCGCCCCTGTACCGCCCGGCCCCACTTTGTCGTAGCGCGATTGCTTCCAGCAAATGTTCATATCAATAGAATCGGTATAAACAATCGGCGCGATGGCATCGAAAAACGCCAATTGGCTACTGCCCGTGGCGTGTGCAATTTTATCTGCCAATACACTGTGCGTGAGCGGACCTGTAGAAATTATGACGTTTTCATAATCAGTTAGAGGGAAATCCTCAAGTAGTTTTCGTTCAATTGTGATCAGCGGATGTGCCTCTAACGCCGCGGTCACACGCTGGCTGAACAGCTCCCGATCCACCGCCAGTGCGCCACCCGCAGGCACTTGCGCGCCGTCCGCACAGTGCATAATCA
The DNA here is from genome assembly GCA_031423895.1 of Hyphomicrobiales bacterium. GTDB lineage: Bacteria > Pseudomonadota > Alphaproteobacteria > Rhizobiales > JANPGK01 > JANPGK01. Next base: position 2,472 of record JANPGK010000013.1, read on the forward strand.
ACGAGTTTAACTGCCGCATTTCATAATGAATGAGGCCAACGGCATTATGCTCAGAATCATCCGACCGAAACGAGTTGGAACACACCAACTCGGCGCAGCCATCGGTTTGGTGGGCGTCGTTTTTCACATGGGGGCGCATTTCAAACAGGGTGACAGGCACGCCCGCCTGTGCCAGCTGCCATGCGGCCTCGCTGCCCGCCAGCCCTGCCCCGATAATCGCGATTGGTTTTTGTGTGTTCATAGGCGGCTATGAAGCAGATTTGTGCACATCGTGCAAGTATCACAAACGCTTATGGCGGGGGGATCGCTCCCGCCCGCCATTTGCATACTGCCGCAGTGAAAATGAGATGTAGAGAAGGGGCGGTTAGAGTGCTGCGAGAATGGTGAGATTGCGAGCACCCAAGCGCAGCGTACTTAAAGGTACGTGAGTATGGGAGCGCAGCAAAATTGCCATTCGCAGCCCACTATAAGCGCCCCTTACGCGTGAGCGCGTGTTTTAGGATTGTAGAACGGGTATTCCGCAATCGGAGTGAGTTTCGGAAAGCCGGGATATTCAAAACCTTTGCACAACACAGCCAGCTGGTTATAAGCTTTTGTGAATTGCCACATATTGGCGTGATAATCGCCGATGCTATTGGCCAAATTATGCGAAGCGATGGTGACGCTGTTCGTTGCTTTTTTGAACAGGTCCATTTTATCTTGTTGTAGAAAATTTTGCATAACGGCCCCTTATTGATTTTTGTTTGCGAATGCTTGGTAGGCGGCTAATCCCATTGGGGTACCCAATACGCCTAAGCCCAGATCCAAGGCTTTCGCTGCACCTTCAGCCGTACGGTTGAATCTTGTATTTGGCGAGGTCAATGCTTTATTCACAGCACCCTTTGCTGCAATCACACTAGCCATTACTGGGTCTGTTGATAGATTCACCGGTTTTGATGCAGTGTTCACACCTGCAGTTGGCAGCGTGGCGTTGAACGTGTTAAACGAAACCATTTAAGTTCTCCCGATCTTGTCTAAATATATACCTTAACTTCGGCAGGAAATATATACGACATAGGGATAAGAAACCGCTGTTTTACCTAATACTTTGGATGGTGCATAAAAGTTTAATTGCATTGGTAAAGGGTTAAAATATAAAACCCGCCTGTGCATTGCGGCACAAGCGGGTGTGAGAGAAGGACGTAATTTTAGTAATTAAAGAATGGAGGTGTTTTATTGGACTGATTTTTTATTTTAAAGATGGTTTCGATTTCATCACGCAGCTGAGTTGTATCACGATCCTCAGCAATTGCCTGGTCATAACGATCTAACAACCCTGCAAGGTAATTAAAATCCTTAGACCCATTTGGAGTGGTTTTACCCAATCCATACATCATCGCCAAATATGGTTTATCCGTATTTGTATATTTTTCAGGCGCTCTCGATTTTTTACCAAACAGGCCGAATACACTTTTCACAAGTTTACTAACTGCACCCGTCAGCATTCCAGCTAAAGGCAATGCAATTGGTGCCAAAAATGGGCATGCCGCTGTAATTGCGGCAGCGACTGCTGGGGTGGCTATTTGTGCGCCAACACCCAAAGCGACGTCAAAAGCCGCACCCTGAACACTTTTACCCTGAGACACACCACTGGCAACATTTGAGCCAATTTGTAAGAGTTGCATCCAATCTGTCATCGCCATCTCCCGTTGTTATTCATTAAACTCAAAGTACATTATTATTTAGATTTAGAACATTCGCCTTTAGGCGCGAATTAAACATAATTAACATATCAATTAGTATAATATGAAAATTAATTCCAAATAAAAATGCCAGCAAAATGCTGGCATTTTTATTTTAATATTGAGAATTATTATCCCCACATCTCTAGTCTGCGGCGAAACTCTTCTTCTTTGCGTTGCTCTGCTTTAGCAATATCAGCTTCTTTTTTCTTTTCAGCTTCTCTTGTTTCAATTTTGTTGATAACAGCTTTCGCAACGACACCTGAAAATGGGTTAATGCTGGCCAAAGGGCCGCCCGCAGCTAGTTTGCCGAACTTGAGGGCTACGTCTCCAAGTAAACTCATATCACTCTCCTGTGATTTCTATATTGAACTTACCATCAATATACACTGCTCATATATAAATAACATTCGCCTTTAGGCATGTATTAATCATAATTGACATAGCAATTGGTATCATAAAATTTGATTTATAATACGAAGGATGTACGCATATAGGCTGTGAACGCGCATTAATGATGATTATTGAGCCATTTTTTTACAATATGCTCTAAATCCTTGGGTTGAAATGGCTTAGAGATATAGCCGTCCATCCCCGCTTCAATACATTTTTCCGATGCACCCTTTAGGGCATGTGCTGTAAATGCAATAATCGGTGTGTGCGCAGTACCATCAACGCGCTCGAGCTCACGAATATGATGCGTGGCCTCATAACCATCCATCACCGGCATTTGGCAGTCCATTAATATGAGATCATATTTGTGTTGTGAAATCATGTTGATCGCGTCTTGCCCATTATGAGCCGTTTCCACCTTGCAGCCAAATTGCTGCAACACCGCTAATACAACCATTTGATTGATAGGATTATCCTCGACTAATAAGATTTTTGCTTTTTGCAATTCAATTGTGTTTCGCACAGGCGCATCGGGCAACTTAGGTTTTATGGACACATCACTGATTTTCACCTGAACACTACACCAAAATGTTGCACCTTTTCCGTGCACACTACACACGCCAATGTCGCCATTCATCAAGGCGGCTAATTTCTTACAGATCGCCAGCCCCAAGCCTGTGCCTCCATAAATCCTTGCCGTGGATTGATCTGCCTGGCTGAATGACTTAAAAATCACATCGAGTTTATCCGCTGCAATCCCAATGCCTGTATCTTCTACATCAATATGCAATGTCATGATATTGCCGCTGGTCAGCTTATTACTTAAGCGAAATTCAACATGGCCGCTCTCCGTAAATTTAATGGCATTGCTCATCAAGTTCAACAGTATCTGGCGAATACGCCCAGCATCCCCTATCAAAAATTGCGGCACATCATCCGCTATTGTATAGCGAAGCGCAATATTCTTTTCATTCGCCTTAATTATCATCAATTCAAAAATTTCAAGGCAAATTTCATGAACGTCGAACACTTCTGAATCGAGCACCGTTTTGCCAGCTTCAATTTTTGAAAAATCCAAAATATCGTTGAGAATATTCAGCAACGCATCGGCAGAATGTAGAATGGTTTTTACATATTGGTGGTCTTGCGCCGGCAATTCCCTATTCAACAATACATTGGCCATCCCAATCATACCATTCATGGGCGTACGAATTTCATGGCTCATATTGGCCAAAAATTCTGATTTTAGCCGTGTGGCAGCTTCAGCCTGAATCCGCGCCTCTGCTGCAATTTTGAGTGCATGACGCAATTCTAATTGAATGATTATTTGATTAGAAAGCACCTTGAGCAATTCTTTTTGCTGCAATGTTAGGGTGCGAGGGATATGATCAATGATACATAGGGTACCCAACGCTTCACCCATTGGGGTTTGCAGCGGAAACCCTGCATAAAACCGAATATCCGGCGCACCCATAACCAATGGATTATCTGAAAATCGAGCATCCTCTAGCGTATTCTCTACAATTAATGGCGTTTTTGGGTCCAAAATTGCATGCGCGCAAAATGCAAGGTCGCGCGGCGTTTCAGATACATCTAACCCAATTTTTGATTTGAACCATTGGCGATTTTTATCCACCAAACTGATCAATGCAATTGGGACACCACAAATTTGCGATGCAATTTGGGTAATCTCATCAAAAGACGCTTCTGGCAAGCTATCCACAATATCATATTGATAAAGCGCTTCAAGTCGCTTTTCTTCATTGATTGGTAATTTTGCGGCGCCCATTTAAATAATCCCAGCGTTTTGCGCCAAACAGTGCGCAGTCATTAGTAGCAAAGATTCGTTTTACATCAATGTACATCATGCCATTACATCCTAAACACGCTAAAATTACTGGGTGCAATTGGCGCGTTCAACGCGGCGGCGAGGCTGAGCGCCAGCACACGGCGAGTTTCAAGCGGTGTGATGATCCCATCATCCCACAGGCGCGCTGTGGCGTAATAGGGGCTGCCCTCAAGTTCATATTGCGCGCGGATTGGCGCTTTGAAGATATCTTCCTCATCGGCACTCCATGTTTGGCCAGCAGCCTCCATGCCATCACGTTTCAATGTGGCCAGCACGGCGGCGGCTTGCTCGCCCCCCATCACCGAAATGCGGGCATTGGGCCACATATACATAAAGCGCGGGGAATAGGCGCGGCCACACATGCCATAATTGCCTGCGCCAAAGCTGCCGCCCACCACCAGCGTGATTTTGGGTACATTGGCGCAGGCCACCGCCGCCACCAATTTTGCGCCATCCTTGGCGATGCCGCCTGCTTCATAGGCCTTGCCCACCATAAAGCCCGAGATATTCTGCAAAAACAGCAGCGGAATATTGCGCTGGCAGCACAATTGCACAAAATGCGCGCCCTTTAGCGCCGATTCAGAGAATAATATGCCATTATTGGCCACAATCCCCACGGGCAGCCCCTCAATATGGGCAAAGCCTGTCACCAACGTAGTGCCATACAAAGCTTTGAATTCATCAAACTCGCTGCCATCCACCAGCCGCGCAATCACCTCGCGGATGTCATACGGTGTGGAAAGTGCGGGCGGCACCACACCCATAATGCTGGCCTCGTCATAGGCTGGCGCGCAGGCGGGGCGCAAATTCACATTCGGCACATGTTGCTGCGGCAATGTCGCCACAATATTGCGCGCAATTTGCAGCGCGTGCAGCTCATTTTCAGCCAGATGATCCGCCACGCCCGATTGCTGCGTGTGCACCAATGCACCGCCCAGCTCCTGCGCGCTCACCACCTCACCTGTGGCGGCTTTTACCAATGGCGGCCCCGCCAAAAATATCGTGGCTTGGTCACGCACAATGATGGTTTCATCACTCATGGCGGGCACATAAGCGCCACCTGCCGTGCAGGAGCCCATCACAACCGCAATTTGCGCAATGCCAGCGGCCGACATCCGCGCTTGATTATAAAATATACGGCCAAAATGCTCCTTATCGGGGAAGACATCGGCCTGATGTGGCAAATTTGCCCCGCCACAATCCACCAAATAAATGCACGGCAAATGATTTTCCATCGCAATTTCTTGCGCGCGCAGATGCTTTTTCACGGTCATGGGGTGGTAGGTGCCGCCCTTTATGGTGGCATCATTGGCCAACACCATGCACATGCGCCCGCTCACATGGCCAATGCCGGCAATCGCCCCTGCCCCGTGAATATCCCCGCCATACATGCCATAGGCCGCCAGCGGTGCCACTTCCAAAAATGGCGAACCAGCATCGAGCAACCGCAGCACACGCTCGCGCGGAAGCAACTTGCCCCGCGCCACATGTTTGGCACGCACTTCCTCACTGCCACCCAAAGCCGCCACCGCGCGGCGTACCTGCAGCTCATCACATAAGGCGTGCATAGCGGCTGCATTGGCGGCAAATTCTGCGGAATGTTCAAGAATATGGGAATGAATTTTGGGCATAAAGCACCTATGATTTTAGGCAGTGTGGTGCGATTCATCGACATGTTGCAAGCACATTACGCGAGTTCAAGACCACGCAGTTGCTGCATCACATCGGCTTGTGCCTGCTGCAATTGTTGCACTAAGGAATCAATTTTTGTATGATTAGGCTTTATATGATGCCCATTTCTCTCTAACTGAGCGGCAATTTCTCCAACTTTTATGGCACCAATTTGCATGCTGGAAGATTTAAGTGCATGTGCAACATCGGCCAATGCGCCAAATTCAGCGCTTTCACATAACTGCTGTATCGTGTCTACATATTGTTTAGAAACATGAATATATGTCAACATTATGGGTTGAAAGTTGTTTCCCATAATGAGTTTAAACGTGTTGAAAATTGTCAAATCAAGTGCTTCATTATCCATGTATTTTTTCCTTTTTATGAACGTCCGCTTGAGAATACTGAGGCGTCCATTTTGTTAAAATCCTTATTAAATCGATTGGTTGAAATGGCTTTGCAAGATAATCATCCATACCTGCTTCAGTGCATTTATTGCTATCGCCCTGCAGTGCATGCGCTGTAAACGCAATAATTGGCATGGGCGCGCTATGCGCAGCCTGTTCGTTCTGGCGAATAATCCGCGTGGCGGCATAACCATCCATAATCGGCATTTGGCAATCCATTAATATCAAATCAATGGTTTTATCTTGCAATTTATCAAGTGCTTCCTGCCCATTATAAGCGGTGGTCACAACACAGCCCATCTTTTTGAGCATTGTGCTGGCCACCATTTGATTGATTGGGTTGTCCTCCGCCAAAAGCACATGCAACCCATCAAAATTTGAAGACTCAGCATCGCGCTCATTATTTATGACAGGCTGATGGGATGTAGCATCCACAATATCCAAAGGTATTTTAAACCAAAAATCTGAACCTTCTCCTTCAACACTTGTTACACCTATAGTTCCATGCATAAGCTGAACCAGTGTTTTGCAAATTGAAAGCCCAAGCCCGGCACCGCCATAAATACGTGATGTCGATTGATCCGCTTGGCTAAATTTATTGAAAATAATCTCTAACTTATCCGCCTCAATACCAATCCCGCTATCTTTTACATGAATATTCAATTCAAATTGAGCATTATTATTTTCACTTCCACCAACACATAATACAACATCGCCATGCGGCGTAAATTTAATTGCGTTACTCAATAAATTAATCAAAATCTGCTGTATTCTGCTTGAGTCTCCAATAAACACCTCAGGAATATCAATTGAATATTCTAAAATTAAATTTATAGATTTATTTTTAGCCTCCAACTCTAACATCGCTAAGCAATTCAGGCATAAATCACGCAATTTAAATTGCGTTTTTTCTAATGTCATCATCCCCGCATCAAGCCGAGAGAAATCGAGAATGTCATTGATGATCATGAGCAAAGACTGCGCTGAATGTGCCATAGTGCGCACATAATGCTGATGTTGTGGTTTTAAATCCTGCTCTTTCAAAATGGCTGAAATGCCAATAATGCCATTGAGTGGTGTACGAATTTCATGGCTCATATTGGCAAGAAATTCCGACTTTGCCTGCGTTGCCTCTTCAGCACGAACAAGCGCAATGGCTAAATTATCGCGCGACGCTTGAAGATTAACCTCCAACCGCCGCCTATGTGAAAGGGCAATTGCTGTTGGCAACCCTGAAAATACCAACAACACAAGCAGTCCCTGCAAATAATGCAAGCGGTCTGTTACAGTGCCCGCAGCAATATCAAGCTGCCCCCAGCCGAGTGAACCGGCAGCGATCGCCGCACAACTCATTACAGCAAGCCCCAATGCCACACCAGAGAGATCAAACAAAAACGCCATCAAAATCAATATGAGGGGCGCTACTGGTAGAAAATTGATGTCGTTTTGTCCAAAAATAAGCGCCAAACACACTAAAATTCCAACCCAAATACTGATGGCTTGAACAAAACCATGCCCCCCAAATATAGCGCGAATGATTGAGCCGTTAATTAATATTGAAATGATCGGCATAAAAATCAATATACCCAGAAAATCCGCGACAAACCATGACTCAAAAACCGTTAACGCAGGAGCGCCCTTGCCGATGCCCAACGCCAATGTTGCCAAAAATGCGGAACAGATAGCACCACAAAACGCACCAATTAATAACCGCACAAAATCTTGAATACGCCCTAATTCAAACCGCGGTCTGTTTTTATGTGTTAGAAACAACGCACAAATGGTAATTTCAACTAAATTAGCCGCAGAACAAAAAGCAGCAATGACCCAACCATTTTCCATCGTAAAATTTGCTAACATATTCGCTGCATACGAGATTATAAGCAATGCAGGCCAGTAGCGCCGAGAATAACAAATTAAAACGGCCAAAATAATAGCATTGACAGGCCAAACCGCTGCAATTGTTGTGGTATCACGCGTAAGATAGATACTGAGCGCTGCCGATAAAAACACAGCCCCCGCTAAAGCAAGCGCAATAAAAACATTGAGTGGCCCGTGAGCCAATTGGTTATGCTCTGATGCATAATCAGATTGCATTATGTTGAACATGATAACTTCGCGTGCATGGTTGCCAACCATAGATTGTAAATGAGATTCGCTTGATTTACATCAAGTAAAAAATATAAAATTTCACAGAAAGCTTATTTATACACAGAAAATTGCCTATACATTGTTTCGTAATGATTTATTAAAATATAAATATGATACAATAATCTTGGAAACTAAAATGGTGGATGCAATGAAAGATACAATTGTTATTGTAGAAGATGCGCCTCTTTATCAAGACATGCTCAAAAATTATGTGAAAACTTTAGGATTTTCTCATAAAATTTGCAGGGATGGAGGCGAAGCTATTGAATTTATAAAACAAAATATAGAACATATTACGGCTGTTCTGCTTGATATTTATTTGCCAAATATAGATGGTATCTCTACATTGGGCCATTTACGTCGTAAACATCCAGATTTGCCCATCATCGTCATTTCAGGAAGCGATGATTTAGACGACAAACGCATTACACTGGAGCTGGGTGCATTGCAATATTTCCAAAAACCATTGCAATTTACAGGAATTCCCTATGACAACACTTTAGGCGGCTGCCTCACTGCACTTAAACGTGCAGCTTAACCTAATTTTGCCAATATTGGAAACAACTCGAGCAGCCAGTACGACAACTTGCTCCAACTCCCCGTAAGCAATAATAGCCCCATAATGGCCAATAATCCGCCAGAAATGCGGGTAAACCACCCTAAAAACGGCCGTATTCTGTTTGATGTCTCCAAGAATTTAGGCACCATCACGGCCGCTGCGATAAATGGTACCGCCAAGCCCATAGCATAAGCCAGCAACAAAATCATACCGCTGAGCAAGGACTGCTCCACCGCCGCGAGTGTAAGAATTCCGGCCAAAACAGGGCCCAAACAGGGTGTCCAGCCCAAAGCAAACGCAAGCCCAAGCCCAAAAGCTGCTAAAGGATGCTGTTCAGGCATTGCATTACCAAAAACTTTAGTGGCATTCATAAATTTTAGCTCAAATATGCCCATCATATGAATGCCCATGAGCAAAATAAACGCACCAGCAACAATTGTGAGTTGCGGTGTGTACTGCGCCAATGCGCCGCCAAATGTGGACGCAGTTGCCCCGAGCGCGACAAATACCACCGTAAATCCGCTACAGAATAATATGCTTTGCCGCAGCACATGTGCCCGCTTAGAATCGCCTGCCCGCAAGGCTTCCACCTCAATCCCCGTGATATAAGAAATATAAGGCAACACCAGCGGCAACACGCAAGGCGATAAAAAGCTAATGAGCCCAGCAAAGAATGCTGCTATGGGGGAGATGTCAGATGAGAGCATTGGCGAATCCTTGCGCGTTTTAGTGATTATACCCAACGTTTTTTCAACGTTGGCAAGAGCGATAGCGAACCACATCTTGAAATTCTTGAACCGAAGGTCGGCGAAGCCAATTTCAAGAAATTTAAGAGAGCGTATCTTGAAACGTGGAGCGAAGCAATTCCACGTTTTCAACCACTAAAATGATTACAAGATGCCAGCCCCTCACGATAGCTGGGAAATTGCAGTTGATACCCCAAAACATCCCGCAGTTTTGTGTTGCGCACACGCTTATTACGGCTATAAAATTCCTGCGCCATAGGTGAGAGTTCGGCATTTTCAAACTGTACTTCTGGCGGGGACTCCACACCTAATAATTGCGCGGCATAAGCCACCACATCGGCCTGTGCTGCAGGGCAATTATCCACCACATTGAAAATACCGTTGATGTGTGGTTGCGCAATTGCGGCGGCAAGCACCCCAGCAATATCTGCTACATGAATGCGATTGAAATACTGCCCTGGTTTGATAATGCGCTGCGCGGTGCCATTGCGTATGGCCTCAAAAACGTTACGCCCATCCCCATAAATACCGCCCAATCGAAAGATTGCTGCACCATTCAGACCCCTGTGTAATGTAAAATTTTGCCAGGCAGCCTCGGCCTGTAACCGTGCCGCAATGCGCGGGGTGCTGGCATGTATGGGGCTGGTTTCATCCACCCAATTTCCGCTCGTTTCAGCATACACACCAATGGTAGAGCAATAGCCAAGCCATTGTAATGCTGTAAATTCTTTCAAATTTTCTATGATAAACGGCAAGAATGGGTCACCCTGCTCGCCGGTGCCTGCAGTGATAAGGAGGTGAGTCACATGCAGCAATTTTGCCTGCAGATCAACTTCATCAGGGAGCGGAAATTGCAGTATCTCCACATCATATTCACGCGCTAAAACGGCCGCCTTTTCAGCGCTTCGAGTTGTGCCAATAATCCGCCAGTTATCGCGTGGCAAAACATTCGCCAACGCCTGCGCGGTGTACCCAAAGCCGAGAATGAGGAGGGTGTTCACACCACCCCCAGCTTTTTCTTCAAGCTAGTGGAGGAAGTGGTGTATTGGAACGTAATTTTTTTATCGGGAAATGCATAGGCACTAGCCGCTTGCGCCATCAGTGCCGCTTCGTGAAATCCAGAAAGAATGAGCTTCAGCTTGCCAGGATAATAATTTATATCGCCAATGGCAAAAATACCAGGTTGGCTGGTTTGGAATTTCTCGGTATCCACCTTGAGCAAATTCTCATGCAGCACTAGCCCCCAATTGGCCACAGGGCCAAGCTTCATTGTAAGGCCAAAGAAGGCCAGCAATCTAGTGCATGGCAGCTGTGTTTCCGCTCCTTCATCATCACGCAATGTGATGGCCTCAAGCTGGCCATCCACGCCATGCAGTGCGGCCACCTGCCCCAGCTGAAATTGCATGTGGCCAGCCTCCACCGCCGCTTTCATGCCCGCAACCGAATGTGGTGCCGCACGAAAATGATCACGCCGGTGAATAAGCGTGAGCGATTGCGCAATTGGGTGCAAATTGAGTGACCAATCCAGTGCAGAATCGCCACCGCCCACCACAATAAGTTTTTGATTGCGGAACTGCTCACGCTGGCGCACCGCATAAAATACAGATTTTTGCTCGTATGGCTCCACGCCTTCCACGGGCAAGCGCTTGGGCTGAAAGCTACCGCCCCCTGCGGCAATCACCACCACTTTGGCGTGAAACACCGTGCCCGCATCGGTGTGCACAATAAATGAACCATCGGGTTGTTTTTGCAACGTTTCAATTTGCTGGCTATAGTGGAATTGCGGGCTAAAGGGCGCAATTTGCACCAATAATTTATCGGTTAATTCTTGCCCAGAGATTGTTGGATAGGCTGGAATATCGTAAATTGGCTTTTCGGGGTATAGTTCAGCACATTGTCCACCGGCACGATCCAAAATATCCACCACATGCGCGCGCATGTCAAGCAGCCCCAATTGAAACACCGCGAATAAGCCCACAGGTCCTGCACCAATAATCAATGCATCGGTTTGAATTGGTGGATTCGGCATTGCGTATCCTTATTCCGGTGTTTTATCCCTGCCGAGCAGGAACGTGAAATATTGCACCATTTAGAGCTTCAGTGAGTTTGATTTGGCATGAGAGGCGGCTATTTTTACGCACATCAAATGCAAAATCGAGCATATCTTCTTCCATAGCGGCAGGTTGGCCAATTGGGCCTGTCCAGCTTTCATCTACATAAACATGGCATGTGGCGCACGAGCACGCACCGCCGCACTCAGCTTCAATTCCCACCACACGATTGCGAATGGCGGCTTCCATAACGGTAGAGCCAGCTTCGGCTACGACGTCTTGTTGTGAACCATTCGGCTGAATAAATGTAATTTTTGGCATGAGAGACTCTATAACTCTTGTGACGCAGAATGTGTATAATAACTTTAATTCATAACGGTCATGATTTATATCAATTCACAACTTCATCACGAATTGCGCTTCATATTCAATATTGTTAAGCGACGCAAGTGAAAAGCACATTTGCAGCTGAATCAGCAATTTGATTTTTTCTGTGCACACATTAACCTTATTTTAAGAACTTGGGGGAGTTTAGGTGTTTTTTGCTTCCCCCGCATTAAAGTTTCGTTAATATTAATCCAAAGAGAGCATAAGGGCGATTCTGCCTCACTGCGTGCTGTGTAAAATAATACAGCGTAACTGTCTTGAGTATATGAGAAAACGGGGTTGTGGACATGGTTGGTCAGAAATCTTCACAAAAAGCCAAGTCGCCTTTAATGGGTGCAAGTAAATCATCGAGTGATGATCATGTCACATCCATTGATACTCAGGCCTTGGCCATGTCGATGGAGCAAGATCTTGCTGCACCTATGGTCAATTCCACTAAAACTTCTACTAAATCCCGTGCAAGAAAACGGGCGCTAAATTCGTCTCGCAACAGTGAAAATTCTGGGCTTGTGCATTTGCCACAAATTGAAAATTCAGATGAATTTGATGCAGACACACTAGAAATTTTGCGTTCAGCCCACGATGTAGCAAATGACGCAGGTGAAGAAGACGAAGTGGCGCAGCTCATTTCTAAAAACAGCATGCTCATTTCTCAAAACCCAACTGGTATGCCGCGTTTTGCAGTGGTTGCCTCTATGTTGTGGCTGCTTGGCACCACACTATGGGCGTTTGTCTACCCATTAACGCTTGGCTTGCCTGAAGATCAATTGTTTGCAACCTCGCGTATTGTGATGTTTGCAATTGCAACAATTTTGCCAATCGCGCTCTTCATTTCCGCCGCAATGTTTTTACGTCGTGCCAATGAAATGGCGCAAGCCTCACAAGTGCTAGCGCATTCTGCCCTTCGTTTGATGGACCCTGAAACAATGGCACACGGCACAATTGCCAGCGTAGGTGGTGCGGTGCGCCGCGAAATTTCCGCATTGTCTGATGGTGTCGAGCGCGCAATTGCCCGTGCTGGTGAGTTGGAAACAATGGTGCAGTCTGAAGTTTCTGCCATTGAATCGGCCTATAGTGAAAATGAAATTCGCTTGCGGGAATTAATCGACAATCTGGTTGAACAACGTGGCGCTATTTTTGATGAAGGAGAAAAACTAAAATCCCTTATTACCGAATCACAATCTGCGTTGGCAGACCGCATTGGCCATGCGAGCCAGCAGTTGGTTCAAATGGTTGAGCATGCTGGCACACAAGCAGGCACATCGCTTGAAGCGCGCAGCCATGAAATCGCTGAGCATCTGATGGGCGTTTCCGCTAAGGTTTTGGCGGCGCTTTCAGAGCGTACAGACGACGTAACTAGCAACCTCACTTCAGCAGAAAAAAATATCTCTAGTAGCATTCAATCTGCTGGTGAGGTGATTCTCGCCACTGTTTCAGATCGCATCTCAAACCTCACAACCGAGCTTGATATTCGTGGCACCACGCTGATTGAATCCCTTGCTGAGCAAGAACAGCGCCTTGAAACTACATTCAACAAAACAGGTACAACCATTTTAGATGGCATTATGGAACGCAGCCAAGATGCAAATAATGCGCTGAAATTAACCGCTGAAAATCTTTTGACCGACATCATGCTGCGTGGCACCGAACTTTCCGCCAAATGGGACGAAATTGGCACTAAAATAGGTAAAAACTTGCAAGACCAAACGATAGAGGCCACGGCAAAACTATCTGCTGGGCAAGATTTATTGTCTGTTACGATTAACGAAACCCTCACGGCAATTGAAGGCCGCATCGCGGCATCGGAAACTAAACTCTCAACTTCGCTTGAAACCACGGTAGGTGTTGTTGAGGCGAGGATGGCAGCATCAGAAGCACATCTTTCCTCATCTCTTCAATCTCAGGCCGAACTTGTTTCAGGCGCGATTGTAGAACAGCGCAAAGACACGGCTGAGACATTGGGTAAAATTGCGGTGGATGTATCTACTGCAATAGGCAATCAAATTTCAGACATACAAAACTCCATTGATATTCGCGTGGAAGGTCTTCTCTCACAAATAGGCATTCAAGGTGAGCAACTCTCAGGAGCGCTGGATGAACGCCTAGCCGCACTCTCCTCTGCGCTGGAACAATCAGGCACACATCTAGAAAGTGGTCATGAACTGCTCAATAGTTCGATTGAAAAACTGCAGTCCCTCACAACAGAATCGCTCGCCAATTCCACAACGCAATTGGCTGAAATTCTCAAATCCACAGTGATTGAAACTGGTGATGAATTGCTGCGTAAAACTAGCGATGCTTTAGGAACAATGCAAACTGGCTCAACCACTGCGATTGAAACACTCACTACAAAAATCGATACCTTTGAATCGCGCATTATTGAGGGTACAAAAACCTATTCTGATAGCTGGGATACGCGTCTCATTGGCTTGGATGAGCGCGTGGCAGTTAAGCTTCAGGAAGTGTTCACACAATTTGATGAACGTATCAGCCGAGTGGATGAAGCGTTGGTGCAACGCACACGCGGATTGAATGATGTTTTTGTAGCCAGCACAAGTGCGTTAGCAGAAACACTCAGCACAGGCGCCTCTAGCACCTTGTCTGAAATTGATAAAAAAACTAGCGCTTTGGCAGCACTTCTTGATGAAAAACGTGATGTGTTCTCACAATATTTCGATGCGCATAATTCTGTATCTCAACATATGATGGACTCTCATTCTGCGGCGCTGAAAATCTCGCTCGAAGAAACCATCGCCGCACTCGAAGCGCATATCAATAAAGATGCCAGCCTGATTGCCAACACACTTGGCTTGCACACCACACAAATGGTGCACGATATTCGCACACAGTCGGAACTCGCGGCAGACGCCCTGCGGACGCGCACCCAAGAATTGGAATCTGCGCTCATTGCACGTACGCAAGCGATGGAGAGCCTCGTCAATGGTGATTTGGCTAATGTGAATGCAGGTCTATCCGCAAAAACTGCTGAACTTGCAGAATTAATCACAGAAAAAGGCCAAGGCTTTATCAGCCAAATTAACGCCGATGGCACACTGCTGGCGCAACGCATTGAAGCCAGCGCTTCTAAAGCGGTGGAGTTGCTCAGCAGCACCAATGATCTGTTCAATCAAACGCTCAATTCTGGCCTTACAGAGCTTGGCAAAACCGTGCTCGAAACCCATCAGGCGCTCAAAAATACATTGGCCAATGAAGGGCAAGAATCGGTTGAAGCTATGCGTGCAACACAAACAGCGCTTAGCCTCACATTGACGGATGCTGTTGAAAAACTAAACACCCAAAATGTCCAGCTCACAGGCCTTGTACATAATGCACAAGAACAACTTAAAATGCTCGGCACAGAGCTTGGCAGCAATATCTCGCAATTCCATGATGTGACAACAGGCGCAGCCATTCAAACTGAGGAAACTTTGTTGCGCCTTTCACATCAAGTAAACTTGCTCCATAAAACCACCAATAATGCGATGCGTGAAGCACAAGATATTACAAAAGGCTTTGATGAACAAAATCAAGCTATGGCCTCTACCATGGATGCAATGAGCATAAATGCACACACTGTAAACAAAACACTGATGGAGCGTCGTGAAGGCCTTACACACATCGCTCAATTGATTGTGGGCGCAGCTGCTGAAATTGATGGAAAAATAGGCGACGCCACCGCGCGGATTGATGACAGCCTTAACATGACAACTGGCCATGTTGAACGTCTCACAACTGCACTTGGCCACATGGCCACACAAACTTCACAAGACGTTCTGGCGCAATTTGAGCGAATGACACTGGCTGCTGGCGATGAATCCATGCGCACCACAGAAGCTGTTAAACGGGCTTATGAGGATGTTGCCGAGGAAATGTCGCGCAGCATGCGTTTAGCCTCGGAAGAATTTGCACAATCGGCTTCTGGCCTCAAATCCTTAGTGCTTGATGTGCAGCATGAAATCAACGCCACACGCGAGGCGCTCACCGTGAGCCTTAAGCAATTGCCGGCTGAAACACAAGAAAACACTGCTGAACTGCGCCGCGTAGTGGCAGATCAGCTTCGCGCACTCAATGATTTGTCGGATTTAATCGCCCGCCAATCAAGCCGTCTGGATGTATCTGCGCCTGAAGTGAGCCAACCCCGCGCAGTGACCCCTGCACCGCGCGCCGCTGTTGAGGTTGAGGCCAAAGCAAAACCGGCATGGTTTACCGCGCCACGCACAACAGAGCGCGCGCCTATACCCTCCCCTAGTGTTGTAATGCCATTCGATGATGAGGATGATTTTGCAAGCTTTGTAAAACCTACTGTAACTGCAACAACACCGCGCGCTTCAGCAGAAAACAGTGACACTAACTGGCTACGAGATTTACTCAATCGCGCAGAAGATTCTCATGAAGAAATAGTCGCCGAGAATGCACCTGCACCAAATGTACCCGCTCACCCTTTTGGTGCAGACCTTGCCAGCGCAGTAGACGCCCACGCCTTAGCAGACGCTTGGGAGCGCTACCGTAATGGCGAGCGCGGTGTCTTCAACCGCCGCCTCTACAGCGTCTCGGGGCAGTCGACCTTCGATGAAGTGCGCCGCCGCTTCCGCCGTGATGGTGAGTTCCGCACATCAGTAGAACGGTACTGCCAAGATTTTGAGAAATTACTCTCGGCAGTTGCTAAAAATGATAAAAATGGCACTCTATTGCCATCCTATCTAAGCTCGGATACTGGTAAGGTCTATACATTACTTGCTCATGCAGCAGGCCGTGTTGAGTAAATTATTCGCCTATAATTGAGCGCGCTCCTCTTTTAGGTAAGCGCGCTCATTTTTTTGATTGCAGCGCAGGCTACCTCAATTGTAGAGCCGCGCCGTTCTGTTCTGTGGCCTCAGCCAAATAACTGAACAATAATTGGAACGCGAACATTATTAATATGCGGGTGTAGCTCAATGGTAGAGCAGCAGCTTCCCAAGCTGAATACGAGTGTTCGATTCCCTTCAACCGCTCCAACAAGCAACTCACTAATATCTGCAGAAAAAACTTATAATGTCTTAATTTATCAAAAAGTTAGCTGTACTCACGCCACTTTTGAAAAGCGTCCTGCAGCCACATTACGGTAATTATCGAACACAAATGCCACAACGCGTGCGGCCATTCTATAGGGAGTTTTGATCGAGATTTTATTTTCATATATTGAATAAATTTCCTGAAATTGCTCATCTTGCAATGCCTTCAGTTCTGTTTGAAAGTAATTATGATCTAAACCAAATTCTTCGCAAATTTCAGCTAAATATACTGTCATAAAACACATAATTTCATCTATCACCCGTTTACGGATAATATCATCAATTGCGAATTGCCAGCCGCGCTGACTAGGTAATTGCGTGGCTTCAACGTGATCACGATATAGTGTTACATCAGCACTATTTTGGATATACCCTTGAGGAAACTGACTGATAGATGAGCAGCCAACCCCTATAAGCACATCGGTGGTTTTGGTTACATACCCTTGAAAGTTCCGCTTCATGCTATGGTTTTGCATCGCAACAGCAAGTGGGTCGTCAACTTTGGCGAAATGATCAATACCAATAATCACATAGCCGTTGGCTACTAGCATTTCACACGCCATGACATACAACACGAGCTTATCTTGCTCTGTTGGTAGCCATTCTATTTCAATCATACGCTGGTGCTTTTTAACATGCGGTATATGTGCATAGGAAAATAGCGCTATTCTTGATGGATTAAGTACAATTGTTTTAAGCAGTGTATCACGAAATCGTTCTGCTGTTTGGTGAGGCAAACCATAGATAAGGTCGACATTAATATGTGGCATATCGACTGCTCGAAATTGGTGAATTATTGACTTAACCATCTCAAAAGACTGCACACGATTAATAGCCTGTTGCACTATGGGATCAAAATCTTGAATGCCAATGCTCACACGTGTGAAACCCAGTTTTTTATAAAGCTCAATGTTCTTTGATGGTGTGGTGCGTGGATCAAGCTCTATAGCCAATTCCTCAATTGCGTTTTTGCCAAAAACGTCCTCAAGCGCAGACAGAATGGCCATTAAATCTGCTGATTGCAACAAACTAGGTGAACCGCCTCCAAAGTGGATATTCTTGATTATGCCTTTATTACCAATATGTTGTTTCAAATTGTAGATCTCTTGAAGTAACACCTGCACATATTGCGCAATTGGGGTATAGCGTTTGGTCATTTTGGTATGGCAACCGCAAAACCAGCATAATTCTTTGCAAAAAGGGATATGGATATATACAGAAATGCTAGTTTCAGTTTCAATAGCTTGCAACCACTGCTGATGTTGGTCTACGCCAATACGCGTTGTGAAGTGATGCGCAGAGGGATAACTCGTATAGCGCGGCGCTTCTAACCCCAACCAATTTATATCATTTGAAGATGAATTATTTGACATTCTGATGTCCTTTCGCAATAAACATCAACACTAACCATAAAAATCGCATGTAAGATTGATATGCATCAAATTATTTATGGGATATAATATCATATTATCAGCAAATTACAGGTACATAGTCATGCATAACTATGTAATGAATTTACAGTATATTCTGGAAATTTTACGAAACAAAATTCAAATTAAAATTCAGTGATGAAGGTAATGCCAATTGAATTGTGGGCATAAATACATCATCTCCAAATCTGCAGCCCTAATTGTCCCGCCACATATAGTACGAGCACGGCGGTTAGTAATGCAACGAGGCGTGGGGGCAAAAATTTGAGCATCAGTAAATTTCCCAATTGCCCCCCTGCCAGCGCCAAAATGGGTAAATACCAATAGGTTTGAAGTGCATCTAAAGGTATTGATTTTTGCATTTGCCCAACTACCCCTGAGATAGAGTTAACCAAGATGAATAATGAACTGATTGCAGCGATTTGATGCGATGAACCAGCGCGCACTGCATATAAAATAGGCGCAAGAAATATGCCGCCCCCAATGCCTGTGATACCTGCCAAAAAGCCTAACACCGCACCCAGTATTGTGGTCATCCAAATGGGTGGCGATGTGAAAACTGATGTGTGGTAATGGCGCGATTGAAACAATAAGTGCAGCCCCGTAACCGCAAGTGCGATGCAAAGTATGATCATAAATACGTGTTTATCAATCGGTAGCCGCCCACCCACAAATGCCATTGGCACAGATGTAAGCGCGAGTGGCAAAAACAGCCGCCAATTCACATGGCCTGCGCGCAGATAATGAATACTGTTGCCTGCCACCACTACAATATTGCATAGCAACGCGATGATCGGAATTATCGCAAACGGCACACCCCATAATATCAACAAGGCAAGGTAAGACGAACCACCGCCAAAGCCGACGCTGGCGTATAAAAGCGCGATGATAAAAAATGATACTCCAAGAAGCATGGGCAATGATATACACATCATATCTATAAAAACTTGATTGGTATCAAAAAGTTTAGAATGAAGATCTGATAGGGATTGAGGATGCAACGCTATTCACGACAAATTATCCTGCCAGAAATTGGCATTGAAGGGCAAAAATGCCTGCACAACGCATCTGTGTTATGTATTGGCGCTGGTGGTTTGGGCAGCCCCGCCTTGTTATATCTCGCGGCGGCAGGAGTGGGACGGATTGGCATTGTCGATGATGATTGCGTGGATGTGAGCAATTTGCAGCGGCAAATTCTGTTCAATGAAGAGGATGTGGGGCAGCGCAAGGTGGATGTAGCGCAATGCGTTTTGCAAGCCATGAATACTCATATTACCATTAAACCCTATGCAACGCGCTTTACAGCTGAAAATGCTGAGCATTTATTGCAAAATTATGATGTGGTGATCGACGGCACCGATAATTTCGCCAGCAAATTTTTGATCAATGATGCCTGTGTGAAATATAAGAAACCACTCATTTATGGCTCAATATTAGGCTTCGAAGCACAAGTTTCAGTATTTTCAGCCACTCATGGGGCATGTTACCGTTGCTTACACCCAGAACCGCCCAAAGGACACATCCCCAATTGCGCTGAAGCGGGGGTGATTGGTGCGATGGCGGGCATTGCTGGCACGGTACAAGCATTAGAGGCCATCAAAATGCTGCTAGGGGTGGAGTGGTGTGCAGCGCATAATTTGCAGCCATTACTTGGACGCGTGTGGTTGCTCGATGCGCGCAGCATGGATGTATGCACGCTTACATTGCACAAAAATCCAAACTGCCCCGTGTGCAGCAAACCGCATGATGAGATTGTGTTGCATGCTGAAGTTCAAGTGTGTGTTGACCATAATATTGGCAGCATTTCAATGGCCGAGCTAAATGCATTTGAAGGGGCGCATATCATCGATGTACGCGAGCCGCATGAATGCGCACAGGGCATGATTGAGGGCGCGGAGAATATTCCGCTGGAGCAATTGCTGCAAGGGCATGAACTGCCGCGCAATTGCCCGCTCATTATTTATTGCCAGCACGGCATGCGCAGCCAGCGTGGAGCGCAGCATTTGCTTGAACGGGGGTATCAGGATGTGATGCATATTGAAGGTGGATATGCTCAGTTTTTATGAGGCTTCGGCCGCCGCACATCCACTTCCAGTACAAGCATGCCAGATGAGTTCTCAACTCTAATGCCTTCGCGTGTGGGCAGGTTTTGTTCCAATGCTTCCAGCGCAGTACGGTTCACGCTTAACACGCCGTCTTTACCTATGTGACTGAATATTAATTGTGGTTCACATGCGTCAATGTGCACATGGTATACACGCTCATGCACATCAAATGGCACGTGCAACTGCAATTCTTCACCATACAGCAGTTTGAGCACCTCATCATGGGTAATCCGAAACCGCAATTGCCTTTCACTCATGCGAATGTTCATTGTGCACCTCCTGCCATTGCTCTGGTGTATTGGTATTTCTAAGTGCTTTTTCACAATCTGTTGAAATTGGCAAAACGCGCTCTTTTAATCCGCTAAGGTACTGTTTAACTGAAATATCACGACCATTTTGTAGGCTTTGATAAATCAATTGCGCATGGTGAAGTGTATGTGGCGTAACCTGAAGGCAAAATGGCAATGGATGCCCTTCAATATATTGAACTTCATTTTCATTCATACTCAAAACTATGTTTACACATGCAGCTGATAAAAACGGCAGATCAACTGGGACAAATATAAGGTGCGAAAAACGATTTTTCAAATGATGAAGCGTGCTGCATATGCCACCGACAGGCCCTTTATTGGGCAAAGCATCAATTATGCTGCGATAACCTGCAATATGCCCGCTCACATAGAGTTTCTCTATATGCGTTTCTTTTAATATATTTGCCACATAATCCACCAATCGACCCCCTTGCCATGGTAAATGTGCTTTGTCGGTGCCCATACGAGATGATTTTCCTCCTGTGAGAATAATACCTGCAATGTTGGGGGTTTGTTTATGCAACATCCACCTTCTCCACCAAGCTATGCCCAGGCACCCACTCACTGCTTCCCTCCACATAATGCTCATATTTCCAAATGGGCGCGCGGGTTTTCAGTTCCTCAATCATATAGCGGCAGGCTTTAAATGCCGCGTCACGATGCGGCGAGGCAGCGGCAATGATCACACTCACTCCACCAATTTCAAGCTTGCCTTGGAAATGCTCGATGAAACAGCGTAAGTTCGGGTCAAATTTGGCAATCGCTTCTTCGCAAATGGTTTGAAATACACTGCACGCCAATGGTGCAAAGGCATCATAACTCACGGCTGTAACAGCGCGGCCTAAATTATGATTGCGCACCCAACCCACGAATAAATCCACCGCGCCCGTTTCAGGGGCATTCACAAAATCTGCTGCTTCTTGCATGGAAAGATGGGTTTCTCGAATAGCAACGTGTATAGAAGGTCTCATTTCATCCTCCGCATACGGGCGGCAAAATTGCCAATTGTGCATCGTGTGTGAAATGATAATCCCCCCGTAAAATCTCAGTTTCATTGGCAATAGCAGACTCTGCAACTAAAGCCTGCTGGTTGAAATTGGGGTGCCGCGTTGCCAGTTCCGTGCATAAGGCGTGCTGAACTTCGGCAATATTTGCGCCTTCTGTAAGTTTCAAAATGAGCGGCGCGCCCGCATCGAATTGCCGCAACGCGCCAAATAAACAGAATGTCAGCGTGATCATATTCTGCTCCTGCCAAATGGAATGCATTTTACCAATGTGCCAGCAGGGCATTGCGTGGCATCTTCTTCTAAAATCACCCATGCATTTGCGCTCGCCAACGGGCTAATTTTGAAGGATTCCTGCCCCTTGCTAATCTGCGCACATATCTGCCCTTTATCATCGACCGTAATATTGGCTTTGAGAAATTGTTGAAAATTATTGGTTTTTTTGAAGCCTAATTCCAAACGTGCCGTGAGGCTGATCTGTGGTGCTAAACCTTGCACAGTACGCAGCAATGGCATTACAAAAAATTGAAACCCAACAGCGGTGGAAATAGGGTTGCCCGGCAAACCAAAATAATAACTGCCATTGGGCAGTGTGGCAAATAAAATGGGCTTTCCAGGGCGAATATTCACGCGGTGGAAATGAATTTGTGCACCCAATTTTTTCAAGCTCTCTGGGATAAAATCCCATTGCCCTTTAGAAACTGCGCCAGTTGAAATAATCACCGCACCCGCTGGAATCTTCGCGAGACGCCGTTCAAACTCAGCCGCATCATCTGGAATTATCCCTTCATATTGCGCGTTTATGTTTTCTTCAGCGCAACGTGTCAACAAATAAGGCGCGTTTGAATTATAGATTTTACCAATTGGGAGTGCACCGCTTGCGTCGTCAATAATCTCATTTCCTGTGGTGATCATATGCAGTTTTGGCGGTTCATAAATTGAAATTTCTCTGATACCCACACTGGACAACACCATTATATGTTCTGGGGTTACGCACTCACCTTGTTGCAGCAGTATTTGCCCCACCACAACATCTTCACCAATTTCACGAATATGCGCGCCAATTTTTGCAGCACGCGAAAATATCGCCGTATTATTCTCAAGTTTTACTTCTTCAATTGGCACAACTGCTTCATAAAAACTCGGCACAATAGCACCTGTCATAATAGGTTGTGCGCTCGCTGTTTCAACGATAATACTGGCATCACCAGCGGCAATCGGCGGCAAGCACTTTAATGTAACTGGGTTCTCAGTCGTTGCGCTGGCAATATCACCCACACGCACTGCAAAACCATCCATCGCAGAATTTCGAAATGAAGGCACATTCATAGGGCTCATCACATTGACTGCGCATGCGCCGCCCAAAGCCTGTAAAACTGCAACTTTTCGTGTTTGTGCCAGCTTAACCTGTGAATGAATCATCTCCAAAGCATGCTGATAAGAGATCATTTTGCATCTCCACTGATGATGCGTATGAAATGCGGCAATAAATCTGGTAATAATGCGCCCATACCTTCCCTCACTGCTTTTGGGTTGCCGGGTAACGTCACCACCAGTGTATTACCAATTATGCCCGCAATCGCGCGGCTGCTCCATGAAAGCGGGGTGAATTGCGCACCATCACTGCGCAATAATTCCCCAACACCTTCAATTTCGCGAGTAAATAATGGGCGCAGGGCTTCAGGGGTTACATCACGCGGCGCAACACCCGTGCCGCCCGTGCATATAATGAGCGATGGTGAATGGGCGATAATCGCCGCTTGAATTTGGCTTTGAATAGCCGCAATCTCATCTGGCACAATATGTGCCGCCAACACTTCTGCTCCATGTTGCGTGAGAATATCTTTGAGCACCGCTCCTGATTCATCCTCATATTCGCGTTTATAAGCGCGATCACTCATAGTAAAAGTAACTGCGGCTCTCCCTGTAAGGCATTTGGGCGTTTCTGGTGCAATTGCGTCCATCACCCATTGAGGCACACCAGCAGGGTTCACCCAAAAGCCCGATTTGCCACCGCGTTTGGCCAATAATCTCACATTTTCAATCCTTAAATCTGGTTCCACCATTTTTGTCAGATCCCAAATGGTGAGTAAGGCTGCATTCAGCCCCGCGAGCGCTTCCATCTCCACACCTGTTTTGGCATGTGTGGACGCGAAGCAAAACACGGTGATAGACGCTGTTTCTGCAATTAATTGCGTGATGATTTTCACCGCATCTAAGCCCATCGGGTGACACAATGGAATGAGATCATAGGCTTTCTTCGCGCCCGTAATGCCCGCAATTTCTGCCAACATCAGCACATCGCCTTTGGGCAATGCCCTATCACGAATAAGCGCGAACGCCGCCGCACCCACATGAATTTCACCGCTTGCCACGGCGATGCGAAAGGTCACAGGCTTTTCACCGACGTCTATCATGCGGAATTGTGGTTCCATATCAGCCCCCCAATGACGCTAAATGCGGGGTAATGCCCGTGACACCTTGCCCCAGAAAATGTGTTTCACTTTTGAAGCGGAGTAATTTCTTAATCTGCGTCTGCAGTTCTTTTTTTTGCGATTTATGCTGCAATAATGGCCGCAAATCATAGCCGTGCTCGCCAAACAGGCACAAGCGCAACCCACCGCGCGATGTAACCCGCAAGCGGTTGCAGCTTTTGCAAAAATCTTTTGAATAGGGGGCAATTAAACCAACCGACCCGCGATAATCGGCATGGACAAATTCCACCGCTGGCCCCGCATCAAAGCGGCGCAATGCAGGTGTGAACCCTTTTTCCAACAATTTGGATTTAATGATCTCCGCACTCAAATGATGCTTTTGGAAATAGTCGCGATTATCTCCCGTTTGCATCAGCTCTATAAAGCGCACCGAGAGATCTTCGCGCTGTGCCAACTTCAAAAATTCCGCTAAATCGTCATCATTCACACCTTTGAGCAGCACGGCATTCAGCTTGATTTTTCTGAACCCAGCAGTGCGGGCGGCGGCAATCCCCTCTAGCACATGCGGCAATTTATCATGCCCCGTGATGCGGTGGAATTTCTCGCAATTTAAGCTATCCACACTCACATTGAGCGCAGAAATGCCCGCATCATAAAACGCTTGGGCTTTTTCCTTCAAATTATAGCCATTGGTGGTGAGTGCAATGGTTGTAATGCCTGAAATCTGCGATAATTCCCCCGCAATTTGCGTCAGGTCTTTGCGCACAGTTGGCTCCCCACCCGTAAGCCGCACTTTTTGCACGCCCAGTTCTGCAAATGCCGCCACAAGATGGATAATTTCTTGCGGGGCTAAAAACGATGTATCATTGGTTTTTTGATAACCATTGGGCAGGCAATATTCGCAACGGAAATTGCACATATCAGTCACAGATAGCCTCAGATAAGGGAATTTACGCCCAAATTGGTCTATTATCATCCTCTAGCATCCTTTCCAAACTCGGGAGATAGATGCTTTTCAACACCCACCTTGGCTGCGTTTTAAATGCTGCGGCCATGCTGCCATATGAACATCACTTAGGCATGCAAGGCTTGGATAAGGTAAGATTAGTGATGAGTAAGATGAGAGAAATTGATTGGTATCAAGTTTTTCTTAATTACGCACATTGTGCGCAATCTCCATTGGGGCATTCCGCTGTGCCTGCTCGGCTACATTTACTGGCTAATTCCATGTCGCAATAATCGCAGAGGGCAAAAACATCTTGCAGGGTGATGGAATGCTTATCAATATCAATGCCTTGCTCTTTCAGAACTTGCAGTGTGCGAGAAAATGTCTCTGGCTTCATGCCCAAATAGCTTGCGATGAGGGATTTATCATAGGGCAATCTCGTGCCATTTTTACGTTCGCCATTTTCTAAAAATAACTTAAGCACAAACCAACCAACACGTTGCGTTACTGTTTTAAGTGTCAGCTGTTCAAACTGGTGGATGAGATTTTGCGAACGCTCCGCCACTGTAGAGAGCATATTATAGGATAAGTCTTTGTTATTTTGTATTTTCTCGCGAATAATAGACGCGGGAATTGACAGCAATTTCACTGCATCTACGGCTTGCGCATTCACAGGGAATGGTGCATTGCTGAACAACACCGTTTCCAACAATGTTTCGCCTTTTGTCATCACATGCAAAACAGATTCCTGCCCATCGGAATTGCCTTTGAACAACTTCACCCAGCCTTCTAAAATGATATAAAAACGCGATGCCTGCTCACCCTGCATGAAAATTAGGGAACCTTTATTATGTGTGGTGACGCGCGCATGTTTGAGAATATCTTGCAACGTAGTGCAATCGAGCCGCGCAAATAATGGCAACGCCTCAATTGTAGAGAAATAAGCACGCACCGACGTTTCCAGCGGTGCAGAACTGTTTGTTATCACGGGTGTTTCAACTATAGTTTTCTCGGGAGCGAGCGTTAAATTCGCCAGAAATTCTATACCGGCCTCATGGAGCAAATCCATTTTTGCTGTAAATAATGCAAACCATTCCACTGCCGAAATGCCCTGCATCGTGATCGTAGGCTTACCACTTATAAGACACTCATTAATTTCATGAATCTTGTGAAAAATTGCATTATTAGATTTCAAATCCGCAATTACGCGCCCACCATGCTCATCTGCTAACGCCAAAAACATACGTTCATAAGCATTTTGTTCTGAGATAATAAATTCAATACGGCTTGTGAATTGAATGGCATTGGCCCAATCCATATTAATTAACTGCGTGCCCATGGCGCGCTCTAGCCCAACGCGCTCTTTCCATTGGAGAAAATTGATAAATGCCGAAACTCTGGCAGGAGTATTGGCAACATCTAAAATGGCAAGTTCCTGCACAATTTCAATTGCCGGGGTTATAATTTCCTGCGTGTAAAATGTGAGCACTTCCGCAGGCTCCATCATGCGTGAAATGATATATTTCCGCTTTGCCTGCAAATAATTAATTATATTTAAAAATGGCTCAATACGTGTACTTTTATTTTTAGGTAAATATTCTAAAGGTTTAGTCACCGCATCAACAACAGCAAACTGCGCTTCTAACGCATTTGCATATTCACTTGTTTTACCATGCAAAAACAAAGCGGCCGAACCGCGCTCTTTTTGTGCTTCGTGGATAAAATTACTAAGATCGTTTAGCGCAGAGTTCATAACAACGACCATAACCAATTTTAGGTGTGTTTCAATACACAATACAGAATTTTCAGAATTTTTCACTTTGTTGATACAGGTCAAATTCTTGAATCAAGCAGCTATGAGAGTGTGCAGGGATCAGCGAGTCTACTCGCATCTGATTTTAAGAGGCCTGCCATGATTGAAGATAAGAATGTTAACAAAGCGCACCAATTCTTAGCTCTATTCAGCACCACGTTTTCCTTCACCATTTGCTTCGCGGTGTGGACGATTTTTGCGATAATTGGGGTGCAAATTAAAAAAGATCTTGGACTTTCTGATACTGAATTCAGTTTACTCATTGGCACGCCGATCCTCACAGGATCATTGGTGCGCCTGTTTTTCGGCATTTGGGCGGATCAATATGGCGGACGGCCGATTTTCGTGATGGTGATGATTTCCTCGGCCATTTGCACATGGCTGCTGATTTACGCCAAAACCTATAACATGTTGCTGCTCACTGCACTGGGTGTGGGGATCGCAGGCGGCAGCTTTGTGGTGGGCATATCCTATCTCTCCAAATGGTATAGCAAGGATCGCCAAGGGACAGCCCTCGGCGTTTATGGTATGGGCAATATTGGGGCAGCGGTAACCAAATTCATCGCACCATTCGTGATGGTGGCCTATGGCTGGCACATGGTGGCGCAGGTGTGGGCGATTGCTTTACTTGTTACAGCGGTTTTGTTCTGGATCTTCACGAAAGATGAGCCAGAACTTGTGGCGCGTCGGCTTTCTGGTGAAAAACCAAAATCCACCGCTATGGCACTTGCGCCGCTCAAAAAACTGCAAGTGTGGCGGTTCTCGCTGTATTATTTCTTCGTATTCGGTGCATTTGTTGCGCTCGCCCTCTGGCTGCCCCGCTATTATGTGGGTGTCTATAATATGGACATCAAACAAGCTGGCATGTTGGCCGCAATGTTCTCTGTGGCTGGATCTGCGTTCCGCGCCATTGGCGGCTATCTGTCCGATAAATATGGTGCCCGTAAGGTGATGTACCTCACCTTCATTGTATGCACAATTTGCTGCTTTCTGCTCAGCTACCCAGCAACTGAGTATACAGTGCATGGCATTCGGGGGGATATAAAATTCACCATGGGGTTGAGCTTCATTCCCTTTACCGTCATCGTGTTCATTCTAGGGCTGTTTATGTCCTTCGGCAAAGCGGCCGTGTATAAACACATCCCCGTATACTACCCTGATAATGTGGGCTCAGTTGCCGGGATTGTGGGGCTGATTGGCGGGCTTGGCGGCTTTTTCCTCCCCTTAGCCTTCGGCATCATGAGTGACTACACCAATGTGTGGACCAGCTGCTTTATGCTCCTGTTTCTTCTTGTTGCCGTTGCCCTGATGTGGATGCACTTCGCAATCCAACGCATGGAACGCGTCAAACATCCCGAACTGCGTGGTCCCAAATATTTCCCTGAACTCGACCATGCCAAACATTGAAAGGCTGTGCTATGTCTAAAAATCTTGACCAATGGGATCCCGAAAACCAGTCATTTTGGGAAGCAACTGGCAAATCCATCGCCTATCGCAATTTGTGGATTTCCATTCCTGCGCTACTGTGTGGCTTTGCTGTGTGGATGTATTGGAGCATTGTCACCGTGCAAATGCTCAATCTTGGCTTTCCCTTCACGCCATCGCAATTATTTACATTGGCGGGCATTGGCGGTTTGGCAGGAGCAACTTTGCGAATTCCAAGCTCATTCCTCATTCGCATTGCAGGTGGGCGCAATACCATATTCCTCACCACAGCGTTGTTGATGATTCCTGCCATCGGCACAGGGCTGGCTTTGCAAGATAAATCCACACCCTTGTGGGTTTATCAAATGCTGGCACTGCTTTCGGGTATTGGTGGCGGGAATTTTGCCTGCTCAATGTCAAATATCAGCTTCTTCTTCCCAAAACGGATGCAGGGGCTGGCGTTGGGCTTAAACGCTGGTTTGGGCAATTTTGGTGTCACCACCATGCAAATTCTCATTCCATTGGTGATGACAGCTGCCATTTTTGGTGGCGACCCAATGGTGCTAAAATCTGCCAGTGGGTGGTTATTTGGTAAAATTCCAGCGGGCACCAATACATTCATCCACAATGCAGGGTTTGTATGGCTGATATTTTTAGTGCCGCTTGCATTTGCCACTTGGTTCGGCATGAACAATATCACCGCACCGCATGTGACCCCGAATTTAGGTTCGACCTTTGGCGCGTTTTTCAAAATCATTCTGATGCTGTCCATTGGTTTGGTGACAGCTGGCGGCGGATTTTTCCTCATGCAGCCAGAAGCAGCAGGTGGTTTTGGTGTCAATAAATGGTTGGTGTTGCTGCTTGTGATGGTTGTCACCTTGCTTTTGCTACGCATTGTACCAGCGGGTTCACAATATAAGGAAAATTTGGCACGCCAATATAAAATCTTCAATAACAAGCACACATGGGCGATGACCATCATCTACACCATGACATTCGGCTCGTTCATTGGCTATTCTGCTGCATTGGCGCTGGCCATTCAGGTGATCTTTGGCTTCAAACATCTTGTGGTGAATGGTGCACTCACTCACACCACCGTAAACCCAGGGGCGCCAAGTGCGCTCATGTATGCATGGATGGGGCCATTTATCGGTGCACTTATTCGCCCTGTGGGTGGTTGGATTTCCGATAAATGGGGTGGCGCTTTGGTCACACAAATTTGCTCGTTTGTTATGGTGGGCTGTGCACTTGGTGTCGCCTATTACATGAAGCTGGCCTATGCCTCCGCCACGCCGGAAGAGCACTTCATGCCGTTTCTTTTGCTATTCCTTGTGCTGTTTTTGGCAACAGGGATTGGCAATGGTTCAACCTTCCGCACTGTTGCGGTGGTGTTCGATAAGGAACAGGCAGGCCCAGTTCTCGGCTGGACATCTGCCGTTGCCGCCTATGGCGCATTCATTATTCCCCAAGTGTTTGGCGAACAGATTAAAGCCGCCACACCTGAGAATGCGCTCTATGGGTTCGCCATTTTCTATGGCGTGTGCATCATCATCAACTGGTGGTTCTACCTGCGTAAAAATGCCTATGTGCAAAATCCGTAAGCCATTCAAATTTATAAGGAACTCGCTATGAGCCATTTTCTCGACACACTCTCCTTCTTCTCACGTTCAAATGAAAAATTCTCACAAGGCTTTGGTGAAACAACCGAAGAAACGCGTGAATGGGAACATTCTTATCGCAATCGGTGGCAGCACGATAAAATTGTACGCTCCACCCATGGCGTGAATTGCACAGGTTCGTGTAGCTGGAAGATTTATGTCAAGGCTGGCTTGGTGACATGGGAAACCCAGCAAACCGATTACCCACGCACCCGCCCAGATATGCCCAACCACGAGCCGCGTGGCTGCTCCCGTGGCGCAAGCTATTCATGGTATCTGTATAGTGCCAACCGCTTGAAATATCCGTTGGTGCGCTCACGCCTGCTGAAAGCTTGGCGCGCCGCAAAAGTGGTGAGAACTGACCCTGTTCTAGCATGGGAATATGTTGTGACCAATGAAGCCACGCGCAAATCCTATCAGGAAATTCGCGGCAAAGGTGGTTTTGTGCGCGCTGATTGGGAGGAAGTGAACGAAATCATCGCCGCCGCCAATGTGTACACCGCAAAGCAACATGGGCCCGATCGGATCATAGGGTTCTCGCCAATTCCTGCAATGTCGATGGTTTCTTATGCCGCTGGCAGCCGTTATTTGTCGCTCATTGGTGGCACATGCATGAGCTTTTATGACTGGTATTGCGACTTGCCGCCCGCCAGCCCACAAACATGGGGTGAGCAAACCGACGTACCCGAAAGTGCAGATTGGTATAACTCCAACTTCATCATTGCATGGGGTTCAAACGTACCGCAAACCCGCACGCCTGATGCGCATTTCTTCACCGAAGTGCGGTATAAAGGCACTAAAACTGTGGCCGTAACACCAGATTACAGCGAAGTAGCAAAACTCGCTGATTTATGGCTACACCCCAAACAAGGCACCGATGCGGCCATGGCAATGGCCATGGGGCATGTGATTTTAAGCGAATGGCATGTGCCAGGCAAAAGCGATTATTTCGATGATTATTGCCGCATGTACACCGATATGCCGTTCCTTGTGCGCTTGGTGAAAAAAGATGGTGCGTTTGTGCCTGAACGCATGATCCGCGCCAGTGATTTTGAAGGCGCAATGGGGGCAGACAATAACCCCGAATGGAAACCTGTGCTGATTTGCGGCAAGGAAGAAAAAGTACACATTCCCAATGGCACAATCGGCTCGCGCTGGGGGCAAAAAGGCAAATGGAATTTGGAAGCCAAAGATGAAGCCACTGGTGCAGAAATCTGGCCATTGCTCTCACTCATTCAGCATAGCAAAACCGAAACCAAATCAGTTGCCTTCCCCTATTTCGGCAATATTGAGCATGAGCATTTCAAAAGCACAAAGCACGCCAGTATTTTAAACCGCAATGTACCCGCCATTAAAATGCAACTCAAAGACGGTGAAGCCTATGTGGCAACTGTCTATGATTTATTCATCGCCAATTATGGGGTGGATCGCGGACTTGGCGGCGAAAATGTCGCAAAATCATTCGACGATGACGTGCCTTACACACCCGCATGGCAAGAACATATTACGGGCGTGAAGCGCGAGCATGTGATTAATGTTGCGCGCCAATTCGCTGAGAATGCGCATAAAACCCATGGCCGTTCCATGGTGATTGTGGGTGCTGGTTTAAACCACTGGTATCATATGGATATGATTTATCGCGGCATTATCAACATGTTAGTGATGTGCGGCTGTATTGGCAAATCGGGCGGTGGTTGGAGCCATTATGTGGGGCAGGAAAAATTGCGCCCACAAACGGGCTGGGCACCATTGGCCTTCGCAACCGATTGGAGCCGCCCACCACGGCAAATGAATTCCACCTCGTTCTTTTATGCGCATACGGACCAATGGCGCTATGAAAAGTTGCAAATGGATGAAATTCTTTCCCCATTAGCCGACCCAGAAGAGTGGACTCATCTCTCATTTATTGATTGCAATGCCCGATCAGAACGCATGGGCTGGCTGCCTTCTGCTCCGCAAATGGAAACCAACCCACTACAAATTGGTCGCGATGTGGTGAAATCTGGCCAATCGGCAGGTGAATATGTCGCTGCGAATTTGAAATCAGGAAAATTGAACCTGTCCTGCAACGACCCCGATAATCCCGCAAACTGGCCGCGCAATATGTTCGTGTGGCGCTCCAATATTTTGGGTTCCAGCGGCAAAGGCCATGAATATTTCCTCAAGCATTTACTTGGCACATCACACGGCGTGCAAGGCAAGGATTTGGGCGAAGAAGGCGGCCTGATGCCAACCGAAGTGAAATGGCATGACGAAGCCCCCAAAGGGAAATTGGATTTGTTGGTAACGCTCGATTTCCGCATGTCCACCACCTGCATGTATTCCGATATCGTGCTGCCAACCGCCACATGGTATGAGAAAAACGACCTCAATACCTCTGACATGCATCCATTCATCCACCCGCTTTCTGCGGCGGTAGACCCTGCATGGGAGTCGCGCTCTGATTGGGATATTTACAAAGGCATTGCGCGCAAATTCTCCGAGCTGTGCGTTGGGCATTTGGGTGTGGAGCAAGACGTTGTGCTCAACCCCATTCAACATGATACTGCAGGCGAACTTGCCCAAGGCATTGATGTGAAAGATTGGAAAAAAGGTGAGTGCGAACCAATTCCCGGCAAAACCATGGCATCTGTAGTGCAGGTGGAGCGGGATTACCCCAACACCTATAAAAAATTCACTTCACTCGGGCCATTGCTCACAAAAATTGGCAATGGCGGTAAAGGCATTGCGTGGAACACCGAAACCGAAGTGCATCATATTGGCGAGCTGAATTATACGGTCACCGAGGACGGCATTTCCAAAGGCTTGCCGCGCATAGAAAGCGCTATTGATGCGGCGGAGGTGATCCTCACCCTCGCGCCAGAAACCAATGGCCATGTGGCGGTGAAAGCATGGAATGCACTGAGTGTGATAACAGGGCGCGAGCATGCGCATTTGGCATGCACCCGCGAGGATGAGAAAATCCGCTTCCGTGATGTGCAAGCGCAACCGCGTAAAATCATCTCGTCCCCCACATGGAGCGGGATTGAGTCTGAACATGTGAGCTACACAGCGGGCTACACCAATGTGCATGAGCTCATTCCATGGCGCACGCTGACTGGCCGCCAGCAACTCTATCAAGATCACGCATGGATGCGCGCATTTGGGGAATCCCTTTGCGTATATAAACCGCCAGTGGATTTGAAAACCACTGCCAGTGTGCACGATAAATTTGGTAAAGGGCGCAAGCAGGTAGTGCTTAACTTCATCACCCCTCACCAAAAATGGGGCATTCACTCTACCTATACCGATAATTTGCTGATGCTCACGCTCTCTCGTGGCGGGCCAATTGTGTGGATCAGTGAGATTGATGCCAAAAAAATTGGCGTGATCGATAATGATTGGGTTGAAGCGTATAATGTTAACGGGGCACTCACTGCTCGCGCAGTGGTGAGCCAACGTGTGCCAGAAGGCATGATTATGATGTACCACGCGCAGGAAAAAATTGTGAATGTGCCAGGCAGCGAAATTACTGGCATGCGCGGCGGTATCCACAATTCGGTGACACGCGCCGTGCTCAAACCCACACACATGATTGGCGGCTATGCGCAGCTTTCCTATGGCTTCAACTATTACGGCACAGTGGGCAGCAATCGCGATGAGTTCATTATTCTCCGCAAAATGGAGAAGGTGGACTGGATGAACGAAGAAAATTATGGCGGCGCGCACACTAGCGAAATGCCACGCCTCCCACTCATTGCGGAATAAGGAAGAAACCCATGAAAGTACGCGCTCAAATCGGCAAAGTTTTAAACCTCGATAAATGCATCGGTTGCCATACCTGTTCTGTGACCTGCAAAAATGTGTGGACCTCGCGCCGTGGTGTTGAATATGCCTGGTTCAATAATGTGGAAACCAAACCTGGCATTGGCTACCCCAAGGATTGGGAGAATCAAGACAGGTGGAAAGGCGGCTGGAAACGCCATAAAAATGGCAAAATCACCCCAAAACAAGGCGGTAGATGGCGCTCATTGGCAAATATTTTTGCCAACCCCAACATGCCTACTATTGATGATTATTACGAACCATTCACCTTCGACTATGGCCATTTGCACAAATCGCCAGAAGCCAAAACCATGCCCACAGCGCAACCAATTTCTGTGATTACGGGCAAGAAAATGGAGAAAATTGTTGGTGGGCCAAACTGGGAGGAAATTCTCGGCGGTGAGTTCGAGCATCGTAGCAAAGACAAAAACTTCGACCATATCCAAAAGGAAATGTATGGCCAGTTTGAAAATACATTCATGATGTATTTGCCGCGTTTATGCGAGCATTGCCTTAACCCTGCCTGCGTTGCAGCCTGCCCATCGGGCGCGATTTATAAGCGCGAGGAAGATGGCATTGTGCTCATCGATCAAGACAAATGCCGTGGCTGGCGCATGTGCGTTTCGGCATGCCCCTATAAGAAAATCTATTTCAACTGGGAATCGGGCAAGTCGGAAAAATGCACATTCTGCTATCCGCGCATTGAGGCAGGAGAGCCGACAGTGTGCTCGGAAACCTGCGTGGGACGCATCCGTTATTTAGGCGTATTGCTCTATGATGCCGATAAAATTGAAGCGGCGGCATCGGTGGAGGATGAGCAAGACCTTTATCAGGCCCAGCTCAATATGTTCCTCGACCCGTTCGACCCTGAAGTGCTCAAAGCCGCACGTGCAGAGGGCATTCCTGAAAGCTGGTTGGTGGCGGCACAACAATCGCCCGTCTACAAAATGGCAATGGAATGGAAAGTGGCGTTCCCGCTGCATCCTGAATATCGCACCTTGCCAATGGTATGGTATATTCCACCACTCTCCCCCATCCAAAACGCGGCTGAAAGCGGCGATATGGGCATGAATGGTGCAATTCCTGACGTGGCATCTTTGCGGATTCCACTCAAATATCTCGCCAATTTGCTCACCGCAGGCAAAGAGGCTCCTGTGAAGTTAGCGCTCGAACGCATGCTGGCCATGCGGGCCTTTATGCGTGGGCGGCATGTGGATGGTGTGAATTCACCTGAAATTCTTGCCAGCGCAGGGCTCACCGAAGCCATGGTGGAAGAAATGTATCGTTATATGGCGATCGCCAATTATGAGGATCGGTTTGTAATCCCCACTTCACACCGCGAATATGCAGAAGAAGCCTTTGATATGAAGGCATCATGCGGGTTCTCATTCGGCAATGGCTGCTCTGGCGGCAATTCTGATGCCAACCTATTCGGCAAGCAAAAACGCAAAAACCTATTCGGAGGCACCCATGCATCTTGACCCGTTAAGCGAAAGTGCTGAAACCATTTCAGCACGACAACCCAGCATTCATGCGCCCGCAAGCCATGCACCTTCAGCTGCAAAGCATTACTCAACATTCAAAGCCTTGGGAGTCATGTTGTGGTATCCCACCGCACAATGGCTCAGTGGCATCAATGAATTATATGATTTGGTGGCGCAGGAGAAACTTATCCACGGCGAGGATCTGGTAAAGCTCCACGCTTTTACTACGCAATTGGCGGAAATGGATATACTCGAAGCGCAGGAATCCTATGTCGATACCTTCGACCGCATCCGTTCCCTTGCGCTGCATTTATTTGAGCATGTGCATGGCGATTCCCGCGATCGTGGGCAGGCGATGGTGGACTTGACCACTGTGTATCAAGAACATGGCTTTGCTCTGAGCAAAGGCGAATTGCCTGATTATTTGCCAGCATTCTTGGAATTTCTCACCTATCTGCCAAAAGCCGATGCGTTTGAAATGCTGGCCGATACGGGGCATATTCTGGTGTCACTCGGCAAACGGCTAGATGAGCGCGAAAGCCCCTATTTGGCGGTTTTCAATGGCCTCATTCGCCTTGCAGGGCGCGTGCCCGAGCCTGCCATTCGCAAAACAGGTGCCGTATTTCCCTCATTTGAAATGCTCGACAAAGACTGGGAAGACAAACCCATCGACTTTATGGGCGCAGAAGAACCCAAAACTGATGGCGGCTGCAGCTCGTCCCCAGCCTCCTCGGGCGGGTGCGGTGGGTGTGGCTCTGGCGGCGGCTGTGGTGGCAGTTCTCAACACAATCCTCAATTGCAAGGAGCATGACGATGAGCGAATTTTATCATAATTTTTTCTTCGGAATTTATCCCTACATCTGCCTTGGTGTTTTGGCACTGGGTACGCTCATCCGCTATGATCGCGAGCAATATAGCTGGAAGGCCTCCTCCAGCCAGCTTTTGGGCGATAAAGGCCTGCGCATTGGCAATGTGATGTTCCACATTGGGGTTTTAATCTTATTTCTGGGGCATTTGTTTGGAATGCTTACCCCACACGCGTTTTATGAGCACTTTATATCGGCTGAAAACAAACAATTGGCCGCAATTATAGTGGGGGGCGTTGCAGGTGTCATTGCATTTATTGGGCTCAGCATTTTGGTATTTCGTCGCCTATTTGTGGCGCGGGTTCGCCAAACCAGCAACCCAAGCGATATTGCCGTAATCCTCATTTTGTGGGTACAAATTGTTCTTGGTATGCTTACCATTCCATTTTCATTGGCACATCACGATGCCACTGTTATGTTGAAATTAACAGATTGGGCACAGCATATTTTCACCTTTCGCAGCGGTGCCGCGCAATTTATGGTGGGGATCGATTGGCCATTCCATGTGCATATCATTCTTGGCTTGACCATATTCTTAATCTTCCCGTTCACCCGCCTTGTGCACATGCTCAGCGCACCAGGTAAATATGTGTTTCGTCCATATCAAATTGTGCGTAGCCGCAAAGCACGGAGATAATCATGCCAGTTTTTGTCAATGGTGCCGAAATTACCGATGAGCAGATTTTCCGTGAAATGCAGCACCACCCTGCGGATAATGCTGATGTTGCCATGCAATTGGCGGCAGAAGCCCTCACCATACGCGAGCTTTTGCTGCAAGACGCTGTGGCATTGAAGCTTGCACAGCGCAGTGAAGGCGTGGAGGAAGAACCACTTGCCGACGATGAACGCATTGAGAAACTCCTCAATGAAGTGATCAAACTGCCTCAGCTTGATGATGCAAGCATTCGTCGATATTACGACCAAAACCTTGCCGCTTTCACAAAAAATGGTGTGCTTACACCATTTGAGGATGTGCAAAGCGCCATTGCAGAATTTTTGCGTGGCACATCATGGCAAACTGCGGTGCAGCAATATATCAAAATTCTGGTGGGGCAAGCCAAAATTATCGGGCTAGAGCTTGAAGGCGCAGATAGCATGTTGGTGCAATGAGGACGTTTTTCAGCCTCGGTTTTCGCCCATTTTTCCTGCTTGGGGCGCTTTTCAGCGTGCTGTTGATTGGCTATTTCAGCCTTTCTATTTCTGGCGCATCCGTGCCATGGCTCAGCGCATGGGATGCTATCTCGTGGCATCGCCATGAAATGCTATTCGGCTATACAGCAGCAATCATCACGGGTTTTTTATTCACTGCTGTGCCAAATTGGACAGGACACCCTACGCCAAAAGGCGCATATCTTGCCGCTATTGTTGGGCTATGGATTGCTGGGCGCGTTGCGGTTTTCACCTCAACGTTAATCCCCACGCATGTGGTAGTGGTAATCGATTGCGCTTTCTTTCTTGCCTGTGTTGCAGGCATTTTTCCTGCATTAATGAAAGCACACAATAAACGTAATTATTTCTTCATCGCACTACTGAGTATGCTCGCAACCGCTAATGCACTCACGCATTATGGGCACGCTGATATGGGTATAAAATTGGGACTCACTATCATTATTTTTATGATGATAGTGATGGGTGGGCGGGTCATCCCCATGTTTACGGGCAATCCATTGCGTTTAATCATTCCCCGCAATCCCATATATGAACGTGTGGCGTTGATTGCTACATTAACAGCCTTGGCAAGCGATGTGTTGGGCGCACCAGCCATTTTTATTGGTGCAACGTGTCTCATCGCTGCCCTCGCAAATGTATGGCGTATGGCGCAATGGCATAGCTTTAAAACATACCAACTCCCCTTGGTATGGATACTCCACACAGGCTATGCATGGCTGTGTGTTGGGTTCGCCCTCAAAGGGCTTTCTGCCTTCGACACGGCAATCCCAACCGCAATCGCCACACATGCCTTCACAACTGGCGGCATTGGCGCGTTAACGCTTGGCATGATAGCGCGGGTTTCATTGGGGCACAGCGGCAGGCCATTGATTGTGGGCAAGGTAATAAGTTTCGCATTCCTGTGCGTGAACCTTGCCGCACTCTGCCGCGTGGCTGGCGTATGGGCATTTCCTGAATTTACATCTATTTGGTTGGCACTGGCGAGCATAATGTGGGTGCTGGCATTTGGGATGTATATCATCAAATTCGTGCCTGTATTAATAAAAAGAACGTCAATATGAGCTGGATGCGCTTATTCTCGCGCATGATAAAGCGGATGACGAATTTACTTCGCGCCTAGAGTGGATCCTCAATTTTAACTACAGTGCCTCCAAATTATGAGCAAGTTCGACGATTGAAAAAACGCGACATTGTCAATTTACTATTTTCGAACTTAAAACTCAAAAGAGCAACTCTTTGTTATGATTTGCGGAAACTATTCAATTGCATACGAAATATAGGCATGCGTTAAAATTGGTACCCCAAGCCGGACTCGAACCAGCACGTCTCGCAACAATAGATTTTGAGTCTACCGCGTCTACCATTCCGCCATTGGGGCACGTATGGAATTGGCAGACAATAGCGTCAAACGTGCAGGCGTCAAGCCTATTTATCGCTTATGTGCAATTTATTGTGCAGCAATCTGCCGAATGCCCTCAATCACAGATTTGTGCATAGACAGCCATCAGCGAAGCAGCTAAACACGCTCCATGCTCAGAAAAATGTACAACTGGATGATGTCTTTCGCAGGAACCCCGCAAGCACCGTGGGTTCTATCAATCATTTCATTTTGTGAAAGCTCGTTCTTTCCGCTCCCGCCAGACCCTATGCTTATACCAATGATTTTGGCGAATAAGAAAAAAGCATATTGGTATGCGTTCTTATGTACCATCACTTCAGTTGCAGGCGGGTTTTTGGGCTATGCCATCGGCTCATTATTTTACGACACACTGGGCCAATGGCTTATCAACCTTTATGGCATGGCCGATAATATCAATGAATTCAATAAACGCTTTAATGAATGGGGCTTTTTAATCATCGCCATTAAAGGCTTTACACCTATACCTTACAAGGTTGTGACAATTGCCAGCGGATTCGCGCATTATGATTTGCTGTATTTCTCGATCGCATCAGTATTCGCGCGGGGTGTACGGTTTTTTGCCACGGCATTTTTGCTGGTGCGCTATGGCGAAAAAGTGCAGCATCAGCTCGAAAAAAACCTCGGCTTGTCATTGTTGATTTTGCTGGGAATTGTCATCTTCGGATTTTGGCTGCTGAAATATGTCTAATATAGAAACACTGCACCGCATTTCTACCCCTTTGTGGGTATGGGCTGGTGCATGTGTATTGCTGTGCGGGGCGTGGTTCATTGAATATATGTTAAAAGTGCCCCCATGCGAACTGTGCCTACTGCAACGCTGGCCGTATTATATCGCCATTGGCGGTATTCCTTTTCTCTATATGATCCGCACCCCGCTGAAACTACAAACCCAGTTTGCACTTTTGGTGTGTGTTTCAAGCGCAGGGCTTGGTATCTATCATACAGGTGTGGAGCAGCACTGGTGGCTCGGCCTCAACACCTGCGGTGGCGGCACATTGCCCTATAATTCAGAAAATCTAGATGCTGCGCTGGATATGATCATTCCGCGCTGCGATAGCGTGTATTTCACAGTGTTAGGGCTTTCGCTGGCCAATTGGAATGTGGTGTTTTCAGGGGTAGGGGCTTTGGCGTTGATAAAACCGCTTATGAAACGATCCGCTTAATACCCACCAATTCATCTCCCTTGGCTTTGATGCGGGCGATTGCATCGGTGATTGGTTCAATCGTCACGGCCATATGGTGTGCATTGGCGTGAATTATCTGCCCGCCATCCAAAGCAATGGCCACATGGCCGCGCCAGAATAATAAATCGCCAGCGTGTACTTGCGCCAATTCTACCGCTTGCCCGCAGGCCGCCTGCATATCGCTATCACGTGGCATAGCAATGCCCGCCGCACCGAACGCCATTTGCACAAGGCCAGAGCAATCAATACCCATGTGAGTTTTGCCACCCCACAGATAGGGCACGCCGAGGAAGGATTGAGCGACGGTGAGGATATTACAAATGTCATTCTGAGGCACCGCCGAAGAATCTCCAAGAGTTTGAGCACAATCGGTGGGAGATCCTTCACTGTGTTCAGGACGACACCATGTTGAAAGCTGCCCCACCGCCACAAAACTACCCTGCAGCAGCTGTGCATAGCCGGCCTCTTCCCCCACCACACACAGTTGCGCTCCAAAGGGAATGGCGGTGACAGCGGGCAATTTCATATTCTGCGTGGTATAAACATGCCCACCGCGTGTGGCCACCATATGGGTAGAAGCAGGAAGTTGCGCGAAGGTAAGCGCCGCGGTTTCAATATACCCCACATAACCATCGCGCGACAATTGCACCCAGCAGAACGTATTGCCACGCTCGAACACCCTCACTGCTTCGCCATAAAGCGCCTCGGTCTCCCGCCCTAAACCCAGCTGCGGTGCCTTCACCACTGGCGCGGCATAGACATGCACCCATGCGGGCGTGCCCGCCACAAATCGCGCCGCATCCA
Organism: Hyphomicrobiales bacterium; assembly: GCA_031423895.1. Classification (GTDB taxonomy): domain Bacteria; phylum Pseudomonadota; class Alphaproteobacteria; order Rhizobiales; family JANPGK01; genus JANPGK01. The sequence continues at coordinate 43,317 of JANPGK010000013.1, forward strand.
CCTGCCCCCACAGGCGTTCATCTGCCAGATCAGGTCGAAATGCGTGCAGGCGTGGGTCGAGTTGGGTCATTTCTCAGAAATACCTTTGACAACATCCACAACCGCACGCGCGGCAAAGATCTCACCACCTTCAGGGTGGGCGGGGGAGGCAGATGCTACCCAGCCGAATACGTCAAAATGCGTGAATACTTTGGTTTTTTCCACAAATCGCTTCAAGAATAATGCCGCTGTAATCACCCCGCCGCCGCTGCGTGTGCCCGTGCTGTGCACATCGGCCAATGAGGATTTGAGCCAGCCATCATAGCCCATCCAAAATGGTAACCGCCATAAGGGGTCTTCCAATCGCACGCCTGCGTCATATAATTGCGTGGCCAAGGCATCATCGGTGGTAAAAAACGGCATGACTTCGGGGCCCATTGCCACCCGCGCTGCACCTGTGAGCGTGGCGAAATTGAAAATATAATCAGGTGATTCTTCATCAGCCAACGCCAACGCATCGGCCAATAACAAACGCCCTTCAGCATCGGTATCGCCAATCTCCACTGTCAGCCCCTTGCGTGAGGGGTAAATATCGCTGGGGCGAAACGCGTTGCCGGCAATGGAGTTTTCAGCTGATGGAATCAGCAGCCGCAACTGCACCTTCAACCCTGCGGCCATAATCATCTCGGCACAGGCCAGCGCGGTGGCCGCCCCGCCCATGTCCTTTTTCATCAACAACATGCCCGATGCTGGCTTGATATCCAGCCCGCCTGTATCGAACACCACACCTTTGCCCACAATGGTCACTTTAGGTGCGCCCACGTTGCCCTGGCCCCAGCGTAAATCGACCAACAACGGCGGGCGCGGGCTGGCTTTGCCAACGGCATGGATCAGCGGAAATTGCGTTTCAAAACCTTTGCCTTTGTGCACAGTGACTTTTGCACCAAATTGCGTGCCCACTTCTTGCACTGCAGCGGCCAATTCCTCGGTGCCCAAATCATTAGCGGGGGTATTGATGAGCGATCGCCCGCGATAAATGGCCCGCGCTTGCGCCAAAACCGCGTCCATATCCACACCCGCAGGCGTGATGAATTGCACCTTATGCTCAGTGGGTTTGGATTTATAGCGGTCGAAGCTATAGGCCTGCAGCGCCAGCGCGAGCATGGCCAATTCCGCATGTTGGGGTAAGGTTTCGAAGTGATACACACCGGTAGGCAAGGCGCTATGCAATTTGGCCATGGTCATAATCGCCAAATCTGCTTTAGTTTCGTCCCCCAACCCAAAATACACATCGTCGATGGTGCCATCCGCGCCGAGCAAAACCAACACAGTGCCCGCCTTGGCTTCAAATTGTGCCATATCGCTTTGGCGTTGATACGATGGGTACATTTGTGTTTTTGCTGCAAGCCATTGCGCTTGATTCACGCACACAATTGCAATGCTATTAGGGGCATTGTTTACAAAAATATGGGTGAAGTCCTTCATCGAATCGAGCTTTCTATTTTCATCTTCATATTAGCGGCACACACGTAATTAACCAAGCATTAGGGTTAACGCTCTATTACTGAAAGTGGGTTTTTCCATGATTCTTATACAATAAAGGCTGCTCCATGTTGCAAGTTGCGATTAAATCACGCCCATTTCTGTATATTACGGTCACATGCTTGCTATTTTCAGGCTGCGCGGGTGGGCGCATGCAGCAAAATTATAGCGCCCTTTCGCAAGAAGATTTGCAAAGTGCTGGCGCAAGGCTTGAAAAGAATTACAATCAAAACCCAAATGATAAATATGCCGCACTGGAATATGCCCGCATATTAAAAGCCTCGGGCGCACAACAGCAAGCACTGGGTGTAATTCAGCCTGTAGCCACACAAAACCAAGATGACGCCGATATTCAAGCCGAATTTGGCAAAATTTTAGCCGCTAATAATCAGCTTCCATCGGCGCTTATGGCGCTCAACACTGCAGGGCAAATCAACCCGCGTGATTGGCGTATTCAATCAGCACGCGGTGCTGTGCTCGACCAAATGGGGCAATTACAAGAATCGCGCGCCGCCTATGAGCAGGCGTTGGCCATACAACCCAATGAACCTTCAGTGCTATCAAATCTCGCGCTTTCATATGCCCTCACCAAGGACCTGCCAAAGGCCAGTGCGTTGGCACAGCAGGCCGCCAATCACCCAAAAGCAGATAGCCGCGTGCGGCAAAATTTAGCACTTATCACAGGGCTAAACGGCAATATGCCAGAGGCTGAACGCATTTTGAAAGCGGAGCTGCCCGCTGATGAGGCCAGCCAAACCATTGCGGCTTTGCGTGGCATGCTGAAACAGCCCAATTCATGGTCGCAACTCAAAAAAGGGCAAAAATTAAGCACATCCATGCTGGCCAAAGCCTCCACCGATGCGAACCTTGAAACCGCAAGCCTGCCCACGCAGGTGGATGAATACGGCACGCCGATTACCCCCAGCAGCAAGGCCGAAGCCCCGCGCGTGATCAAAGCCCCCACATGGGACATGCTCATGGACAAGCCCTCGATTAAAGGCAAGGCAGTCGAGTGAGATTGGTCTGCGCGTCATTGCGCAGATGAACAGCTCAATATCCGCTTAGCGTTTATGTGGCATAGCTATTCACTGTCATAAACCCTACGATACGCCCCACCCTCTCAATTCATCTGAGTATAGTCGCGACCGCTTATTACGTAAAATGTGCATTAACCAAAAAAATCAAATGGCTGTTAACTATAATTTGACGATTCTGCGGGCATGCTCACTCTAGGTTAATGTGTAAATGGGCTCGCACCAATTGAGCAGCCAAATACGTAGGAGTTATAGAATGACCAGAACTCGGTCTTTACTGACAATCACAGCCATCAGCGCGGGTGTTTTGGCGGCAATATTAATGATGAACACTGAGGCACCTAAGCCGCAAGTAGTTGAGCGTGTTGTGCAGCCAGTACAAAACGCAGGTATTCTTACATCTGAAATTTTGGTAGCGGCGCGTGAGTTGCCAATGGGGTCGACTGTTAAACCAGGAGACTTTATCTGGAAAGCATGGCCTAAGGATGCGGTTTCGCAATCAAGTGTACGCCGCGAATCAATGGCGGATGCTGCTGAAAAAATGAAAGGCTCAATATTGCGCCAAGCCTTAGTTGCAGGCGAGCCAGTAAACGCAGCGCGTCTTGTGCCCGCTGATGGCGGTGGCTTTATGGCGGCTATTTTGCCTGCGGGCATGCGTGCGGCATCAATTGTGATCACTCCAGAAAGTAGCGCTGGGGGGTTTGTTCTACCGAACGACCGAGTTGATGTTATCTTGAGTCGCCGCAGAACAGGGCAACAAGCCAACAGCAATGCGCCGCAGGTTATATCTGAAACTATTTTAACAAACGTGCGTGTTCTGGCTATAGATCAAGCAGCTCAAGAAAAAGATGGTCAGCGCTCTGTTTTGGGTCGCACGGCAACTTTAGAGCTTCAACCAAAACAGGCAGAATCTTTGGCGATGGCGCGTGATATGGGGACCCTGTCACTAGCGCTAAGGTCGATGTCAGACAGAAATGAAGAGGCTGGTGTCATTAAAGATGAGGCGGTTTCATCAATGACGGTTGTAAAATTTGGCAACCCGTCGAGAGTTCAAGTGAATAACAATAGCAATAACGGCAAAACCCAATGACACAGCAAGGCGCGCCTATGCAAAAACGCAGCATATATTCCAGATTCTCACATGCACTTTTAGTAAGTGTCTATGCAGCAACCACGTTCATCAGTCCAGTATTTGCGGCGGACCCTCGTGCTGGGGTCACGGCGAATAAAGCCACAATTGGTGGGGATGCGATTGTACGCAAGGGCGACTCTGATGTTGGGAACTCTCGCTTTTTAACAATCAGTAAGGGGAAGTCGCTTGTAATCGATTTGCCGCGTGATGCCAAAGATGTGCTTATCACAGACTCAAAAATTGCCGATGGTGTGATTCGTTCTGCGCGCCGAGCCTACGTATTTGGTAAAGATGTTGGCACAACCAGTGTATTTTTCTTTGATGAGGCGGGCCAGCAGATCGCTGTGTTCGACGTTCATGTGCACCGCGATGTGGCGACGCTAAATAATACGATGAAACGTGTACTTAAAGAAGGCAATGTCCGCGCTGACGCAATGGGTGATAATATAGTTCTCACAGGCACCATTGATACATCTTCAAACGCACGTACTGCAGTTGAAATGGCACAGCAAATGGCTGGCATTGGTGGTAAAGTAATCAACAAAATGCAGATTATTGCTGAAGAGCAAGTGCATTTGAAGGTGATCATCGCCGAAATGAAGCGCGATATTGTGAAGCAATTGGGTGTGGACATGTCAGGCGCATGGCAAGTGGGTACTGCTGTACTTACAGGAACACATGCTCCTGCATTTATTGGCAGTACTGCAGCAGGCGCAGGCAGCTTTGGCCCAGGCTGGGATTTCACAAAGGTTGGTGGCATTAATAAGTTGAATGCAATGATTAAGGCGCTTGAACAAAATGGCTTATCAAAAACACTGGCTGAACCTACTCTAACTGCAATCTCTGGCGAATCCGCAAGCTTTACAGCGGGTGGAGAGGTGCCTTACGCAGGCAGCCGTGACAGGGATGGCAACGTACAAGTGAACTACAAGCCCTATGGTGTGAGTCTTAATTTTACCCCTGTTGTGCTTTCTGAAGGGCGTATTAGTCTCAAAGTGAAAACTGAGGTTTCTGATATTGCAAATGGTAACACAGTTGGTGGCAGCAATGCGTTTAGCTTTGTGAAGCGTTCAGCCGATACAACGGTTGAAATTCCAAGCGGTGGATCTATGGTAATTGCAGGGCTGTTCCAGGATAACGCCCGCCAAGGTTTGGCGTCTGTACCTGGCATGAAAGAATTGCCCATTCTTGGTGCATTATTTCGCTCACGCGATTTTGAAACTGGGCAAACTGAGCTCACAATAGTTGTAACGCCATATATTGTTCGCCCATCTGCGCGACAAAATATTGCATTGCCAACAGATAATTTTGAACTGCCGAACGATGCTTCGATCGGTCTTCTTGGGCGATTCAATAAAATATATGGTGTGGCGCAAGAGGACCCAAATACCTCTGGCAAATCAACAGTTAGTAAAAGCGAGCCAGCACCTAAAAAGAGCTGGGGCTATATCATCGACTAGGGGTACGAAAGAAGGATTACCATGTTGAAGCAAATGAACTCTCAAACGGTCTCTACGCTTAAATCTTTGAGCGCAATTGTATGTGTTGCAGTAGCACTAAGTGCATGCGCGACACAAACGCCACGTCAAGTTGGTGGGGTAAACCCATCTTCAAAAGAAGAGCGCTTTCCAATTGTTGTGAAAAACGGCAAGGCTTATACACAGCAATGTGGCTATTGGCCAACGGATACGGGGTCAAACTTCCGGAACGCACCCTATCCAAACTTTGGTTGCGCGACACAAAATAACTTGGCGGCAATGCTTGCAAAGCCAAACGATGTTAATAAACCACGTGCATTTGATAAATCAACTGGTGAAAAACAAATCACTAAAATCAAAGGTCACATGGCAAGTACTGGCAGTTCTGCTTCATCGCAACCAGCATCCGCGAGCACAAGTTCGAGCAGTAGCACTGGCACAACTAACTAATAAATGAGGAAATGTTATGACAGCGAATGCGATGCAAGTCACACCAATTGAAATGAATGCTGAAATGCATAGTGAAAATATTTCTATTCTACCACGTGTAACCGTACAAATATTTGCAGAAACACAAGGGTTTTTAGAAATTGCTCAGCAGGCAGCGCATGACCGCCACATGTCACGTGCACAAGTTAAAGTGCATTCTGGTGGAATGAGCGCCGCTATAGAATTCTACAAACACGCATCGACACCGAATGTTATTGTGCTTGAATCTCACGCAGGGCGTGCTCAGTTTGAATCCGAACTGGAAACGCTCTCACAAGTGTGCGATTCTGGCACTAATGTGGTGGTGGTTGGCGCAATTAATGATGTAGTATTTTTCCGTGAAATGATGCGGAAAGGCTTAAGCGATTATATGGTCGCTCCTGTGGGCGCATTAGACCTCATCAGATCCCTTGCGGGGCTTTATCCAGAAGAAAATGCGAAATCTATTGGCACATCTATAGCGTTCATAGGTGCACGTGGTGGCGTAGGTGCTTCAACTTTTGCACATAATATAGCGTGGGCTTTGTCATCAGACATGAACCACAATGTAGTGATCGCAGATCTGGACATTGCATTTGGTACTGCAGGCCTCGATTTTAATCAGGACCCTGCGCAAGGTATTGCGGATGCACTTAGTGCAAATGAGCGCCTCGATCAAAATATGCTCGACCGTCTGATGACAAAATGCGCAGATAATCTGCATATGCTAGCGGCGCCCGCAATGCTCGATAAAGCTTATGACCTGCATGATGCACAAATTGAACCTGTAATTGAGTTGGTAAAATCGTCATCACCATATGTTGTGCTCGATTTGCCGCATATGTGGAGCAATTGGGTGCGGCAAAGCCTCATCCGTGCCGATAAGATTGTAATTGTTGCAACACCAGACTTGGCCAGCATGCGCAATACAAAAAATATGCTGGATGTATTAAAGGCTGCACGCGTCAACGACCCTATGCCTCATGTTGTGCTTAACCAAGTTGGTATCGCAAAAAAACCTGAGATCCGGCCTGAAGATTTTGCCAAAGCATTGGGAATTTCGCTCTCTGCAATTGTTCCTTTCGACCCTATTTTATTTGGCCATGCCGCCAATAATGGGCAAATGATTGGTGAAATGCAGCCAAAATCTGCAATTGCGGAAATGTTCCGTGATGTCAGCATGACAATTGTTGGGAAATCAGCAGTTCGGCCTATGAAAAAGGACAGCGCATTCTCTCGCCTGTTCTCCAAAGTGAAAGCGTCTTGATAGGTGTAAATTATGTTTGGAAAACGCGGATCGACTGGCACAAATACCACAACAACACTTCAACGTGCTAATAACGTTGTAGTAGCCCCTGTGGTAATGCCAAACTCACACGCTGAAACGATCGCAATAGAACCTGGTGCACCTCGCACAACACAGGCTGAACCTGCAATTAAACGCAAAACTGAGTCGTATTACGATATAAAAACTTCAATTTTTTCAGCTTTGCTGGAAACAATTGATATTACTGCAGTAACGCGCTTAGACACTGAAACTGCACGCGATGAAATTCGCGACATTGTGAGCGAAATTATCGCAACTAAAAATATGGTCATGTCGATTGTTGAGCAAGAAGAACTGCTCACAGATATATGTAACGATATTCTTGGTTACGGACCACTCGAACCCCTTATCGCGCGGGACGATATTTCCGATATTATGGTCAATGGCCCAGATGATGTGTATATTGAAGTAGCAGGTAAAATTGAAAAAACTAATGTTCACTTTCGTGATAACACGCAACTTCTTAACATTTGTCAGAGGATCGTAACGCAAGTTGGTCGTCGTGTTGATGAATCCAGCCCAATTTGCGATGCGCGTTTGCCCGATGGCTCTCGTGTCAACGTGATCATTCCGCCGCTTTCTCTGGATGGCGCCACACTCACTATCCGTAAATTTAAAAAAGACAAACTCACACTTGATCAATTGGTTAAATACGGCACCATATCACCAGAGGGCGCAGAAATTTTGCGAATTATTGGTCGCTGCCGTATTAATACAGTAATCTCAGGTGGAACGGGCTCGGGTAAGACTACATTGTTGAACTGCCTCACCAATTTTATCGATGCAGATGAACGAATTGTGACCTGCGAAGATGCCGCAGAACTTCAATTGCAACAGCCACACGTTGTACGACTTGAAACACGCCCTCCTAATCTAGAAGGTTCAGGCCAAGTGACAATGCGGGATTTGGTGCGGAATTGCTTGCGGATGCGTCCTGAGCGGATTATTGTAGGGGAGGTGCGCGGCCCTGAATGCTTCGATTTATTGCAAGCCATGAATACTGGCCATGATGGATCTATGGGCACACTTCACTCCAACAGTCCCCGTGAATGTCTTTCCCGTATGGAAGGCATGATCACAATGGGTGGGCTTGGTTTGCCAGCACGCACAATTCGTGAAATGATCGCATCATCTGTTGAAATCATTATTCAGGCCGCTCGCTTACGTGATGGATCTCGACGAATAACCCATATCACTGAAGTTATAGGTATGGAAGGCGATGTAGTAACACTACAAGACCTGTATAATTATGAAATTCTTGGTGAAGACAGTAACGGTAAACTTATTGGACGTCATCGAGCCAGCGGTATTGGCCGCCCTAAATTCTGGGATCGTGCCGCATACTTTGGTGAAGAAAAGCGCCTCGCAGCAGCACTTGATTCTGCAGATGTCGGTATATGAGGTTAATCGATGGATATATCTTCGCTCAACTCTACAGCCCTACCTGTATTAGGCAGTCTTGCAATAGGTTCAACTTTATATCTTGTGCTTGATAGTCTTATTGGTGATGAAAAGCGCCGGGTTAAGCGTTTTAAATCTGCAACACTTTCAACGGAAGATATAAAACTACGGCTCAGCAGCAATGATACACAAATTCGTAAGCGTCAAGTTGATGCCGCGCTTAAAGATTTAGATGCAAAAAGTAAACGCACCGATAAACATATTCCATTATCACTGCGTATTAAACAAGCTGGATTGGACTGGAGCACCAAAAAATACTATATATTCTCAATAATATGTGCAGTTGTATTTGCTGGATTATTATTAATGATCTCCCACAAAGAAATAATTGCACTTTTGGGTCTAATTATTGGTGGAATAGGGTTTCCTGCTTGGATGTTGAATTTTCGAAAAAAACGTAGAATTGCCAAATATCTACATGTATTGCCTGATGCCGTAGAGGTAATTGTTCGTGGCATCAAATCTGGTTTACCCGTAGTGGATTGTTTCAGAATTATTTCTGAAGAAAGCGTTGAGCCCGTTAAATCTGAATTTAAAAATATTGTTGAAGCTCAATCTATGGGCGTGCCACTGGGTGAAGCTGTTGAATTGCTATATAAAAATATGCCTGTTGCTGAATCTAACTTCTTTGCAATAGCAATTTCAATACAACAAAAATCTGGCGGTAACTTAGCGGAAACCCTTAGCAATCTTGCGCGCGTATTGCGTGAACGCAAAAAACTTAAACTAAAAATTATATCACTAATTTCAGAAGCCAAAGCCTCTGTAATGATTATTGGTGCACTGCCCTTATTTGTTACATGTGCTGTTTTCTTTATGAATCCAGAATATATTGAGATTCTTTGGACAACAGATAAAGGCATATTACTGCTTATTATCAGTGCAGGCATGTATGCAACAGGCCTGTTTGTCATGCATAGAATGATTAACTTCAAATTCTAGAGGAAAAAACCATGGACATACTCTGGATTATTGAAACTAAAAATCTCATTACAGTGCTTGTAGGCATTGCCGCTGCAGCAACAGTATTTACGGTTGGTGCGCCATTGCTGGATCAAAATAATCTTGATAATCGCATGAAAAATGTTGCGATCGAGCGCAATAAAATACGGGCACGAGAACGTGAAAAACTACGTAATGCTTCAAAATATTCTGCCAGAGAGCAAAAAAATGTGTCCTTAATGGAAGGCATACTTGAAAAATTCAGTGCCGAAAAAATATTTGATGTTGATCAAATTAAACAAACTCTCATTATGGCTGGCTTAAGAAGTAAAAAGCACATAACAACTTACATGTTTTTAAGTTTAGCGCTTCCTATTATACTAACAATAGGTAGCTTTTTGATATTTGAAATTTTTAATATTGGCGAAAATTTTGAAGGTCGTTTATTATTCTCACTTGTAATTGGCCTAATCAGCTTCTTCTTACCAAAATTTTTCATACACAATATGATCAAATCACGTCAGCAATCCATTCGCAATGCATGGTCTGATACGCTCGATTTGGTTTTGATATGTGTTGAATCTGGGATGTCACTTGAAATGTCTCTGAAGCGTGTGGCGGAAGAAATAGGCATTCAATCCATTCCATTGGCTGAAGAGTTAAACCTTACTGTAGCTGAGCTTTCTTATTTGCAAGATCGCCGCCAAGCGCTTGACAATTTAGCAATCCGCACGGGGATGGATAATATTAAATCTGTGACAACTTCGCTCATTCAAGCAGAAAAATACGGCACCCCATTGGGTACCGCACTTCGTGTGCTATCGCAAGAAAACCGTGATCAACGCATGTCGGAAGCAGAAAAAAAAGCGGGCTCACTCCCACCAAAATTGACTGTACCATTGATTGTATTCTTTTTACCCGTGCTATTTATCATCATTATGGGGCCAGCCATTATTGGCGCGCCAGATATGTGATCATTGCAAATTTTGCATATACGCACGCTAGTTATTGCGTTAGAAATACATATGCTACGATTTGTGCTTTCCTTAATAATTGCATGTATTGGCTTCACAGATGCTTGGGCTCACCCCCATGTGCTTGTAGAGGCGCGGGTTAAAATCCATATCAATGAGAAAAAGGAAATTGCGCGCGTTTCGCATGAGTGGACATTCGACGAAAGCTTTTCTACATTTGCATTGCAAGGACTTGCCAAAAATTCTGATGGCACACCCACTGAAGCAGCGCTGAAGCCATTGGCCGATGTGAACATAAAGTCGATGAAGGATTACGCCTATTTCACATTTATGGCGGAAAACACAGGCGGAAAATATAAAGATTATAAGGTGCAACTCACACCTGCTACTGGCCATTTCTTGACCTTTGCAAATAAGAAACTTACCCTTCATTTCGATATGATTTTTGTAACGCCTGTATTGCTCACATCCAACACTTTTGCGTTGGATGTGTATGACCCAGAATATTTTGTTGCATTCACTGTAGCCAAGGATGCTGTTTCAATAGTGCAGCCTGAAGCCACCAAATGCAGTGTTAAACTCGCGGAACCAAAAAAACTTGATGATGCAACCGCCAAAACACTCGCGCAAATTCCAGCGGATATGCGCGAGCTACCGCCAGAACTTGCAGATATGACAGCTGAATTGGCCAACCGCATGGCGCTATCATGCCTATAATTCTTCTTGCTCTTATGTGCATGATACCAGCAGCACATGCCAATCCATTTGGTGTACTGCCTCAAGAAGCGGGCTTTACACCCAATTCCACATGGTGGGGGCAATTGCTGAGCTATTTATTACTGTGGCAAAGCCAGTTTCAAACTCACATCACAACATTTTTTACGCAAGTGAGCGCTACGCCCGATGCAAAATTGGCATTAATTATATCCTGCTTTGGCTATGGTGTGGTGCATAGTGTGGGCCCAGGCCACGGCAAATTGGTGATGAGCGCATGGCTTGTGGCACAACGCAACGCGCGCCTCAAACAAGCCGTGGCGTTTTCAAGTATTGCAGCCATTACGCAAAGTACAATCGCTATTGCGCTAGTAGGTATTATTTTTGCCATCTTTAACCTCACGCAATCTGCCATGGCCAACACCATTTATGCACTCGGGTTGCTTACAGGCATTGTATTCATTGCTATGGGGGGGCGGCTTTTATGGCGGCAAGTGCACCCATTTTTTGCCCGTGCGCCAATACATACACATGATGCGCACTGCGGCTGCGCCCACCACAAAGTTCAACCAGATGAATTGCCTGCACACATTGGCCGAGAGCTGGCTATCAGTGCCATGGCCAGTGGCCTGCGGCCCTGCACGGGCGCCATTTTAGTGCTCACACTGGCATTTGCAAACAATGCGGCAATATGGGGTGTTTTAGCCGTCCTTGCCATGGGGCTTGGCGTGGCGATTGGCTTATTATGTGTTGCACTTATTGTTGTCTATGGCAAATGGGCGCTGGCTAAAGTCTCGCGCAATGGTCAATCCCCCGCTTTGCAATTAGCCATGCGCATTATAGAGCTTCTTGCGGCAATATTATTGCTGATATGGGGCATAATCACATTGATTTCTGCGCGGTGATAAGGTTTAACATTCAGGTGCAATAAGGTGTTTACATGCAAAATCCCGCCCATTGGCCTGAAGGCCACCCCGCAGTGCCCCATGGTAAAATCGGCGTGATGCTCGTGAATCTCGGCACGCCCGACGCGACTGATTATTGGTCGATGCGGCGCTATTTGGCTGAATTTCTATGGGATAAGCGCGTGATCGAAGTGCCACGCGTCATTTGGTGGTTCATTTTAAACCTCATCATTCTCACATTTCGTCCTGGCAAATCGGGCAAAAACTATGCCAGCATTTGGGATAAAACCCATAACGACAGCCCTTTACGTGTTGTGGCGCTCTCTCAAGCCGAAAAGCTACGCACAATGCTGGCGGATTTGCCAAATGTGCATGTAGAAGTGGGGATGCGGTATGGCAACCCATCTATCACTAGCGCCATGGACACGCTGAAAGCGGCAGGATGTGAGCGCATCCTGAGTGTGCCGCTGTACCCGCAATATGCGGCGGCAACCACCGCCACAGCGAACGACGCGCTTTTTGCCTATCTTATGAAACAACGCTGGCAACCAACGCTGCGCATTGTGCCGCCCTATCATGACAGCCCCACATATATTGCGGCCATAGGTGAAAGCATCAAGGCCCATTTGGCGACATTGCCCTATACGCCTGAGGTTATTTTGGCGTCGTTCCACGGCATTCCTAAAAAATATTTTGATAAAGGCGACCCCTACCATTGCCATTGCCACAAAACTGCGCGGCTTGTGCGCGAATATTTGGGGTATGATAAAAAGTTTTTCCGCCTCACTTTCCAATCGCGCTTTGGCGCAGCGGAATGGTTGCAGCCCTATACCGACAAAACCGTGGAAGCGCTGGCCACAGCGGGCGTCAAAAATCTGGCCGTTGTCACCCCCGGCTTTTCGGTGGATTGCGTAGAAACGCTGGAGGAAATTGTGGGCGAAAATGGCGAGATTTTCCACAAGCACGGCGGCGAAAACTTTACGCTCATCCCCTGCCTCAACGACAGCACCCACGGCATGCAGGTGATTGAAGGATTGGTGCGTAATGAATTAAAAGGTTGGGTGTAGCCCCTTCCTTTCCTTCTCCCCTTGCGGGACAAGGTGGCATGAAATGCCGTATGAGGGGTTTTCTTGTCTTACTCAGAAGTAAGAATACCCCCCTCAGTCTCACCAATATAGGATTGGTTCGACAGCTCCCCCACAAGTGGGGAGCGAAGTATTAGAAATTAGTGAACAGACTATAAGTGACCCCTCACCTTCAGTTGCGCTCCTCCCTGCCCTCCGCATGGCTACGGGCGTTCGAAACTCAAAATGATTCACTGGATCATTTTGCCGGCTTCGCCGTCGTTTCTCACCCCCGCATTTTCTTCTCTCTACGCCGCTCAACGGATGAGCCAATATTCATGGTCTCGCGATATTTCATCACAGTGCGGCGGGCAATCTCAATGCCATCTTTGTTGAGCATCGCGGCGATGGTTTCGTCGGATAAAATCGCATCCGCCGCCTCGGCATCAATCAATTGCTTGATTTTTTGCTGCACGGCCTGTGCGGCCATGCCCTCAGATCCATCCTCATTGGTGATGGAGCTGGTGAAAAAATATTTCATCTCGAACACGCCGCGCGCGCTAGCCATATATTTGCCTGTGGTCACGCGGCTCACGGTGGATTCGTGCATTTCAATGGCCTCGGCCACGGTTTTGAGTGTCAGCGGGCGCAAATGCAGCACCCCTTGGCGAAAAAATGCCTCTTGCTGCCGCACAATCTCCGCCGAAACTTTCACAATGGTTTTGGCGCGTTGGTCGAGCGCTTTGTGTAGCCATTGCGCGCTGGCATAATGCGTTTGCAAAAATTGCTTCGCCTCTTTCGACGTGTCTTTTGTATTCACGCGCGTGTAATACCGATTATTCACCAGCACTTTAGGCAGGGCATCGGGGTTCAACTCCACGCGAAATTCACCATCAGGCGTGGGAATCACAAACACATCGGGCACCAAGGTTTGTGCAATACCGCCGCCATAATTGAGGCCAGGCTTGGGCGTGAGGGCGCGCAACTCGGCCAGCATATCGTGCAAATCCTCATCATCCACTTTCAGCTGTTTTTTCAGCGTAGCGAAATCCTTCTTCGCCACCAATTCCAGCCGCACCAACAAGCCTTCCATCAACGGGTCGAGCCGATTTTTCTCGCGCAATTGCAGCCGCAAACATTCCTCGAGCGTGCGGGCAAACACGCCTGCAGGTTCAAAACGCTGCATGATGGCCAGCATAGCCTCCACCTGCGATTCATCCACGCCAAGGCGCGCGGCAATGTCTTCCACCGGCACGGTTAAATAACCAGCGTCATTCACGCCCTCAATCAACGCCACAGCAATCATGCGCTGGGCAGGGCTTGCCACCTCCAGCGTGGTTTGCTGCATCAACACATCGTGCAAGCTGTCTTGCTCGGCCCAGTTGCTTTCAGCGCTTTCATCGCCAAAATCCATATAGGGCGTTTCGCTCCAATAGGGATTATCGCGCGAAAGGCCAAAGCTATCATCATCTCCTTGCTGGCCGCGCGGGTGCCAGTCTTCATCGAATTGATTTTCAGCACCATTTTGCATGGGGGTGAAGCCCACCGTTTCCAAATCGCGCGCCAGCATTTGCGGCTTTTCGCCCTGCGCCTGCGCGGCATGTTCAGGCACCGCTACAGTGCCAGCATCAGCCATTTCTAAAAACGGATTTTGCGCCACTTCCTCCGCCACATACTCCATAATTTCCTGCGTGGGCATGGCCAGCAGCTTTATGGCCTGCACCAGCTGTGGGGTGAGGCTTAAATTTTGGCTTTGCCGAAGGTCTAATCGTGGGCCAATGGCCATAGTGGGCACCGCATACAAAATTCATGCCAATTTCAGGCACGATTCATTTAGGCCATAATTGTGGGGGGGATTCAAGGGGAAGATTGAAGGTAGTGTGGCGAAAGTGTAGAGTGTAATTTTTATGTGATATTGTAACAATATCTATTGACGTGTGTGCGATGAGTGTTTAGTGAACGTGATATTATAACAATATCACGGAGGCGATGATGGCGAAGCAATTGACATATATGGTGAATTTTAATTTTGGCGCGGGTTTTGACGACAAACCAGATGTGCTGGTGCGCGATTTTGATGCCAATGTGCTACGCGTCACTAATGGGGCTGATGGCAAGGGGCTTGAATATAAAATGAATGATGCGGCGCATATGCAGGCGTTTTATCAGCGCTTGGCGTTGGTGGGTACGCAAACGGTTTACCCTGCGCAATTTACGCCATGCCCTGTACACGGTGGTGCAGATGATAAAACTTTGGCGTTTGAGCTGCCCAAAGCTGTGTATGAGCAATTGGCTGCGAAGGCCAAAGCGGCAAATGGGGATTTTAATGGGGATCGCTTCCCCGATGTTGGCTATGTGAACCCGCAAGTGCCAGATAAAGGCTATGTACACATTGAGCCTAAGCCTGAGGTGTTACAATTCGGCCAAATGCGCAAACAGAAGTGAGATTGACAATGGAATGGTTTGAAACAGCTGCTGCGTTGACAGAGCGCTCCAAGGGGAATGTGCGTTATGATGCGGTGCAATTTGCCGCAATTGTGCGCAAATATGATGCAGATAAGAATAAGCGCCTTTCTGCACAGGAATTGAGCCAATTGTTGAGCGCGATGACAGCCCGCTATGGCGTGCGTGTTGATGCAGCGCAAGCTGGGGCGATTTTGCAGGCGCAAGGCTTTGGAGAAAGCGCTGCGATATCAGCGTTTTCACATAAAATTGTGCAAGCGCGGCGTAAATCGACTGAAACCTTTACTCGTTTAATGGCCAGTATGTTGCAATTCACCACAAAAAGCGCTGTGCCAGTGGATTGTGTGAAAAAGGACCCATTTCAGCAAGGGGTGGCAGCGCCTTTGGCAGCCTATATGTGTAAAGCACCAGCAGCGCCAGCGCTCGCGGCTGCGAAGCCTGAAAATACGCAAGGGGGCGAATGCGTGCAAGCGCCTGCTTCAACTGCGACCATAGCCGCTACACCTGCACCGCAGCCTGTTGTTGCACCTGCGGAAACGCCAAAGTCGGTTGCGCCAAGCACGGCGGCATTTTCAGGGTTGGCTATCAATGGCAAGGCCAAAAATGGCACTACGGTGGTGTTTTTAATGCCGCATGATCATGACCACGAAGGGTAAACAGCCTTACAGGTGTGGAACGAAATTCAGGAAGAAGGGGCGTGTAGTGGCGACCATTGCGACAGTTACCCACAACAAATTAAGGACGCCATGCAAGCAGCAGGCAGAGCATATAACCCGTTGTATCATAGGGTTGAAAGCAGTGATATTGGCGATGCAGAGGTTGCTGCCGCTTTGGGAGCACCCGTGTGGGCCCGTTTTGAGATGGGGGAAGCCACAGAAAATGGGTTTGACATGCAGAGGCCATTTGCCCCTGCGCCAGTGGTGATGTTTGGGCAATTTGCGCAAAGCCCTTTGTCTGGCTATCACAAGGGTGGCCGCGCCAAAAAGCAAGATGTTAAGCGCTTTACGCTTGAAGGCGCGCATATTGAAACGACACATTATGACGCAGCGGGGCCAAGGCTTACCTTGCGCGCGGATACACGCAATGGGTGTGGGGCGGCGTTTGTAAAAAATCTAGCGGTGAATTCCAAAGGCTCGTTACAGCTTGGTGGTGTGTATCAACGTGATGTGCATGGTGTGCGGCTGGATGGGTATCGTATGCTCAATGCCAATGGCACGCTGGCGCTTGGGGGCAATGCAATTGTGAGCCGTGTGCGCAATACGCCTGAGCAAGCCCCCATTTTAGGGGCATTTTCAACCACACAAACGCTGACGCCGGCTGTCTATCGCGTTGGGCCCAATGCAACAACGGGCATTGGGGTAAAGTTTGAAGCGGGGCAACAGCCGCAGCTCTATACTGATATCACCATGTTGGATGGGTGGAGCGCAAATAACGCATTGCGCATTACAGCCAGCAGTAATGCGCAGCGTGGGCAGTTTGGCATGAGTGTGAGCAGCGAACGCTCTCATTTTGCGCGCCCACGCTATGAATTTGCCTATGGTGTGGAGTTGGAAAAGGGTGCGGCGCCTGCTTATACATATTCGGGTGATTGGCAAAAAGCGTTTACACCGCATTTTGGCATTGCTGCAGGTTTTGAAGGGCAGGCAGCTGCTCAACAAAAACAGATGGAATTGAATATTACCACTATTTCAGCCTCTCACAATGGGCACTTCACATATGGCCCAATGTTGGGGGCAAAACTGAGCACTGGCCAGCGGCCAAGTGTTATGGTTGGGGCGCAAGGCAATTTGTGGCAGCCAAAGCGTGATTGGCAATTGGGCATGCAGCTAGATGGATCATATCAAGCTGGCAGCGCGCCACAGTATAATATTGGTGTGACACTGCAACGCAGCCGTTTTTGAAGGTAAGGGTGTGGTGGGTTGGGGCATTATATTCTCAGTTTTTTATTAGGGTACGTTAACACTGGTACCATTCACAAACTAAACTGTTCACCCAAATAAACGCGGCGCACATCCGCATTTTTCACAATATCATCGGGCGAGCCTTCAGTGAGCACATCGCCCGAATGCAAAATATAGGCGCGGTCGATGAGGCCAAGCGTTTCGCGCACGTTATGATCGGTGATCAACACACCAATCCCGCGCGAGGTGAGATGGCGCACAAGCGCTTGAATATCGCCCACAGCGATGGGGTCAATCCCTGCAAAGGGTTCATCCAGCAGCATAAAATTGGGGCGCATGGCCAGTGCGCGCGCAATTTCTACACGGCGGCGCTCCCCACCAGAAAGCGCGATGGATGGCGACTTGCGCAATTTGGTGAGGCCAAATTCTTCAAGCAAATGGTCAAGCTCACGCGCGCGCTGTTTCGCATCTGGCGTCACCAATTCTAGCACCGCCATAATGTTTTGCTCGACCGTAAGCCCGCGAAAAATCGAGGCTTCTTGCGGCAGATAGCCGATCCCCAGCCGCGCACGGCGATACATCGGCATGTGGGTAATGTCTTGTCCATCAAGCAATACGCGGCCAGCATCGGCACTCACAAGCCCCGTAATCATGTAAAACACAGTAGTTTTGCCGGCGCCATTTGGCCCCAGCAAGCCAACCGCCTCACCTTGGCGCACGTTCAGCGACACCCCACGCACCACCGCACGGCCTTTATATACCTTCTGCACGGCCTTCACTTCTAGCGTGCTCACATGCGCTTGCGCGGGTGGAATGGCGCCAGTTTTTGTAGCGAATTTGGGAGTGGCTTGCTTTTTACTGGCAGAAAGTGCGGGCGATTTCATCAATTCACCTGCTGTTTTGCAGGTTTTGTTGGCTTCGCGTCTTGGATTTTTTCTACACTTTTCTCTGCACTTGGCAACACAAGTGCCCGCACGCGGCGGCTATTTTTGCTGCCATCGGAATACACATGGCTTTCTTGGGTGCGCGTGTTGGTCACTAACCTATCGCCCTGAATCACATTGCCATCTTGTGTGAGGGTGACATTGCCAGTAAGTGTCATTTGGCCTTGCTGCATATCATATACACCCGAATTTCCTGTACCTGTTTGATTCTCCTGCATAATTTTGACAGCACCAAAGGCTTCAATGCGTTTGACTTTGCGACTTTGCCCACCAGCAGGGGCTGGCGCATTCTCAATCACTGGCGCAGCAGATGCAGTTTTATTATCCTCATAAAACACTTTCATCTGATTGGTTTCCAAGCGCAATTTTCCTTGCACCGCCACTACATGCCCTGTGAAAATTGCCATTTTGTCTTTATCGCGCACTTCCAGCTGGTCGGCATCAATTTGAATTGGCTCTTTAGAGGCGTTTGGGTCGGCAACAGCTTTGTTTTTGGCATGCACCGGCATAGCCAAAGCGGCAAAAACACTCGCTATAATAATGAGCAAAAATTTCATGGTTTCGCACCCTGTGATGGCCCAAAGTCCCCTTGCATATCCATATGCACGCGGCCTTCAAACACAATAGCCTCGCCGCCTTTGATCACCGAAAAACGATCCGAACGCACAGAATCATTCGAATCTGTGCTCACATGCACGGCCTCGTCGGAGCGGATCACACCATTTTTAAGTTCAATATAGGCCTGCGAAAGCTCCACTGTATAGCCAGTGTGAGAAACAGCCCGTATATTCTTCTGTAAATTCAGCGTTTCTTTTTCGCCATCATACAGGCCCGTGGCTGCGGTCACCTTCATCCAGCCATTATTGGGCAGCTCAATGGAGGCCACAATATTATCGAGCCACATCTGCTTGGGCTTGCCCAGCTCCTGCCGTGCCGAAAGCGCCACCACCTCATATTTACGGCCGCCCTTATCATGCCCCGAAAGAAACGGCTTTTCCATGGTGATGCCAGTACTATCAATGCTCAAGCCCTTAACACCAAAATCGAGCCCCGTTTGCTTGGTAAGGAAGGATGCACCCAAAAAACCAGCAATGCCAACAACACCCAATATAGGCAATACCCAGCGCATCCAACGCACACGTTTGGAATGCGCTCGGGCAGATTGAAAGTTGGTGTTGAGCTGCGCAGAAGTCTTCATCCCGACACCCTACCAAGAGTGCGCGAAGATATCAACATTTTCCCACCCTTCAAAATCCATAATCGCACGCGTGGGCAAAAAGACGAAGCAGGCCTGCGCGGTTTTGCTGCGGCCTTCGCGCACCAGTAATCCATCCAAATGATGTTTGATCTCATGCAAATAGAGCACATCCGATGCCGCATATTCCAGTTGCGCTTGGCTGAGGGTTCCGGCCGCCCAATCGGAGGATTGCTGCTGTTTGGAAAGATCAACCCCGACGCATTCCTTAGCCAAATCTTTCAAACCATGACGATCCGACGATGTGCGGGTAAGTTTTGAAGCAATTTTTGTACAATACACAGGAGCTGTTGTCACGCCAAAGGCTTTATATAGCGTCATAATATCAAAGCGGCCAAAGTGAAAAATTTTGAGGATTTTTTTGTCCTTCAAAATCTGCTCCAGATTTGACGCGCGCTTCTGGCCAGGCATAATCTGGATCACATCCGCTGTGCCATCACCTTGGCTGAGTTGCACCACACATAAACGGTCGCGCGTGGGGTGCAGCCCTGTGGTTTCCGTATCAATCGCAATTGAAGCCCCACACACATAGTCGTTCGGCAGGTCGTTTTTATGGTAGCGAATGGTCATGGTGTGGCCTTTACAGAATCAGTGCAGATGCAACCTGAGAATGCCTCACGCCGCTTTTTTTACCAACAACTTCCTGTTCACCAGCAACTCCGCAATTTGAACGGCGTTGAGCGCGGCGCCTTTGCGCAAATTATCGGCCACAATCCACATGGCAAGGCCATTTTCCACTGTTGCATCTTCACGGATACGGGAAATATAGGTTGGGTCTTCACCTGCCGCTTCATGCGGGGTCATGTAACCACCATCTTCGCGCTTATCCATCACCATAATGCCGGGGGCTTTGCGTAAAATGGCGCGGGCTTCTTCTGGTGAAATGGGGCGGGCAAATTCAATATTTACTGCCTCTGAATGGCCGATAAACACAGGCACGCGCACACAGGTGGCGGTGAGTTTGATTTTCGGATCCAAGATTTTCTTGGTTTCCGCCATCATTTTCCACTCTTCTTTGGTGTAGCCGTCTTCCATAAACACATCGATGTGCGGAATGACGTTAAACGCAATGCGTTTTGTGAATTTTTTGTTTTCAATTGCATCCGACACAAACACGGCGCGCGTTTGTGTGAACAACTCGTCCATGCCGTCCTTGCCAGCGCCCGAAACCGACTGATAGGTGCTGACCACCACACGGGTAATGGTGGCAGCATCGTGCAATGGTTTGAGCGCCACCACCAATTGCGCGGTGGAGCAATTGGGGTTGGCAATGATATTGCGCTTGGTGAAGCCTAAGATCGCATCGGCATTTACTTCAGGCACAATGAGTGGCACATCAGAATCATAGCGAAAATAGGATGAGTTATCGATCACCACACAGCCAGCCGCTGCAATTTTATGCGCCCATTCTTTGGCAACTGTGGAACCCGCCGACATGAGGCAAATATCAGCCTTTGAAAAATCGAACTGGTCAATAGATTGCACTTTGAGGATTTTATCACCGAATGAAACCTCGCTGCCCATGCTGCGGCGCGAGGCCAACGCAATCACTTCCGATGCGGGAAAGCCACGCTCGTGCAATACATTCAACATTTCGCGGCCCACATTGCCTGTGGCACCAACAACTGCAATCCGATAGCCCATTTTCATGTCCTTGTGTGTGCGCGCACATTATAGAATAATCCGCAGCATATCAAGCCTGTTGTGCGGTCGAGATGCACACTTCCCTCTCCCCTTGCGGGAGAGGGTGCCCTAAAAGGGAGGGTGAGGGGTCACTTACATCACTATTAAGAAAAACCCTCATCCGTCAGCTGCGCTGACACCTTCTCCCGCAAGGGGAGAAGGAAAGTAAGTAAGACGACATCAACTTCTGCGATCACCAAACAGTTGCAGCAGGTTGATGAACAAAGCGATGAAGTCGGTATACAGCTTATAGGCGCCCAAAATCGACTTTTTCGATGCAGTTTCGCCATCATCGTTTTCATAGTACATTTCTTTGATGGACTGCGTGTCCCATGCTGTCATGCCAGCAAAAATCAACACGCCGGCGCAGTTCAGCACAAACTGCATCACGCTGGATTGAATGAATATATTCACCAAGCCCGCGATCAACAACCCCCACATGCCCATCACGAGGAATGAACCAAATGCGGTGAGATCTTTTTTCGTGGTGTATCCATACAGAGACAATGCCGCAAAAGAGGCCGCCGTCACAAAGAATGTGGTGGCAATGCTTTCACCCGTAAATACGCGGAAGATAACAGATAGCGACAAGCCAAACGCAGCAGCATACGCCCAGAACACCAATTTTGCTGTGTCAGCGCGCATTTTATTCACGCCAAATCCAAATACCAATGACAACGCCAATGGCAAGAACATGGCGACCCATTTCAGCGGTGAACCCCAAATTGTGGCCATTAATGCATCGTTATTCCCAACGAAAAATGCCACAACGCCTGTGAGGGCAACGCCCAGCGCCATGTTATTATATACACCCAGCATATAGCTGCGCAGGCCTTGATCAATATTTTGACCAGCACCAGCCTGTGAAACAGAACGTAAGTCAACCATGCGATTTCTCCATAGCCTCTACATCTATCGGCAGAGATTACGGAGAATATAGAGTGAATCTCGCGCCAGTTCAAGGGCTATCACGCAAATGTGATTGCTTGACCTCTAGGCATTTTCAGGGCATGAAAGCGTAGATAATGAGGCATATCATGGCGCGTACCTATCTTGATTTTGAAAAACCAGTGGCTGAACTTGAGGCCAAAATTGAGGAATTGCGCGCCCTACCCGCTGGCAGCAATATTGGTGACGACATCGCACGGCTGGAGCAAAAGGCCACGCAGCAATTGCAAGCGGTTTATGCCAAGCTCACCCCATGGCAAAAAACCCAAGTGGCGCGCCACGCCCAGCGCCCGCATTCGCAAGATTATATCAACGCCCTCATCACCGAATTCACTCCACTAGCGGGCGACCGTAAATTTGGTGAAGATCTCGCGATTATCGGCGGCATGGGGCGATTTGAAGGCCAACCTGTGATGGTGATTGCGCAAGAACGCGGGCACGATACTGAAAGCCGCCTGAAGCATAATTTTGGGATGGCGCGGCCAGAAGGCTATCGCAAAGCCGTGCGCTTAATGGAAACCGCACAGCGTTTTGGCATGCCCGTGGTGGCATTTGTCGATACCTCTGGCGCGTACCCTGGCATTGATGCCGAAGCGCGCGGCCAGGCCGAAGCCATCGCCCGCTCCACCGAGGCGTGCCTCAACCTCACCGTGCCCAATGTAGCCATTATCATTGGCGAAGGCGGCTCGGGCGGGGCAATTGCGCTGGCCACCGCCAATAAGGTGCTTATGCTCGAGCATTCCATTTATAGCGTAATTTCGCCTGAAGGGGCAGCCGCAATTTTGTGGCAAAATTCAGGAAAAGCGTCCGAAGCGGCACAAAATATGAAGATCACTGCGCAAGATTTAAAAGCCATGCATGTGATTGATGACATTATCACCGAGCCATTTGGTGGAGCCCACCGCGACCCAGCCGCCGCAATTGAAAATGTACGCATCGCGCTGGCTACAAGCCTCAAAAGCTTGAGCGGAATTGCTCCAAGCGTGCTGCGCACCTCTCGCCACGAGAAGTTTTTGGCGATTGGGCGCACCTTGGCGGCGTGAGGGGTGCTTCACCCCTCATCCTGGTGCTTGAAACCAGGATGTCTTATATTTTCCTCTAGATCCTAGTGTCCATTCCTCGCTCCGCTCGGGCACTAGGATGAGGGGGGCTACCCCTTCACTTCACATTCAGCGGTACAAAGCGCGGTTCGCCCTCACGGGTGAGCAGCAGGAATAGCACTGATTTGGCACCCAATTTCTTGCCTGTTTCAAGCAACACCTTAATTTCGGCTGCTGTTTTCACAGGCTCTTGCGCCACTTCCACAATCACATCGCCCACGCGGATTTTGCGCTCGGCCGCTTGTGAATTGGGCTCTACCGCGCTCACAATCACCCCCTGCACTGTGGGTGGAATGCGATATTGACGCCGTGCCGCATCGGTAATTGGTGTGGTGGAAAAGCCCATTTCGAACTTCGTAGCTTCAAGCTCGCCCGCTTTGGCTTGCTTGCTTTCCAGCTTTTCACCATCCTCTAAACGTCCAAGTTTGATTTTGAGCACCTGCTCCTTGCCAGCGCGCACCAATTTCACCTCAACCTCTTTATCTACAGAGGTATCAGCCACAAGGCGTGGCAAATCCTTGGCTTCAACGATGGGTTTGCCGTCAAATTCCACAATCACATCACCCTTTTTCAGCCCAGCTTTGTCGGATGGGCCAGTGGCGGTGACACCCGCAACCAGCGCCCCACGGCTTTTACCTAGCTGCAAGCCTTCGGCGATATCATCTGTCACGCCCTGAATGCGAATGCCCAGCCAGCCACGGCGGGTTTCACCAAATTCCTTCAATTGCGCGATCACGCGACTTACAGAAGCCGCTGGAATAGCAAATCCAAGCCCAATTGAACCGCCCGTTGGCGACAAAATCGCCGTATTCACACCAATCACCTCGCCCGCCATGTTGAACAATGGACCGCCCGAATTGCCCTTATTAATGGCGGCATCGGTTTGCAAAAAGCTGTCATATGGCCCCGCGTTAATGTCGCGATTGCGCGCCGACACAATCCCCGCCGTTACAGTGCCGCCCAAACCAAATGGATTGCCAATAGCCAGCACCCAATCGCCCACGCGCATTTTTTCAGAATCGCCAAAATTTACCGCTTTTAGCGGCTTTTCGGGTGTCACTTTGAGCAATGCCAAGTCGCTTTTGGTATCCTTACCTAGCAATTTGGCCTTTAATTTCGTGCCATTGGTGAAGGACACCGTGATTTCATCGGCGCCATCAATCACATGGTTGTTTGTCACCACCAAGCCAGAGGCATCGATCACAAACCCTGAACCCAACGAGGAGGATTTGCGGGGCTTATCATCTTGTTTCAGATTCTTTTCCAAAAATTCTTGGAAAAACTCACCAAATGGTGAACCTTCCGGAAATTGCGGCATGGGAATTTGTCGCGCGTCACTTTGCACAGTTTGCGTAGTGGAAATGTTCACCACAGACTCTGTCAACTGCTCCGCCAAATCTGCAAAACTTGAAGGCGCACCCGCTTTTGGTGCAAACCCTAAATCAAGCGCTTGCGTTGGGGCATACACTGCCACCGCAATCACTGAAGCCAGAAGCGCAGCGCGCGAGTGTTTTAGAACAGATGCAATCATAATAAGTCCTCATGGGGTGAATGTTCGATGCACGATACATGCACGCGAATGATTCCTCAAGTTCAAGGCGAAAATGGGGCGGGCAGCTCTGTTAAAGTAATATCCACCACTAGATTTTTAAAGAGTTTGTGCGTATGATGCGCAAAATAAGCTGAGATATGGCCAGTATGCGCACCCTTTCATTTCAAAAAATTCTGTCACTCGCATCTATAACTGCGGTGGTGGGAACATTGGCGTGGTGGCATTTTGGCGCCGCCCCAGCCCCGCAGAATGCAAGTTCAGCACGCGGCGGCACACCGCAAGTGGTGGTGGCGCAAGTGGCAATAGGCAAAGCAGTGGAATTATTTGAGGCGGTAGGCACAGTAAAAGCGGTGGATTCCATCGTGATCACACCTAAAATCACGGGGTTTATTCAAACTTTGCATGTACAAACGGGGCAAGATGTGCAAGCAGGCGCACCACTTATCACCCTTGTGGCGGATGAGCGCAAGGCGGACACGATCTCGCTTGCGGCACAGCTCAAGCAAGCCGAAGCGAAACGGGAAGACGCCCGCAAGCAATATGAGCGTGGCGCGGCGCTGGCTAAAGAAGGCTATAAAGCCCAAGGGGCGTTTGACACGCTCAAAGCCAATGCACTCGCCGCTGAGCAGGCAGTTGTGGCTCTGAAAGCTCAAAGCCAAATGGCACAAGTGCGGCTGGAAGATACCATGTTGCGTGCCCCATTTGCTGGTGTTGTGGGCATCATTGATGGCCAAGCGGGCACATATATTGCTGCGGGCACGCGCATCACCACTCTCACGCAGATGGATAAAATGAAAGTGGAAATTTCATTGCCAGAGCGTGCGGTTGGTGCACTTAAAATGGGGATGACCGCCAATGTGGCCCCCATTACGCAGCCAAATGCAGCAATTGCAGGCACTGTGCAAGAAATCGACAGTGAGGTGAACCCCACCACGCGCCAAGTACGGCTCAATATTATTGTACCGAACGACAAGCGCGCCCTCACTCAAGGTATGAGCGTGCTCACCCGCGTGGAAGCCGCTGTGCGCGAGCAAGCGCTGCTGGTGCCTGAAGAAGCTGTGATCGGTGATGGCTTGCGCTATTTCGTGTTCACAGTGGATAGTGCTGGCAAAGTGTCACGCAAGATGGTCGGCCTTGGCGTGCGCAGTAGTGGAAACGTGGAGGTGCTTTCAGGCCTTGCCACTGGCGAACAGGTGGTTGTAGAAGGACATCAAAAAATCCGCCACGGGCAGCAAGTGAAAATTGTGCCGAAGAGTTAATTACGCAGCCAGAATACTTTCAAACAGCGCTTTGCCATCCACACAGCCTTGCTCGGCAAAAATATGGTTTTCAGGGTGCGGCATCATGCCCAACACATTGCGCTGCGCGTTCAAAATACCTGCAATATTATTGAGTGCGCCATTTGGGTTGGCCTGCACGGTGATATCCCCCGCATCAGTGCAATAACGAAATGCCACGCGGTCATCGCCTTCAAGCTGCGAAAGCGTTTGCGCATCGGCAAAATAATTGCCTTCGCCATGGGCGATGGGCACATTGATCACTTGCCCTTGCGCATAAAGATTGGTGAAGGACGAATTGGTGGTTTCCACCCGCAGGTTTACGGTGTGGCAGCGGAATTTTGGCCGCACATTGTGTTGCAACACGCCGGGCAGCAAGCCCGATTCACACAAAATTTGGAAGCCATTGCAAATGCCCAGCACCTTCACGCCACGTTCTGCCGCTTGCTTGATCGCGCTCATAATGGGCGAGCGTGCCGCCATTGCCCCGCAGCGCAAATAATCCCCGTAGGAAAACCCACCAGGTAGCACGACTAAATCTAACCCTTGCGGCAATTCGCTATCCCCATGCCATAGCATGTGGGCGGCCGTGCCTGTAACAGCTTTCAAGGCTGTGGCGGCGTCGCGCTCACGATTTGTGCCGGGGAATACAACAACTGCTGTTTTCATAATTTTTACTCGCTCAATCGAGAATTTGAATCGTAAAATTTTCCATCAGCGTGTTGGCGAGCAGTTCAGTGCACATGGTGCGCACTTCCGCTTCCGCTTTGGCTTTGTCATTATGATTCAGCACAATATCAAACACTTTGCCTTGGCGAATGCTGCTGGCAGTGCCCTGCCCCATGTGCTGCAATGCGCCTTCAATGGCTTTGCCTTGGGGGTCAAGCACACTGGGTTTAAGAGTTACAATCACACGTGCTTTTAGCATAGTTAAGGCTCCAAATTGATGCCTGTCAATCACCATGATTGCTGGTAAAAGTCAAATGGGAAAATGCGCATATGCAATTGGACAACCCTATACAAATCACTTCCAATCCGCTAAAAAGAAATCATGCTCACTTTAATCGCTGTTTTTGTTTTGCTGATGATCTCAGCCCTCATGTCGTTGGCGGAAACGTCTTTCACAGGCACATCGCGCGCGCGCATATTGCCGCTAGAGCGAGCGGGCAATAAAAATGCTGGCATTTTAAGTCGATTATTGCTGAATAAAGAAAATGTATTGGCATCGCTGCTGATCGGCAATAATTTGCTCAACATCCTCACATCCTCTTTAATGACCGTGCTATTCATCTCTTATTTTGATGAAGCAGGCATTTTATACGCAACGGGGGTGACAACTGTTCTCATCGTTTTATTCAGCGAAATTATGCCAAAAAGCTATGGATTGGCGCATCCTGAAAGTTCATCATTGCGATTATCACCATTTTTAAAACTCAACACCACATTATTTGGCTATCTGGCACGTTTCATGAATTGGCTCGCAGGATGTTGCCTGCGCGGTTTGGGAATCAATATCAAAGCACGCACCAATTTGCTTTCGCCTCATCAAGAGTTACGCGGATCGGTCGATTTGTTCCATATGGAAGGTGTTGTGGGGCGCCATGATAAGGACATGCTGGGCGGCGTGCTCGATATGGGTGCATTGATTGTGAATGATGTGATGATTCACCGCACCAAAATGGATACGCTTTGCGCCGATATGCCCATGCGTGATCTGGTGGAAGAAGCGCTGGAATCGCGCTATACACGCATTCCCGTGTGGAGTGAAAACCCTGATAATGTGATTGGCATTCTGCACGCGAAGGATCTGCTGATTGGCCTGCATAAAGTGGGTGGCAAAGTTGATAAACTCAAACTGACTGATGTCATTTCGCCGCCATGGTATGTGCCCAACACCACGCCGCTCACAGAGCAATTGCAGGCATTCCTCAAGAAAAAAGCCCATTTTGCGCTGGTGGTGGATGAATATGGCGTGATGCTGGGGCATGTGACGCTGGAAGACATCATCGAAGAAATTGTAGGCGATATTGATGATGAACATGATCAAGACCGCATTGGCGTGAAGCCCGAAACCGATGGCAGCGTGAAGGTGGAAGGCAGCGTGTCGATCCGCGACCTCAACCGCGCCATGAATTGGGATTTGCCATCAGATGAAGCCACCACAATTGCGGGGTTGGTGATTCACGAAACCCGCTCGATCCCCCGTTCTGGCCAAGTGTTCACATTCTATGGCTATAAATTCACCGTGCTCAAACGCCAACGCAACAAAATCACCCAATTGCGAGTTGCGGCATCGCCAGCTGAATGACATATTAATAGCAATATAAAGGATTCTTGCATGAAACTGTTCCTCGATAGTGCTGATTTAGATGAAGTCAAAAAATGGGTGGCCACCGGATTTGTCGATGGTGTGACCACGAACCCCACATTAATGGCGCAGGTGGGCAAGCGCCCACGCGATGTGATCCCGCAAATTTGTGCGCTGGTGAACGGCCCCGTAAGCGCCGAAGTAACCTCAACTCATGCAAAAGGCATGCTTGAAGAAGCTGCAGAATTCATCAAATTTGGCCCGAATGTGGTCATCAAATTGCCGCTGATCCGCGAAGGGCTGATTGCCTGCCGCGAGTTGAGCACGCAAAACATCCCCACCAATGTCACTCTATGCTTCACGCCTGCACAGGCGCTGCTGGCAGCCAAGGCGGGCGCCACATTTATTTCCCCATTTGTAGGTCGGCTCGATGATGTGGCCACCGACGGCATGGTGCTGATTGATGAAATTGTGACGATTTATAACAATTACCCCGCGCTCAGCACTGAAGTTTTGGTGGCCTCGATCCGCCACCCACGCCAGTTGGTTGATGCCGCAAAAATGGGCGCCGATTGCGCCACGCTGCCGGGTAAAATTTTCAATCAACTTTTCGACCACCCGCTGACAGACCGTGGGCTCGAGCAATTTCTGATGGCCTACCACACCGCCAGCATGAAGATGGAAGACGAAGGCGGCGAACCTTCGGAGTGATGTAAAAATCCCCTTGCGCGGCGCGTGCGCATTGCCTATGTCTGCTGCATCTTAACCCGCTCAGGAGTCCTTCTATGCGCCGCTCACTTGCCTTTTTGTTATCTTGCACCGCCTTTATTTCATGTGCTCACGCCCAAAACATCGCCAGGGTCGATGGTGTAGACATTCAAGCCACTGAAGTGGCCATAATGGAAAAAGAGCTGGCTGCCACCTTCGCTCAAGTGCCGCAAGAGCAGCGCAAAGAGGCGATTGTCAGCTATTTGATTGATTTAAAGCTCCTAAGTGCAGCAGCCACAAAAGCCAAAATCAACGAAAATGCTGAATATTTAGCGCGCACCAAGCTGGCAAATGAGCGCGTGTTGGGTGAAATTCTGCTGGAGCAGGAAACCAAAAAAGCGGTGTCGGACGCTAATCTTAAGGCCGCATATGACAAAGAAGTGAAAAACGCCCCCAAAGTGCAAGAGGTGAGTGCTCGCCATATTTTGGTGGAAGGCGAAGAGGAAGCCAAGACAATTTTGAAGCAATTGAATGATGGTGGCGATTTTGCTGCGCTAGCTAAGGAAAAATCGAAAGACCCTGGCAGCAAAGGTGCAGGTGGCGATTTGGGCTATTTCACCAAGGACACCATGGTGCCAGAATTTGCCGAAGCAGCCTTTAAGCTTGAAAAAGGCAAATTAAACGATGCCCCGGTAAAAAGTCAGTTTGGCTATCACATCATCAAAGTGGACGACAAACGCGACAAAGCCAAGCCCACATTTGATGAAATCAAGCCGCAATTGCAGCAGTTTTTGGAACGTCAAGCACAATCGAAATTGATTCAAGATTTGCGCAAGGATGCCAAAGTGGAATTGGCGGAAAAACCCGCAGCGCCAATTGCACCGCCTGTTGCAGCAAAGCCGTAAGGTATTCATACTACAGGCTCCCCAATTGTGGGGGAGCTGTCGCGCGTAACGTGACTGAGAGGGGTATTCTTAGAAAACCCCTCCCCCTACCCCCTCCCGCAAGGGGCGGGGAGAAGAAAGAACATCTAGTATGACCGACCTCCTCGCTCCATTCACCGACTACGCCTTCATGCAGCGCGCATTGATTGGCGTGGTGTTGGTGGCGATTAGCGCGCCGTTGATGGGCGTATTCTTAGTGTTGCGCCGCATGAGTTTAGCGGCCGATTCCCTAGGCCATGCCGTGTTCCCTGGGGTCGCCGCTGGGTTTTTACTGTTCGGGCTTTCGGTGCCCGCCATGAGCATTGGCGGTGTGTTGGCGGGGCTTATGGTGGCCATTTTTACGGGGATTATGTCGCGCAATTCGGTGCTCAAAGAAGACGCCTGCCTTGTAAGCCTATATGTGATTGCGGTTGCACTGGGCGTGGTGCTGCTCTCATTCAAAAACACCAATATTGACGTGATGAGCATTTTATTCGGCTCGGTGCTAGGGCTGGATAACAACGCGCTGGCCATGCTGGTGGGTGTATGTGCAGTCACCCTCGCATTTTTGGCCATTTTTCATCGCCCTTTGGTAATGGATAGTGTCGACCCAATATTTATCCGCTCCTTCTCGCGCATGGGCGGCCTCACCCATGTGCTGTTTCTTGTGGTGGTGATGCTCAATTTGGTGGCGGGCATGCAAGCCCTTGGCACGTTATTGGCCGTTGGTGCAATGATGTTGCCCGCCATCACCGCTTTGTTGTGGACACAAAAATTGCCGCGCATTATGATGCTGGCCTGTGGTTTTTGCCTATTCTCGAATGTGCTGGGGCTGCTGATTTCCTATCACGCGGGCACACCTGCTGGCCCCACCATGGTGCTTGTGGGTGGGGTGCTCTATCTTGGTTCAACGCTGTTTAAGCTGTTAACACCCGCTTTCCAACATACGACATAGGAAAAACATAATGGTTATTTTGAATCGCATTTACACCCGAACAGGGGATGATGGCACAACCGCATTAGGCACGGGTGAGCGCCGCCCCAAATTCGATATTCGAATTGAAGCCTATGGCACAGTGGATGAAACCAATGCTTGCATTGGCTTGGTGCGGATTTACACGCACGACGCCCCCGAGATTGACGCCATGCTTTCACGCATTCAAAATGATCTGTTCGATTTAGGGGCCGACTTATGCACACCAGATACAGGTGCGGATTTAGGCTATGAGCCGTTGCGGATCATCCCCGAACAGGTGAAGCGACTGGAGGCCGAGATCGATACGCTCAATGCAAAGCTTGCCCCGCTGCGTTCATTTGTGTTGCCTGCAGGCGCAGCAGAAGCAGCACATTTGCACCTTGCCCGCACAGTGTGCCGCCGCGGCGAGCGCTTGATGGTGCAGTTATCCCACACCGAGGGGGAAATTGTCAGTGCCGCTGCTATACAATACATGAACCGCCTGTCCGATTTTCTCTTCGTGGCCAGCCGCTATGTGAACCTCACCAAAGGCGGCGATGTGTTGTGGGTGCCGGGGGGCAATCGGTGACACACTATTGGTTATTCAAATCGGAACCTAATGCCTGGAGCTGGCCACAACAAGTGGCCAAAGGCGAAGCGGGTGAGCCATGGAGCGGAGTGCGTAATGCCCTAGCGCAACAGCAAATGAAGGCCATGCAAGTGGGAGATTTAGGCTTTTTCTACCACTCCAACATTGGCAAAGAAATTGTGGGCGTGGTGGAAGTGTGCCAAGCCTTTCAGCCCGACCCAACAGACTCGACCCAAAAATGGGGATTAGTCTATGTCAAAGCCGTGAAGCCTTGCCCCAAGCCTGTTACCTTAGCGCAAGTGAAAGCCACCCCCGCTTTGTCCAATATGAAGCTGGTGACGATGTCGCGCCTTTCGGTGCAGCCCGTGCGCGAGGATGAGTGGGCACTCATCTGCCAAATGGCTGGGTTTCATGGGTGAGTGCAACGTAATGTGATAAAAATTGCTTCACTTATGCTCCCCCCTTGCGGGGGAGCTGTCGAGTGAAGCGAGACTGAGGGGGGTATTCTTACTTCTCTTAAGAAAGACCCCCCCCTACCCCCTCCCGCAGGGGGAGGGGAGGCTTTTCCGCAAGCCCCACAATAGCACCGCTACACACATCACACCGAATGCCACAAGCATGCCTTGCGTAGGCACATCTGGCACAATGGCGGCCATGCAGGCCAAAATCAACAAAATGCCATTCACACCTATAATGCGCAGCACAATTTGTGGCGGGGTTTTGCCATTGATCAACGCGCGTTGATAGGCATGATCACGATGGGCCTGTGTGATATTTTCACCACGCGCCAACCGCAGCAATAATGTGTGTGTCGCATCCATAAATGGCACGAGGCCGATCAAAATTGCGGATGCTGCATGGCCGTTTTGCGCCAAAGTGAGCAGCAAGAATGCCGAAATAAACCCAATCGGCACGCTGCCCACATCGCCCAAAAACACGCGTGCGGGGTGCCAATTGTAATAGAGGAAGCCCAAAGCGCTGCCTGCCAAAATCAATGCGGTGGGTGTAAGCCACGGCCGCTCACCGCTCATCATGGCCACAACAGCCACGCCCAAGCCCAGCATAAACGCATTTGCACCCGTAATGCCATCAATGCCATCCACAAAATTGGTGAGGTTGATAAACCATAGCCAAAACAGCACACTGCCTACCATCTCCAGCCACGCCGGCATAACACCTTGAAATATCAGCCCTTGCGGCAATGCCTGCACACCGCACAATACGGCGCATAATTGCAACGCCATGCGAATGCTCCAGCGAATATGGGCTTTATCATCGCACCAGCTGATAAAGGCCAGCACGCCGATGGCGGGCAGCAGCCAGAGCAAACGGGTGGGCATTGCGGCCACGCCGCACAGCACAAATAGCCCCACGCCCCATGCCGCCAGCACGGCCCAGCCCCCGCCGCGCGGTGTGGGTACGGTGTGGGAAGAACGATGATTGGGCACATCGAGCACGGCACGACGCTGCAATAGTGGAATAAGCCAGGCCGTGGCCGCCCATGCTGCCACAACAGCCGCCATAAACGCCACAAAACAAGAGAGGAGAAACAAGAGTGTGGTGGACATGAGATTTTCGCTTGTAGAAAAAGAGTGAGAACAGATACAATGACACAGAACTATTATCAAACACTTTCCCCTCTCCCATCTGCCGTGCCATCCGAGCCCGTCGGGCGAAGGATGGGCGGGAGAGGGTGCCTGAAGGGCGGGTGAGGGGGACTCTTCTATAGATTTTCACCCTCATTCGTCACTAACGTGACACCTTCTCCCGTCGAGGGAGAAGGGAAGTAAAATGAAAGAATTCGATGAAAATTGTCGTCACAGGAATAACAGGTTATGTGGGTGCCGCGTTAGCCCCACACTTGCTATATGCAGGGCACGAAGTGGTTGCACTCGTGCGCAGCATGCCCGCGCGCCCTGTTGTAGGGGTGGATTATATCGCCGTGGGCGAGTACACCCAAGTGACCGATTGGGCGCCCTATTTGCAAGGTGTAGGCGCGGTGATTCACCTGGCCGCTGTAGCGCACCAAAACGCCGATGCAGCCACCTACACCCGCATGAATATTGATGTGACCCGCGCATTGCTGGCGGGGGCACAGGCCGCACACGTGGGGCAGTTTGTGTTCATGTCGAGCATCAAAGTGCTGGGGGAGGAAACACCTGCCGGCCAGCCCTTCACCAGAAACAGCACGCCCAACCCGCAAGATGCCTATGGCCGCAGTAAATTAGCCGCTGAAGAATTGGTGCGTGAAAGTGGCATTCCTCACGTGATTCTCCGCCCACCTTTGGTGTATGGCGCGCAGGTAAAGGGTAATTTGCAGGCGCTGCAGCGATTGATTCAAAAGCGCGTTCCACTACCTTTGGCTAGCATTCATAATAAACGCTCGATGGTGAATGTAGAGCGCTTAGCGGCAATGTTGGTGGAAAGCATACACGCGCCGCAATTGCGCAATGGCACATGGCTGGTGGCCGATGCGCACGACTATTCCACACCAGAAATTGTGCAGATGCTCGGCCGCAGCATTGGTGTGCACCCCATATTGCTGCCTTGCCCGCCAATTATGCTGCAGATTTTGTGCGCAGCAATTGGGAAACAACATATTTACCAACGCCTGTGCGGCAATTTACAGGTGGATGCGCATGAGACCATCGCTGCACTTGCCAAATCAGGCGCAGTTTTATAAGTCTAATTCAAAATGGACACACAAATGGCTGATACAACACTGACCACCCTGATTGAACTGGAAAAATTGATCGCAAAACGAGTGCAATCGGGTGATGAAAGCTCCTACACTAAAAAATTAGTGAGCAAAGGTTTGCCCAAGATCACCAAAAAACTGGGGGAAGAAGCTGCCGAAGTGATCATCGCCGCGCTGGTTGAAGATAATGCCGCGCTGGAAGGTGAATTGGCCGATTTGCTCTATCACATGCTAGTGCTGATGCAGGTGAAAGGCATCAGCTTGCATGATGTTACACAAGTACTCAAGGCGCGGCTGGGCACATCAGGGCTGGAGGAAAAGGCCAACCGATTGAAGTCATGAATTATAGGTTATTTTTTATCCCGATTGGACACAAGATAGCCA
Source organism: Hyphomicrobiales bacterium (assembly GCA_031423895.1). Taxonomy (GTDB): domain Bacteria; phylum Pseudomonadota; class Alphaproteobacteria; order Rhizobiales; family JANPGK01; genus JANPGK01. The sequence goes on from JANPGK010000013.1 coordinate 78,025, forward strand.
ACACTCACTGTAACACATAAAGCGATGATATTAAATCCAGGCAATTTTTTCATAGAAGCAATATTTTTTCTAATATTAGAAAAATTATCATTTATAGAATTTAGAATGCTCTCTTTAACGGTTTTATTTAAATCAGCGCTTAAATTTTTAATATTCATTCTAAGAAAACTGAGTTCTTTTTGTATATTACCTCTCAAAACTTCACTCTCTAAACGAGAAGAGACGATCAATTTTGCTTTTTCTACTGATTTGCTATCCGTATTATTCATATCAAAACTAAAAACATCAATTATTTTACTAATATCAAATTCAATTTCATTCATTTCACTTTGAATTCTGGAAATATAAGGTTTTAGCCATTCATCGCTCATATTCATAACCTGTAATTAATATGACACTTATAAATTATTGTTCATTATGCGTGAAAGCATCTGCCTTATTATTACAACACAACGCACCAAAAGCAACACATAATGCTGCGATAGCGCTAAAAGTCATACCGGCCTGACGATAGAGATTTTTGAGTTTCACAACATTAGAGCGGATTGCGTTAACTTCTCTTACAATATTTTTATATGAATCTGAAAGTTCTTGTAAGCTTTCACTGCAATATTTAAGGAGTGTCATATTACTACTTACAAAAGTGTCGCATCGCCCATTCGCACCATGCAAACACGAAACATCAAACGCAATATCTAACAATATTTTTGCATTCTTTGAATCTGGATGCTTCAAAATTGTTGCTGTCTGCCGACCCATTTCAGTTAACATTGTGTTTTTAAATAAAATTGCTTCTGAATATAATTTTTGAGCTTCAGCTAGTTTTTTTTGTTTCTCGGTTGTTAAATTCATTTAATTTTCCAAAAAATTGATCATGCATCTTTTTGCGTATTGGAATTCATAAAATTACGACCTGCAGTAAATAACAAAGCAAATGCTGAAAGTGTAATGCCCACTTTAGCATAGGCTGTTTTGAGATTTTCTAAATTTTTTAAACAATTTGTAATTTCACTAAGACCCTGTGTAAATAATATTTTTTTTGAAGCATGTCCAACATCCCCCACTTCAATGCCGACGATAGAACTAGTAATCGACCGTATATTGATCCCCAAAAAAGTAATTGGATACGAAGTTTCATTCCCTAACTTTAAATATTTACCCCAATTTTCTTATGTGGGATCCGTCGCTAAGCTGGCAACTCCCTGCGCTATTTTCTCATTGTAACGCGCAAAATCATTTTTAAGCACGACCAAACTAGAGGCCAATTCGTCTCTCATTTTAGTTTCAGCAACGTCCATAGGCATTGTAATCTCTATTTTTGAATTAAATTTTGAATAAATTGAATATGAAAAATAACACCAATTAATATTTTCGTCAACTGTTTACTTATAAAAATATTTAGAACGAATAATTTACAAATTAACTATCTATATTCAATGCATGTTTTCTTGAGAAGAATCGCATTTTACATAATCAACGCCAGCAGCAACTATCAACATAACAGCCAATGACCCAATACTTAAACCGTGTTTATAATATGTTTCTTTGATTGATTGAAGATTTTTCAATGCAGTTGATGCGGTAAGTTTAGCGGCATCATATAGCTTCATAATATGTTCGTTTTTATAGCTCGAAACTTCATGTTCATTAATAATAAACGTCCTTAACATATTAATATTACCATCTAACTGCTCTTGAGCATTTAAAATAAAAATATTATCTGATACAGTAAATTCACTTAAAACATCTTGGTTTTTAAAAAGCTTCATTTGCAACATTTTTTCAAAATTGAGTTTATTAGTAAGAACTTCTGAATATAATACAGTCATATGATCACACATAGCTTTAGAGGTCATAGTCATCTCAATCATCCTTATATTTGTGCGCGCCTTAGTAAAAAAACAACTAGCACCATAGATACATCTGGATTATATCGCAATAAAAACTATTGATCACATGCCCCACTCTGACTTTTCTCCATTCCTTCGCTTCACCCGTGCGCAATGGGCGCAATTGCGGGCGGATACCCCATTGACGTTGAATGATGAGGATTTGGCGCGATTGCGCTCAATCCACGACCCAATATCTCTGGATGAGGTGGAAACCATCTATTTGCCACTCTCGCGTTTATTGGCCATGTATGTGGCGGCCAAGCAGGAACTGTTCCACGTGACAGGGCGGTTTTTGGGTAATAACGGCCATAAAACGCCGTTTATTATCGGGATTGCGGGCTCGGTTGCGGTGGGAAAATCCACTACATCTCGAATTTTACGGGCCTTGCTCGAGCGCTGGCAGGTGAGCCCCCGCGTGGAGCTGATCACCACCGATGGCTTTCTCTACCCAAATTCGGTGCTCGAGGCTGAAGGCATTATGAACCGTAAAGGCTTCCCCGAAAGCTATCATCAAGGCGCATTGGTGCGGTTTTTGGCCGATATTAAAGCCGGCAAACCGCGCGTGGCCGCCCCTGTCTATTCCCACCATTCTTACGATATTGTGCAAGGCGCGCATAACATTATCGACCAGCCCGATATTTTGATTGTGGAAGGCCTCAACGTGCTGCAACTGCCGCGCACCACAAAAGAGCTCCGCAACGAGCCCATTGTGTCCGATTTCTTCGATTTTTCCATTTTTATGGATGCCGATGACGCCACCATGGAGCAATGGTATATCGATCGCTTCATGAATTTGCGCGAGACGGCGTTCCGCGACCCCAGCGCTTATTTTCATCGCTTTGCGGAAGTGTCGCAAGACGAAGCCGCGCTAGTGGCCAAACGTCTGTGGCGCGACATCAACCTGGTGAATCTGCGGGAGAACATCCGCCCCACCCGCCCGCGTGCGCAGCTAATTTTGACAAAAGGCACCAATCATGCCATTGAACAAGTGGAATTGCGGAAGGTGTGATTACAGACCTTTAAAAAACTTTTTCATCATACTCAAATTAATAGCAATATCTTTCAATAGTTTATAGGCTTCATTATAATGTGCATCTCCAAATAAAACTCCAACGTCTGCTTGCTTTAAACGTATAGCCGCAAAATTACGTACAAAAAATTCGTTTTGAATAGGCTCAGAAAGAGTTTTTTTATATTGTCTTTCTACAAATTGAAACAAAACATCATCAAGATTATGAATTTTATCATTCAACAAAAATGGACACACTTTTTTTGGATTAATTCTTTGCATCAAACCAGCTCATTTTCAAATTGCAGACATACCATATCGGCAGAAAATTTAAAATTCTATAGCGAATTGACCTTGCAGTGCTAATATGCAAATTCTGAATAAAATAGGATGCTAACATGTTGCACTCTCCCATTAAAATCATCGTCACAGGTGCCTCTGGCCGAATGGGGCAGGCATTGGTGCAGGCCATTGCAGCGCGCAGCGACATGGTGCTGGCGGGTGTGATCGAAAAAGACACGCCAATTGCGCAAATGGAAGCATTATTTGCCCAAGCGCAGGCCGTGATTGATTTCACTTCCCCCAGCGCGACTGTGCAATATGCCACACTCGCCGCTAAACATAAGCTGGTGCATGTGATTGGCACCACGGGCTTTTCAAGCGCTGATGAGGCGGCAATACAGCAAGCTGCGCAGCACACGGCCATCATCAAATCAGGTAATTTCAGCATTGGCGTGAATGTGCTGGCCGCAGTGACCGAGCAAGTGGCGCGCACGTTGAACCCGCAATACGACATTGAAATTGTGGAAATGCACCACAAAAACAAAGTGGATGCACCCTCTGGCACAGCGCTGCTACTCGGGCATGCGGCCGCTACAGGGCGTAGTGTAAACTTGCAGGAACACGCTATTTATGAACGCTTTGGCCACACGCGCGCGCGCGCTGAAGGCACCATTGGCTTTGCCACACTGCGTGGCGGCTCGGTGATAGGCGACCACACCGTGATGTTTGCTGGCCCGCAAGAGCGGATTGAACTCACCCACAAAGCCGAAGCCCGCAGCATATTTGCCGATGGCGCCCTCCACGCCGCCGCATGGGGTGTTGACAAGGCGGCGGGGTTATATAGTATGAGGGACGTATTGGGGTTGTAGTTATTTTATGTCATATGGTATTGATCTAACCTCAGCCTTTGGCAAAGAGGGTATTTCTCCAGATGAAGGCAATCCGCTCATTGCCTTTGAGCTTTGGATTGACATTTCCATCTGCTTTCTAAGTTGATTAATTTCTTTCGTTAAAATTCTGATATTTAGAATACGTTCATTATATCTTGGGTCTTGTATTAAAATTTGTGCAGACTGAAGCTCCTCTAAATTTTCAATAGATTTTCCTATCATTATAATAGATTGCAATTGAGCCTGCATCATTACGGAATTCACTGAAATGTTATAAGCCTCAAAGCGTGGGAGTGTTTTTCGGATCAATTCTAAATCTTTATCAAAAGCTTCAATCTTAAGAACAGAACTATGTGTTAAACGATTATAATTATCTAATGCTAGTTGATTTTGGTTTAATTTCTCCATGAAATCTGATGGATTTGTTGCTTTCATGAAAGTGTCGATTCTTTCATTAATCACATTTAATTTTCTAACATATTCAGTATCATTGCCTTTCTCTGCAAGAGCTGTAAGTTTTGCGAATAATGCGTCTGTTTGATATTTATTTTTTGTGTATTGCGCTTCAAATTCTTCAAATTTTTTCGCAAAATATGTGTTTGAAACTTCAACAGATTTATTCAATTGAGCAAATTCAGGTAACAAAAATTCCTTTACTGAATTTAATTTTAAACTCAGCAATAATAGTGCTCCCCCCATAAAAAACACAATGATCTGTATCGCAATAAAACTTGAAATATTTATTTTATTGTTCATTTTACAAGCTTTTCATTTAGTTGAAGATCGAGTTTATAATTTACAATTCCAGTTAGTAATGCAGCAAAAATATAACTTATATAGACATAACCAGATATGCTTTTTGCATGTTTATATATCAGCCCTAAATTAGTGGGATTCGATATTGATTGCCCTTTATCTAATAAAGCAAGACTTACATCGTCTAACATTAGAGATATAAGGAACCCCCATAACATCCAGCTTATTATATAACATAAAATTGGAATCATATTTGCCATTTTTATAAGATTTATTGTTAAATAAAACGGAACTTTTAATAAGAAAGACAACACAATCGCATGTGCAATACAATAAAATATAAACGCACCAGGATATGCTATAAAATAATAGTCAACCTTATCTCCAAATTCTAATTTTATGAGAGCATTTGAAAATAGCAACGCAAGAATCGTAAAAACGAGACATGCTGACGAAAAATTTAAGCGTGAAGAATTTTGCATTTTTTAGAACCCTTAGGGATCTGAATATCATTAAAATTCTAAAATATTATGAAGACGTAGTTTTCTCTTGAATTTTTGCACACTCTCGGCCAGATAAAGGATAAATGGAGATCATCATGACTGGCACACTCGTTCTTTGCCGCCACGGGCAAAGTGAATGGAATGAACTGAATTTATTCACCGGCTGGAAAGACCCCGACCTCACCGCTTTGGGCGTGAGTGAGGCCAAAATAGCTGGCGAATTGCTGCATAAAAAAGGCATTCGGTTTGACCGGGCGTTTACATCTAACCTGTCCCGCGCACAAAAAACTGCCGCGCTGCTTTTGGCGGGCGTCAATCAATCTGACTTGCCTGTGCTGCGCCATGAAGCCCTGAACGAGCGCGACTATGGCGATTTGTCAGGCCTGAATAAGGATGAAGCCCGCGCCAAATTTGGTGAGGCGCAAGTGCATATTTGGCGCCGCTCCTACGACGTGCCGCCCCCTGCTGGCGAAAGCTTGAAGGACACCGCCGCCCGCGTGCTGCCCTATTACATCACCGACATTTTGCCGCATGTGCTGCGCGGTGAAACTGTGCTGATCGCCGCCCATGGAAATTCCCTGCGTGCGCTCATCATGGTGCTTGAACAGCTCGACCGCGAAGGCATTCTCAAGCGTGAAGTGGCTACTGGCATCCCCATGATTTATAAGCTGAATGCCGATAGCACTGTGAAAAGCTACGAGGAATTGGTGTAACACCCTCATCCTGGTGCGTGACACCAGGATCTGTCTTTTTCTGGATCCTAGTGTCTATTCCTCGCTTGAACGGGCACTAGGATAAGGGGCATATAATGGAACTCGCTGCCACCCACGCCATTTTCACCACTTTCGCAGCGGCCAACCCGCACCCGCAAACCGAGCTGAACTACACCAATGCTTACACGCTGCTGGTGGCGGTGGCGCTTTCGGCGCAATCCACTGATATAGGCGTGAACAAGGCCACTAAAGCGCTATTTACACAGGTGGATACCCCACAAAAAATGCTGGCGCTGGGGGAAGATGGCTTCATCGCACACATCAAAACCATTGGCCTGTATAAAACCAAGGCTAAAAATGTGCTGGCGGCCGCCCGCATATTGGTGGATGAATTTGGCGGGGAGGTGCCTAATCGACGCGCTGATTTAGAAAAATTGCCCGGCGTGGGGCGCAAAACCGCCAATGTGGTACTGAATATTGCGTTTGGTGAACCAACACTTGCGGTGGATACCCATATTTTCCGCGTGAGCAACCGCATGGGTCTTGCCGCTGGTAAAACGCCTTATGACATAGAAATGGGGCTAGAAGCCGCAATTCCTGCTGAATTCAAGCAACACGCTCACCATTGGCTCATTCTGCATGGGCGCTATACATGCACCGCCCGCAGCCCAAAGTGCGGCGATTGCTCTGTGCGGCAATGGTGTGAATTTGAGGGAAAAACAGCTTAACTGAGCGCTTTTTTCTCAACAATCAGGCGCAAATTGTAAAAGCCGTTCTCAAATTGGCGACCCATCATATGGTCGCAATTCATCAACACAAAAAACAGCTTGCCCATCGTATTATTGGTGCCAGTCATATCCCATGTCACCCGCGTTTGTTCACCCTCGGGGGTAAATGTAAACTCGGCGATATTTGTGGCCACCATCGGCTTCAAAAAATCGAGCTGCAGCTGCACAAATTCGTTTGGGCGGCTTTGCAAAATGGTCATTTTCCCTTCGCCAATTTTAATATCACCTGCCCATGTCATGACACTATTCACGCCTTCATCAGGGCCTTCAAATGTACTAACACTATGTGGGTCGGCGTGTTCCCAAGGCGACCATGCCTGCCAATTGCGCAGCCTATTCACCTGCGCAAACACCACATCGGCGGGTGCTACAAATGTGGCCGAGCGCGTAATGCGGAATGTGTCAGATTGCTTAGAAATTATAAGAATTGCGCCGCATACTAAAACAGCAATAATAATCAAGAGTACGAGTAAAGCCGACATAGAATGCTCCCTTTATTGATTGCCGCCACCAGCAGTTTGCAGCCATGCTGAGCCGCAGGCTTTGGCCAGCTCCCGCACCCGCAGAATATAGGATTGACGCTCGGTCACCGATATCACACCCCGCGCATCGAGCAAATTGAAAATGTGAGAGGCAGCGATGCATTGCTCATAGGCAGGCAGCGCCAGCAGATGCTTGCCATCCACCAACCCCTTTTCAATGAGCGATTTGCATTCGGCTTCTGCATCCTTAAAATGCTGAAACAGCACCTCAACATTGGCATATTCGAAATTATAGCGCGATTGCTCCTGCTCATTTTGCTGGAATACATCGCCATATGTCACTTTATCGGCGCCTTGCTTGCCATTATAATTCAAATCATACACATTTTCCACGCCCTGAATATACATAGCCAAACGCTCTAGCCCATAGGTGAGCTCGCCCGCTACAGGGTTGCACTCAAAGCCCGCAACTTGTTGAAAATAGGTGAATTGCGACACTTCCATGCCGTCGCACCAGCATTCCCAACCTAAGCCCCATGCGCCCAAAGTGGGGCTTTCCCAATCATCCTCAGCAAATCGAATATCATGCAGCTTAGTGTCGATGCCGATAGCCTCTAGCGATTGCAAATACAGCGCCTGAATATTGGCGGGGCTTGGCTTCAAAATCACCTGAAATTGATAATAATGCTGTAAACGGTTTGGGTTTTCGCCATAGCGGCCATCCTTCGGGCGGCGTGATGGCTGCACATAAGCAGCCTTCCATGGCCGTGGGCCTAGCGCGCGCAATGTGGTGGCGGGGTGGAAGGTGCCCGCACCCATTTGCATATCATAAGGCTGCAATATGGCGCAACCATGCCCCGCCCAAAATTGCTGCAAGGTGAGGATGAGATCTTGGAATGAGGTTTGAGGAGACAATGCCATGATGTGCCATTCAATTGTGTTTTAATGGCTATAGCAAATTCAAAGCATGAGGCAATCAGTTTTTCGCCCGATATTCCCCTGTTACAGGATCTTTCACCAGCGTGATCGGCTCTTGATCAGTCGGTTTTCCATTCACCGCTTCATTCAAATTTTCATTCACAATATCATGCACCCGCTGCCACTCACGCGCAAAATAGCGATAGGCGCTATACATCGCAAACGCCCCGACTCCAAACGCAACCAATGGCACCATCGCGGCCTCCTATTTAAATGCTGGCAACCCCGCGCCATCCTCAGCAATCGCGCGCAGCGTTTCAGACATATCACCGTTTGCTGTGCGCGTCAAAAATGGTGGCAATATGGCAAGCGGTGTTTTGCGACCTTTGCGGCCATGAAGTATCAGCCGTGAGGCAGGGGAGTCTGCAATCGTGTGAATGGGCAATAGCGCAGTGGCACCCAGTTTGCCTGCACATGCTGCCAGCACCACAGGCAGCCATTGCGGGGTGATAATGGCGGTAAAGCTGCCGCCCGATTTCAAGCATATAATGGCCGTGTGCACCCATGCCGCCAGTGCATCATCGCTCATATGCGTGGCTATGCCCTTTTGCGCATGGGGCGATGTGCGGCTGCTAGCTGCATCATAAAATGGCGGGTTCATCATCACATGGGCAACGCCGCGCACGGCAATTGTGCGGGGATTGGTGGCATCGCCTTGCTGCACGTCTACCAAATGTACCAATCCATTGCGTGCGGCATTGCCCTGCGCCAGCGCCACCACATCGGTATCAATCTCCACACCAAGCACTTGCGCCTGCGTGCGATGCGCCAGCGCCAGTGCCGCCACACCAGGGCCGGTGCCCAATTCCAGCACCTTCTCCCCTGCGCATGCAGGCACGCTGGCAGCCAACACCACACTATCAAATCCCGCACGAAATCCGTTCAGCGGCTGGGAAATTGTCAGTGCACCACGGAAAAATGCATCCTGCGTGCATAAAATATGTTCAGATTCCGCATTTTTGACCATAAAACCCCTTCAATCTGTTTGACGAACGCGCGGCAACTGTAGCATAACTATGGATAAAACATAGAGCATCCCGCGTGACAGCACTTGCAAAATCCACCGCAGCCACCCCCAATATTGAGGCGCTCATCACATTGGTGAAGCCCGATATGGAACGGGTCAACACTCTGATCCTAAATCGTATGGGGTCGGATGTCTCGCTGATTCCGCAAATCACGGCGCATTTGGTGCATGCGGGCGGCAAGCGCTTGCGCCCCATGCTCACATTGGCGGCGGCACAGGCCTGCGGATATGCAGGCGATCACCATATTCTGCTGGCCACCGCTGTGGAATTTATGCACACGGCCACATTGTTGCATGACGATGTGGTGGACGAAAGCGATTTGCGCCGTGGCCGCCCCACTGCACGGCGGCTGTTTGGCAATCAGGCCAGCGTTCTGGTAGGGGATTTTCTACTGGGCCAAGCCTTCAAAATGATGGTAGAAACGGGCTCGCTCCCCTGCCTCGATGTGCTTTCGAGCGCCGCATCCATCATCGCCGAGGGCGAAGTGTTGCAGCTGTCTGTGGCCAAATCGCTCGCCACCACGCAGGCGCAATATGAGCAGGTGATCGAGGCCAAAACTGCGGCGCTGTTCCTTGCCGCCACCCATGTGGGCGCCATCATCGCGGGGCAGAATGCAACCACTTGCACCGCCATGGCGCAATTTGGTCGCTATTTAGGGTTGTCCTTCCAAATCGTCGATGATGTGCTCGATTTTTCGGGTACGGCTGCCAGCATGGGCAAAAATGTGGGGGACGATCTGCGCGAGGGCAAGGTCACGCTCCCCATCATCCACGCTTATGCGCAGGCCACCTCGGCGGCCGATAAAGCCTTTTGGCAGTGCACGGTGGAGCGCGGCGAAATCACGGATGTAGACATCCCCCACGCGGTGCAATTGGTGCACAGCAGCGGTGCGCTGGCCAAAGCCATGCACCAAGCCCGCAGCTATGGCGCGGCGGCGCTGGCACAGCTGGAATCCCTCCCCCAAAATGCGGCCACACATGCGCTCACGCAAGTGGTGCAGTATAATCTCGCCCGCAATGTGTAAGCACCGCAATAAAAGCCGTGCATTACAACTAAAGTTGTAATTTAATGTGCAATAATCTATTGACAGTGTCACAATCCGATATATAGTGAATAATGTATGAGTCTTTAGCGCACAGCTGCGGGGGTTACATGGCAAGAATTTATGGAAATTATGCACGCGTAGAGGTTGGCAGTCGTCAGCTGACACTCACCGCGAACAACCGCATGCAGGGTGAAGACGTTAAAAAAGTTCAACAAAAACTTATTGAAATGGGCGCGTTAGAAGAATTCCGCACCATTAAGCTCAAAAACGGCACCACCAAAAAAATCTCTAATATTGATGGACAATGGGGTAGTTTATCTGCTGCTGCATGGAAAAAATTTGAAAATGCACAGCAGAACGATGCAAATTTGAAAACCCTTTTCAAGGCAGACGGCATTGCAAGGGCGAGCGAGTTGAAAATGCTGTTTGACAAAGACCTCGCTGGTACAATTAATTTTCTGACAGTTTCCTCTTCCAAAAGCACAACTCCCGCAGCAACACCGCCAAAAGATTATGTGGCGCCGGGGGGAGGCGCGCCTCCAGAAGCTGCTGATAACGGTACAGCGGAAAAACCTGATCCAGCAGTAACTATTGTATCTGGCCCTAAGGCAAAACCTGATCCAGCCGTAACTATTGTATCTGGCCCTGAGGCAAAACCTGATCCAGCCGTAACTATTGTATCTGGCCCTGAGGCAAAACCTGATCCAGCCGTAACTATTGTGTCTGGACCTACAGAAAAACCTGATCCAGCAGTAACTATTGTATCTGGCCCTAAAGCAAAACCTGATTCAGCAGTAACTATTGTGTCTGGACCTACAGCAAAACCTGATCCAGCCGTAACTATTGTGTCTGGACCTACAGCAAAACCTGATCCAGCCGTAACTATTGTGTCTGGACCTACAGAAAAACATGATCCAGCAGTAACTATTGTATCTGGCCCTAAAGCAAAACCTGATTCAGCAGTAACTATTGTGTCTGGACCTACAGCAAAACCTGATCCAGCCGTAACTATTGTATCTGGCCCTGAGGCAAAACCCTTCAATCCAAAAGCGGCATGGATCTCTGCGTTTCTGAATGAGCACGCTGATAATATTGAGCGTGCCTATGTGCTGATGATGAAGGATAAAGCCTATGAGGCGGAGCTTGCCGCAAAAGCCAACAGCCCCATTGCTGCAAAATAAGCGTTGCGCGCTTTCAACATACACATCGCGCAATTGAGCGCACTCACACCTCATACAGTGGAGCATTTACATGGCACCTTTAACAATTGATACGACGCCTAAACTGCGTTATATAAATAACCTTATTAAATCAGATTTCTTAGAATTAATAATAAATAAACCCGCAGTCAATCAACTAGACGATTTATTAAAATCAATTAACGATGATTTGCAATCAAAAATTGTTTCAAATGATATTACGTCTTGCAAAAAAATAGCCGATGGTACTTATAAAATAAATGCATCAGCTATTTCAGCATTTATACCACTTGAGGATGCAAAAACAAAAAACACAATTGACCCTAATGATGCAAATAATATTACATTAGAGAATTTTCGACACTCTTTAGAAAAATATATAAAAGACGTACTTAAACCAGCAGGCAACACTAAGTACCCAACTGCAAAAATAGAAACACATATAGCTGCTCTCAAAGATATTGCTGATAAAAGAAAAGATGCGGCACGATTAGTCGATGATCAACCATCCACTCCCGCCCCTAAAACAAAACTGCTTGATACACTCAACACAGAGCGCCACCACTTTTTGTGGGTGCTGGCCAATGCGGCCAATGCTAAGGGCAGCGACACCAACAAAGCGGCTTGGAATAAAAAGGAATTCACCAATTTCTGCACATCGGCTGGCATTGCAACTGCTCAGCATGCGCAGCTGTGGACACAATATAACATTGGCGGCACCAATGTGACAAAACGAGAGATGGAATCACTCATCACATTTTTAGCCACCCGCTAAACGCAGTTCATCAATTTCTATTACCCCCTCATCCCGAGCGACCTGTCCGCCGAAGCCTTGGCGAAGGCAGAAGCAATACAGTTCTTAAAACTCTGGATTGCCGCGCTTCACTCCGTTCCGCTCGCAATGACGTTCGTAGAAAACGCCTTTCCCTACACCCTCATCCTGGTGCTCGACACCAGGATCTTTTAGTCATTTAGAAAAACCTGCCCCCTCATCCTGGTGCTCGACACCAGGATCTTTTAGTCATTTAGAAAAACCTTCACCCTCATCCTGGTGCTCGACACCAGGATCTTTTAGTCATTTAGAAAAACCTTCACCCTCATCCTGGTGCTCGACACCAGGATCTTTTAGTCATTTAGAAAAACCTGCCCCCTCATCCTGGTGCTCGACACCAGGATCTTTTAGTCATTGAGATACCTATAGTCGATCAGGCATGATATAATCATCTATCAACGGCATTGCGAGGGTAAGCGCGGCGGCAAAGCCGTAAAAAACTGCCCGTGGCAGGTTTTTAGCAAGCGAACGCCGAAGGCTAGGCCTAAGGCACACGACGTGGCAATCTCATCCCTTCATCCTCGGGGCCTTTAGTCCTCGGGCTTGACCCGAGGATCACCCGAGGAACCAATCTATAAAACGATGAGATCCTGCACGCCTGTCTTTGCTGCGCCGAGGCAAGTCGTTCAGGATGACGCCCCCCACACATAACGACAATTGTATCTAATAACCTCAATACACAAAACATGCCCCACTTCTACTATAGTATTAATAAAATATGAATTTTCATTATTGAAAATGTCATAATACTCATATATACTCAAATAAATATAATACTGATATGGAGCACGACCATGGCACCTTTAACAATTGATACTACAAAAACAACTGCTGCACATAATAATAGAATTGAGAATCATGCTGTTGAATTTACAAATTTGATTAAAAAAATTGGTGATGTGACGGTAGCGGAATTAGTAACGAATGCTGTGATAAGTCATATTAATAATATGATTGAGCAAAAAAAGAACCTTACAGAAATTGCAAGCGACACTTACACGTTTAATATAAATGTAATTGCTTCTGAATTAGATAAAAAATACAAATTGGCGAATGGTACTATTAGTAATCACATAAAGAATATTAATATGTTTCCAAACGTAGAAAAAGAAGATTTAAATAATATGACTTTTAATAAATTTAAAATGTATATTAATAAATATTTAATATCTTCTGATCATGAGAAATCAAAAGAAATAAATGAAAAATTATCTGAAATAGATTATAAAATTCTTCTTTTAAAAAATTCAAAAACAAACCGCACGACTCCCTCCCCTAATACAAAACTACTCGATACGATGGCAGCCTTTAAAACAGCGTTTGATGCGCAGATGGCGCTAGACGCCTCACGCTTAAAAGACCCCGCCTTCAAACTCACAGTGGGCGGCGACACCAAAACCGTGGCCGAGCACATGAAAGCATTCGAGGGCACCCAATACGCCAGCGACCCCACTGCGAAAATGGTACTTGAACAGCTGAAAGCGGATGTTGCGAAGGCGGTGAAGGTGGTGGAGGTGAAAAAAACTGAGGGTGCGCCGCCAATCATTACACCGCCAGCAGCGCAGCCAAAACCCGCCAACACATTCGATTTGATTTTCCGTATGCAGCCCACCCAAATGGGCGACAATGCCGTTGTGCTTGATAAAAAAACAGATCTCACCTCCTCAAAAAAAACTGTAACTGAGCGGACAGTAGATATCGCAATTTCAAAATATTATCACGCACAAGTGGTTTTGCCGCTCAAACAAAAACCTGGTGGCCCAAAATGCAATATTCACATAGGCGGATTCCACCAAGAATTCAAAGGTCGACAAATCGATTATAGCACCATTACACCTGTTAATGCTGATGGAAGTTTAGGAACAGCAGGTACGCGCAATGTGACACGCAATGCAAAGAGTGAACGCACAACAACGGCGTTTGTGTTTCGTTACACAGCACAATGGCCACTTGGCACAGGCAATACAAACAATACACTCACATTCACAAATGTTAATAATGTGCGCCATTTGAGTGAACCATTTGATAGTGTTGAAAAATCAAAAAATATTACTGTTGCAGAGCGAAACACTTTAATTAATACAGGCGTTATTGAAAACAATCCCAATATGCGGATTACTGGAGATGCAACCCAATACAAACTGGAAACACTTAAAACAGAGCAAATTAAACGTTTGGTTGGCGTCACTGGCTTAGTTGCCGATATTCGGTTCAAACCAAAAATCTTTAAAGATTATGTTTATGGACAAGTGCGCGCTCAGGCGCAAGGCGGCTATGTTCCCAAAAGCGTTGAGCTCAACCAAGCCAAAAATAATTGGCAGGCGTCTTTGTTTCTAGAGGGTCATTCACGGATAGACTTTTTTCCAAAACAGCAATATAATCTTGCGCTCACAGGGCACGCAGGCATACAAGCCAGCACAGATATTCAAGCAGGGCCAGATGGAAATATTGCACCAACACCAACATCGTTCTTTGCTGGATATGGTGTCAACATGCGCTATTCATTTGATAAAACCAAAACCGCTGCCTCAACGCCAAATCATTATTTAGAAGTTGTTGGTCAAATAACGTCTGAACATGGGAACAGGCAATCACTTCAACTGTCACAAAATCCACATGTGCCAGCAGGTGGGCCACTTGTGCATGTTTTATATCGCAGACCTTTTGGGGGCAGTAATAAACCAGCGGCACCGAAAACTTTTTAAATAATCACGGTTTCCACGCCTGATAACCACCATCGGCTGCGGGGTGAGCTTGGCCCGATTTTAAGCCAGCATTCAACAATGAGCCAGCGGGGCGGTAGGCGCCTGCGGTGCCTGTAAGGTTCTGCTGGTGGGGTTGCTCCCATTCGCGCGGGGTGTAGTTCTGATTGGCCGGTATGGCCTCCTCCAGCCCATGCAGCCACATGTGCCACGCGGGCGGAATGCGGGAGGGCTCGGCCTCGCCATTATAAATCACCCAGCGTTTGGCGTTCAGCGATGCATCGCCGCGGGTTTGATAATAGCGATTGCCCGCTTCATCCACACCCACTTGCTCCCCTTTTCGCGCGGTGAACACGCGTGTGCCAATGGTTTGCCCGTTCCACCACGAAAAAATTTCTCGAATCACGCCCATCTGCGCCCATCCCTTATGCTGATGCCCCGTATATAGAACGATTTGAGAGTGCAGGCAATGGGGTGAGCGCGGCGGCAAAGCCGTAAAAATAATCTGGTGGATCATTTTTAGCACGTGAAAGCACGAATACCCCCGCGCTCACCTTTAGTCGCATATTATCCAGTTGATTTTATTGCAGATATGGAACAAATTATGGGAAAATTCCAAGACTGGAGACACCCAATGGCACCTTTAACACTTGATACCACCACATCAAAACCCACTCAGGCGAACACATCCACCAATGCAGCGCAGGCGTTTAATGCGACTCTGCCAGCGAAAAAGATGTATTCAGAATATGATATTATTTTGAATAAAGCTATAAGTCTTATCACTTCAGAAATTAACAAGAACGATAAGTCAATTTTAAAATCTATTGTAGATGAAACGTACGTCCTGAAATACACATTTAATGGAAATAAAAAAGAAAAAACCATCCATCAATTTAATGAATGGTTCGAGAAAAGTTTGGATATAAATGGCAAGGGCGACTATTTTAAGGCGTTTGCTTCTAACATAGAGGAAAAATTTGATGCGAACGGTGTACTCACAGCAAATCCTAATGACTTAATTCAACCAAAGATTTCAAATTTCGATAATCTCACCAACAAACTTAATGACTTTAAAGCCCTCCAAACCAAAGCAGGCGAGGCACTGAAGAAGCTAGAAGGCGGCAGTGATGGTCGCATGGAACGCTTCCTTGGCATACAAAATATTGTCCATGCCCATAATATGTATATGCTCAACGACCCCAAAGAACCGATCGACCCCAGCGCTGTGGTGCTCTATTGGGGGACAGATCATGAGGTGACAATGCAATTCCGAGATCGCAATGGCGGCGAAATTGGTGTGCGGGAAAACGGCATCCTCAAACGCCCTATCTATATTCGCGTACCTAATGATACCCCCTTCAGCACCATTCAAGCCATGGTAGGGCAACTCACTACCACCTATAATGCAGGCAATAAACTCAATTTTCTGAAGCTCTCCAGCCACGGCTATATGGGTGGGTATGTGAGTGATGGAAATGACGCAAATGGTGGATATAAACTATTCAAAAAGGTTATACCAAAAACCTACCAGGGTGAAGAAGCACCATTTCATTATCTCAGTGATCATTTAGTTGTAGATGGCTGTGAAATATTATGGGATATTGAAGAAAAAGAAATCAACGCCATTCGCAATGAAGCTGCTACTAAAAATTGCACCATGGATCTCAATACAACTGTTGGTTATATGGGGTTCTCGGAATGGCTAACTCCAGATAATTGTTTTGGCAAGCAAATTAAATTAACAAATGATAGTGGCCCTGGTGGCAATGCCATTCGGTTTTACCCCGATAAGCGCATGGATTGGATTAATCGTAAAGGAGATATTAGGTCAGCACTCAGCAAAGCAAACCCCGATTGCGATGTCAGAAAACATTATGGTGATTTGCCAGTAGTTCTGGGCGTTGCCCCTTCTGGCAAAATAGTAGATGAAACTGGAAATGAACTGTATGAAGAACATTATAATTTTACAGTGCAAAACGGAGCGGTGATCCGCAACTAATCCCCCCTACTCCACCACACCAGCTACGCCCGCAATGGTGCTGAGCTGCGCCAGCACGGCGGGGGGGAGGTGATAGGTGCGCGGGAGTTTCAGCTCCACCTCTTGCGCCACATCATAAAGCTGCAGGGTGAGAGACACTTCGGCCTCGCCCCCAGTTTGCAACAGCGCTTGCAGCTTGGGCAGCGCCGCCATGTCGTTGAGGGTGATCGACACCGCACGTTTTACGCGCGCGGCGGCGGCATCGAGCAACTCGGCACCTGAAATGGAGGCGCGCACATCTTCGCCATCCACCCGCGCCTCGAGCGAGAGCACCAGCGTGGCGCCTGTTTTGAACATATCGCGCAATTGCGCCAGTTTTTCTTGGAACATCACCACTTCAAACGTGCCAGTTGGGTCGGACAGGCTCACAATGCCCATTTTATTGCCGGTTTTTGTGCGCCGCTCCGACATATCCAGCACTGTGGCGGCAATTTTACCGGCCTCACCCCCACGGCGGATCATGTCGCCAAAGCTGCGCCAATTGTATAAATGCAGTTTTTGGATGACGTTTTGATAGGCATCCAGCGGGTGGCCAGAGAGGTAAAACCCAATCGCGTCGAACTCTTTCTGCAGCTTTTCCGCAGGCAGCCACGCACTTTGCGGCGTGAGCGTAAATTGCGACGGCGAAGCGCCAAACATATCCATCACGCCCAGCGCCTCTTGCTCATGGGTGCGGTGCGCGGCGTGGATGATCCGCTCGGCATTACCATACACCAACGCGCGGCTTGGCTCGATGTCTTCAAACGCGCCCGCAGCGGCAAGGGTTTCCACCGCACGTTTATTCACCTGCTTGGGCGGCAAGCGCTCTACAAAATCGGCAATGCTGGCATAGGGCTGATGGCCGCGCCCCTGCACAATTGCCTCGGCAGCGCCCTCGCCAAGGCCCTTAAGTGCCGCAAATGCATAACAAATTTTGCCCTCTTCCACATCAAACCGCACGCGCGAGCTGTTCACGCTGGGCGCCATCACGGGGATGGTGAGCCGATTGGCCTCGCGCTTGAAATCGGAAAGTTTATCGGTGTCGTGCATCTCATAAGTCATGGACGCCGCGAGAAATTCCACTGGGTAATTGGCCTTGAGATAGGCGGTTTGATACGCCACCAGAGCATAAGCAGCAGCGTGAGATTTGTTAAAGCCATAGTCGGCGAATTTGGCCAAAAGATCGAAAATGGTGCTGGCTTGCTTTTTGGCAATGCCCTTCTCCAATGCGCCTTTCACAAAACGCTCGCGCTGCTGTTCCATTTCCTTCTTAATCTTTTTCCCCATGGCACGGCGCAACAAATCGGCCTCGCCCAGTGAATACCCACCCATAGCCTGCGCAATTTGCATCACCTGCTCTTGATAAATGATAACGCCAAACGTTTCCTGCAAATAGGGCTGCAGCATGGGGTGGATGTAATCGGGCGCCTCCAGCCCATGTTTGCGGGCGTTATAGGTGGGAATATTGGCCATCGGGCCTGGGCGATACAGCGCCACCAGCGCGATGATATCCTCGAGCCTATCTGGCTTCATGTCGGTGATCGCCTTGCGCATCCCCGCACTTTCCAACTGGAACACGCCCACAGTTTCGCCCTTGGCCAGCATGGTGTAGGTGGCGGGATTATCGAGCGGCAGCGTAGCAAGGTTGAGCGCAACGCCGCGCTTTTCCAGCAATTGCACTGCGGCTTGCATCACGCTTAATGTTTTCAAGCCGAGAAAATCGAACTTCACAAGCCCAGCCTGCTCCACCCATTTCATGTTGAATTGCGTGACAGGCATGGTAGAGCGCGGGTCGCGATACATGGGCACCAGTTCACTCAGCGACCTGTCACCAATCACAATACCCGCAGCGTGCGTGGAGGCATGGCGGTGCAACCCCTCGAGCTTCAGCGCAATATCGAGCATTTTCCGCACCACGGGCTCTTCATCCGCAGCTTCTTGCAGGCGCGGCTCACCATCCACCGCTTGCGCCAGCGTGACAGGCGCGGCGGGGTTATTCGGCACCAGCTTGCACAGGCGGTCCACCTGCCCATAGGGCATCTCGAGCACACGGCCCACATCACGCATAACCCCGCGCGCTTGCAGCGTACCAAAGGTGATGATTTGCGCCACCCGTTCATGCCCATATTTTTCCTGCACATAGGCGATCACCTCCTCGCGGCGATCTTGACAAAAATCAATATCGAAATCGGGCATCGAAACGCGATCAGGGTTCAAGAATCGCTCGAACAGCAATCCAAAGCGGATGGGGTCCAAATCGGTAATCATCAACGAATAGGCCACCAGCGAGCCGGCACCAGAGCCCCTGCCCGGCCCCACGGGGATATCCTGCGCCTTGGCCCATTTGATGAAATCGGAAACGATGAGGAAATACCCCGGGAACTTCATCCGCGAGATCACGCCCAGCTCAAAATCGAGCCGCGCGCGATAATCTGGCTCGGTTAGCCCCGCGCTCAAGCCGTGGGTGGCAATGCGCTGTGAAAGGCCTTCATGTGCCTGCTGCGACAGCAATACCGCCTCCGCCACATCAATATCCCCCGTTGATATGTCCACAAAGCGCGGCAGCATAGGCTTGCGCGTGCCCAATCGGAAGGTGCAACGCTGCGCAATTTCCACCGTATTGGCCAGCGCCTCTGGCAGGTCGGCAAATACGGTGGCCATCATGCTGCGCGGCTTAAACCACGCCTCGGCTGAAATATGGCGACGGTTTTCATTGGCCAATGTTTCGCCATCGGCAATGGCCAACAAGGCGTCTTGCGCCTCAAAATCGTCGGGCGCAGCGAATGAACACGCATTGCTGGCCACAATCGGCACACCATGCGCATAGGCCATATCAAGCAACTCGGATTCTATGGTGTGAGCATTTGGCTGGCGCAAACGGTTGAGTTCAATATAAAATCTGTCGCCAAATGCCGCTTGCAGCGCGCGCATTCGCGCCAATGCCTCATCGGCGCGGCCATTGCGCAAGGCGGCATCAAGCCCACCCGCAACACCGCCCGAAAGCGCGATCAACCCGCCTGCATATTCCGCCAGCAGCGCCACGCTCACATGCGGGGTTTCATTGGCAGGCACATCTAAATAGGCCTTGCTGGCCAGTGCAATTAGGTTTTGATAGCCCACCGCATTTTGCGCCAGCAACACCAACGGCGCGCGCGTGTCCTTCGGTTTGCCATCGCCCACCGCAAGTGCCGCAAAATCCACATGCAGCTGCACGCCCGTGATCGGCTGAATGCCCGCGCTCCAGCATTTCTCGGCAAATTCCAACCCGCCAAACAAATTATTAGTATCGGTGAGCGCCAAGGCGGGCTGCTCATCCTTCACCGCCGCCTTCACCAATTTCTCAACGCTCATCGCCCCTTCTAAAAGGGAATAGGACGAATGGGCGTGGAGATGGATGAATTTGGGCATGGGTTACTTAAATCTAATTTGTGCGTTTAAATTTAAATAATATTGATTATTTTCTGAAAATACATACCCAAAATCATGGCGTGTCGTACTTGGCGTATCAAAAAATGTATTCTCAAACAAGTATTCCTGAAACTCGTTCCAATTGTAAATGTGATAGCACACTATCTCACCATCCTCTTTGACAATGATATAACCTCCATTTGCATCGAAATATCCATTCCAAATTTTACCTGCTGTTAAACCTAAAGCACACGCAGTTAGAAACTGTTTCATTTTATATCGATAAAAATTTTGTTCTTTATGATCCCCATAATTACAAGGGTCTAATATTTCAATTTGATCAATAATTTGAGAAACAGATGAAATATTCTGCGAATAATATACCTTTAAGCACTCCGCCAATATAACATCCATTAAAGAATCAATTATTTTCAAATTTGATTTGAATTGATTGCTGATTACATGATCAAATGAAACATTAAAATTATTATCATTCAAAAATGACAGTAATTTTTTTGTTTTCAAATTTTTAAAGTTTTCATACTCTCCAAATTTACCAGTAATTGAAAATGTTATATTCGTATTTTTTCCCGCGTTAAAAAGGGTTGAAGCACCTCCTATCTTTGACTTTATACTAAAACCCAAATCAACAATTCTACTAATTTTCAAATCATAAGCAGTTAAATTAATGTCCTGCTTCAAATTAGAATTTTGTTTAATAACAGGATTGCCTATAGATTCTAAAAAATCTACAATGCCACTTTTGATTTCTATATTCTGATTGTTCTTTAGGCACCATAAAATTTCATTTGAAATAATATCAAAATTTGCAGCTTCAATGTCATTTTTTCCGTCAAAATTTCCAGATATTTTTATTATATTTATATTCTTGTTTATGTCTGGTTCGATAATATATTCTAATTCTGTTGAATTTTGTGTTTGCCTAAAAACTGATACAATTGGAAAAAAATCACCTTGAATGCGATTTAGGTGTTTGTCTGCTCGCCATAACTTGCCATCAGCGAGTAGCTTCAAAAATACATAAATCTCACTATACTCACCAATATTCATTATGCAGCCTGAATAATGTGTTGATCAGAATCTAATCGTTCAACAATCATTTTTCCTGTTTCATAAATGGCATTCACGGCAACACTATTACCAAGCTGCTTCATAGCCTGTGTTTGAGAAACGGGGAAAATAAATTCTTCTGGAAAACCCATCATTTTCTTTCCTTCCTTAGGAGTTAAGAAAACTTCATGTCCATCCACTAAATATGTATCCCAGTTTCTTCTATCATCCAAACCAGAATTACGTCCTCCAACTCTCAGAGTAAATCCAATTTCTCGATTACAAGCACCTCCGAATACATCTGACATCGTAAATTTAAGCGGTAGTTTATTTGGAAATATGAAATCAGATTCATAAACATCCTCCTTTCTAAAGCCAATTATAAATAATCTTGGTCTATGTTGAGGTAAGCCACACTCAGAAGCTTTTATAATCTTATAATGAACTTCATAATTTAACTTACTCTCTAGTATGTTCAATATAAAATTGAACGTCTGACCATTTTCATGGTTTAACAAATGCCTGACATTTTCTAAAAAAATAACTTTTGGTTTTTTCTGATCAATAATACGTTCCAATTCAAAAAACATATTACCACGCTTATCTTTCTCTTCAAGAAATCCGCGTTTATAACCTGCCTGACTAAAAGGTTGGCATGGAAATCCTGCGCACAATATATCATGATCAGGTATATCCCCGCTTTGAATTGCCAGAATATCACCGTGTGGCTTCATACCAAAATTAGCTTCATACGTCATTTGAGCATGCTTATCCCAATCAGATGAGAATACACACTCCCCACCTAATTTTGAGAAGGCTATATGAAACCCCCCAATTCCACAGAACAGATCTATAAAGCGAAACTTAGCCATGCCTGAATGTTCTCTCTTTATTCCATTCTACGCACGCGTATTAACTCTGTAAAGCGCATAAAGAGTTATGCACAGCTTTCCGAATTTTATGACGCAGCAAGTGGATCCTCGGGTCTTCGCCCGAGGATGACGCGTCGCTATAATTTCGCTGTGATCAGGCTGAATGCTAAAAACCGATGATTTTGCTTCAGTGCAAGGCGCTGGGATTTTTTTCGAGCGGAGTGTACTTGTGCATAAATGAGCATCGAAAGAATTCCAGCAACACAGCAATGGAGCAAAAGGGCGGTTTTTACACCACAAACGCCAATTGCGTAGCTTTTTGCACTGCTTCCAGCGCGTTGAGCTGTTTGAGCACTGCCTCTGGTGCGGGTTCATCGATAGACACCAAGCACACGGCATTGCCGCCAGCGGCATCGCGGCCGAGATTGAGGGTTGCGATGTTCACTTTTGCATCGCCCAAGGTTGTACCCAAACGGCCGATGAAGCCGGGTTTATCATTGTTCGTCACAATCAGCATATTGGCCGCAAATTCTGCATCCAAAATCATGCTGTCAATCCGCACAATGCGTGGCTTGCCATCGGCAAACACAGTGCCTGCAATCGTGCGCTCGCCCTCTTCGCCTGAAATGGTGAGTGTCACCAAGCTGTCGAAATCGTGCTGAGCGTCGCGTTTCACTTCGTCCACCACAATGCCGCGTTCGCGCGCCACCAGTGCGGCTGAAACCATGTTAATGTCGCTGAGTGCTGGCTTGAGCGCGCCCGCCAGCACAGCCGATGTGAGGGCCTTGGTGTTTAATTTGGCCACTTCGCCTTCATAGATAATTTTAATGCTGGCGATAGATTTTTCGGTCAATTGGCCTGAAAATGCACCTAAAAGCTCGACTAATTTCACAAATGGCTTGAGTTTTGGTGCTTCTTCAGCAGTGATGGACGGGAAATTCACCGCGTTTGAAATTGCGCCGCGCAGCAAATAATCCGACATTTGTTCGGCCACTTGCAGTGCTACATTTTCTTGCGCTTCGTTAGTAGAAGCTCCCAAATGCGGTGTGCACACTACGTTTTCCAAGCCAAACAACACGTTGGATTCCGCCGGCTCAACCGAGAACACATCGAACCCAGCGCCCGCCACATGGCCCGATTTGAGCGCTGCAGCCAAGGCCTCTTCATCCACCAAACCACCGCGCGCGCAGTTGATGATCCGCACGCCTTTTTTCATTTTGGCGAGTGACTCAACATTAATGATGTTTTTGGTTTTCTCGGTCATTGGGGTGTGCAGCGTGATGAAATCAGCACGTTTGAACAAATCGTCCAAATCTACCTTTTCCACGCCCAATTGCACCGCTCGCTCGTTGGAAAGGAACGGGTCGAACGCCACAACGCGCATGCGCAAGCCAATGGCGCGCTCCGCCACAATCGAACCAATATTGCCGCAGCCCACAATCCCTAGCGTTTTGCCGGTGATTTCTGTGCCCATAAAGCGGTTTTTTTCCCATTTGCCAGCCTGTGTGGACGCATCGGCTGCGGGCATTTGGCGTGCGAGGGCAAAAATCATCGCAATGGCGTGCTCGGCAGTTGTGATGGCGTTGCCGAACGGCGTGTTCATCACAATAATGCCTTTTGCAGTTGCAGCTGGCACATCGACGTTGTCCACACCAATGCCCGCGCGGCCAATCACCTTCAGGTTTTTGGCGAGGTCGAGCAATTTTGCTGTGGCTTTGGTGCTGGAGCGAATGGCGAGGCCATCATAATTGCCAATGATTTTGGCCAATTCTTCTTTATCAAGGCCAGTTTTTACATCCACCTCAATGCCGCGATCTTTAAAAATTTGCACAGCGGCGGGGGAGAGTTTGTCGGAAATGAGTACTTTAGGTGCCATGGTGTGGGGTCCTTTTTTGTATACTTCCCTCTCCCCTTGCGGAAGAGGGTGCCTCGAAGAGGCGGGTGAGGGGTAATTATAAGGAGTAAGAAAACCCCTCATCCGGCGTTTCACGCCACCTTCTCCCGCAAGGGGAGAAGGAAACTAGCCTGCCTTCTGTGCAGCAAATGCCCATTCCAGCCAAGGCAGCAAGGCCTGCAAATCGCTAGCTTCCACCGTTGCGCCAGCCCAAATGCGAAGCCCTGGAGGGGCATCACGATAGGCGCCAATATCAAGCGCCACATTTTCCTTTTCAAGCTTTGCGCACATGCCTTTGGCAAATTCGGCCTGCCCTGCCGCATCGAGCGCTACAATTGCTGGGTCAATAATTTTCAAGCACACTGAGGTGTTCGAGCGAATGGCTTCCGATGTCGCCAGAAAGTCGATCCATGGTGTTTTGCCCACAAAATCTTCTAGCACTTTCAAATTCGCATTGGCACGAGCTTCTAAACCTTTGAAACCGCCCAAAGATTCCGCCCATTTGAGCGCATCGATATAATCCTCAACACACAACATTGATGGGGTGTTGATGGTTTCACCTACAAAAATGCCTTCGCTAAATTTACCACCGCTCACAAGGCGGAAAATTTT
>JANPGK010000014.1:0-1878 GCA_031423895.1 Hyphomicrobiales bacterium
TGGCCATGACGCCAGCGGCCAGCGTCAGCGGTTTTTACATGGTGCACCCCGAGGCCACCTACTTCAACGTCGGCCGTATCGGCGACGACCAGCTGACCGACTGGGCCGCGCGGCAAGCCCTGGCACACGACCAGGCGCGCCGGCTGCTGGCGCCGGTGCTGTAAGCCTGCCAGGACCCTCACAGGCTGTGAAATCCTGCAGCCCGGGGCCGGCGCAGCAAAAGTCACAACTGCGGGGCAATCCCGCCCTTCATGCGCTGGCGACCGGCCATCCTGGTTGACGCCGTCCAGCGGCGCCACTGGCGTGCGGCGACAGGACTTTTTCGTCAGCCTGAGCGGCTTCGACAGCCACGACGCTCAGAACCGCAACCAGGCCGACCTGCTGGCCAGGCTGGCCATGCCATGCGGTACTTCGACAACACGCTGGGCGCGATGGGAGGAACGGGCGGCGCGCGCAACGGCGTCACCACCTTCACCGCCAGCGACTTCGGCCGCACCTTCACCAGCAACGGCGACGGCACCGACCACGGCTGGGGATCACACCACTTCGTGATGGGCGGCGCGGTGCGTGGCGGCCAGCTGTACGGCCGCATGCCGACGCTGGCGGTGAAAAACAGCAACAACAACAACTTCGACGGCAGCCCCGACCAGCTGGGCAACGGCGCGCTGCTGCCCACCACCTCGGTCGACCAGCTCGGCGCCACGCTGGGCGCCTGGTTCGGCTTGAACGGCGGGCAGCTCGCCGACATCTTCCCGAACCTGGCGAACTTCGACACCAGCGTGCGCAACCTGGGCTTCATGGGGGCTTGAACCAGGTTGCCCGGGCGCCGCGCTCGCTGCCGATCAAGGGCAACTGCACCGCGTCCCGGGGGGCCGCAGGGGCCGCATGGCCGCCAGCAGCTTCCGGCCCTGAAGCCAGTGTCATGCGCTTCCGGTCAGCCAGCCTTCCTGCTCCAGCCGATGCCAAGCAGAGGCGATGTGCTGCGGCGTCATCAGCGTCTTCTTGCGATCGTTCCAGCCATGCACGGCTGCAACCGCGTCGCCCAGCGAGTGAACGCCATGCTCATGCACGGCAACCCAATGCACCGACGCCAGTAATTCCATTCCGTATGAGGATTGATAGCCATCGATCAATCGACCCACTCTCTCCACGTGGCCAGCCAGTTCGGCGTGGTCCAACTCGGCAATGAAAGCCTCAGCCTCAGCAAGCGCGTCTTCCGTGGGCTCGATCTCCGCGTCGACGACGCCGTCGCCCAGACCCCGGATGAAATGCCCTTCCATCGTGTTCAGCGCATGGCGCAAGGTGTCCGAGTAAGGGCCGTAGTGGTGCTTCACGAACGGCAGCTTCAGTGGCTCGCCGGCTTCCTGCAGAAAGTACGCAAGCTGCTGCACTTCGATCTTCGACAGCCCGTAGTTCAGCTCGCGATAGGTGTCCAGAACTTTCACGATGGCCGCCCGACCCGGGGTCATGCGTGGCCGTTTGGTCCGTACTTCCATGCTCTTTGGGTCAGGGGCACCTGCGGGCTCGAAGAGCCGCACTTCCACATCAGGCAGGGCTTCGAACGCAGCCTCGATCAATGGGCGTACATCCGCCCAGTTCAGCCCCCCATTGCCGCACCCAAGGGGCGGGACGGCAATGGAACGGATGCCCAAGCGCTTGACTTGCGCCACCAGGTCGACCAAGCCGTCGCGGATGAAGTCCATCTTGGACGAACCGCGCCAGTGGTCTTTGGTGGGAAAGTTGATGATGAAGTTCGGCTTGACCAGCCCGCCCGAATCAAACACCAGCATGCGGCCCGGGCGCACCTGCCCCGCCTTGCAGGCGGCTGCGTAGGCGGTGAAGTTGGCAGGCCACCTGTTCTTGAACTGAAGGGCGATG
>JANPGK010000015.1:0-45768 GCA_031423895.1 Hyphomicrobiales bacterium
GCCCCCGGGTCCAAAAGTCTAACAATTCGAGGGAGGCCGCGACCGGCCACAAGTTCACGCAGGTATTTTTTTCTTGAATCGTGAAATTTCAAGAACGGAATTTGCGTTCAGTCTCCAACGTCGGCTGAGGCCGGCAAAAAGGGCTGGCCAGGTCGGGGTGGCACCCGTCGAATAGGGGAACGGGCAGGGGCTCAGGCAGCGAAGCACGCGACCGGTCGACGCCTATCCGAGACGCAAAAGCGGGAGTTGGGCGGGCCGGCGCAAGTCGGGAGCGCTCCGCCGGCCCTGACCCCTGGCAAGCGAGGACACGCTGTTGGGGCTTTCGAAGAGTGCCAGGTGAGCGGCGAGCGCGCCTATGGAGTAGCAGCTTGAGGCGGTCCCGACGCGGGACGACTCAGAGCCCGATATGGTTAGCGCCTGTTTATCAACAAGGCTGCAATTCGACTTATTCGGGCCTGCAATATGCCCGCTGGAGCCCGAATTAACCGTATTGCGCTTGTGGGTAGCGTCGTGGGCTGGAAAGCGTCTCATGAGATTAAATACGTAAAAACAATAGTTTATAGAGTAAAATGGCGGAAGGGGTGAGATTCGAACTCACGGAGGGCTTGCACCCTCGACGGTTTTCAAGACCGTTGCATTCAACCGCTCTGCCACTCTTCCATTGTGCGCGATTTGCACCGCTTTGCTAAAACAATTGTTACGATGTGACAATAGAGAAAACGCGTAATTATGCCAAAAACTCAAATATGCGCGGCGCAACATCGGCAGGCAAGGGGAGGGTGTCTTTATCTTCGCCGGGCATGGCTTGCCCGCGCATGTGGGTGCGCACAGCGCCTGGGTTCAGCAGGCAAACGCGCATGGGCGTGTCGGCCACTTCATTAGCATAGGTGTTCACCAGTATTTCAAGCCCCGCTTTTGAGGTGGCATATGCGCCCCAATAGGGCGTGTGGCGCACAGCGGCGCTGGAGGTTACAAACACGGCGCGGGCAGCTTCTGCTTGGCGAAGTAATGGGTCCATCGCGCGGATGAGGCGGAAATTTGCGGTGAGGTTGGTGGCGATTACATCATCCCATGTTTTGGGTTTAATGTGTTGCAAGGGGCTAAGTGTACCCAAAATGCCCGCATTGCCCACCAAAATATCGAGCGTGCCCCAGCGCTCATAAATGGCGAGGCCAAGGCGGTCGATGCCGTCATAATCTTTCAAATCGAGCGGCACGCCTGTAATGGGACGACCAGTGAGGGCTTGCAATTCATCATCAAGCTGTTCAAGGCTGCCTTGCGTGCGTGCGACGGCAATAATATGTGCGCCAGCTTTGGCTAATTCCACAGCTATGGCGCGGCCAATCCCGCGTGATGCACCTGTGACAAGCGCAAGTTTGCCTGTTAAGTCCATCACCGCGCCTCTTTAAGTAATGCCAATTTGCGCGGGGTTTGGGTGGTTTTGTCGTGCGTGAGGTCGGCCAATGGCGTGGGGTAGTCGCCCGTGAAGCAATGATCGGTATATTGCGGCGCTTCGGCGTTGCGTGCCCCGTGCCCCATGGCGCGATAAATGCCATCAACCGATAAAAACGCAAGGCTATCGGCACCAATGAATTTACGCATCGCCTCTAAATCCATGTGGGACGCCAGTAATTTATCTCGTTCTGGCGTATCGATACCGTAATAATCGGGCCACGTGATAGGCGGCGATGCAAGGCGGAAGTGTACCTCTTTGGCGCCAGCGTCTCTCATCATTTTCACAATTTTCACCGATGTGGTACCGCGCACCAAGCTATCATCAATCAAAATAATCCGTTTGCCTTCCACCACAGTGCGATTGGCGGAATGTTTGAGTTTCACCCCAATAGAACGGATTTCTTGGCTGGGCTGAATGAAGGTGCGCCCAATATAGTGGTTACGGATAATACCCAATTCATAGGGAATGCCCGATTGTTGCGCAAAGCCAATGGCCGCCGGCACGCCAGAATCAGGCACGGGCACAATCACATCCGCTTCCACTGAGGATTCCAGTGCCAGCTGTTGCCCCATTTTTTTGCGGATATCATAGATATTATGGCCGTTTACAACGGAATCTGGCCGCGCAAAATAGATATATTCAAAAATACATGGGCGGGAAGGGATTTCCCCGAAAGGCTTAAAGCTTTGCATGCCTTCTTCGGAGAAGACCACCACTTCACCATTTTCAATATCGCGCACAAATTTCGCGCCGATCATATCCAGCGCGCAGGTTTCAGATGCGAGAATTGGGCTTCCGTTCAGATCCCCCAACACAAGCGGGCGAATACCGAGCGGATCGCGCGCACCGATGAGTTTTTTATTGGTGATGGCCACAAATGCATAGGCGCCTTCAACCCGCGCCAATGCATCGACAAAACGATCCATAAACTTCTTTTTTTTGCTTTGTGCCACAAGGTGCAGCAGCACTTCGGTGTCGGTAGTGGATTGACAAATTGCTCCATTTTCAATCACTTCTCGGCGTAAGCTCAAGCCGTTGGTGAGGTTGCCGTTATGAGCGAGGGCAAAACCGCCCGATTCCAATTCCGCGAACAGGGGTTGCACATTGCGCAGTGCCGTTTCGCCCGTGGTGGAGTAGCGCACATGGCCAATACCCATATTGCCTTGCAGGCTTTCGAGCACCGCAGGCTTGGTGAAATTATCGCCTACAAGGCCAAGGCGGCGCTCTAGATGATAACGTGCGCCATCAAATGTAACAATTCCTGCAGATTCCTGCCCGCGATGTTGCAAGGCATGCAAGCCAAGCGCGGTGAGCGCTGCTGCATCAGGGTGGCTATAAATGCCAAACACACCGCATTCATCGTGAAAGCGGTCTGTCTTTGGATTATATTTCATGATTGGCCTGCCTGCTATGTGTGGCCTTCTATACGACAATTTCGCAACTGCAGCAAGGGTGGATTATTGCTTTTTGCTGCCTTGCAAATTTTGAATCTGTTGCTCAAGTGCCTTGCGATCATCCACTTTATAGCCAGCTGCTGGTGGTGTAGCCACTTGTGGTGCTGCTTGTGGCGTGGGTTCCGTTGTACCTTTAAGTGGTTCCATCACCGATTTTGAACGATCCTTCAGCTCTTTAATTTGCTCCGCCGCATTGGTGGGCAATAAGGCGTGCAAATTTTCACTCCAATTATTGAGTAATGTATAGGAGCGCGCGTTTTGGATCCACGCGGGCTGCGAACCAGGCGGAATCAGCTTGCTAAACAGCATATAGGCCATCAATACAATAAGAATACCACGCACAAGGCCAAACCCAAAACCGAGTGATCTGTCGAGAAAACCAATAGAACTATCAAGGATCATGTCGGAAATACGCACAGTTAAAAACGAGATAACCAATAGTGTGAGGATAAACACTCCGCCAACAGCCACCGCACTGGCAAGCCATTCTGGCGTGATAAATTGCCCCGCAAATGCTTTGAGGGCAGGGTTAAAAAATGCGTAAATGCCAGCCGCAGAGGCGCAAATCCACCCCAGCACCGAAAGCACTTCGCGTGAGAACCCGCGCATCATAGCTAATATGGCTGAAAGCGCGGCAACCACGATGAGAGCTATGTCGAGTATTGTGAATGGCATAGCGAATCCTCCGCCAAATTATAGATATTCATGCTTAGCGTGAGATTCTCAATTGCTCAAGGGGCATCACCCCATCAACCACGCTACTGCATACTAGGTGCAACTTTAGTTGTATAGCTTTGTATGTAATAGTTTGCTATTTATGTAATATAAAAGGAGTTTAGCGCTATGGGAATGTATGATGGTATTGAGAGTCTATACGGTTATCGAGATATTGCTACAAATAAGATAGATATTCGTGATTTTATAAATAAACCAATCATTCCAAATTCAAAAAATCTATCTAAATTTACAGATCTAGTGTTGAATGGAAGTTTTTTTCAAACTATGTCTCAGGCAGATTTAAATACAATATTATCTAATGAAGCTCCTAAAGTAGGAGATTATATGTATAATTTAGCAGCAGATAATTTGTTTCGAGGTGGAATAAAATTAAAAGTAAATTACGAAAGAAGTTTGCCAGCTATATCTTCTGTAGGTGATAATTTTAATAATAAGATTCAAGCTATTAGCGCAGAAAATTTTTACCCAAGGAACTTTTAAGTTTGCCAGAATTTCAAAAAATTAAGCATGAATTTCCAGATGTGACTAAATTAACTGTGAGCCGTGCTGTTGTAAAATTTAATCCGACTTATTTTCAAAAGAATCCGTTTATCCCTCTCATGCGTCATTTGGCTATTCGTATGGGTGAACCAAACTTATATAGTGTACAAGCTCAAATTGAGAAATCTCCAGCACCCACATCCCTTTACCTCAAACTCAACGAAGTGCTTTCAAAGCATTGGCCATCTAGACAGCTCATTTTCAATGCTGATGGCTTTGTGACAAAAATGACCGGCCAGAGATGGGGGAATATTGATTCATTGATCCGTGAAAGCCGTCTTCATTATCAAGCGATCACTTCAGACATGTCAACTTTAGGTTTTGTAAAATCATGTGTCAAAGAAGTCTTTCAAGTTACTGAGCGGCCCTCACTATTTAAAAGGGCGATCCGCATTTTGGTCACGCGCAAACTCTAATCACCCCATCAACCACGCCACGGCATCGCGGATGTGCGCCATGGTGGTGATGTGCATGGTGACCTCATTACCCTCAATTTTTTGCCCCTCGGGGATCAGCGCATGCGTGAAGCCCATTTTCTGCGCTTCTTTGAGGCGCAAAGTGGCTTGCATCACGGGGCGAATGCGGCCTGTAAGGCTCAGCTCGCCCAAAATCAGCGTGTTGGCAGGAATAATGTTTTGCGTGAGGGCGGAAACCAATGAAAGTGCTGCAGCCATATCCGCGCCCGGCTCACTAATTTTCATGCCACCAGCCACATTCAAGTAAATATCATGCGCGCCCAGCTTCACCTTGCAGCGGGATTCCAGCACGGCCACAATCATGGCCAAGCGGTTGCTATCCCACCCCACAACAGCGCGGCGTGGGGTGGGGAAGCTGGTGGGTGTCACCAACACTTGCAGCTCACTCAGCAATGCGCGCGTGCCTTCCAGCCCTGCAAACACTGCGGTGCCCGCCGATTTTGTATCGCGATGCTCTAAAAAAATGGCGGATGGATTGGGTACATCTTGCAAGCCAAGGCCTGTCATTTCAAAAATGCCCAGCTCATCAGTGGCGCCGAAGCGATTTTTCACAGCGCGCAGCACACGGAAGTGGAAGTGGCTATCCCCCTCAAAATAAAACACGGCATCCACCATGTGCTCCACCACGCGGGGGCCTGCAATTTGGCCGTCCTTAGTCACATGCCCCACCAGAATGAGTGCAATGCCCGTGGTTTTGGCAAAGCGCACCAATGCATGCACGCCCGCTCGCAATTGGGTGACAGTGCCCGGCGCGGAGTCAATTTCGGCACTCCACAGGGTTTGGATGGAATCGATAATGGCAATATCGGGCCGTGGGTTTTGGCTCAGCGTGGCGATGATATCTTCCACTGCAGTTTCCGATGCAATTTGCACAGGTGCATCCTCTAACCCAAGGCGTTTGGCACGCAGCCGCACCTGTGCCACAGCCTCTTCGCCAGAGATATAGACAGATTTATAGCCATTATTGGCGCAGGCGGCTGCGGCCTGCAATAAAAGTGTGGATTTGCCAATTCCAGGGTCACCACCGATCAACACCAATGAGCCTTCCACAAAGCCGCCACCTGTCACGCGGTCAAGCTCGCTCATGCCTGAAGAAATGCGCGGCGGGGCTTCCATCTCGCCCTTGAGGCCTGCGAGTTCAAATATGCGCCCACGCTTGGCTTTGCCGCCGATAGAGGCCCCACCTGTTACGGCGGCGATTGCGGGGTCCACGCCCGCTTCTTCCACAACTGAGTTCCACCCGCCGCACGCTTCGCACCGCCCCATCCATTTATTAAAGACAGAACCACAAACTTGACATACAAAATTGGTGCGAGGGCGTTTCATTGGGGCAGTTGACACAGAATCGAGAGTTTTGTAAATAGGAAGGAAGTTGCAGAACTTAATGAGATTTTTAAAGGATTAAACATGACTCAATATATGATTTATCTATTCCAAACGAATATAAATGGATTTGGACAACCAGAACATAATATCTATGAAAAGATACGCTTGGCTGGAATTCAATCAGGCATTCATTTGGATAGCTATATAGCGCGGACATTAGGGGGTGCTTGTAAATCTTTAGAAGATACAATGCTACAACACCCACTTGAAATTAATGTAAATGGTGCGCCTATTAAAGATGTGAACACATTATTACGATTTGTTGAAGATACTCCGGGTACTATAAATATTAATAGATTTAATATGTTGCCGATACAGCACAAACCATATGTGCAAGCCGCATTTAATGGCTTGAACGCATTGAACCAGCATGCTCAAAAAGTTAGAGACGCACTTGTAGCTAAAGGTAATACTGAATTTAAGATGCCAAATTTTAAATTTGCGCCCATGATTGCTGCAATCATTGCGCTTGGCGGCTTAATGTATACAGCGCTGCCAAATTCTAAAAAACAAGAAATAATTTGAACAGAAATTAAAGGAATTTCACCATGTCTAACATCATTACATATGAATATACCACTAGTACATCTACGAGTCATTGGTATGATTTGATGTATAAAGCATGCTCTGGTAGCGCTGATGGCATGATAGAAAAACGTGAAATTTTAGTAAATACAGGAACAATGTACTCTACTGATCGTAGAAATATAACTGAATTGTTAGCTCCTTATGGAGGAAAGCTACATATAAATGAAATTGCTATTAATGATAGCAAGGCGATGTTGCGATATGTTGAGGGTGCACCAGCAACGATTGATCATACTAAATTATCATCTTTGCCGAGTGAATTTCATCCGCACATAAAATCAGCATTTGCCAAACTGCAAGCGTTTAATCAATTAGCAATTGAATTGCAGTCTAAAATTGTTGGGCTTCCAACATTTAAATTCGCACTCAGTTCTATAGCCCTAATTGGTGTGATGGGTGGTTTGCTACACAGCGCGCTAACGAAAGCAAAAACGGATACGCAGACGTAATTTACACCTCTGACTTCAACACATTCGCCAGTTTTATTTAAACTGCAGCACGGCGGGTTTCATACATTTATAATTGACATAAAACTGTTGTAATTCATGTGTATTTGTCAAATGAAATTGAAAATGAGTGATGATGGCAAACGATAAAATTCTATATTTCGGACAAAATTTTTCAACCATAACATCGTGTGTAAGTCCAAAAGCTGTTCAAGACTCCGCACTTGAGTTTGGGGTGATTCAGACTAACTTGAATTTTATCAAAGTGAAACTTGAAAATATTACGAAGCAATTTACAAATGAAGACTGTAAAAAACTCAATAAGAAATATGATGTGCAAAACATTCATGCGCTATTTCATCTGATGGATAATAAACCAAACAAATTTGAGTCCTATCCTAAATTTATGCGTATTGAAATGAAACTCGTTCAGTCTATGATGGATACTATTAATAAGGTTATTGAATCGAATAATAAAATGAGAAATATAAGCGTGCCAAAATTTAAATTATATAGCATAGCCGCTTTGGCCGCGTGTTATTTTATGAACACTATTGCTTCGCGCAAATATAACTATACATCTGATAGTTGATTTGCCAGTTTCACAAAATCTGAAATCGGGCGCGTTTCGGCGCGGGCTTCAGGCGGAATATCGCAGTTATTAAGCACATCGGTTGGATTATCAAATACCGCTTTGAGGCTAGCGCGGAGCATTTTACGGCGCTGGCCAAATGCGGCGGCTGTTACCTGCTGCAGTGCTTTTGTGGGGCAGGGTGGCGGGGTTTGCAGCGGGCGCAAATCCACCACGGCCGACCATACTTTCGGCGGCGGCGTGAAGGCGGCTGGGTTGACATCAAACACATGGTGGCATTCGCACAAAAGCTGCGCAAAAATTGCGAGGCGACCATAGTGGTTATCATCCACCTGCGCGCAAATGCGCTGTGCCACTTCTTTTTGAAACATCAAAATCATGCGGTCGTACCACACATTCTGCGGCCACGGTGCAATGCTAAGCCAGCGGATCAACAGCTCGGTACCCACATTATATGGCAAATTGGCGCAAATGCGGGCAGGGCGGCCCTGCAATAGCGCGGGAATGTCAATTTTTAGTGCGTCGTCATGGATAATCGTTAGCCGATTAGGGTAGGCTTTTGCGATGGTTTTGAGGAGCGGAATGGCGCGCTCGTCCTTTTCAATGGCAATCACATGCATGGCGCCTTCCATCAGCAATGCGCGCGTAAGGCCACCTGGGCCAGGCCCAATTTCCACAATTACGTGGCTGTCAAGCGGGCCAGCGGCGCGCGCAATACGCCGCATGAGGTTGAAATCGAATAGAAAATGTTGGCCCAGTTTTTTATTCGCGTTCAAACCATAATCGCGCACCATGTGTGCAACGCTGGGCAGTCCATCTGGGGCGTCTTGCGCTGAATTATTTGACATCAATAGTCGCTGAACTTTTAAGCTCTTTAAAATATGTATCTGCCGATTGCTGCATTTTTTTCATTTCAGCCTGAGCATCTGCTTTGGACATCTTGCCTTTTGCATCTGGCTTTTTCTCAGCGCCATTCGGGCCAATATAGGTAAAGTTTGCCAGTATGGCATCCTCTTTGGTTTGAATGGGCTGACTGCGTGTAAAGCGCGCTTGCACCAATTGGCGCCATGTCAATTCTGCACGCACACGGTCTTTTAATGTTTGTGGCTGCACACCGCGTGTGCTGAGCGCCTTCGTGAATTGCTCGGGCGACATTTTACTACCACGTGCGATGTTCGAAAATGCAGCATCAACTTCCGCGTCATTGATCACAAGCCCAAGCTTACGTGCAGCTGAAAGTTTGATTTTGTCATCAATAATATCTTGCACAGCACTGCCTTTTGAGCGTGAGAGCGCCATTAATTTCTGGCGCTGTGCCACCTCAAATTTGGTGATGACGTGTTCATTCACCGTTGCGGCAATATCGTTGGCGCGCACATGCGCAGGCGCCAGAAAACACACAGCCATCAAAACACACAGAGAAAGTACGGCACGCATAGTGAACCTCATTTTTTTGGAAGCCTAAACCTAACCATCTTCTTGATGCAACAAAATTGTGGCACCAATGAGAATGCCACATAATGCGGGCAACCATGCGGCCACAATTGGGGAGATAATCCCTGCGCTGCCAACATCTTCGGCCACACGGGTGAACATGAAAAATCCAAAACCAGAGACAAACCCGCTGAACATCAATTGACGCAAGCCGCCAAAGCGAGAGAATCGCAGCGAAACACTCGCCGCGATCAACACCATTGCTAAAAACACAGCTGGGCGCGCCAGCAAGGCATGATATTGCAATTTGTAACGCGTAGCTGGCAAACCTACCGATTCATTATAAGTGATATAATCTTGCAATTGCCAAAACGGAATGGTTTCAGGCGTAGAGAAAAATTCGCGCGCCGTTTCAATTTTATAATTAGTGGCCAGCTTCATATTGGCTTGCATAGGGCTGGATGATTTAGAAGTAAATGTGCGGACATCGCTCAAATCCCAATACCCATCATGCAACGTGGCACTGGCCGCCTCTATGCGGGAGGTGATCAATTCTTGCGTAGTCAATCGATAGATATTCACATTGCGTAACGTCTCGCCTTGGTCGAGCGATGATTTGGCAAATACTATATAGGCGCCATCATTGCCATCTTGCCGCATCCAAATGCCACCTTTGTGGGTTTCAGCCAATGTGGCGCGACTACCAAACAACTTGGCTTCAAGCCGATACGCTTTATCCTTCAACATGGCCGACATCGGGTTATATAGCATAGTGGATGCCAAACCAACGCCAATGGCAATGGCCGCAACTGGCATCAACATTTGCCAGACCGACATGCCAGCAGCGCGCGCAACCACCAGCTCAGAGCGACGTGAGAGATTCACAAAGGCCAGCATCGCACCGACAAGTACGGCAAATGGCAAGGAAATTTCAGAGAGTGAAAACATCCGCAATGCAGAAAGTCCAGCAAGTTTCACTGCAGAAGCGTCAGCAATATCGCTGCCGCGCCGCAAGAATTCAATGAAATCGAGTAGGAAAATCAGCACAAGGCACGTGCCAAACACCCCCATAATCGAGAGAAAATGCCGCAAGCAAAAATATTGGAATAGTGTCATGAGAATCCGAGTGTTGCCACTCTATATATTGAATAGCTTAGCGTGCCGCAAGTGCCGCAATTTTAATTTTGGGGCACATCGCCCTTGACACCGCGCTATGCAACAGCTTGTCTGCTCCATCACATTCAGGAGACGAATCATGGCCCCATTGCCCACAATTCAATTTGCAGCGCTTTCCACCATACCAAACGAGGGTGCTTTGGTGATTTTTGCTGATGAAGCCGCAGAAATTGCTGTTCAAGGTTTGAATGCTGAAACCTCAGCACAAGTGAGCCGCGCCGCAAAAGCCAATGAATTTACTGGAAAATCAGGAAAATCAATTGAAATTTTAGCACCTGCGGGCACCCAATTATCACGCTTAATTGTTGTGGGGATTGGGAAGCGCGCGGAAGCAAAAAAATTGAATTGGTTGAACCTTGGTGGTGCTCTTTATAGCAAATTGCCATGTGCGGATACCAAAGTGGCAATTCTCACCGGCGCATGTTCAGGGGATGAAGTGGCGTTAATCGCGCAAGGGGCATATTTGCGTGCTTATAATTTTGATAATTACAAAACCAAACGCAAAGACGGTGAAAAAGCACCTGTTGCGAAAACATTGAGTTTTGTGTCGGCAGTGGATGTTGCAAAAGCCGCCAATGATACGTTTGCCCCACTCAAAGGCCAAGCCGATGGTGTATTGCTTGCCCGCGAATTGGTGAATTTGCCACCAAATGTGTTGGGGCCAGTTGAATTTGCTACGCGCACAAAAGATTTGGAAAAATTGGGCGTGAAAGTTGAAATCCTATCGCAAGCCAAACTGACTGAAATGGGCTTTGGCTCATTATTGGCAGTTGGGCGTGGTTCTGAAAAGGACAGCCAAGTGGTGATTATGCATTGGAATGGTGCGGCAGATAAAGCCGCACAGCCGATTTGTTTTGTTGGCAAAGGCGTGACGTTCGACACTGGCGGCATTTCAATCAAACCTTCAAATTCCATGGAAGATATGAAGGGTGATATGGGCGGAGCAGCCTGCGTAACAGGCTTGATGCACGCATTGGCCAGTCGCAAAGCACCCGTGAATGTGATTGGTGCCATTGGACTGGTTGAAAATATGCCTGATGGCACAGCCTATCGCCCCGGTGACATTCTCACCTCGCTTTCAGGCCAAACAATTGAGGTGGTGAATACTGATGCAGAAGGGCGTTTGGTGTTGGCTGATGTGCTGTGGCATGTAGGCACAACCTATAAACCAAAATTCATTGTGGATTTGGCCACATTGACAGGCGCAATTCTTGTGGCCTTGGGAACAGAGCACGCGGGCTTGTTTGGTAACAATGATGAACTTGCGCAACGCATCACTGCAGCAGGGCTTGAAACGGGTGAAAAAGTGTGGCGACTGCCGCTTTCAGCTGATTACGACAAGCTAACAGACAGCAAATTTGCGGATATGAAAAATTCTGGCGGCCGTAATGCAGGCTCAATAACAGCCGCGCAATTCCTACAACGCTTCATTCCCGACAATATCCCATGGGTGCATTTAGATGTTGCAGGCACTGCGATGGATTCGCCAGCAAGTGATATCAATACAAGCTGGGGCTCAGGCTGGGGCGTGCGGTTGCTCGATCAAGTGGTTGCAAATTATTATCAATAACTATCAAATATTCTGCGTAGCATAACCCCCTGTTAAGGGAGCTCGTGTATAAATATACTGTGCAATTTTCACAGTATATTCCGACATATGACAGAATTTATCGCTCCTGCTGAACAACCAAAACGTACGCAATTTTCGCGTACAATGAGGCGTGCGCGCCAGCAATTAATTTCTACATCAGGCTCACGTCCTGCTTTCGACCTCGACATGATCCACAATTATGCGCTCAACCGCATGCGGGCAGGGCTTGTTTTGCCGATACTCACCTTGGTGGTGGCGGGTGTTTCATGGTGGTTTGAGCATAATGGCTGGATTATTGTTTGGTTTTTTGCGAATATTAGCATGCAATTGGCAATTTTATATGCTTGCTACCACTTTCTTGAAAAGCAGGTCGATTTTCAAAATCTTAAAAAGTGGGTCACCACATTCATAATTGCTGAAATTACGCATGGTGTAATTTGGGCGATGTTATTCTTAGGGGTTGTCAATAACTCCAATATTATGAGTGTACTTCTTGCCTTTGTTTCCGAACTTATGCTTGTTGCAATTCTAGCAATGTTTTGTTCTTCCATACGCCGAGCTGTATTATGGAGTACATTTCTGCCAACGCTCACGCTTTTTTATGTATTATTATCATCAAATATTATTGTAAATCAATTTATCGGCGCGCTTGTATTGCTCATTGAATTTTATTTTTTATTATTGTCTCGTCAACTCTATGAGTCGACCTGCAATGCGCTGCTTGCGCGTGCAGAGAAAGATGAGTTAATTCATGAGCTTGAACAGGCCAAAGGCAATTCTGATGAAGCGCGGCGTCGTGCTGAGGAGTCGAGCCTTGCCAAATCACGCTTTTTGGCCACTATGAGCCATGAATTGCGCACGCCACTAAACGCCATTATTGGCTTTTCTGAAATGATGCGGAATGAGATATTTGGCAAAATTGAGAATGAACATTACAAAGGATATGTAAAAGATATTCACAATTCTGGTAATCATTTGTTGAATGTTATCAATGAAATATTGGATTTATCTCGCATTGAAGCAGGTCGGTTCGACTTGCACGAAGAGGCTGTATTTCTTGATGAAATTGTTGGTGAATGTATGAATTTGCTTAAATTACGTGCCACAAATAAATCAATTGATTTGATCGCTCAATTTCATGCGGATCTACCACCGCTATGGGCAGATGAGCGATCTGTTCGTCAAATTGCACTTAACTTGCTGACTAATGCCATCAAATTCACACCTGTGGGTGGTAAAGTTATTGTAAAAATTGGGTGGACCTCTCGCGGTGGCCAATATGTTAGCATCAAAGATACGGGCTATGGTATTCCAGAAGACGAAATTGCCGTTGTGCTTTCTAATTTTGGGCGCGGCTCAATGGCGCATAAATCAGCCGAAGAAGGCACTGGCCTAGGTTTGCCAATTGTACAGGGATTAGTGGAATTACACGGAGGGCAATTTACACTCAAATCCAAACTGCGTGAAGGCACAGAAGTGATTGTGACACTTCCTGAAACACGCGTACTTGAGCCTATGCCGCAGTTGCGAGAAAAAAAAGCGCAAGTACGTAAATAATTAGGCTTTCAAGTCAAGCCGCATGCGACGGAACATTTCAGGGTCATCACTCCAATTTTCGCGCACCTTCACGAACAAAAATAAATGCACGGGGCACTCAAATATTTTTGCCATTTGGTGGCGCGCAGATGTGGAAATGCCTTTGATGGTTTCGCCTTTTTTTCCCAAAACAATTTTTT
The DNA here is from genome assembly GCA_031423895.1 of Hyphomicrobiales bacterium. GTDB lineage: Bacteria > Pseudomonadota > Alphaproteobacteria > Rhizobiales > JANPGK01 > JANPGK01. The sequence continues at coordinate 13,614 of JANPGK010000015.1, forward strand.
TCTGACTATCGCGAGCCACCGTGATGGTTTGCTCTAGGCGAATTGAGCCATCAGGCTTGCGTTGCCAAATTGTGGTTTCGCAGGTGGATTCGTAGGGCAACTCTTCATGTAGGCGGTCATACACCACCTCACGGGTGATCTCTGCCGCCAATTCCATATCGGTGATATCACTCACCTGATCTTCTGGGTAATGCCATGGGCCATTGGGTGCTTTTTCTGCAAGCCATTGCAATATATCATCGCAGCCATGGCCTTTCAGCGCTGAAATCATGAAGGTGTGGTCAAATTGCGTTTGATCGTTCAATGTTTTCACCATTTCCAACAAGGTGCTGCGTTCCAGCATATCAACCTTATTGAGAATAAGAAATTTTGGTTTACGCACTTCCACCAATTCCTTTGGCACGTCTATGGGGTGATGTCCATATGCGTGCGCATCTACCAGCCAGCCCACCATATCGGCATCGCGCATACTGCCCCATGCGGCGCTGATCATGGCGCGATCAAGTCGGCGGCGTGGTTTAAAAAATCCAGGGGTATCAATAAACACAATCTGTGCATCGCCCGTGATGGCTACGCCGCGAATCTGTTGCCGCGTGGTTTGCACCTTGCGCGAGACGATGGATACCTTGCTGCCCACAAGCTTATTCAGTAGTGTCGATTTCCCTGCATTTGTGGCGCCGATGAGAGAGACGAATACGCATTTTTGTGACATGCGCGTAATCAATAAATCGGAAATTGTTGGCACAGCGCTTCAACGCGTTGTTTCACAGAGGCTTCAACAGCAGCATTGCCCTCAGGGTTTTTGGCGAGTCCATCCACTACTTCCAAAATTAATTGCCCCACGTGCGCAAATGCAGCTTCGTCAAACCCGCGCGTTGTGCAGGCGGGTGAACCCAAGCGAATGCCTGATGTTGTCATTGGCTTTTCAGGATCATTCGGCACAGCATTTTTGTTACAAGTGATGAAAGCGCGGCCAAGGGCGTGTTCAGTGGCATTGCCTTTCACCCCTTTCGGGCGCAAATCCACCAGCATCAAATGATTATCGGTGCCACCTGAAACAATATCCAAACCACCTGCTTTGAGCGTATTGGCGAGCGATTGCGCATTTTTCACAACTTGTGCGGCATAGGCCTTAAACTCAGGCTTCAATGCTTCACCAAATGCCACGGCCTTTGCGGCAATCACATGCATGAGTGGCCCACCTTGAATGCCAGGGAAAATAGCCGAATTGAATTTTTTAGATAAGGCTTCATCATTTGTCAAAATCATGCCGCCGCGCGGGCCACGTAAGGTTTTATGTGTTGTAGTAGTCGCCACATGCGCGTGGGGGAATGGGCTAGGGTGCTGCCCGCCCGCCACGAGGCCCGCAAAATGCGCCATATCGACCAAGAAATAGGCGCCAACTTCATCCGCAATCGCGCGGAATTTATCGAACTCCCAAATGCGCGAATAGGCCGACCCACCCGCAATGATTAGCTTTGGTTTATGCTCATGCGCAAGGCGTGCCACTTCATCCATGTCGATACGATGATCATCCGCCCGCACATTATATTGCACAGCTTTAAACCATTTGCCCGATTGGTTCGGCGCTGCGCCATGAGTGAGGTGCCCGCCAGACGCCAGAGAAAGCCCTAAAATGCAATCACCAGGTTGCAACAGCGCTTGAAATACGCCTTGATTGGCTTGCGAGCCAGAATTTGGCTGCACGTTTGCAAAATCGCAGGCGAACAATTGCTTGGCGCGGTCAATCGCCAATTGTTCAGCAATATCAACATATTGGCAACCGCCATAATAGCGTTTTCCGGGGTAGCCTTCGGCATATTTATTGGTGAGGACAGAGCCTTGCGCTTGCAGCACTGCTTTGGAAACAATATTTTCAGACGCAATCAGCTCAATTTCATGACGCTGGCGATGCAATTCCTTATTAATTGCGTCTTGTATAGCGGGGTCTACCACTGCCAAATCATCTTGAAAATAAGTTTTCAAATGCTGTGTCGCTGCGTTGCTCATGAAGATTCTCACCGTTCAAAGGAATGAGGCCTTTCTATATCAGATTTTGCGCATACGTGAAGCCCAATAATTTACCATCATGCCTTTAAGCGGTTGAATGTGTAGGGCGTTTGGGGCTATGTGTAATATACCCAGATTTTTTGAAATTTGGCAGGAGCGCTAGCAACCCGTCAGCGTAAATAAACTTGGTGCGTAGCATACCCAAGTTTTGCATGCCGAAGTGTAACAACATGAATATTGATGCGTCACATTCGCCTTTCTATATACCGCACCACAGCGATGGTGTGTTGTATGCGGCGATTGATTTGGGCACCAATAATTGCAGATTGATGATCGCCGAAGCGACACCAGAGCAGGGCATTCGCGTGATTGGCACGTTCTCGCGATTGGTGCGGCTAGGCGAGGGAATGAGCGAAACAGGCGCGCTGAGTGAGCGCGCCATGGAGCGCACCATTGAGGCCTTGCAGGCCTGCGTGCAACGTTTGGTCTATTATAACATCAAACAATTGCGATGCATTGCCACAGCTGCTTGCCGTGAAGCGAGCAATGGCGAAAGTTTTTTAGAGAATGTTAAAGTCCAAACGGGGCTCTCGTTTGATGTCCTCACAACTGACAGAGAAGCCTATTATGCAGCTTTGAGTTGTTATCCACTTGCGAATGCCAAAACGGCGCACACATTGGTGCTCGATATTGGTGGTGGCAGCACTGAAGTCGTGGGGCTAGGCCGACAGCAGCCTAACATTGAACACACGCTTACGATGCAGGCGTGGCATTCTCTGCCCATCGGTGTGGTGTCGTTGTCAGAACATTTTGATGATGCTGAGCATAATCGAAATTACCCAGCTATGATGGCTTATGTGCAACAGTTTATGAGCCGTGAACCGTTTTTCCACGCGCATTGGGATGAGCCGTTTGAAATGATTGGGACGTCTGGCACTGTCACCATGTTGGCGGGTATTTATATGAATTTGCCGCGCTATAGCAAACGGCGTGTCGATGGGTTTCGTTTTGATACACAAAAGGTGCGTACTTTAATTCAAGAATTGCGGGGGATGACCCGTTCCGAACGCGCTACTTTGGGGTGTATTGGCACACAAAGGGTGGATTTGATTCTGTCTGGCTGCGCAATTTTGGAAACGGTGCTTGATGCGTTTCCAATTAATAGCATATTTGTAGCCGACCGTGGCCTGCGCGAAGGCGTGCTCTATGAAATGATGTATGGCTTTGCGCTGCCGCATTAGGCGTTATTGCCCCACACCATATTGCACAGCAATATGTGTGGCTTTCACCAAAGCGCGGGCTTTGTTCTCGCATTCGGCCTGTTCCATTTCCGGTACAGAATCCGCCACGATGCCAGCACCCGCTTGAATATACACAGTACGATTTTTAATCACGGCTGTGCGCAGCGCAATGCAGGTGTCCATATCGCCATTGGCACTGAAATACCCAACACCACCGCCATACACACCGCGTTTTACAGGTTCAAGTTCGTTGATAATTTCCATAGCACGCACTTTTGGCGCACCCGAAACAGTGCCCGCAGGGAAGCCTGAAAATAATGCATCAAGCGCATCAAAACTATGTGCTAGTTTGCCTTCTACATTCGAGACAATGTGCATCACATGGGAATAATATTCGAGGAAAAATTGATCCGTCACCTTCACGCTGCCCAATTGCGCAACTTTGCCCACATCATTGCGGCCGAGGTCGAGTAGCATCAAATGTTCGGCGCGTTCTTTTGGGTCGGCCAATAAATCGGCCGCCAACTCGGCATCCTCACTATGTGTTGCCCCGCGCTTACGTGTGCCAGCAATCGGGCGTATGGTGACCACATCCCCTTGCAATTTAACCAAAATTTCAGGGGACGATCCTGCAATTTGAAAATCATCGAAATCAAAATAAAATAAATAGGGGGCTGGGTTGGTTTTGCGCAAGGCGCGATAAAACGCCAGCGGATGATGCTCAAACGGCAGTTCAAACCGCTGCGACAACACGCCTTGGAAAATATCACCCGCAGCGATGTAGTTTTTTACCGCCCCAACACGCTCCATATAGGTGGTGGCGCTCATGTTAGAGGTAGGTTCTTGTGGTAAACCTTCCCCTCTCCCTTGACAGGAGAGGGTGTTATGAAGTGATCGGTGAGGGTGATTTTGGGAATGAGCGATTTCACCCTCATCCGCCCCTAATGGGGCACCTTCTCCCGTCAAGGGAGAAGGAAGTATTGCATAAGCACCATCGGGCACTGGTGCGCGCAATAACCCAATTATCACATCCAGCAGCGTTTCAGCGCGTTCACGCGTGCCGCCATCAGCGGGGTATACAGGCGCACACAGCAGCATTTCCTCGGTTACATGGTCGAAAATAAGGATCACTGATGGGCGCACCAAAATAATTTCGGGCAATTGCAGCGGGTCTTGCGCAGCAGGTGGAATTGCCTCCACATGGCGAATGGTGTCATAGCCCAAATAGCCAAATACACCTGCCGCCATTGAAGGGATGCCCTCTGGCAGTCTCATTTTGGCGGCCTCAACAAATTGCCGTGTAGCTTCGAGTACAGTTGTGGGTTGCGGTGTGGCCGAAACAATATGTGTGCCGTCCATCACATTCAATGTAGCTTGTTTTTCATCTGCAATAAGGCTGCAATCAGGCTGAAGCCCAATTACAGAATAGCGCCCGCGCGCGGCCCCACCCTCAACACTTTCAAGCAAAAATCTCACACCTTCAATGGAGGATGTTTTTAAAAACACACCAACGGGTGTGTCTAAATCAGCAGGTTGACGGCGAATAATGAGAAAAGGTGCATTCATTATTGTGCCCCAGGTGTGGCTACAAGTTTATTGAGCAATGGCTGGTTAATGTGTGCGCCCAATATCGATTGTCGCGCCAAAACATAGCTGCCAAACACATCATCTTGATATTGGCGCGTGAAATTTGCAGCTTGTTCAGAAGGCAGGCCATCTTTAATGGCTGCAGGCACGCGCACATCCACGACAGAAAACACAACAGCGCTTTGGGATTTATCATCAAAATATACAGCGCTTTGTTGTGGCGCCGAGCTAAATATTGTAGAGATAGCGGCTTCACTTAATGCGGCAGGAGCATTTTGACGTGTAAAATGTGCCAATTCGCCTAATTTTACACGTTCACGAGCAGCCAACTCTTTCAACGATTTTCCAGATTTGGTGTCTGCCGCAATATCATCTGCCTTTTTTTGCAAAGCGTTGAATTGTTGTTGTAATATCCAGCTTTGCGTGACTTGCGGTTTGGCGACATCAAATGGTTGCTGTGCAGCAGGCATGATTTTTGCAATATTAACCCACACAATTGCACCATCAGAAAATTTAACCGGTGTGATTTCAAAACCTTCAGCCACATTGAACGTAGCTTTGAGCAATTCATCGCGGCCTGAAAATACAGCAACTGGCGTGCCATCAGGAGCTAAACCCATTTTATCCACGGCTTCAACAGGGGTGAATGTGAGCTTAAACTTTTTGGCAATATCGGCAAACGGTTCATTGTTCGCGAGTGAATCATCCACTTGTTTTTCAAGGTCTTGCGATTGAGTCTCAACCTTCTTTTTTAACAATGCTGTGTGAATATCCGCTTTAGCGCTTTCAAAATCGGCCGATTTTTCAGGCTCAATATCTGTCACTTGAATTGCAACAGGGCCGAATTTGCCGTTGGGAACAACGATGCTCTCACCTTCTTTAAGCGAAAATGCTGCCGCGCGCACAGCATCATCGAGCACATCCGCTTTTGTGAGAAAGCCAAGATCGAATGAATCAGGGTCCTCGCCGCGCGCTTCCGCTAATTGTGTGAAGCTTTTTGATGCAAGCCCAGCTTTAAAAGTTTCACCGGCTTTGGCATCTGGCAACACAATTTGTAATATGCGGCGAATTTCAGGTGTTGAAAGTGTTGCCTTTTGCGCTTCGAAAGCAGCTTTCAATTCAGCATCACTCACGCTTAAACCTGCGTCGCTGGGCATAAATGAAAGCAACTGTACGTTACGAAATTCGGGTGTTTGCCAACGGGTTTTTGTGGTTTCATAATGGGCCTTGAGCACATCATCAGTTGGGGGGGCAGGGCGCGGTATTGCTGTAAGCGGAATTGAAATACTCGCAATTTTGCGCTCTTCCATAAATCCAAGCCCCAACGCATTTTGCAAAAGTTTTGGCATGCCTAAGCCCGCCATATAGCTTTCAGCGATCATTTGGCGTTGCAATTGACGGCCACGATTGTGCACAAAGCTGGTTTCATTCATGCCCAAATTGCGCAGTGCGCTTTCATATTGGCGGCGATCAAACTTACCATCAATACCCGCAAATTGCGGATCTGCCATAATAGAGGCCACCATATCGGTTTCAGAAATACTCAAAGAGAATCGTTTGGTGTCTTGATCAAGGGTGCGCTCCGCCAAAATGCGGGCCAAAATGCGTGCTGGCAAACCAAACGCTTGTGCCTGCTCCAAAGTAAAGTTTTGCCCAGTGGCGCGGTTAATGCGCTGAATATCGGTGGTAAGGGTTTGCTGAAACTCTGAAGCAGTCACCTTTTCAGTGCCCACACTGGCCAATGAGGTGTCGGGCCGTTCCCGCACAAAATCGGCGATGCCCCACATAAGAAAACTACCCACAAGCAAGAGTAATAACAGTTTTGCTACGAATGTGTTGGCAGCGGCGCGCATAAATCGAAGCATGGAATGTCCTGAGATCTATTGAGTTTCAATCGCGCACACTCTATTGATGAGGGCAGCGGGTTTCAAGCCTTAAATGAGAAATGGAGAATGCATATGCGTAAATTTGTTGCAGGCAATTGGAAAATGAACGGATTGAAGGTTGATTTAAGTGAGTTGGTGGCACTGCAAGCTGAAATTACACACAATAAACCATATGCTGATGTAGCCATTTGCCTGCCTGCTACACTTGTTGAGCCGGGTGTTGCAACAGGTTTGCCTATTGGTGGGCAAGATTGCCACACCAAAGCATCGGGCGCCTATACAGGCGATATTTCCGCACAGATGTTGGCCGATTGCGGCGCGCATTATGTGATTGTGGGGCATTCAGAACGGCGCGATTATCATAATGAAACCAATGAGATGGTGGCCGCAAAATCGAATGCTGCAACAGAATCAGGTTTGCATGTGATTGTGTGTGTTGGCGAAAGCCTTGCCCAGCGCGAGGCTGGTGCAGCAATTGATGTGGTAACAGCGCAATTGCGCGCCAGCATAGGCAATGCCGTGTCGCCTGCAGGCCTCACTGTTGCCTATGAGCCGATTTGGGCGATTGGTACAGGCAAAATTCCAACATTAAACGATGTTAAATCGATGCATGGCGCGCTGCGCACAACATTGTTGGATATGTTTGGCGGAGCAGGGCAGGGCGTATGCATTCAATATGGGGGCTCTGTGAAACCAGAAAACGCAAGTGAACTTGCCACATTGCCCAATGTGGATGGGTTTTTAGTGGGCGGTGCCAGCCTGAAAGCGGCAAGCTTTTTAGCAATAGTGCGTGCTTTTGGGTAATAATACAGAATTATCAAAATTTTAGGTGTTTTTTTCTATACTAAAATCAGGCAATTGCCAAAAACTGTGACATTTAACGAGGGGCTTATGTCGAATTTATTTTCTGTATGTGTTTATTGTGGATCAGGCCCCGGTGCGCGGCCTGAATATATGCAATATGCGGAAGCGCTCGGTGCGGAGCTTGCCAAAAATGGTCTGCGCCTCGTGTATGGTGGTGGTGCGTCAGGCCTTATGGGGCAGGTGGCGCGTTCTACGCTTAAACATGGCGGTTTGGTGACAGGTATTATTCCTGAATTTTTAGAAGCCAAAGAAGGGGTGGTGCATGAAGCCACCGAGGTGATTGTGACCAATGATATGCACACCCGCAAGCGCCTAATGTTTGAAAAAGCAGATGCGTTTGTGGCGATGCCAGGTGGTATTGGCACGTTGGAAGAACTCACCGAAATGCTCACATGGGCACAATTGGCGCAGCATAAAAAACCTATTCTCATCGCCAATTTTGATGGATTTTGGAATCCACTACTAAAATTATTCGACCACATGTTGGAAGAGCAATTTATTCGCCCCGGGCTCATGATCACCTATTTATTGGCAGATCATGTTGAAGAAATTGTGCCAAAACTGCGTGAATGGTCGGCAGATATATGCGACACTGAGGTGATGACAAAGCAACAGCGCACGATTTTGGAAAAATTGTCATAAATATTTCTTACGCGCTCATTTGAGTGGTTGTCATTGCGGCTGTGTACTGCTATTGAGAGCACGCTTAAAATATGCGGTCGTGGCGGAACTGGTAGACGCACTACCTTGAGGTGGTAGCGGGGCAACCCGTGGAGGTTCGAGTCCTCTCGTCCGCACCATTTTAAGCTGAGGGTCCTCCTCATTATGCGTTTTTGCAAGCTACTAATGATGAGTTCTCATGCAAGACCCCTATATTCACGTTAAAAATGCAACATTACGCTACCCCATTGGGCCATTTGTGCGCGGCAGCTTAAAATCGAATTTAATGCGTGTTTTTGGCCATCGTGAGCAGACAACACGCGAATTCAAATTTGTTCAGGCACTCAGCGATATTAGTTTTAAAATCGAATCGGGTGAACGCGTCGGCATCATCGGCTCAAATGGCTCAGGAAAATCTACATTATTGCGTGCCATGGCAGGTATCTATCCCTTGGCTGAAGGATTGATAGATCTTCATGGTAAAGTGCAAAATCTATTCGATCTCAGTCTCGGGTTTGAAGCGGAAGCCACTGGCCGCGAGAATATCACCTATCGCGGACTGGTGATGGGCGCCACATTTGGCGAAATCAACGAGCGTGCTGAAGAGATTATTGAGTTTGCGGGCTTAGGAGATTTTATTGATTTGCCCGTGCGCATGTATTCGGCTGGGATGATGGTGCGCCTTGCTTTCGCCATTTCCAGCCACCTCAATGGCGATATTTTGTTGATTGACGAAGTGTTTGGTGCTGGCGATGCGCAGTTTCAAGCAAAAGCGGTTGATCGCATGATGTCGATTATAAATTCCGCTAAAATTGTGGTCTTTGTAACGCATGATTTGGGAACGATACAGAAAATCTGTAATCGCGTGATTTGGCTCGATCGCTCTGAAATTCGCATGGAAGGCGACGCCGCCGAAGTCTGTGAAGCATATTTGCAAGAGCAGACGGCGTAATTTTTTAGACTTATCACTTAAATAGATATATTATTTTTTGCACAGGCCGTTTTGTAAGCTGTAATAAAAACACTTTTATTTTTTTTAAGTTCTTCTCCTAAATCTCCTGCTATATTCCTAAATGCAGCATCTAACGCATCTGGTAACATAACTTCAACTTTTTTGCACACTTGTGTTTTTAAATTATTGTCTGCTTCGTTTAATACTTTAAAATTTAAAAAATTGTTCTGATAAAATTGCACCAAAGTATCCTGCTTCGCTAATTTAGGTTTATCATTTATGAAACTTGCATATCCTACGAATTTGCATGTATTTGCTTTCAGCCAAAATACGACAGAATCTATTGTAAATGTATTTATATTGCTTTTATTAAGCCACGCCATAATAAACCCGTAAATTAAAGAGTAACCCACAATAAAATGGTGCGCCCTACGAGAGTCGAACTCGTCTTCCCAGATTGAAAATCTGGTGTCCTAACCGATAGACGAAGGGCGCACTATACCTACACAACAGGCAAGCTTCCTATAGGCATAATATCGATAATTGGCAAGCCAAAAATCAAAGCTTATATAATTTTTTTCACTCAAAGTGATTTATCACCATGAAATTTATAATTTGTTCTTGTCTAGCTTTTCATGTATATCAAACGCCACTATCGAAAGCTCTTTGCACCATGAAAACCACGCATAATGCGCTCAAACCAATTCATTTTGTGAAGGCTCCGCGTGTATTAGTGGTGCGCGCGCAATTTCATGAGGATTTAGTGGCGCAACTTAGCGATGGCGCCACAGCGTTTTTACAGTCCTGCAAAGCCACAATCACATATATAGACATTACAGGCGCGATGGAAATTCCCGCACTGCTCTACCATGCGCACAAATCGCAAAAATTTGATGCCTATGTTGTGCTTGGTTGCGTGATCAGGGGTGACACAGGCCATTATGATGTGGTCGTGAACGGCACAACCCACGCCATTATGCAATTGGTGGCCACACACGGCCTATTGATTGGCAATGCCATTCTCACGATTGAAACACTTGCGCAGGCCGTTGAGCGTGCCGACCCAAAACAATTGAATAAGGGCGGCGAAGCTGCGTTCGCTGCATTGCAATTACTACAATTGACACAAGAAATGATAGAAATATGACCGTAAAAGCTGAAAAATCCCGCATACCGCTTAATAAACCAAAAGCCGCAGCGCGCATGGCGGCTGTACAAGCGCTCTATTTAATGGATGTGGCGGGCACCGATGTATTCCAAACTATGCAAGATATGGAGCAGCATTTTGTACCAGAAGATGTGGAGGGATTTTGTTTAGAAAAGGTCTCGAAGCAATTATTTCGCGATATATTGCAAGGCGTATTGAGCGATCAACGCGAGATTGACCAGCTGATCCATACGGCATTGCCCGATGATTGGCCTCTCACGCGTATCGACATCACACTGCGTGCCATATTGCGCTGCGGTGCTTATGAGCTCATTAAAAAGCTGGATACGCCGCCAAAAGTAATTCTAAACGAATATGTGGAAGTGGCGCGTGATTTTTTCGACAATAACGACGAAATTCGCCTCACCAATGGCGTACTAGATGCCATTGCCCATAAAATGCGGGCGCTCGATATGAACCCCACAATTTACGGGTGATGGCATGAGCATATTCTCTGAAGATGCTCTGATTCAACATTATTTTACACAAGCCGCCAATAGCCCATTCGCGCTTGGCTTGCAGGACGACGCCGCATGCATGGCCATTCCCAATGGTTTTGAACTGGTGATCACCTGCGATACACTTGTTGAAGGGGTGCATTTTTTTGTCAGTGACCCCGCCGCCACAATTGCGCAAAAAGCACTGCGTGTGAACTTGTCCGACCTTGCTGCCAAAGGCGCACAACCCTACGGGTTTGTGCTCTCATTAGCGATGCCTGTGGAATGTTTTGACCCTGCATGGCTTGCGCCTTTCTCCGCAGCGCTGTGTGCGGATGCGCAATATTTTAATTGCCCATTATTGGGGGGCGATACAGTCAAAACACTTGGCCCGTTTACCATTACCATCACCGCATTTGGGTTGGTGCCACAGGGCAAAATGGTAAAGCGTACCACCGCCAAAGCGGGCGACATTCTCTATGTTTCGGGCACAATTGGCGATGCTGCATTGGGTTTGAAATTGCACCCGCACCCAGCATTTGAGCCGCGCCGCACCATACCGCAGCCGCGTGTGGAATTGGCGCCAATACTGCAGCACTATGCCACGGCGGCGCTCGATATTTCCGATGGATTTGCAGGTGATTGCATGAAAATGCTTGCGTTCGCTGGGGCAGGGCTCACCATTGCCTGTGAGGATGTGCCGCTTTCAACTGCAGCGCGTGAAATGGTGATGCAAGACTCACAGCTTTGGCCCACCATTTTAGCAGGCGGCGATGATTATGAGCTGCTGTTCACCATCGCCCCGCAGCATGAAGCTGAATTTCTTGCAGTGGCAAAGCAATTGCCTTGTGGCGTGCAGCGATTGGGCGTGCTCCTAGCCGGTGCGCCAGTACAATTCACACTTCACACCACACCGCTTGCCCTCACACGCATGAGCTATTCTCATTTATGACCACCGCCCATTTCCACAAGGCGGGAAATGGTGCGGGCATAATGCTCGGGGTGTTGTAGATGCTCAAACATTGCCTCTGGCGCACATTGCGCACCAATATAGAGCGAGACGTTGTGATCATACAAAATATCCACCAATATTTTGAAGCGTTGCGCTGCGCTTCTGTCCGCAGCTGTAAATTGTGGCACACCGTCCAGCGCAATATGGGTGAATTTTTGCGCCAGCGGCTCATAATCGGGTACGCCGCGCGCCTGCAGGCAGGCCTCGTCAAATGAAGCATACGCATATTTTTGGGTGGTATTGCCGAGGATAGGAAATGTGCGCCCGCCTACATCTAGCGCAATTGGTGAGAGTTCACGACCGAGCGCTTTTTTTAATGCGGTGGTTGTACGCTTGCCCAACGGCATATAATAATTGGGGCGGCTGGCTTCATGCAAAAAGCGATAATCATGCGGCGATTCGAGCTCAAATTCCGCAACATGTTGCGCCAACACTTCTAAAAATGGCTCAAACAATACGCGATTGAGCCCATCCTTATAGAGTTCCTGTGCAGGTAGGTTCGATGTGGTGATGAGCACCACGCCATCCTCAAACAATTTTGTGAAGAGCCGCCCCATAATCATCGCATCGGCAATTGAAGTGACTTCGAACTCGTCGAAACATAATATGCGTGATTCTTGCGCAATGCTAGCGGCCGCACGAGTAAGAGCATCATCTTTGGCATCTACTTCGCGCTCATGGCCAATACGGCTGTGCACATCTTGCATAAATTCGTGAAAATGCGCACGCCGCAGCGGCATGCCCGCACAATAGCGCGCAAACATATCCATCAACATGGTTTTGCCGCGCCCCACTGACCCATGAATATAAAACCCTTGCGGGTGAATTTTGGGGGTGAATAGGTGCAATGCGTGTTCAAAAAAATTTTCAATACGCGTATACTCATGCAGCTCGCGCGCTTTATCCTCCAACAGCTGCGCCAGTTGCAGCTGCACAGCATCGGGCGTGATTCCCATTTCAGCACAGGTGGTGAGGAAGAATTTTACAAAGCTCATGAATTTATACCCAACGTTATTCAAACGTTGGAAGGAGCGCTAGCGAACCGCGAAGCGTATCTTAAACTTGGCACGCAAGCTTGCCCAGTTTCCAACACCGATATGTATATCTGTCAAATCTCGCGCATCGTGTAAAGCTTGCATATGCATGTGTGTGCGCATATACTCACATCTCCAGTTGGTCGGATGGTCGCAGTACAAGCTGAGGAAAGTCCGGGCTCCACACACATAGGGTGCAAGATAACGTCTTGTCGGCGAAAGCTGAAGGAAAGTGCCACAGAAAATATACCGCCATATTCATATGGTAAGGCTGAAAAGGTGCGGTAAGAGCGCACCGCTGCGCTGGCAACAGGGCAGGCATGGCAAACCCCACTCGGAGCAAAACCAAATAGGGGCGATTAGGATTCACTTCCTGTGCGCATGTGTGCGCATTGTCGTTCGGGTTGGTTGCTAGAGGGTGGCTGCGAAGCCACTCCCAGAGGAATGACCATCACGCATAGCAATATGCCATACAGAACCCGGCTTATAGACCAACTGGAGTTTTATTTACTTCATAATTAAAGGAGAGTCCTCAATTACGCCGCGGCCACTTCACGCAGAAATGTATCGACCTCTTCTTGCATTGATCGGGTTGCTGTTGCAATTTCACCAGAAACTTGCAAAACCATATCAGAAACTTGTGATGTTTCAGATATTGCATGAGATACATTATTGATATTCTCTGTGAGTGCTGTTGAACCATTCGCAGCATTTTGAACAGCTCTTGAGATTTCTTGCGTAGCAGCATTTTGTTCTTCGATAGCTGCGGCAATAGATGAAGTAAATTGCTCAACTTCGTTCATCGTAATTGAGATTTCACGTATCGTATAAACAGTATTTTTTGTAACGTTTTGTATGCCTGATATATGTTGAGAAATATCTTCTGTTGCGCGCGCTGTTTGCACGGCAAGATTTTTTACCTCAGATGCAACAACGGCAAAACCTTTACCCGCATCACCTGCACGTGCAGCTTCAATAGTCGCGTTCAGTGCAAGTAAATTGGTTTGTTCAGCAATATTTTGGATAAGCGTAATAATTTCACCAATTTTTACAGCAGCGACATCTAGCTTTTGAACATGTTCATCAGCATTTGAAGCCATTTGATTTGCTTTCCCAACAATATTTTTTGCTTGTAAAACTTGCTGGCTAATTTCACTTATGGAGGCACCCATTTCTTCTGTTGCCGAGGCTACAGTTTGCACACTTCCAGAAGTTTCATTTGAGAATGTTGATACGATTTGGGCTTCCTGATTTGCAGTTTGCGCAATGCTTGACAAATGTTGTGCGGTTTGCCCCATATTATTAGCAACGCTGTCTAAAGTTTTGATAAGCGCAGAAGAGCGACTACTAAAATTAGAAAATAATTCTTCTGTACGCAATTGCCGATTCTCTTTTACTAAGACATCAGCCTCTTGCATTTTTTGCAAATTATCCATTCGAATTGCGTTGTCTTGAAACGTTTTTAGTGCACGTGACATATCCCCAATTTCATCTTTACGTTGCGTATACATCATCTCAAACGATTTATCACCGTTTGCCAATCTCAACATTAAATTTGTAAGATTTTTTATAGGGGTTACAACAGATTTGCGCATAAACCATGCAACAAACAAACCACATGCCACTATAAATGCGCCACATGAACCAACTAATATTTTTAAATTCTGATTATTTTCAAATATGGCTGCTTGTAATCGATTAATGCGTTCGTTCAACACTACTGAAAGCGCATCAATTTGTGTATCAAGCAAATTCGCAGATTTGCGCATTGGAATTGAAGCCCGCAATCTATCTTGGCCAACAGGCGAGGCAATCGCAGACTGAAAATGTTGTGTATATGCTGCCGAATTTATTGATATTTCTTGAATATCGTTCAAAATTTGTTGATCACCGACTTCTTTTGATAAATTGGTGAGCCTTTCACTGATAGTTTTTAGATTTTGAAGTGATGCTAATACAGATTTTATCATAACCTCATCATCATTATAAATTGCATCTTTTTCATCTCTGCGACTTTGCAAAAGTGTGATTTTTGCTTTACCAGCCTCTTGCACCATAACAGATTCATGCTCTAACAATGAAGAAAACGTTTTGCTTGATTGTGACAATGCATAGTTTGAAACAAGTGATAAAACTATAATCATTAATATTATAAATGAAATAGCAAAAGTAATCTTACCAGAGACTGTTATAGATTTTTTCATGAGAAACTCCAACTGCTAGTGATGCATCGAATCTGCATTATTTAATTTAATTAGGCTCAGCATTCACAACAAGTGCTGAGCCTATATTTTATTCAGCTAAAAACCCAACATATAAGATGCCAATTACTTCACCGCTTGCTGATTTAATTGGCTCGTAACCAGTGTCAAAAATCTTACCAAGAATATCGACTAAGCCATAATAGGCTTTTCCTTGGTTAATCATTACAATAGCAGGACCATTAGGATCAAGAATTGAACCAACAGCACGTTGCCCATCTTTCATTACATTTGTTGTAATGCGTGTGTAATTTGTGCCTTTTTTAATAAAAATTGTCGCTGTTGCGCTATGTTTTGTTTTTACAGCATCCACAATTTCGAAATTACCATTCATTTTAGTCGCGCCAAAAAACAAATTATCTGCATCAACTTTTGGAGCCCCAAGTTTTGTTGTTTCAGCTTGCAATGTTCCCATTGCTTGTTTTACTTTAGGATTATCTGCAGCAAATGAAGTTGAGCCAATAACCGCAAAAAGCGCGATTGCGGCTAGTATTTTTTTGAGTAGCATTGGTGTCTCCATGGTCGAGTTGATTTGTGCGTTACTTCGCTATTTTGTAACATTGCAACCCTAGATAATATATATAAAGAAAGTGTAAATGTACTTTAGCCATGGAAATATTGAAGTCATTTGAGTCATAGCAAGTAAAGCTGAAATGGTACAGTAAGAGCGCACCATTGCACTTGCAATAGGGCTAATTATATTCCAACTGGAATTTTATGTGCTGGCTTCAATCACCCGCTGTGCCTGCAGCAAATGCGGTTTATCGAGCATGCGACCATTGTGGTTGATCACGCCGGCATGGGGCTGCGCGGCAAATGCGGTGATGATGGCGCGAGCATCTACAATCTCCTGTGCAGACGCTGTGTATAAGTTGTTGATAATCTCAATTTGTGCGGGGTGGATTGCCATTTTGCCCGCAAAACCATCGAGTCTTCCATCAGAAGTTTCCACTTCAAGCGCTTGAATATCCTTGAAATTTGGAAACACTGCATCAATTGCGGGCACGCCAATGGCCGCAGCTGCCAAAAGTGTGAGGCTGCGCGCCAAACACGGCACATCAGTGTATGCGCCTGTGGACAACCGATTGCGCTGTGCGCCCACACTCGCGGTCAAATCTTCCGCGCCCCATGTGAGTCCAGCCAGACGAGCGCAGGGCAAGCCAGAGGCAAAGCTATGAATATTTAGCACCGCGCGAGCAGTTTCACTGATAATCGGCACAATTTTGATATTGTTCTGCAACAGATTATGCTCGGCTTCTAGCACCTTCAAATGCGCATCTAGCCGCAAGACATCGGGCATGCCGTCACATTTTGGCAATATAATGCCTGCGGGCTTGAGCGCAGCCACAACAGCAAGATCCTCTATTAACATGTGAGCGTCAAAGCAATTGATGCGGATGTAAAACGGGCGATCTGCCAACTTTTGAATTGCCTCAATACATATTTGGCGCGCGGCAATTTTTTGATCCAACGTAATCGAATCCTCTAGATCCACCACCACAATATCAGCGGCACTGGCAAAGGCTTTTGCAATTTTTTTGGGTTGATCAGCAGGGACAAAAAGCCAAGAGCGCATGTGTGTCATGTTAATGCTTCACCACATTTGGGGTGCGCCGAATAAATGCGTTGCGACGGCAGATGGCCACCAGCACATTATTTTGATTATAGGCGCGGTGCTCAAACTCGACGATACCAGCATCCGGTCGCGATTTCGATTCGCGTTTCGAACACACCTCGGTTTCCACATGCACTGTATCCCCATGAAATAATGGGGCGGGGAACTTGACAGAATCCATGCCGAGATTGGCAATGGTGGTGCCCAATGTGGTGTCGTTCACCGAAATACCAATCATTAACCCCAAGGTGAATAGACTATTCACAAGCGGTTGTTTCCATTCAGTTTTTTCACAAAAATGACGATCGATATGGAGCGGTTGCGGGTTATGCGTCATGCAGGAAAACAGCACGTTATCTGCTTCTGTCACTGTGCGCGTGATGGCATGCTGCACAATCGCGCCAATTTCGAACTCTTCAAACCATAAACCACGCATAACGCCCTCCGTTTTAACCAAGCCTTTACCATAATGCGTGAAGGTAGATGAAGAAGTAAAGTGTAGAGTGCACATGTTTGTAGAAGAAGCCACAGCTATCAAAAATACTGTCACGCAGGCCATTCAAAAGGCTGCGCAGGCCACTGGTGTGGATTTTGGCTATCTCATGAAAACTGCACACCGTGAATCGGGGCCGAATCTCTCCCCAACCGCCAAAGCCGCCACTTCATCGGCCACAGGCACATTTCAATTTATTGAAAGCACTTGGCTGCAAATGGTGAAAGAAGAAGGCGCAGGCATTGGTTTGGGGCATTATGCTAATGCGATCACCAAAACTGATTCTGGCTATAGCGTGAACAACCCCGCCACGAAGGCCGAGATTTTATCGCTCCGGAATGATCCTGAAACCGCATCGCTGATGGCCGCACGGTTCACACAGAAAAATGCGGGCGCATTGTCGGATGAGATTGGCCGCACGCCCACCAGTGGTGAGCTGTATATGGCGCATGTTTTGGGGGCGGGGGGCGCAGCAAAGCTGATCAACGCCGTGCAAGACAACCCCAATACAGCAGCTTCAGCAATTTTCCCACGTGAAGCGGGTGCGAATGCCGGCATATTCTATTCAGGTGGCTCGGCGCGCAGTGTGGCAGAAGTATATGCCGCGCTCACTAAAGGCCATGAAAATATTGGCACTGGCAATGTGCTTTCCACAGCTGTGGTGCGCGCGCAAACGCTAGAAACACCCATCACTGCCTATGCCGCTTTGCGCAAAACCAATGCACCAATGTTTCATACCATGACAGTAGCCGGTAAGCCCAGCGTGAAGATGGTCACAGCCTATTTGCCAAGCTTTACCCATCGTGATGAATCGGCCGCAGGGGCTACGCAATCCGCCACACATACAAACGCTCGCAATGCCGCTTATGGGTATCAACGCAAAGTGAGTGGCAACAATTTCTTTTCCAATTTGGTGCAGCCTGCCGCAACGGGCGCACCTTTTTCTTTGTCTCAAGTGATATAGGGTGGGGCAATGAGCGCGATTCTCAAACAATTCATGGAATGGGGCAAAACGGCATCTGCTGAAAAGCGCGCCGATGCAACTGCTGCACTTGTGCGTGTATTTTTATATTCCGACCTCACACGCGACGAGATGGACGCGACAGAGGCAACTATTACATGCACATTGCGTGACCCTTCAATACTGGTACGCCAAGCAATAGCGCGTGAATGTGCCAATAGTCAGCATGCACCTAAGCATATTGTACTTAGCCTCATTGACGATGTGCCATGTGTTGCGGCCATTGTACTTGAACATTCAGAGCTCATTCTCGATAGTGAATTGGTGGATATTATTGCGGATGGCTGCGTGACGACGCAAACTGCTATCGCCAATCGTCGCTATGTTGAGTATTCGGTTTCAGCTGCCATGTGCGAAATTGGTGAATATGATGCCTGCCTTGCGCTGATCCATAACCCAAATGCCTGCATCACACCCAATTGTTTTGGGCGTTTGGCAGAGCGTTTTGGCGATGTTTCAGAATTTCGTGATGTGATGTTGACCCGCACCGATTTACCCATGAGTGTACGCCACCAGGTTGTGAAAAATTTGAATAAGTCCCTGACACAATTGGTGCAATTTAATGCTTGGATGCAACCCAAGCGAACCGACATGCTTGAAAAGTCAACCAATGATCGCATCACGCTAAAACTGGCTGAGACCGCTGGTACTGTAGAACTCACCGAATTGGTGATTTATTTGCGCGATACGGGGCAGCTCACTACAGAATTATTACTTAGCGCGGCGTGTATGGGAAATTTAGGGTTCTTTGAAATTGCATTGGCCGACTTAACAGGCCAATCACTCACGCGCGTTGCTGGCTTGGTAGAAGGGCGCAACCGCCATGCATTCCGTGCATTATGCAAAAAAGCTGGGTTGCCAGAGGCGGCATGGCCAGCATTTGAAATTGCGGTGGATACATGGCATCAAACCGCGCATGAAGACCAGACACATGAAAAACGCTTTGCCCGCAAAATGGTGGAGCGCATCCTCACACGATATGAGAAATTATTCTCTGATCAACAGCTCGATAGCTTATTGGTGTTATTGCGCCGTCTAGCCACCGAAATTGCCCGCGAAGATGCTGATGCCTTTATGCGTATGCATATGAATGCTGCATAATATTGATCTAAGTTTAAACTCCAAATGTTGATTTGATGTTACCAATCCGTTCGGAATTGCTGGGGTGATCTGAATCTGCTGTAACAGTTTCTGTTTCAGGAGTTGTAATAGCATTCAACGACGAAATGGCCCATTCAGGGTGACCTGTAAGCTCAATACCTTTAATATCTGCTGCTTTTTCAGCTTCACGTGCGGTTGCTGCATGTGAAGTTTCAGGATATGAAGCGCCTTCATCAAGGGTATAATCTTCATCATAGGCTAATTCATCTGGTATGTCCGTAACGGTGTCCATTGCGTTTAAAATATCAAACACCACATCCCCATTTTGCATGACAATATAGCCAGGTTGCACCTCAATTGCATTATCCTCTAATGCATCAACCAATAAACTCATCAAGCCAAACATAAGCTGTTGCCTTAGTGATACGGATATATTGCCATTTTGATACACATCATCATTTGATTGCAAAGAGGCATCCGCCAATTGGTTATTTTCATTTGCTGGTGTATCGCCATATTCCGTGGCAATTTTATGCCCCATCTCATGGCCGATCACTGCCGTCATTTGTTTTGCATTTAAAGATTTTGCAAGCATGTCCGTCACATAAATATCACCCGTAGATGGAACATAAGCCGCATTTTTTTGATCATGCGCAAACACTTCACCACCAACATTTAAATCTTGCTTTAAGACATGTATCTTAGGGGTGCGGATGCCTGCTTTATGTGACATTGCCTCTGCAGCTGCTTGCAAAAAGGCTTCAGGATTTGTGCTGTAATTAAATTTCGAAGAAATGCTATTTATATCGAGCGGTTCAAGCTTTGGGGGCGCCATAAAACACCTATAGATTTAAGTTGTGAGCAACAATTCTAACATTGCTACACACCTCAATTAATAAATAAACAAAAGTTTAGTCTATTATACTTTCGTATAAGAAAATCTCGGCATCAATTTAAATTGAGAAATTACTTGTTTTGAACATGCACAACATAATCTTCAGTCACTTTGCACAGCCGCATTGTCAGAGTGCGTGCGATTGCGGAACCATCACCTTGTGCATTTTTGTGCACCATAGCCGCAATAGAAGCTGTATGTTGCTCGATAACAGAAACAGGTATTTTTGTATTGTCTTGAATTGTTTCTAACATATTGCATAGTGAATATGCCAGTTTACCAATTAAAGGGAATCCAAAAGTTGCAGCAAGGCCTTTAATTTCATGTGATGAAATAAACAACTCATGTTTTGTTTCTGCATTTAAGCCATATTCTAACACGGCATCTTTTGCAGTCAGTAATCGCTGCACATCAGAATCAATCCACCCCGCAAATTGACTAGACAAATCCGCCATTACAGATTCTGCTTTGGCTACAAGATCTTTTTCTATTGCTTCCATTGAAGCAACCATTCTTGTTTTTTTTGATAAATCAGACTTAACTTCAATTATCTCATAGCGAGGTTTTGAATTTGCAGAGTCCTTAACATTTGCGGGGGCCAATTTTGCCATCATACATCCAATACTGTGATCTGTGGTTTTGTTTCTATAAGAGCCGCCTTCTTAGTACGCTTTTCAGGACCATTATAATCATCCCGCCTGAAACGGCGGCGATCTGGCCCAAAATAACGAGCATTATTAACAAATGGACGAGGATCTAGCAAAACACTCAAAATACGCTTGTACAGCATTTTAGCTGCGAGCGGCTTACACATAAACTCTGTAACACCAACATCACGCGCTAATTTTACACGCTCTATATCAGAGTGGCCTGTAATCATAATAATCGGAACATAAATATTATTAGAAGCTTCTTGCGTGCGCATTTTCTTAGCGAGCTGGAGGCCATTCATTTCAGGCATTTCCCAATCAATAATAGCCAAATCAGGTGATTTTGTCAAAAAAATCTCATATGCGGCCGCACCATTATTCGCTTCATAAATATTTTTAAAACCGAATGTTGTCAGCATTCCACGCAAGATTGTACACATGAACTGGTTATCATCGCAGACTAAAACTCTCACAGATGATAGGTCAGGCTCGTGCATACTCACTCCTAATTACAAGTTAAAGATAACGCTCATAGCTAAATGGATTGTTAAAATTTTTGGTTAATACACAAATTGCTCACGCAAAATTCTATCTTCTAGTGAGTGTCCAGGATCAAACAGCAATATGCAGTTCGCACTCGCATCGCGTTCAATTTCAACACTTGCAATATCAAGATATTCCTTATTATCACACGCAATGTGTACAGGGCGGCGGTTGTATTTCAAAACATCAAGCCGGACTTTAGCGCTGTTGGGCAATAAAGCACCGCGCCAGCGTCTCGGCCTGAAAGCGCAAATGGGTGTGAGTGCCAACATTTGGCTATCGATCGGCAAAATGGGGCCATGGGCTGAGAAATTGTAAGCCGTTGAGCCCGCAGGGGTAGCTACTAGCACACCATCACACACCAATTCTTCAATTTGCACTGTACCATTCACCCGCACGCAAATTTTGGCAGCCTGTGCAGACGCCCGCAACAGCGACACCTCATTTATAGCATGGTCTATGTGCAGCACACCATGTGCATCAAGCGCACGCATTAATAGCGGATGAATTACAGTGGTTTGTGCAGCGCGCAACTTCTCAATGAGATGATCTTCGCTATAATCATTCATTAAGAAGCCCACAGACCCTCTATTCATGCCATAAATGGGCGTACCGCTATTCATATAAGTGTGCAGCACCTGCAACAGCCAGCCATCGCCGCCCAGCGCCACAATCACATCTGCCTCTTGTGGGGGAACGCTGCCGAATGTAGAAATTAAACGGCTATACGCCTTTTCTGCCTCGGGGAACGTACCATGCAGAAATGCAATTTTGGGGTTTTGGGGAATTGAATTTTTCATTGCGTCAGATTGAACGCATTTTTACAAACGGGTCAATGCTCAAATTAAAATTCAGCTTCGCCATCCAGCGCTATTTGCAATAAACCATTAAATTCTATCCGTTCAATCTCAATCGCACCAAATTGTTTCAAATGATCTGTAATAAATTGGGTGTCGAGCAACATAAAATCATGGTGTTGCAAATGCTGGATCAGTGCCACCAACGCAATTTTGGAGGCATCACGCATGGTGTGGAACATGCTTTCGCCAAAAAATGCACGGCCAAACGCTACCCCATATAAGCCACCCACCATATTCTCTTCGTGCCAACATTCTACAGAATGTGCATAGCCCATTGTGTGTAGCTCTTTATACACAGCCTTAAGTGGCTCATTGAGCCATGTATCGGGGCGCATAGGGTTGGGCGCTGCGCAGGCTTCAATTGTTGCGTTAAAGTGTGAATTAATCCGAATTTCATACTCACCAGTGCGCATTAATCGGGCTAATCGCCTTGGTACATGCACCGTATCAAGCGGAATCACACCGCGATGCTCGGGCTGCACCCAATAAATTTCATCCTCATTGGCATGCTTGGCCATAGGGAAAATGCCCAAGCAATATGCTTTCAACACCAATTCGGGTGTCAGCGTTGCAGAAGGGGCGCCATGATGAGCCATAACTTAAGTGTAGCGTATAATTGTGATTTGTCACTTGTTTTCAAAAAACAGTTGACACCGCCTTCATATTCGTGAACTTCTGTGCCGTTAAAACCATTTCTAACACTCTAATCACACAAGGAACCAACATGTCTGATGTATCTGATCGCGTTAAAAAAATTGTTATCTCTCGCTTAAGCGTAGATGCTGAAAAAGTGACTGAAAATGCAAGTTTCATTGATGATCTTGGCGCAGACAGCATCGACACAGTGGATTTGGTGATGGCATTTGAAGAAGAATTCAGCGTTGAAATTCCTGATGATGCTGCAGAATCGATCCAAACGGTTGGCGATGCAGTTAAATTCATCGAAAAAGCCGCAAGCGCTGCTGCTTAATTGATTTAAGGTTGAATGTGGTGCCCATGCGTCGTGTAGTTATTACAGGTTTGGGTTTGCTCACACCATTAGGGTGTGGAGTTGAACCCACATGGCAGGCACTGCTTGCTGGCAAAAGCGGCGCATCACGCGTCACGTCCTTTCAAGTGGATGATCTGGCATGCCAAGTGGCATGTCAGATTCCTTTGGGAGATGGTACGAATGGTACATTTCATCCAGATATTTGGATGGAACCAAAAGATCAAAAAAAAGTTGATGCCTTCATTGTATATGCGATGTGTGCAGCGCAACAAGCCATTGATGATTCTGGTTGGCATCCCAAAACTGAAGACGAAAAATGCCGCTCTGGCGTATTAATTGGTTCGGGCATTGGTGGCCTTCAAGGCATTGAAGAAACGGCACATGTATTGCGCGATAAAGGCCCACGTCGGGTGTCCCCATTCTTTATTCCTGGGCGGTTGATCAATCTTGCCTCGGGCTTTGTATCCATCAAACATGGCCTTAAGGGGCCAAATCATTCTGTTGTGACGGCATGTTCAACAGGCGCGCACGCCATTGGCGATGCGGCACGATTCATTGCATTTGGTGATGCCGATGTGATGGTCGCTGGAGGTACCGAATCACCTGTATGTCGTATATCACTTGCTGGTTTTGCCGCGTGCCGTGCACTGTCTACCCATTTTAACGATGCGCCCGAAAAAGCCTCACGCCCATATGACATTGCCCGCGACGGATTTGTGATGGGCGAGGGGGCTGGCATTGTGGTGTTAGAAGAATATGAGCACGCCAAAGCGCGCGGCGCTAAAATGTATGCCGAAGTGGTTGGTTACGGCCTTTCAGGTGATGCCCATCACATTACAGCACCCGCTGAAGATGGCGACGGCGCATTTCGGTGCATGCAAGCCGCGCTCAAGCGAGCAGGGGTTGCGGCCAGCGATTTAGATTATGTCAATGCGCATGGCACATCCACACCACTGGGTGATGAAATTGAACTGCGTGCGGTGGAACGGTTGATTGGCAAGGCGGCTGGCAACCTCACCATGTCATCTACAAAATCTATGACAGGCCATTTATTAGGTGCTGCGGGCGCAATTGAGGCAATTTTCAGCATTCTGGCCATTCGCGATGGCATCGTGCCGCCCACTATAAATCTCGATAATCCATCTGTAATAACCGAGATCGACCTTGTGCCACATGTGGCCAAACGCAAATCTGTTGGCATTGCACTTTCAAATTCCTTTGGATTTGGCGGTACAAATGCAAGTTTGGTGTTAAGACACCTCGACGCGGCTTAAAAAACACGCTTAACTTCACTTCTGATTCACCTTTAAAAATGGTGAAATGATGCAAGAAAAGGTGCGTGCTGTGGCGAAAAAACTTCCTCCTATTGTTTCAGATCTTGAAAATTTAGCATCTACGCCAAAGCAAATCCGCTCCCGCAAAAAACCCGCTGTGGAAACTGTTGATTATGTTGTGGAAATGCGTACAGCACTTCAAAAAATTCATGCACAAACTGATGTTTCAACTGATGAGCTTGTTCCCAGCACACCTCAAGCGACCATCGTGTCACCTGAAATCATTACACTTGAACCAGTGGCCATTC
The DNA here is from genome assembly GCA_031423895.1 of Hyphomicrobiales bacterium. GTDB lineage: Bacteria > Pseudomonadota > Alphaproteobacteria > Rhizobiales > JANPGK01 > JANPGK01. Next base: position 38,516 of record JANPGK010000015.1, read on the forward strand.
CACAGCAAGCCAATGATTCTACACCAAAAGCAGAACAGTTAGAAACACCCTCGCAGCGGCGTAAGCGCGAGGCTAAGGAACGCCGCGCCAAAATCAAAAAAAAGAAGCGCCGCCATATTGTCGATTTTCTCAACGGTTTGTTTATACTGTCTTTTATGGTTGGTATATTTGCTATGTATGGCCTGTATGAGCTCAATCAGCGCACCACGCGCCCAGGCCCACTCACTATTGAAAAAAATATTATGATACCCCGTGATAGTGGGCTGGATACAATCGCGCGAATTTTGCTAAAAAATGGCGTCATTGATAACACGCTTGTCTTTCAAGCGGGTGTGTATACGCAAGGTGCAGCAACTGAACTAAAAGCAGGAGAATTTGCCTTTAAGCCTGCGGCATCGGTACGTGAAACCATTAAAACTCTTACAGAGGGCAAAGTGGTGCAACATCCTTTTACGTTGGCGGAAGGTCTCACATCTGAGCAGATTATTCAAAAGCTTAAGGAATTTGACGTGCTAACAGGCAATGTGAGAGCTATTCCCATTGAAGGCAGCCTATTGCCAAATACGTATTATGTGGCGCGCGGCACATTGCGCGATCAATTCATTGATCGCCTAAGTTCAGCGCAGAAAAAGGTTGTGGAGGAAGTGTGGGCCAAGCGTGCTGCTGGCTTGCCCTATAAAACACCCAATGATTTGGTGACGATGGCCTCGATTGTTGAAAAGGAAACTGGCGTTGCGTCTGAGCGCCCCATGGTGGCGGCGGTATTTGTCAATCGCCTGAAGCGCGGCATGCGGCTGCAGTCTGACCCAACGATTATTTATGGTCTTGTGGGCGGCAAAGGCACATTGGGGCGCGGTATCACGCGCGCGGATATTAACTCGCGAACACCATATAATACCTATGTGATTGACGGATTGCCTCCCGCCCCAATTGCGAACCCTGGCCGCAGCGCGCTTGAAGCCGCTGCAAACCCCGCAAGTTCACGTGCATTGTTCTTTGTGGCGGATGGCACAGGCGGCCATGCATTTGCCGAAACTTTGGATGAACATAACGCAAATGTGGCAAAATGGCGTGCAATTGAACGCGGGCAGGGGATAGATGCAGATGATGCCCCAGAACCCTCACAAAATGGAGCGCCGCAATGACATTCGACCTTGTGAAACGCCGTGGTCTCATGTTGATTTTATCGTCCCCCTCAGGGGCTGGCAAAACCTCAATTGCGCGCGCACTTCTATCGCAAGATTCCTATATCTCAATTTCAATTTCGGCCACAACACGGCAAAAACGCCCCAGCGAAGTGAATGGCCAAGATTATCATTTTATGGATGAACAGGCATTTTTGGCCGAAACCGAGAGCGATAAATTCCTAGAATGGGCTACTGTTTTTGGCCATTATTATGGCACACCGCGTGAACCAGTAGATCATGCACTGGCGCAAGGCCGCGATGTTTTGTTCGATATTGATTGGCAAGGTGCGCAACAATTGAAAGAAAAAGCACCTAAGGATGTTGTGTTGGTATTTATTTTACCACCAACAGGGGACGCTCTCCACGCGCGCCTGCAAACCCGCGCAGAAGACCCAGAAGAGGTGATCCGCCAACGTATGGCCGCTGCTGCGTCGGAGCTAAGCCATTGGCCTGAATATGATTATATTGTCATCAACCATGAGCTGCCTGCCAGCGTGAATGCGGTGCAATCCATTCTCAATGCCGAGCGCATGAAGCGCGAACGCCTCACAGGGCTATCGCGATTTACACGAGACCTGGTGGCGAAGTTGAAGTAATGCTATATTTGCATATCTAAGTAACACCAATTGCGTTTTGAAAAAACAAATTTTTATGCTACATGAAATGTAATTATATATTTCAATGGTGCATTATGGTTTTACGTAATATTATTACAACCACGCATATCAATCAATTAAAGTCTGTTGATACTGCTTTTTTTGATTTTGATGGCACATTAGCCAACACTCACATGATGTTTAATGATGCGTATTCAATTTATTTTCAAAAATTTGTGCCAATGGGTCCATATAGAAAATCCAGAGCTTTGAAATTTGCTATCGACTTGCGCAACCAACATAGCGGAATGAAAGCGGCACTTCAAAATAAGTTTCCGCATTTAGTGCCTGAATTCCAGAAATTCATGGATGAATATGTAACAGAACGCCTCTCTAAAATGCGTGTAAACCCAAAACTCGTGCATGAACTCCATAAATTTCCGAATATGTTCTATTCAAATGCACACATAAATGTTGTTAAAACTGTATTGGAAAATTCTAACTATGTTGGTGACTTTAAATTTGTGAACTTAAAGCAAATGAATTTCGAAAAGCCCGAACGAGGTTCATTTAAATTCGTGCAAGATGTGTATCGTAAAATGGGGCATAAAATTCGAAGGGTCGTTCATTTTGATGATCTCCCCAAATGTCTGCCAATAGTTGAAAATCATGGGGGTATCCCTATTTTTGTTGAACACGCGCCAACGCACTTTATAAAAAAACTCTCATTTTATGCATTCACAACTTATCAAAAGCTTATCAATCCGAACATGCCATTTTATTTAAGAACGCTCGATAATATGCAAAAACCAGTGATTGCTGTTACTTTTAAAAATATGGACAAAGCCGTACGGTGGATGGTGCAACATTCTCAAATTGCAAAAATTTTGGTGGTTGGCAGCGCGCTATGGCAAATGATCGTGCCATCTCAATACAAAATTCCTCAGAATCAACATAAAATATAACGCCCCCAAACGGGGGCGCTATACATTTAAAACTGCGCTGAATTAATCAGCTTTTTTGGCTTTCGCTTTTTTCGCGGGCTTTTCAGCGTCACCATCAGTGGCTTCAGTCTTTTTTGATTTTTTTGCAGGCTTTTCAACCGCATCTGCATCGGCTTCAGCAAATAATTGCTCACGTGTCACAACCACATCCGTGATTTTTGACCCTGCAATGATCACATCCATCACTTTTTCTTCAAACACAGGGGCACGCAATTCGGCCAACGCATTCGGGTTTTTGCGATAGTAGTTGAATACAGCCTGTTCTTGACCAGGGAACTGGCGGGCGCGATTCATCAGCGCCATTTCCACTTCGCGATCAGTGATTTGCACGTCATGCTTTTGGCCAAGTTCAGCCAGCACTAAGCCCAAACGTACACGACGAGCAGATATTGCGCGATACTCTTCTTGCGCTTCGTCTTCGGTTTTGCCTTCATCTTCAAACGTCACGCCATGGCGCGACATATCAATGGTCAGCGTGCGCCAAATCGATTCAAACTCCTGCTCAACTAATGCGGCAGGCACTTCAAAATCATAATCTTCCGACATACGATCTAAAATAGCGCGTTTCATTTTTTGGCGCGACGCAGCTGCATATTCAGCTTCGATCATTGCCTTCACGCGGGTGCGCATGTCGTCCATGCTTTCATAGCCCATGTGCACAGAAAAAGCCTCGTCAATTGTATGGCCTTTGCCTACTTCAACTTTTTTCGCAGTGATGGTGAATTGGGTGGTTTTTCCTGCCAAATTTTTCGCCATATATTCGTCTGGGAATTTTACATCGAATGTTTTCACATCGCCAGCTTTCATGCCCACAATGCCAGCTTCAAAATCAGGCAAGTAGCGACCAGACCCAAGCTCAACAGTCGCATCTTCTGCTGTGCCACCCTCAAATGGTTCGCCATCGAGCTTACCAAGGAAATCACACGTGACGCGGTCACCTGTTGCGGATGGCGCATCGCCTTTATCATGGAAATGCTTGTGACCATCGGCCATGCTTTGAATGGCTTCTGCCAACACTTCATCTGTCACATGGGCTGTAAGCCGATCAAATTTATAGCCACTCAAATCTTTCAGTGTAATTTCTGGCATTAATTCACACACCATTTCTAGCACCAAGTCGGCAGTACCTTCATACACGGCATCGAGCGAGGCGCCACCATCTGGAAGGTCAACCTTTGGTGTCGACGAGAATGTCACTTTGAAATCTTCAGCGATTTTAGTGCCCGCATCTTGCGAGCATTTTTCAAGCACTTCAGGTAACACGCTGCGACCATACATTTTTTTCAAAAATGATTTTGGCGCTTTGCCGGGGCGAAAGCCGTTCAAATTCACTTTGCCTTTAATGGCGTCTAATTGCGCATCAATTTGAGCCCCAACATCTGCCGCTTTCACAGTGATGGTGTATGTGCGTTGCAAACCTACGTTAGATTTTTCCTGTACCTGCATGAGAATGTACCTGTTTGAGAATGAATGAACCCCTCCCTTAACCCCATATGGGCAGTTTGTGAAGCGAAATATTTGGTATGAATTGCGTTTTTATCACTATAGCCAATTGACGTAGCGATAAAAATTGCCTATGCATCGGCACGTTCATGTGTGAGCAACTTTATCGGGGTATGGCGCAGTCTGGTAGCGCGTCGGTTTTGGGTACCGAAGGCCGTTGGTTCGAATCCAGCTACCCCGACCAAATAAATCAAAGACTCATAATATTTATTTTACATTGTAAAATTAATGACTTCTTATTATTTGACTTTGTGTAATTTTGAAATATTCTTGATCAAAAAAACATTCACTATTTTTTGAACGACTGTTTGATCTTAAATTATTTAGGGCGTGTATTTTACGTAACATATTTGCACAGCAAATTATTAATTAGAAAACACATTGTAAATTACAATAAAAATAACGGGAACTCCAAGCAACCATAATATAATACTCCGCATAAATACCTCCTGTTTAATTGGTGAGCAGTATCAAACCATAACGCGGTTTTTGTAAGAAATCAGTGCTGAGAATGCGTAGTCTTATAAGTAATTCATAAATATCGAAATATGTACAAAGGCGTAAAGCGATGACGCTAGCTTACATCCACATTGAATCCTTATACGATTTGCTCAAAAAACATTTGTGAATGTTTCTCGAACACTAATAGCGATAAAGAACTCAATGGCTGAAAATAATCCTGAACATGTAAAATCTGAATCCTCATTACGATCTTTTTTTCGGCTTTCTTTGGATTTTTGGAAAGGGCCTGAGAAATGGGTGGCGTGGCGCGTTTCGCTTTTGGTGGTGATAACGCTTGCGGCCCAGCTTGCGATGCAGGTAATTTTAAATTATTGGAATCGTTCGTTTTTTGATGCGCTAGAAGCCAAAAATATGGATGCGATTTGGGTTGTGATCAGCACATTACCGCTCATTATCATTGGCTGGGCAATTAGCTTCTCCACCCAAGTTGTGGCGCGCATGTTGTTTCAAACCCGTTGGCGGGCATGGCTTACCAATAGCATAGCGGGGTGGTGGATTGCAGATCAACGCTATTATCGATTGGGATTGGTTGCCCCGCAATATCAAGCTCCCGAATATCGCATTGCCGAGGATATTCGCCTGACAATTGAGCCATTAGTGGATTTTGTAATCGGCATTTTTAGTGCACTTATAACCGCCATTACTTTTTCCGCCATTTTGTGGAATGTGGCGGGCGCTCTTACCGTGCATGTTGGTGGGCAGCTATATATTATTCCCGCTTACACAGCAATTGCAGCTGTGCTGTACGCGATTTTTGCAACATGTTTTGCCTATTTGACAGGTCTGCCGCTGATATCGCGTGTAGCTGCGAAGAATGAATCCGAAGCTTTGTTTCGTGCCGAACTCACGCGACTGCGCGAAAATGCTGAAAGTATTGCACTCATTCGTGGAGATAATGATGAGCTGAGCCTTGTGAAAGCAACCTATGCCCGTGTGGTCAAAAACTGGCTCGGCATTATTCGCCAACAAGGGATTGTGCAAGTTGTGCTCAGCACGAACAGTGTGATTGTTCCAATCATTCCATTGCTACTGTGTGTACCAAAATATATGGCTGGTGAGCTTTCCCTTGGCGGCGTGATGCAAATTGTGGCGGCATTTAGTGCGGTGCAAGGCGCATTGCTTTGGTTTGTGGATAATGTGGTACGCTTGGCGGAATGGTACGCCTCAGTTCAACGTGTGCATGAGTTAACTGCTGCGTTGGAGGCGATGGACATATCAACAGAGAATGAAAATGACAATCATATCACTCTTGGCACAAGTGATGATGGGGCAATTCATCTGGAAAATCTCTCAATTGCTGAAATGGGTGGGCGAATTGTGATCAATGAAGCCTCAACCATCATACATTTAGGCGAAAAAGTGTTTGTAACGGGCAAAAGTGGCGTCGGCAAAAGCATTCTCATTCGCGCTATTGCGGGGCTATGGCCGTGGGGTTCGGGCGAAATTCGCCTACCTGAAGGCGTGCAAGTTACCTTTGTGCCGCAAACGCCATATTTACCGCTTGGCAGCCTGCGCGATGCGTTGGTGTATCCCAAAGGGACGGATGCGATTGATTCCGCAATTATTGAAGCAGCAATGGAGCGCTGCGGATTGAAATATCTTATTAAACGGCTCGATGATGTTGAACGTTGGGATCAAGCGCTTTCGGGCGGGGAGCTACAACGCATTGGGTTTGCACGGCTTATTATCCAAAAACCAGGGATTATCATTATGGACGAGTCTACATCGGCACTTGATGAACACAGCCAGCAATCGCTGCTGAGCCTATTCCATGATGAACTTAAGCAATGCACTATTATTACAGTTGGACACCGCACAGGGATAGAGGAGTTTCATGAGCGCAAAATAACGCTCGAGCGACACCATGCAGGTGCAGGAATGGTGTGCAAAAATTTACGAAAAGGCTCGTGGCATAAGTTTTTTTCGAGTGGGTTTAAGTTAGGAAAGTGAGGGCGGGCGTCATTGCGTGCCGCACCTTTGCCACGAAGCAATCCAGTCCTTGTATTTCTGGATTGCCGCGCTGAGTTGCAATTCGCTCGCAATGACGATCCCATTTGATCACATATTCTCGCTCTATCTATCTCCCCACCCCTATGCTAAAGCTACACAATGCACGAAAAAAAGAACACCATTCTCATTGTTGACGATGAGCCGCAAATTCTCAAAATGTTGAACATTTTGCTGGATGTCGAAAATTATAAAATTGTAGAAGCTGAAAACGGCAAGCAGGGCATTCGCATGTGCGTTTCCACCAAGCCTGATGTAGTGCTGCTCGATTTAGGCCTGCCTGATATGGATGGCAAAGCAGTAATTACCGCCATTCGCGAATGGTCACAAGTGCCTATTATTGTGCTTTCGGTCAATTCGTCCGATGCGGATATTGCCGAAGCGCTGAATTTGGGTGCGAATGATTATGTGACCAAGCCATTCAATGTGAATGT
>JANPGK010000016.1:0-2716 GCA_031423895.1 Hyphomicrobiales bacterium
TGATCACCCCGGCTGACGCGCAGCGATAACCCGCCTGGTGCACCAGCAAGCTGGCATCCCGCGCCAGCGTGGCGGGGTTGCAGCTGACGTAGACGATTCGCTTAGGAAAAGTCCAGTTGCCCCGTTCCAGCTTGCGGGGGGCCGTGTTATCAGCGGTTGCTGACGAGCCTTCCATCACCTCGGTACCCACGTGGCCCCGGTGCAAATCAGCCAGTGCTTTCACCAGAGAAAAAGCGCCCTCGCGTGGCGGGTCTACCAGCCACTTGTCAGCTGCACCGTCCTGCATCAACAACTCAGGCGTCATTTCGAACAGGTTTCTTGCTACAAATTCAGTAGCTGCCAGCGCACTGTTGATGGGGGCTGAGGCCTGATTTAGCTGGTAATTCTGGCGGGAACGGGCCACCAGTACCTCGCTGCCTTCAATCCCCAGCACCGCGCCGGCTTGCGTGGCAATCGGCAACGTGAAATTGCCCAGGCCGCAAAACCAGTCGATCACCCGCTCGGTCTTCTTCGCATCCAGCAACCGCAGCGCACGGCTCACCAGAACGCGGTTGATGTGCGGGTTAACCTGCGTGAAGTCAGTCGGCTTGAACGGCATGGTGATACCGAATTCGGGTAGCGCATAAGCCAGCTGGGCCACGCCTGATAAGGGTTCGTCCAACAATTTGACGGTTTCCGGGCCTTTGGATTGCAGCCACCACTGAATCACAAACTGGTTGCCCTCTTGTGTGCCCGCTTGCTGCAGGGCAAACGCGCGCAGCCTGGCCAGGTCGCCCGGGCTCAACGGCTCCAGGTGCCGCAGCACCAGCGCGATGACGTCGTTGCCACCCATGTCGCCCACCGCCAGCTCGATCTGTGGAACCGTTTCAATCGCGTCCATGGACGCAATGAGGTCACGGATGGGCATCAGCATGGCGCTCACGGACGGCGGCAGCACGTGGCACTCCTTCATGTCAGCCACATAACGGCTCTTGCGCTCATGAAAACCCACCAGCACTGTGCCTTTTTTGTGCACATGGCGAACCGACAATCGCGCCCGGTAGCGATAGCCCCAGGCCGGGCCTTCTATGGGCCGCAGGATGTTGTCAGGCTTGACCTTGCCCAGGTGCCACAGGTTGTCCTCCAGCACCCGCTGCTTGACCGCTACCTGGGCGCCCACATGCAGATGCTGCATCTTGCAGCCGCCACAGGCTCCTTCATGCAGACCAAAATGGGGGCAACCCGGTTTGACGCGCTGCGACGATTCACGGTGGATGGCCGTCAGCGTGGCTTTCTCGAAGCTGGCTTTCTTGCGGTTGATGTTGGCGGTGACCACTTCAAACGGCAGCGCGCCTTCAATGAACACCACCTTGCCGTCGGGTTTGTGGGCGATGCCCTGCGCTTCAATGTCGAGCGACTCCACCGTGAGCCATTCGGTCGGGTAGTCTTTTTTGGTTGTTGTTTCTTCTGTCATGCCTGAATTGTCTCAGGACATGACGGGAGCTCCAGTCAGTTCAGCCCCAGGCCTTCAAATACTCGTCCCAATGTGGCTCGGTGGATGCCAGGTTGCCCAGCGTTTCCTTCACCATCGCGATTTCCTGCTCGTATTCCCTCTCCAGCAAGCCGCCACGCATTTTCTGAAAACGGCAGTACACCAGGTAGGTGTTCATCACGTCGGTTTCGCAGTAGCGGCGAATGTCGTCCAGCTTGCCATCCAGGTATTGCGGATACACCTGCGAGCCATCCATGCCCAGCTTGCCGGGGAAGCCGCAGAGTTTGGCCATGGCGTCCAGCGGCGCGTTGTTCTTGGGCTGGTACATCGCCAGCAGATCCATCAGGTCCAGGTGGCGCATGTGGTAACGGCTGATGTAGTTGTTCCACTTGAACTCGCGGTCATCCTCGCCCATGTCCCAGTAGCGGTCCGCCACCACGCCGTGTTTCAGGCCCCGGTAGTGCAACACCGGCAAGTCAAACCCGCCACCATTCCAGCTCACCAGTTGCGGCGTGTGTTTTTCCAGCGTGTTGAAAAAGGTCTGGATGACCTTACCTTCACTGGCATCGTCTTTGTCCACAAACGAGTGGATGCGCAGGCCCTCGGCATTGCGGAAGACAGCACTGATCACCAGAATGCGCTGCAGATGCAGGGGCATGAAATCGCTTTTGCCTTCGGCCTTTCGTTCCTGCACCCAGGCGTCATATACTTGGGCATCTGACGCGTCTGCAGGCGCATCACGCAAGGCGCGCAGGCCTGCGATATCGGGGATGGATTCAATGTCAAATACGAGGACAGGCCAGCTCATGACCTGCACTTTAGCAGCAGAGTGACCGCTTAAAGAAGGGCTTCGCGCGAAATGCCCCGGCGCGCCAGATACCGCTGCAGTTTGTGCAGGGCCTCATTCTGGATTTGCCGAACCCGTTCACGGGTCAAGTCCAGCCGCAGGCTCAGCACATCCAGCGTTTCAGGCTCCCGATCATGCAAACCGAAACGCCCTTCCAGCACTTCCTGCTCGCGCGGAGACAGGGTATCAATCCAGTCTTGCAACAGGTGTCCGACCTCATGTGCCTGGCAGGTGCTGTCGGCGTCTGCCGCAACGGTATCAATGAGTGCATCACCCAGCGTGTGTTGGCCACCCTGACGGTCAAGTGACGCGTCCAGCGACTTCGGCGACTCAGCCATCGCCAGCAGGTCGGCCACCGTGTGCACATCGCGGCCCAGCAGTGCAGCAATGTCCTCAGC
>JANPGK010000017.1:0-86452 GCA_031423895.1 Hyphomicrobiales bacterium
GATCATATTTTTTACATAATCGGCGTGGCCTGGGCAATCGACGTGCGCATAATGGCGGTTCGCAGTTTCATATTCAACGTGAGCCGTTGAAATGGTGATGCCACGGGCGCGTTCTTCAGGCGCCTTATCAATATCCGCATAGGCCGTAAAATGCGCGCCGCCGCTCTCCGCCAAAACTTTCGTAATCGCTGCTGTCAATGACGTCTTGCCATGATCAACGTGACCAATCGTCCCAATATTACAATGCGGTTTGTTCCGCTCAAACTTTGCCTTTGCCATGGTCCATCTCCATTTTAATCTATGTTAATCCGATTACGCGTATTTGGCCTGAACTTCAGCCGCAACATGTTGTGGCACCTGTTCATAATGGTCAAACTGCATCGTAAATTGTGCACGTCCTTGGCTCATCGAGCGCAATGTATTCACATAGCCAAACATATTGGCCAGCGGCACCATTGCATTCACCACATTGGCATTACCACGCATGTCTTGACCCAAGATTTGGCCGCGACGTGAGTTCAAATCACCAATAACAGAGCCCGTGTATTCTTCAGGGGTTACGCATTCCACTTTCATGATAGGCTCAAGCAATTTTGCGCCACCTTTTTGCAAACCTTCGCGCATTGCAGCACGTGCCGCAATCTCGAATGCCAGCGCAGAGGAATCCACATCGTGGAACGCACCATCAATCAATGTCACTTTAATATCCACAACAGGGAAGCCTGCAAGAACACCAGACCCCATAACGGAATCGATCCCCTTTTCAACACCTGGGATATATTCTTTAGGCACAGCGCCGCCCACAATTTTGCTTTCAAAACTATGGCCAGCACCCGTTTCATTTGGTTCGATAATTAATTTCACACGTGCGAATTGACCAGTACCACCCGATTGCTTTTTATGTGTGTAATCAATTTCAACAGCTTTTGAAATCGCCTCACGATACGCAACTTGCGGGGCGCCAATGCTAGCATCTACTTTATAGGTGCGACGCAAAATATCGACTTTAATATCAAGATGCAATTCACCCATACCGCGCAAAATAGTTTGACCCGATTCATGATCAACAGAAACGCGGAATGAAGGATCTTCATTCGCCATCTTATGGAGCGCAATGCCCATCTTTTCTTGATCAGCCTTAGTTTTTGGCTCAATCGCAATTTCGATTACTGGCTCAGGGAATTCCATTTTTTCGAGGATCACCGCTTTAGCAGGATCACACAGTGTATCACCAGTACGTGTTTCTTTCAAACCCGCCAAAGCAACGATATCACCCGCATATGCTTCTTTAATATCTTCACGATTATTGGCATGCATTAACAACATACGGCCGATACGTTCTTTTTTATCGCGGGTTGAATTGAGCAAAGTTGTGCCCGCTTCAAGTACACCAGAATATACGCGCGCAAATGTGATGGTACCAACAAATGGATCATCCATAATTTTGAATGCGAGCACAGAAAGAGGCTCTTTATCATCTGCCTGACGGAAAATTTCTTCTTCTGTTTTGAAATCGATCCCTTTAATGCCACCACGATCAAGCGGCGAAGGCAGATAATCAACAACGGCATCAAGCAATGGCTGCACACCTTTGTTTTTAAAGGCAGAACCACACAATACTGGAATAAACGCATTGGTGATCACGGCTTTACGGATCATACGCTTAATATCAGCTTCAGAGGGCTCATTACCTTCTAAAAACGCCTCAAGCAAAGCATCATCAAGCTCAACAGCCGCTTCAATCAATTTCGCACGATATTCTTTGGCTTGCTCAAGCAAATCAGCTGGAATTTCAACGATATCGAATTTTGCACCGAGAGATTCATCATGCCAAACTACAGCGTTCATTTTTACAAGATCAATCACGCCCTTGAAGTTATTTTCAGATCCAATTGGCAATTGAATACACACTGGGTTTCCACCAACGCGTGTGATAATTTCAGCAACGCAATTGAAGAAATCCGCACCTGTTTTGTCCATTTTATTGACGAACACAACGCGGGGCACTTTATATTTATCAGCTTGACGCCATACAGTTTCTGTTTGTGGCTCAACGCCTTGGTTACCATCTAGCACACACACTGCGCCATCTAGCACACGCAAGGAACGTTCAACTTCAATTGTGAAATCTACGTGACCTGGGGTATCAATAATATTGAGGCGATGATCATTCCAAAAGCATGTTGTGGCAGCAGAAGTAATGGTGATGCCACGCTCTTGCTCTTGCTCCATCCAATCCATTGTTGCAGCACCATCATGCACTTCACCAATTTTATGGCTTTTGCCTGAATAATACAGAACACGCTCAGTTGTAGTCGTTTTACCTGCATCAATGTGTGCCATGATGCCAAAGTTACGATAATCTGAAATGGGATGGGTACGGGGCATAATAATCTCGATCTAACTTGCTTACCAACGATAATGAGCGAATGCACGGTTGGCTTCGGCCATTTTGTGAGTGTCTTCACGTTTTTTAGCTGCAGCGCCGCGATTATTTTTCGCATCCATCAATTCAGCCGCCAAACATTCTTCCATAGTCCGCTTGTCATTCCGCTTACGAGCAGCCGCAACAATCCAGCGCATTGCCAAAGCCAAACGACGGATCGTCCGCACTTCAACAGGCACCTGATAGGTGGCACCGCCAACACGACGTGAACGCACCTCAATAGAAGGTGATACATTCTCGATTGCTTCATGGAAAACCGCCAAAGCACCTGCTTCATCCACCTTGAGAGTGGCCTGAATGATGTTAAGCGCACCATATAAAATAGATTCTGCGATAGATTTTTTACCATCCAGCATCACCACATTCATAAAACGTGAGATAACGAGATCACCAAACTTTGGATCAGGCAAAACTTCGCGGCGTTGTGCGGCGTGACGACGTGACATACAAAAACCTCTTATTTCGGACGTTTAACGCCGTATTTCGAACGACGCTGTTTACGATTTTTAACACCCTGTGTATCGAGCACACCACGAATGATGTGATACCGAACACCTGGCAAATCTTTTACACGACCACCGCGGATCAGCACAACAGAGTGCTCCTGCAAGTTATGGCCTTCACCTGGAATATATCCAATCACCTCAAACCCATTGGTGAGGCGAATTTTTGCAACCTTCCGCAAAGCCGAGTTTGGCTTTTTTGGTGTCGTTGTGTACACACGCGTGCACACACCGCGCTTTTGCGGACATGCCTGCAATGCAGGCACCTTGTTGCGTTTCACTTTCGGCGCACGTGGCTGCCGGATCAGCTGAGAAATGGTAGGCATCCTAACCCCTGCTTAAACTTTACATCTTCAAACTAGCGCTCAATTTTTACACACAACACATGCCACATGCAAAAACAACAAAAAGCCCATAAAGCTCCTTGCGGTCTTTATGCGCCTCCAAACCAGAGGATCCTATATAGCAAAACTATAAGGATCATGAACTCATATGTTCAATCTGGATCAAGCGTTTTTCGATTATAACTCGGTTTTCACGTCGAAAAGGAATCGAAACAGCCTTGAAGTTGCCAATACATATGCGATCAAAACCCACCCGTCAAGCGCTAAGTGGTAAAAAATGTTATATATTCTTCGGGCTGCCAATTCTATGCCACACAATATTGTCGGCACACTCTATATATAGCGGAATAAATCTGATATAAAATCAGCGTCATTTCATTACTGATATTAAATAGTGATTGCATTCCTTATTACATGTGCTAATGACAGCGCAATTGGTGAAGGCTGAATGGCCGTATCAAGCCTGCGGGCTTATGGTGCAGTGTCTTCCATTACACGCTTAGTGTGATTTCCAGTGCATAGCACTGAAGGTTCAATAAGTGGTGCATGTCTTCACCTTGGTTTTGATAACACTTGTGAGGACTTATGCCCCTATATGAACATATTTTTCTGGTGCGCCCAGATGCTACACTTGAAGAAGTGAACACGCTCACCGAGCATTACAAATCAATCATCGCGCAAAATGATGGCAAAGTGACCAAAACTGAAGAATGGGGCCTGCGCACCATTGCGTACAAAATTCAAAAAAACAAAAAAGCCTATTACACGCTTCTGAATATTGATGCCCCTGCAAAGGCTGTGCATGAAGTTGAGCGCCAAATGCGCATTTCTGAAGATGTGCTGCGGTTTTTCACTGTGAAAGTGGATGAGCTCGAAGATGGCCCAAGTGCCATTGTGTTGCGTAAAGAAAAAGAAGAGCGCAAACGTCGTGAGCGTGAAGAACTAGGCGAAGGCTACGGCTTTGAAATCGCTGATTAAAACTATAAAAGGAAATTGATATGTCTGAACAAGCCGCACGCCGCCCATTTTTTCGTCGCAAAAAATGCTGCCCATTCTCTGGTGATAACTCCCCAAAAATTGATTACAAAGATGTGAAATTGCTTTCACGCTTTTTGTCCGAACGTGGCAAAATCGTACCAAGCCGCATCACAGCTGTCAGCATGAAACAACAGCGCCCGCTAGCGCAAGCCATTAAACGCGCGCGTTTCTTGGGTCTTTTACCTTACGTTGTGAAATGACCTTCTAACACTACACATTTAAGCTGGGGCGATCTCCGGATCGCCCCTAACCGCATGCTCGGGACAGCGCCTTATGAACAAAAACGACACACTCACATCAATATTTCGCGATAAGCGACTGGCTCTATCAGCTTTGTGTTGTGTGTTATCAGCAGCGATGGCTGGCAGCATCGCAAGCGGCGCCCCCCTCTCGATATTATTTCTGCATTTTGCACCACTGCCGCTCATGTTGGCTGGGCTTGCTTTCCCCCTGCCCTATACCATTGGTGCAACTGCATTTTTAATGGTTTTTCTTGCAAGTTTTTCTGCATATTTTTCTGCACTGTTTATGGTCGGCATTGCCTTACCGTCACTCACCGCGTGCTATGTGGCAACTAAACACTATGAATTGCAGCTGCGGCTAAAAATCAAGAACACTGCACCAGAGCAAACCTCAACCGTGTATTATTGGCATAATTCGGGTACAATACTCACCATTTTGGCACTGAATTGCGCCATTACTGCGGTATTTGCGGTATTTACGCTGGGCTATCCTCTGGATGAATTGGTGAGCCATCTCATCCCTTCACTTGAAGCCATGAAAACGATGAAGGGTGTGCCGCCAGAAGTGTTACAAATCTTAGAAAACGACGAGATGCGTACAGCCTTTGCGCTTGCTATTCCCGTGGGCGGCACAGCCATTTGGTTGAGTGCCATGATGATATGCCTCTATTGCGCTGCTCGGCTTGCACGCTATTTGCATATTTTACAAAGGCCTTGGCTGGACCTTGCACACGAGTATGAACTCAACACGATTGCGATTGTGATCACAGCCGCCGTTTTGGCATGTGTTATGTTGCCGAATCCAATTGGCTATTTTGCGCAATTTTTTGCCGTTGTGTTTTTAATATTATGGGCCATCGCTGGCGCAGCGGTTGTGCATGTTTTCGCACGCCAAACCCCCATGCCAATGCTGGCACTCACTATTTTTTACCTATTACTGACACTTGCTAGCTGGCTGATATTGCCGATGGCGCTTGTCGGTGTGTTTGATGCGCTATTGGGCCTGCGCACAAAATATGGCAATCGCCCATCCATTTCTTCCCCCTCACCATAAACACTTAATAGGAGCATACCATGGACATTATTCTACTCGAACGCGTACCCCGCCTTGGCACAGTTGGCGATGTTGTAAAAGTAAAGGACGGCTACGCCCGTAATTTTCTATTGCCATCAGGCAAAGCCACACGCGCAACAGCAGCTAATAAAGCTAAAATTGAAGCGCAACGTGCTGAACTTGAAGCCAAAAATGCCGCACTCAAAGCTACAGCGGAAACTGTAAGCGCGAAACTCGATGGCACCGAAGTGGTGATCATTCGTCAAGCGGGCGAAAGCGGCCATTTGTTCGGTTCCGTTTCTGCACGCGATATTGCGGATGCGATTGTTGCTAAAGGCTTTGCTGAAGTGAATCGTCACCATGTTGTACTTAACACTCCCATCAAAATGCTAGGTGCAACCACAGTTGTGGTATTGCTGCATGCCGATGTGGTCAGCAAAGTGACTGTTAATGTTGCACGTTCTGCTGATGATGCGAAGAAACAAGTCATTGAAGTGGTGGCAGAAGATGCTGAAATTACTACCGATGCATTATTTTTTGATGCACCTGCAGAATCTGCTAAAAAAACTGGCTTGGTTGGGTAATTGACTCACCATGTATTAGTTAAAAAAGCCTCGCGCAAGTGGGGCTTTTTTTATTGCACACGCACCATCACGCAATAAGTTTTTTCAACACACAAATATCGCCTACATGCTCAACAATTTTCTCAATAATCGGCACAATGATCTTCTGTTCATCTGCGGTGATTTTCCCAAGCACATAATCACTGACATCAATTGGTAAATTCAGCCGGCGCGGGTGGCCAATGCCTATGCGGAGGCGGTGATATGTGCCCCCCAGCGCACGTGAGATGGACTTGAGGCCATTATGCCCCGCATCGCCGCCGCCTTGCTTCATGCGCATTTCGCCCACATCAAGGTCTAGCTCATCGTGGATGACAATTACATCCGATATAGGAATTTTGTAAAATTGCAGCAATGGCTGCACGCATGTGCCAGAGAGATTCATAAAGGTTTGTGGCTTCACCAAATAGCACTTTGTGCCATCCAATATGCCTTCACTTACCAAGCCTTCATAGCGCAAACGCCACGGGGCAAACCCGTGGCGTTCATGTATCGCGTCAACCACCATAAAACCAATATTGTGGCGTGTGTGGGCATATTCACCGCCAGGGTTTCCTAAGCCCACAACCACCACAGCATCAGCCTGTGGCATTTTATTCCGCTACTTTTGGTGCTGAAATTGAAAGGATGGCAAAATCTGTAGAATCCACAAACTTCACGCCTTCAGGCAATTTCACATCCTTAGCGTGCACAATGGCGCCGATTTCCAATTTCGCAATATCAATATCAATCGAATCTGGAATTTGTGTGGCCAAGCAAGTCACTTCAAGGTGATGCTCAATCAAGGATAAGCTGCCACCTAATTTCACGCCTACAGATGTTGCTTCGTTCAAAATATGAACTGGCACATCAACTGTGATACGTGCATTTTCATTCACACGCAAAAAGTCAATATGAATTGGGAAGTCCTTCACCTTATCCAATTGGTAAGCCTTTGGAATGGTGAGCACTTTGGTGCCTGCCACATCAATGCTGTACAATGTTGTCAAGAAATGCCCCGCATAAATGCGTTGCTTAATTTCTTTGAAATCCACTGTAATACCCATAGGGGGTTCGCCTGCACCATAGATCACGGCTGGCACACGATTATCACGACGATCTGCACGCGCGGCCCCCTTGCCCGACCGCGTACGAGGCAATGCTTGCAGTTCTTTTAACTGAGACATGATGCTCTCTTTCAAATTGGAGGTGTTCACAAACGGCCACTTCCCCTCCAAGGGTGTGGAAGCAGCAGTGCGCTGCATACGGGAATTTGCACGAATGTGCAAGTTAAAAAGAAAAAAGCGCTAGTGAATTTGAATCACTAACGCCTTAAACTGCTTGCGCGATGAAATTAAGCCGCTTGCGTTGGTATCTCACCATTTGGTGTGAGTTTATCAATCGCCCCTGGCAAATATTCTGCTACTTTCGCGCTCAATTCTTCTGGTGTCATGCCGAGTTTGCTGGCGAGTCCTGCAAGTCTATCTTGACCAATTACACTTTGAATTTGCTCCGCGCTCACTGGCAAGTTCACACCTGTGCTCACCCATGATTTTACAGTTTCGCCTAGGCCTTTTTCTTGAAATTCGGCAACAATTGCGCCAACACCACCGCGCTGCTCAATAAAACCAGCAATTAAGCTGGATGCACCCGCACCCACGATTCCACCTAAAATACCATCTAACAAACCCATAACCGCCTCCAAAACGCGTGATATTTGTACAGCCACGCTGCACATGTGAAGGACCACCCTTCATACCCGCGTTATACGCCACGCGATTGCACAGGTCAATTCCCAACACTGCTGCGTTTGTTCTATGAAATGAATAATTTTTAGATTTGGTGCCCAGAAGAGGACTCGAACCTCCACGCCCTTGCGAGCGCCAGCACCTGAAGCTGGTGCGTCTACCAATTCCGCCATCTGGGCACGATACATGAATGGATACACCATCCACGTTGGTATGTGTGGTTGATAGTGGGCTTTACATGATCGTGTCAATTGATTTTTCATTGGCGCGATCTCAATTTTATGCAAATCTTGTACCATGACGCCACCCCACACACCGCCCGCAGACACTGCACCAAATTCTTGGCTACACCACCTCCCCTTATGGATGTGGCCGTATTATTCTCTGGCGCGATTTGACAGGCCAGTGGGCATGTGGCTGCTGTTTTGGCCATGCGCGTGGGGTGTGGCGCTTGCAGGCGGCACGCAGCTATGGTGGCATATGCTGCTCATGTTGATTGGCGCCACTGTCATGCGCGCTGCGGGCTGCGTGTGGAATGATATTCTCGACCAAAAACTCGATGCCGTGGTGGAACGCACCAAAAACCGCCCGCTTGCCGCTGGCATTTTGCGCACGCGCCACGCGCTAGTGTTTATGGCGCTGCTATGCAGCATTGGGCTCATTATTCTTTTGCAATTCAACCACTTTACCGCAATTTTAGGCATCAGCTCGCTTGCGCTTGTGGCGCTATACCCATTGGCCAAGCGCGTCACCAACTACCCACAAATTGTACTGGGCCTCACCTTCAACTGGGGCGCGTTAATGGGCTGGGCCGCCACATATGGCACGCTTAACACCCATGCCCTATGGCTATATGCCGCAGGCGTGTTCTGGACATTGGGATATGACACCATTTACGCATTGCAAGATTCTCGTGACGACGCAATTGCAGGCATCGGCTCCACCGCGCGCGCATTTGGCGCATATGCACAGCAATGGATTGCGACATTTTATGGAACAAGCGTGGTGTGCTTGCTGCTGTCCTCACCTCACCATGTTGCTGCATATAGTGGTATTGCCGCATTTGCCGCGCATTTGGGCTGGCAAGTGTGGCGCCTCACCCCAAACAACACCTCAAATTGCCTTATATTGTTTAAATCAAACGCAATTGCGGGCGGATTGCTGGCCATCGGCGTATTATTTGCAACCCTTAATTGACTAGGAATATTTTTCCCCTCGCGTTAATTTATCAGTCATTTTTTAACTCTATGACGCTATTGTGAATGTGTAAGTTGAGTGTTGTAATGCGTAGAGTGAGAACCAAATGGCGAAATCGCCTTGTTGTGAGCAGTGTATGCTGTGCAATATCCGCGTTTTTTGTCTATAGCGCCACAATTGGTGAGCATGGGCTGGATGCGCGCCAAGCGCAGGAGCTTCGTGTGGCCTATCTCAATGCGCAAATGCGTGATTTGAAGGTTGAACGCGCATCACTAGAAAATAAAGTGGCCCTGCTGCGCAACGAAAGCCTCGACCCCGACATGCTGGAAGAGCGCGCCCGCGATGTGCTGGGCATGGTGCATGCCAATGATGTGATCATTCAGAAGAAGCATTAAGCGCTATATTCCACTGCCTCACCCACACGCAATTGCAATTGGCCAATGATGCGTGCTGCGGGCATGGAAAGCTGCATATGCGCGAGCACCACCTGCGCTGCATCTGGTTTCACCACCATCACAAACCCAATGCCGCAGTTGAATGTGCGTAGCATTTCGGCCTGTGTGGTGTTGCCCACGGCTTGCATCCATGCAAATTCTGCCGGCATGTGCCATGCCGAGGTGTTCACCACCGCACCCAAGCCTTCTGGCAACACGCGCGGCAAATTTTCAGTGATCCCACCACCTGTAATATGCGCCAAGCCCACAATGCTGGCACGATGGGCGGCAAGTGCGGCCAATACGGGCTTCACATAAAGCTGCGTGGGTGTGAGAAATACATCGGCCAAGGTTTTGCCAGCCGCAAACGGTGCGGGGGAATGCCAATTGAGCCCCGCATATGCCACCAGTTTGCGCACCAGTGAATAGCCATTGGAGTGCACGCCAGAGGATGGCAGGCCGAGCAATACATCGCCTGCGGCCATCTCGTTCAAACGCGGCAACAAATGCCCACGCGCCACAGCACCAACTGAAAACCCCGCAAGGTCGTAATCGCCTTCCGCATACATGCCCGGCATTTCCGCCGTTTCACCGCCCGCAAGCGCGCAACCACTTTCCACACAACCCGCCGCAATACCGCGCACAATTTCTAGGCCCACCGCTTTATCCAGCTTACCAGTGGCGTAATAATCGAGGAATACCAGCGGCGTGCCGCCTTGCACAATCAGATCATTCACGCACATGGCCACAAGGTCGATGCCAATGGTGCTATGCTGCCCCGTTTCAATGGCAATTTTCAGCTTGGTGCCCACACCATCGGTTGTGGAAATTAACAGCGGGTCTTCAAACCCTGCGGCTTTCAAATCGAGAATCGCGCCAAAGCCACCAATTTCAGCATCCGCCCCTGGGCGCGCAGTGCTTTTCACCAACGCTTTCATGGCATTCACAAATTGATTACCCGCTTCAACGTCAACGCCAGCATCAGCGTAAGAAATAGAGGACATGTGCGTTCCTTATGTTTGGCAAAGCCTCTAGCGCAATTGCGCGCGCGGCGCAATATCAGATCATTATCAGACAAGGATGTCATCCTAAGCGATAGCGAAGGATCTCCTGCTATCTGAGTGCTAATTCAGGGAGATTCTTCACTGCGCTAGCGCGCGTTCAGAATGACACCTGTTTTGGCGCCCCCCCTCACTCTACCTCAAGCGCCATCAGCGCATCTAGCTCATTTTTGAGTGCAATTTGCCGCTGCCAGTCTTCTTCGCGTTCACTGGCGACAAAATCCGCCTCGGCTTGCTTCAAATCGGCCGCAAGTTGTTGATATTTCAAATGGCGCTTCAAATTATTATGCCACGCCAACATGGCTTTTTGCGCATTGGTTTCAGGGTTGGTGAAAGTTTGCTCGCGGTGCACAAGCGTGCGGGCGTGCTGCAAGTGGCCAGTTGCCCCTGCCCCATCCAGCGCGATGAGCAGCTGCTCATTGGCGATATCGGGCTGCGCGCAAATGATGGCCACCAGCTGGCGGCGCAATTTTTCCACGCTAGGGTCGCTGATGGGGATGTTCAACACATCATCCAAATGTTCATCCAGCAATTGCGGGAAGGCCACCACGCCCAAAATAAACCCGGCCTCCACCGCCAGCGCGTTATTGTGCGCAATCACATGCTGCGCCACGCTGGGGCGGTATACCGCAGGCGCTTTGTTGAACCGATCCTTCTGATAGCCGCCGCCTTGCCCTCGCGCCCATGGCCGTTTGTCCTGCTCTGCCTGCTTGGCGGTGCCCAATAACGCCTCAAGATTTTTGTTTAACTCCGCGCCATAATGCCTTGCCACATCAGGGTTTTTAATCCGCTGCGCCAGCTTATGAATGTCGCGCTCGAGCAATGCCCGTGCCTCGGGCGTATCATGCGTGTGGGCCGAAGTTTCACGCCGCCACAACACTTGAATCAGCGGCTCCTGCGCGGCCAGCACATTGTGCATCGCCTGCGCACCCCCTGTTTTGAGCAGATCATCAGGGTCTTGCCCCTGCGGCAAAAATGCAAAATTCAGGCTTTTGCCGGGCTCCAAATGCGGCATGGCCGTATCCACCGCGCGATACGCCGCCTTCAGCCCCGCTTTATCGCCATCAAAACACAAAGTGGGCACAGGGGTCATGCGCCAAATTAATGCCAATTGCTCCTCGGTGAGCGCAGTGCCCAGCGGCGCCACCGCATACATAAAGCCGTGCATGGCCAGCGCGATCACATCCACATAGCCTTCGGCAATCAGCAATTGCCCCGCCTCATGCGCGGCCTTGCGCGCACGATGGATGTTAAACACCGTGTGTCCCTTGTGGAACAGGGGCGTTTCAGGCGAATTGAGATATTTCGCTTGCGCATCCGCCGCCATCGCGCGGCCACCAAAAGCGATCACGCGGCCCTTAGCATCTTGAATGGGGAATATGATCCGATCGCGAAATCGATCATAGGGCACGGGAATATCGTCGCCATGGATGAGCAAGCCCGAGAGCATCAGCTCCTCTTTGCTGAAGCCCTGATTGGTGAGTGCATCACGCAGCGCAAAGCGTTCACCCGTGGCAAAGCCCAGCCGAAACTCCTTCTGCGCCTTGCCCAGCAACCCGCGCTTTTCCATATAGGCGCGCGCGGCGCCCGCTTCAGGGCGCATCAACACGCCTTCAAAATATACACACGCCGCTTCACACGCCGCCAACAGGCGCTGATTTTGGTCATAGACCTGCTTTTGCTCGGCGCGTTGCTCAAATTTTGGCAGCGCAACCCCCGCCTCCCCCGCCAGCTTCTCAATCGCCTCGGGGAAGCTCAGCCCCTCGGTTTCCATCACAAAGCTGAAAATATCGCCGTGCTTGCTGGTGGAGAAGCAATGATAAAACCCCTTCACATCATTCACGGTGAACGACGGCGTTTTTTCCTGCGTGAAGGGCGACAAGCCCACCCACTCGCGCCCGCGCTTTTTCAGCTGCACGCGCCGCCCCACCACCACCGACGTTGGCAGCCGCGCACGGATTTCATCCAAAATTTGAGTATTGTCACGCATGAGCTCTATGTGCGGGATTTTGCGGTGGGATGCAAGGGGGCTGTTTCTGCGCCCCCCATCCCTTTGAAATCTCACTATAACAAAAACCTTATGCACCACAGTGCGTTACGGGGTATATTGATACTCAGCACACCAGAAATGGCGTGTGAAGGTTCAGAACCGTAGCAGTGCTCCTGATCCTGTGTCAGCATTTTTCCATTAGACCCTAAAGTCCTCGTAATTTTTCCATGGTTGAGGCAGGGGCGCGGAACACGTGAAAGCGACATCCGCATGAAAAGATGAGCAATACAGGCACTCGAGGCTTTATAAAGGCGGGGATGGATTTTAATGTACCCAATTTTTTTGAAAAATTGGCAGGAGCGATAGCGAACCGCGTAGCGTAAATCAAGAATTGTTGCGAAGCATTATCAATTCTTGAAGACCACTTTATGCCACACTTTGCGCAAAGATTGACAAAATTCTGCGATTGTCGTAAGATTTTGAAAAATCAGGAGCGCACCATGCCAGCAATGAATGTATCGATCACACCAGAATTAATGGACATCGTCCAGAAAAAAGTGGCCAGCGGCCTTTATAGCAACGCCAGCGAGGTGGTGCGTGAAGCCATCCGCACTATGGAGGTGAACGAAAAGCTGTTGTATGAGTTGAAATTAGCGCGATTGAAGCAGATTTTGGCGCCCAGTATAGCACAAGCGGATGCTGGTGAATGTGTACCATTCTGCCTTGATGACCTTATTGCTGAACTGGATGCTGAGGCGCATGCATGAGACAGCTCATCATCACCCAAAATGCGCGCGCTAGCTTAAAAGAAATCGGTAAATATACACGTGCCCGATGGGGGCGTGAGCAAAGCTTAACTTATTTAGCGGAGCTTGAAAGCATCTGTATCGTGCTCTGTGAACAGCCTTATCTAGGTCGCCTACGCGAAGACCTCTCACCAACTCTCTACAGTTTCCCGAAAGAAAGCCACGTCATATTTTATAGAGTAAAGACGAATATTATTACTGTGGTCGACATCCTTCATCAATCTGAAGACATCCCCGCCAAATTTTAAGCCTCAGCCTCTACGATAAAGCCGCCTTAATCCATCCACTGGCTTTGCCAAAATCCATGCGACCGGCATATTTAGCGCGCAAGGAGGCCATCACACCGCCCATATCCTTCATGGAGGTTGCACCAAGTTCAACAACAACCGCTTTTACAGCCGCTTGTGCTTCTTCATCGCTCATTTGTGCGGGCATGAAGGATTGAATGATCGCGATTTCGGCATTTTCGATGTCGGCGAGCTCCTGTCGGCCACCATCGATATACATTTTCGCGCTATCTTGCCGCTGCTTCACCATTTTTTGGAGCGTGGCCAGAATTTCATCCGCATTGAGTGGATCTTTACCAATGCCGCGCTGCTCAATGTCTTTATCCTTGATAGCGGCCAGCACCATCCTCACGGTGGAAAGGCGGGCTTTATCGCCCGATTTCATGGCGTCTTTCATGGCTTGGGTGAGGGAATCGCGTAGCATGTGGCCTCCAAATGTTGCTTTTGTATAACAGCATCACTGCAAAATTCAATTGACATTCACCCCATTTTGCTGTCTATCGCTCAAAAAGGATGCTTTGCCGATGACAAACACCCCATCCAGCTTGCGCAATACGCGCGTGATCCCCGAAGCATTGACCTTTGATGATGTATTGCTGCAGCCGCGCTATTCTGAGGTGCTGCCATCTCAGGCCAACACACGCACGCTGGTAACGCGCGGCATTTCATTGAACATTCCCCTGATTTCCGCCGCTATGGACACCGTAACCGAAGCGCCGCTGGCCATTGCGATGGCACAAGCTGGCGGCATGGGCGTGATCCACCGCAACCTTGAGCCCGATGAGCAAGCCGCCCATGTGCGCCGTGTGAAGCGCTATGAATCGGGGCTGGTCACCAATCCATTCACCATCGCGCCCACTGCAACATTGGCCGATGCGCTGGCGCTGATGCAAAATCACCGTATTTCGGGCATTCCCGTGGTGGAAGCGGGCGGCACGCTAGTAGGCATTCTCACCAATCGCGATGTGCGCTTTGCCACCAATATGGAGCAGCCCGTGCGGGAACTGATGACGCATGAAAATCTCATCACCGTGCGTGAGGGTGTGAGCCAAGATGAGGCCAAAAAGCTCCTCCACCAACACCGCATTGAAAAACTGCTGGTGGTGGATGAAGCCTTCCGTATCACAGGCTTGATGACCGTAAAAGACATTGAAAAAACTCAAGAACACCCCAATGCCGCCAAGGATGCACACGGCCGCCTGCGAGTTGCCGCCGCCACCACTGTGGGCGAAGCAGGCTATGAACGCAGCACATTGCTGATTGACGCAGGTGTGGATGTGGTGGTGATCGACACCGCACATGGCCATTCCTCCCGCGTGTTGGAAATGGTGAAGCGTGTGCGTGCCTACAGCAAAACGATTCAAATTATTGCGGGCAATATCGCCACCGCCGATGCCGCGCAGGCGCTCATTGAAGCGGGTGTGGATGGCATTAAAGTGGGGATCGGCCCTGGTTCTATTTGCACAACGCGCATTGTGGCGGGTGTGGGCGTGCCGCAACTCACCGCGATTTTAGAAGCTGCACATGTGGCCAAAGCGGCGGGCATCCCCGTGATTGCTGATGGCGGCATTAAATTCTCGGGTGATTTGGCAAAAGCCATTGCCGCAGGTGCATCTGCCGTGATGATTGGCAGCTTGCTGGCCGGCACGGAAGAAGCACCAGGCGAAACCTTCCTCTCAGGCGGGCGCTCGTTCAAAGCCTATCGCGGCATGGGTTCGGTGGGCGCCATGGCGCGCGGCTCGGCCGACCGCTACTTCCAAGCCGATGTGAAAGACACGCTGAAATTAGTGCCAGAAGGCATTGAAGGCCAAGTGCCCTATAAAGGCCCTGTGGGCGCTGTGCTGCATCAACTCACGGGCGGCTTGCGCGCCTCGATGGGCTATTGTGGCGCCCGCACCATTACCGAGTTTCAAGACCGCGCCCAATTTGTGCGCATCACCAATGCAGGGCTTTCAGAGTCGCACGTTCATGGTGTGCAAATCACGCGCGAAAGCCCGAATTATAGTAAGTAAGCTCCGTCATCCTCGGGCTTGACCCGAGGATCCACTTTAACAATTCAAATAGATCCTCGGGTCAAGCCCGAGGATGACGGTGTAACATGAAACCCTCCGCCCAATTGGCTGCTGCCATTCAAGTCCTTCAGCAAATTCTCAACCATCATGCGCCGGCGCAAAAGGCATTGGAGGCGTGGGGCAAGGAGCATCGCTTTGCGGGCTCGGGCGACCGCAACACCATCGGCCATTTGGTCTATGATGTGCTGCGCAACAAGGCCACTTTGGGGCATATTATGGGCAAGGAAAGCCCGCGCGCGCTGGTGATGGCGCTATTTGCCACGCAGTGGAGCACCCTGCCCGCGCTCATTACTATGTTGGACGAAAAAGCGCCCCACGCACCCGACCAACTCACCGATTTGGAAATTCGCAGTATTGAGCAAGCAGACGCTACATTGGCGGAAGCGCCCGCCCATATTCGCGGCAATTTTCCTAAATGGATGACACCCTATATCGCGGAGGCCTATGGCGAAGCCAACGCCGTGGCCATTATGGCCGCGCAAACCACCCGCGCGCCCGTGGATATTCGCGCCAACATACTCAAAGCCACGCGTGAAGCGGTGCTGGCGGAGCTGTCCCACATCAATGCCACGCCTTGCGCCATCTCGCCCTTGGGCATTCGCATTGCGCCTGCCGCTGGCAAGCTCAAAACCCCACATTTAGAGGCCGAGCAAACCTATCATCGCGGCTGGTTTGAAGTTCAAGATGAAGGTTCGCAGCTGGTTTCGCTGTTGTGTGGCGCACGCGCTGGCCAACAGGTGCTCGATTTATGCGCAGGCGGTGGCGGCAAAACGCTGGCACTGGCGGCTCAGATGGAAAATTCGGGCACCGTCTATGCCTATGATGCGGATCGATTGCGCCTTGCAGGGCTCTACCCCCGTGTGGAGCGCAGCGGTGCCACCAATATTGTGGCGATTGACCCGAAAAAGCCCGCCCCGCTGGAAACGCTTTTTAGCAAAATGGACCTTGTGGTTGTGGATGCCCCGTGCACAGGCACCGGCACATGGCGCCGCAAGCCCGATAGCAAATGGCGCTTGAGCGAGAAGCAATTGCGCCAGCGCATGGCGGAGCAGCGCGAAATTTTGGTGGATGCCGCGCAATATGTGAAGACAGGCGGCGTGCTGGCCTACATTACATGCTCGATGCTGCCGCAGGAAAATGATATGCAAATTCAAGCATTTCTGGCCGAACGTAAAGAGTTTACACCAAAGCCGTTTGCCCAGCATTTGCCAAAAGCGCTCTATAGCCAAATTGCCGCTGGTTTAGGGCTGAATGACACCACCGCCTCGCTTTCATTGTTGCCAAACCACACCCATACGGATGGATTTTTTATTGCGTTGCTGCAAAAGCACTAAAGCGATGCTCAACCTTTGATATAATAAAAATTAACATCAAATGGACTAGCGACCTTTAATGTTAAGTTTTTCCACAATGAGATCGGATACTGGGCTACATTCGGGTGATTTTTAAATAATGAACTCAAAACTGGATTTGAATACACCACAATAATGTCTCTTGGTGATTTCAAATATGATGCGACGAGGGCATCTATCCACGGTTTCATAATATCTGCATTAAACGGGTTGCACACATAAACAACAAGCGGCACATTGGGAATATCATACTCAAGTATATCTTGATGAAGAACTTTTATGTCTTTACATAAAATATTATCTTGATTGATAAAATGGTTCACGTTTAAAGCACCGCGCTCATATAATTCTTGAGCAAATTCAACACCTATAATTGCCTTAAATGGAAATTGAGCAATTGCATACAGTGCATATGACAAACCGGACCCACAATCAATAACTGTAAAGTCACTATACTTTATCTTGAGCGCTTGAAGCGACCACATGCATGTTTTGTAGTAAGTTGGCGCATAAAATATTTCTTCAAGGTTTTGAGCATCACCTTTATTTTTTAAATTCATACCCTCAAGTTTTTCATTATTCAAAGCGGTATATTTAAGTTTTTTATCAATTTTTACATCAATAAAATTCATATGAATGCGTGTTAAAATTCTTTTATAGATACTATATACTGTAAAAACAACACCTTTGTGCTTTAGCATATAAAATGCAACGAATAACTTGCGAACCACAACAGGCAGATGCGGTGGCACATCGTAAAGTGCTTCGTAATACGCTCTTGTGGATTTTTGTTCGTGAGTCATTTAATTTTGCCTATAGGTAATCTCATTATTTATCATATTAAGAGGAATAATAACACGTTTATTTGAATAATATCGTTAATATATGATTGAGTGGTGCAAAATGTAGTGTGTGAATATAATAATTTATTTTTGTATTCCGCATCCGCCGTGCATATTTTGCAACACCATGCACATATCGAAATGAGGGCTGCACGTGTGCATCCGCTGCGTTTGATAGCGCACGCATCTGCGCCATATGCCAGTTTATCCGATCCAACACGGCACCCAACACCTGCTGCAATTCAGGCTTTTCTGGTGCATTGAGCACATCATGCGCGGTGCACCCAAATTGCGCCAAAATATCGGCTGGCACATACACCCGCCCCATGGCGCGGTGCATAGGCAGCAAACGCAGCACATTACACAAAGCCCACGCGCACCCCGCATGGCCAGCCAATTCAGCACCATCATGGGGTTTTCCGTCATTTAAAATCAACATCGCCAGAAAAATTTCCGCCGCGTCGGTTTCCCCCGCATAGCCTTCAAGGTCATTCAATGAGGGCATGGGGTCGTGGTATACATCAAACACATGGGCGTCGATCATGGCATGGAATGGCGCGAGCGGCAGCGTAAATTGCGCGATTGTAGCGCAAATGGCTTCTGCCACAGGGTGCCCCTGCCCGCCCGTTTCCAACGCATCGCGCCACCATTGCAGCCGCACCTCACCCGCCAGCGGCTCATGCACCACATGTTGCACGCGTGCCAGCTCATGCGAGAAGGCATAGAGCGCCCATAAATGTGGGCGTGTATCCGCTGGCGCGAATAGGCTGGATAAAAAATGATCCTTGCGCTGCGATCGGACCAGCTGCTGGCAATGCGTGACGGCGTTCAGTTTAGGCCTCTTTGGTGGCATTGGGCAATGCCACTGTTTCAGGCCGCAAATTGAACAACATCAGCAATGGCGAGGCCACAAAAATGGAAGAATATGTACCTACCACAACACCAATCAACATGGCAGATGAAAAAGAATACAGAACATCACCGCCCAAGAACACCAACGCCAGCAAAGCCAAAAACACAGTGAAGCTTACATACACAGTGCGCGAAAGCGTGGAGTTGATAGAGAGATTGATCACTTCATGCAAATGCTTGCGTTTATAACGGCGCAACATTTCGCGAATGCGGTCGTAAATCACCACCGTATCATTAAGCGAATAGCCCAAAATGGTCAGCAGTGCCGCCACGGATGTGAGGTTAAATTCAATGCCGCTGAGGCTGTAAAACCCAAGCGTGAGCACAATATCATGCAAGGTGGCCAGCACCGCCCCTACAGCAAATTGCCACTCAAAGCGAAACCATAAATAAATGAGAATTAGCAAGGCACCTATGGCTACCGCAGTTGCACTCGAGGTGATCAACTCACTGGAAACGCGCGGCCCAACCGTTTCCACGCGGCGAATGGTGTAGGCATCCCCCAAGGTTTGCTTCACCTGATCGGCCACGCTGGATGTGCCCTGCTGTTCCTGCGCCCCCATTTTGATGAGCGCGATATTGGCCGCGCCAAATTCCTGCACTTCCGCGCCTTGCCCAATGCCTGCCAGCTGCGCCCGCAATGCGGCGATATTCGCCACGGGGGTAGCCGATTGTACCTCGATCACTGTGCCGCCTTTAAAATCAACACCATAATTCACGCCCTTGGTGAACAGCAGCGCCACACAGATAAGCGAGGTGATGAATGAAAATGCCAAGAAAAACCGCCGTGTACTCATAAACGGGATATTGGTATTATCAGGAATGAACCTTAGTGCCATTTTTGGCCTCATAAATTAAGTGTTTTCGGACGCGCAAACTTATACCAATGCGCCACAATCACACGGGTAAGGGTATACGCCGTAAATAATGTGGTGATAATGCCCAAGCATAACGTTACTGCAAAGCCCTTAACAGGCCCGCTGCCCACGAAAAACAGTACAGCCCCTGCAATCAATGTGGTGATGTTGGCATCCACAATTGTGCCCAATGCGCGCTCAAAGCCTGCCTCAAGTGCCGAGATAACCGTGCGTCCAGCTTTATACTCCTCACGAATGCGTTCGTAAATTAGCACGTTGCTATCGACTGCCATCCCCATGGTGAGCACAATGCCCGCAATGCCTGGCAAAGTGAGTGTCGCGCCGAAGAAGGAAAGCCCCGTAATGAGCAACCCAATATTGCCCACCAAAGCAATCAGCGCAAACAGGCCGAACAATCCATACACCGCAAGCATAAAGGCGGCGACAAGACCCACCGCCACCAGCGACGCTAATTTACCCGCCGCGATGGAATCCGCCCCAACCGCTGGGCCAACAGTGCGCTCTTCCAGAACTTTGAGCGGAGCAGGTAAAGCGCCAGCGCGAAGCAATATGGCCAGATCATTGGCACCCTGCACGCTAAAATTGCCCGAAATTTGGCCTGAACCGCCACGAATAGGCTCGCGGATTACGGGTGCAGAAATGATTTTATTATCCAGCACGATGGCAAATGGTTTGCCCACATTTTGCTCGGTGGCCACACCAAATTTGCGCGCGCCCGTGGTGTTGAACTTGAAATTGACAATCGGCTCATTGGAGCGAGAGTCGAACGAGGCTTGCGCATCCGTCAAATCTTCCCCCGCCACCAACGCCGATTTTTGCACGGCCATCATGCCGCCTGCTTGCAAGCCTTTGTCTACATGCGGCAGCGCTTCATAATCTGTCGGCAAGCGCCCCGCGGCTATGGCTTCATCAGTCACGGTTGTATCGACCATGCGAAATGAAAGTTTCGCGGTTTGCCCCAGCAAATCCCGAAGGCGTTTTGGGTCTTGCAGGCCCGGCACTTGCAACAAGATGCGATCTGTCCCTTGGCGCTGAATTGTGGGCTCCACTGTGCCCAGCTCGTTCACACGGCGCTCTACAATGGCGATAGACTGTTCCACTGCTTTTGAAAGCTTGGCGTTAAGACCTTGTTCTGTCACTTTAATACTAACGGCGTCTGTGCCCACAGCTTGCACAATGGCATCTTGCGTTGTGCGACCGATTAACGGATCGGTGCTCACATTGGCAAGCGATTCCAGCGCTTTCAGAATTTTGGGTTGGTCTTCCGCTTGGCGCGCTTTGACAATCACACCATCGGCCTGCGCAATAATACCAGCTGTGGGCAATTTTGCCTCACGCAAACGGCTGCGCACATCATCGCGCAATGCGTCAATTTTATCCTTTTTCACCACTGCTGTGTCGACCTCAAGCAACAGATACGAGCCGCCCTTCAGGTCGAGCCCCAAAGTGAGGCGTGGTATGTGGCGCATGAAACCATCCTTGGCATCGGGAAATACATTTGCCAATGCAAGCAATACAGCAAATAGCGAAAAGCCATAGGCCAAAAAGGATTTTAATCGAGAAATGCGCATAGGGATAGGCTTTCGTAATCCGTTATTTCGTCATCCTCGGGCTTGACCCGAGGATCCATTTATCAGTACAAATAGCAGATCCTCGGGTCAAGCCCGAGGATGACGAACGGTATTTATCCCGCCTTACTATCATTGGCAACGGGTTCACTTTTAGTGCGCACTTCAACAATTGCCGCCTTCATCACGCGCATATTCACGCCTGTGGCAACTTCCAACTGCAATTCTGGGTCTTCCACCTTAACCACTTTGGCCACAACGCCGCCAGACGTCACCACCACATCACCACGACGCAAATTATCGACCATGGCGCGCAAGGCTTTGGCTTTTTGCTGCTGCGGGCGAATGATCAACATATACATAAAGATAAACATCACCGCCAATGGCATGATGGGACTTTGCATAAGACTTTGCAAATCAGTGGTGCCGGTTGCGGCTTGGGCAAACGCTTCAGAGATAAACATTGGGCGATCCTTCGTATGTGTGTTAAAATTGTGCCATAGTGCTAGACGGGATTGCGCTACGGATCAAGGGGGTTTTTGTAGATCCCTCATCCTAGTGTCAAGCACTTGGATGAGGGGCGTTTAGACAATTATCCATCCACCTTCGGCACGGTAAACCCGCCCGCGCTGGCCATATTTGCGAATACACCGCCCTGCCTCACCAATTCGTCAAATGTACCGCGCTCAACAATTTCGCCCTGATCGAGCACCAAAATCAAATCGGCATTACGAATGGTGGACAGTCGATGCGCGATGATAAAGGTGGTGCGGCCTTTGGCCAGCGCATTAAACGCTTTTTGCACCTTAGCCTCGGTACTTACATCCAGCGCCGATGTGGCCTCATCGAGAATCAATATGGGCGCATCCTTCAGCATGGCGCGCGCGATGGACAACCGCTGACGTTCCCCGCCCGATAAATTGCTGCCGCGCTCTGAAAGCTGGGTGTTGATGCCATACTCCTTGCGGGCGATGAACTCCGCGGCTTGCGCTTTTTTGAGGGTGGCGTTGAGTTCCTCATCGCTGGCATCTGGCTTGCCCATACGCAGATTTTCCGCAATCGAGCGGCTGAACAGGCCCGCATCTTGAAACACAATGGCGATGGCGCGGCGCAGCGATGTGAGCGTGGTGGTTTTAATATCCTGCCCATCAATCAATATGCGGCCAGCGGTTGGGTCATTCGCACGCTGCAGCAATGCTAATGCGGTGGTTTTGCCCGCACCTGTGGTGCCCACCAGCGCAACAGTTTGCCCCGCATGGGCGGTGAAATTGAGATTTTTAACCCCGCCGCCCGTATTGCCGTATAAAAAACTCACATTTTCAAAACTGACTGTGCCTTTTTTCACCTGCAATTCAGGTGCATCTGACGCCTCAGGCACCGTGGTTTGTGCATCCAGCATGGCGAAAAATTCTTTAAGCCCAGCAGTTTGGAAAAATATGCGCGAGACAAACCCCGTGAGCTGCTCAAGCTTGCCAATAAGCATGGTGGAAAAGCCTACAAATGTGATGATGTCGCCCACCGAAGCCTGGCCTTTGTCATGCAACATCACGCCGAGCGCGAAAATAGAAACAATTGCGAGGGTGGAGCTGGCTTTGGTGAGAATGGTGAGCACCGCCCACCAGCTGAGCACAGGGTATTGCGCCTTTAATAATTGTTCCATGGTGCTTTTGAGGCCTGAAACCTCTGCGGAAAGGCGCGTGAAGGCCTGTACCACCGCCACATTGCCGAACACATCGCCCGCGCGCGCCGCCAGCGCCACATGGTGCCGCTCCACCTCATCTTGGCCATTGTAGGTTTTGCGCACCACAAAGGCGTTCAAACTGCCATATATAATCACAAGCGCGAACAGCAAAATCGCCAACCGCCAATTCATAGTGAGTGAAAGTGGCACCAATATAATGAGCGAGAATATCGCGCCAATATGCTCACGGAAAAACGTCAGCCACAATGAAAACAAATGATCGGTGCCGCTGAGCATCGCCTTCATCAACCGCCCCGAATGGGACGCGCCATGAAATGATGCCGGCAGGGCAATTACATGCTCAAAATATTCCGCCATTGCCGCCAGCCGCCGCCGATGCGCGAGGCGATCGGCCTGTAGCGCAATCCATATGCCCGAAAGCACACCCAAAAAGCCCACAATCGCCCATTTCACTACATAGGGCATGGCCATTGTATTGTTAGTAAGCGCGTTAATAATCCACCCATAAAGGATGGGCTCGGCAAATTGAAAGCCCACCAATGCAATATTGGCCAGCACGAGCGAAACCGCCAGCCATTTGTCAGAGCGCAGCAGGCCAAGCACACGGATATAGAGGCGAAATAGGGACATATACACCGCCTAACACGTGATAAATTCAATTTGCAACTGCATTTTATATAAAACAAATTTTATTGACATGGGTTCACAAAATTGACAAATAATTGTGTATTATATTTATAAAAAGTGATGGTCATGGTCGCATTATTACACAACTCAGCAGCGCCACTATTAAATGAACGTATTCAACGTACTTATCGCGTAAATTTAGCGTGGGCGACAGAATTGCATATCTCACAAAGTATTCCTGACTATATCCCTTTTTCAAATTTTGTTTCAAAGTTTTCTAATTTACAAACGCAAGATGCAGCAAATGAAAAAATATCTCTATATTATGTGAAAGAACTCGATCATTATTTTAAGTCTGGTGGCACAACACGTGAACTGACAAATTTAGCGCGCGCCACTACAAATATTAGGGATTATGCACACGCAAAATATTTTTTTGAATATAAATTCAACTCATTACACTTTAAAAATCCTAAATATACAAAAGATTATGCATTTACCCGCGCTCAAATTGCAAAAAACAAGGATATAATTTTCAGTCTTATGTCAAAAGATAATTTAAAAAAGCCTGGCCTCTATAAACTACTAACGCTATTGTGCGATATCAATATATTTAAATATTCTTATTTTCTTGAAAATTTCACTCCAAAACAACGTATAAAATTTAATTTAAATTTGCCATCTATTGTCGGTGCAGGAACTATTTTTCTTATAGCAGCTATCAACAAAAACATAAGGCAATCAACCCACAATTAGGTAGTCTCTGCCATTTAGGCTGCTTTTGCAGCCGCTTTTATTAAAAATTATGCATATTCATTGCATATAATTTCATTTTATAAAAACGCGCCTTGCAATCTCGCCCCAATTTTGGCAGTGTGCGCTCACAATCCGCGTGTGGCATGCCCTGCGCGGCTGATTCTGTATATCAATCTAACTCTAGAAGTGCGAGTTCACACATGTCACCATTATTGATGATTATGCTGTGCGGTTTGGTTGCGATCCTTTATGGGATCATCACCATCCGCTCAGTGATGGCCCAAGATGCGGGTAACGCGCGGATGCAAGAAATTGCGGGCGCAATTCAAGAAGGCGCGCAAGCCTATCTCTCTCGCCAATATGCAACCATTTCGGTTGTTGGCGTGGTGATTTTTGCGCTGGCCGCATATTTCCTTTCCATCACGGCTGCAATTGGCTTCGCTATTGGCGCCATTTTGTCTGGCTTGGCAGGGTTCATTGGCATGCATGTGTCTGTACGCGCTAACGTGCGCACTGCACAGGCTTCTAGCAAAAGTTTGGCTGCGGGTTTAGACATCGCGTTTAAATCTGGTGCGGTAACAGGCATGTTGGTGGCGGGTCTCGCGCTTTTGGGCGTGGTGGTCTATTACTACTACCTCACACAAATCACAGGCTTAGCCGTGACAGACCGTAAAGTGATCGACGCACTTGTATCGCTCGGCTTTGGTGCATCACTCATTTCAATTTTCGCACGTTTGGGCGGCGGTATCTTCACAAAAGGTGCTGATGTTGGTGGCGATTTGGTGGGTAAAGTTGAAGCAGGAATTCCCGAAGATGACCCCCGCAACCCAGCCACAATTGCCGATAACGTTGGCGACAATGTTGGTGATTGCGCAGGTATGGCGGCCGATTTATTCGAAACATACGCGGTTGCAACGGTTGCCACCATGGTGTTGGGTTCAATCTATTTTGCAGGTTCAAAACTTGTGGAATCGGCAATGC
This sequence comes from Hyphomicrobiales bacterium, assembly GCA_031423895.1. GTDB lineage: Bacteria > Pseudomonadota > Alphaproteobacteria > Rhizobiales > JANPGK01 > JANPGK01. Next base: position 25,443 of record JANPGK010000017.1, read on the forward strand.
TATTGCCACTCGCTATTGGCGGTGCGTGCATTCTCACATCGGTGATTGGCACCTATTTCGTGAAGCTCGGCAAAAACAACAACATCATGGGGGCTTTGTACAAAGGCCTCACCGTGACAGGCGTTTTATCGCTTGTGGCCATGTATTTTGTGATCGATAAAGTGTTGCCACAGGGGCTTGCCACAGCATTCACTGTAGGCAAAATCAGCTTCACAGGCATGGCGTTGTTCTATTGTGCGGTGATCGGCCTGTTGGTCACAGCGGCGATTATTGTTGTGACAGAATATTACACCAGCACTGAGTATCGCCCTGTTCGCTCGATTGCGCAAGCATCGGTCACAGGCCACGGCACAAACGTGATCCAGGGCCTTGCCGTTTCGATGGAAGCCACGGTTATTCCCGCGTTTATTATTGTTGCGGGGATTATCAGCACCTATGTGTTGGCGGGCTTGTTCGGCACAGCAATTGCAGTCACATCCATGCTATCTGTTGCAGGGATTATTGTTGCATTGGATGCGTTTGGCCCCGTAACGGATAACGCTGGCGGCATTGCCGAAATGGCGGAATTGCCAAAAGAAGTGCGCGTCACAACTGACGCGCTCGACGCCGTTGGCAACACCACAAAAGCCGTGACCAAAGGCTATGCCATTGGTTCCGCTGGTTTGGGTGCGCTGGTTCTATTCGCTGCCTATACAGCTGATCTGAACTATTTCATCACCAATTCTGCGAAGTTTCCATACTTCAAAGACGTTGTTGTGGATTTCTCACTCTCTAACCCATATGTAGTGGTTGGCTTATTGCTCGGCGGCATGTTGCCCTATTGGTTTGGTGCTATGGGTATGACAGCGGTTGGCCGTTGCGCATCCGCAATTGTGGAAGAAGTGCGTCGTCAGTTCAAAGAAAAGCCCGGCATTATGCAAGGTACAGAACGCCCTGATTATGGCCGTGCGGTGGATTTGCTCACCAAAGCTGCCATTAAAGAAATGACCATTCCGTCACTTCTGCCAGTGCTTTCCCCCATCGTATGCTATTTTGGGATCCTTGCAATTGCTGGCAAATCCAACGCATTCTCGGCCACTGGCGCTATGCTCTTGGGCGTGATTGTTACAGGTTTGTTTGTTGCCATCTCGATGACAGCAGGCGGCGGTGCATGGGACAACGCAAAAAAATACATTGAAGAAGGCAATTGCGGCGGCAAAGGTTCCGAAGCTCACAAAGCAGCGGTTACCGGAGACACTGTTGGTGACCCTTACAAAGACACCGCAGGCCCAGCTGTAAACCCAATGATCAAAATCACCAACATTGTGGCATTGCTGCTGTTGGCGGTGTTGGCACATTTGGGATAATATAACGTCATTGCGAGGGCTGCAGAGCCCGTGGCAATCTCAGCATTCTATAGATGAGATCACCACGTCGCAACGCTCCTCGTGACGACGCTTAAAAGTCAAACCGCTCCATAGCAATATGGGGCGGTTTTTTACAGATACAACTTTTAATTATATTTCTCAATTTTGGGTTGTTAATATATATTATTTTGGAATCTCTATTAATTTCAGTGAAATATTTCAAAATTACATTGACTCGCCCTCTTAACATTGTCACAAATATGTCATCTGAATCCTGAGATATTCATCCATACTCATATCAACAAAGGGGATCATCATGAAATCATATGTACAAATTTGCCATCAAACCGCTGCGAAGCCGTGCTCTGCAGCTGTAAATGGCGGACTTCAATCCGCTGAAGTGAAAACAGCGATTGAGAATAATTTTAATGCATACATAAAATCATTGCCTAATAATGGCACATCAACATACTCACCAATCAAATTTGATAAAAATCGTTATTATGGTGTAGTGAACGTCAATGGTGGTGCGCCAGCTGGAAATGCAACACTATATAGAACATATTTTTTTGATGATAAAAATTGCGCTATAAAAATTATAACAAACAGAAATAATTCTGCCGGCCAACAAGATTTTATCCCGTTAAAATAAAACTACTATGTGCTTCAAAAAAAACACCGCCCATAAGGCGGTGTTTTTTTGTAACATATCGCAATATCTCACACCAAGCTATCACAAAACTTTTGTATACGCGTGCAGGCCTCGGTAAGCGCTTCATTGCTGGTGGCATAGGAAATGCGAAATGCGGGGGAAAGCCCAAACGCCGCGCCATGCACAACGGCCACGCCAGTTGTGTTGAGCAATTCACGCACAAAATCTTCATCATTGTTGATGGGAATACCCTCTGGCGTTTTCAGACCCATTACGCCAGCGCAAGATGGATACACATAAAACGCACCTTCTGGTGTTGGGCATTTCAAACCACGCGTTTCATTCAATAACTTCACCACCAAATCACGGCGGCCTTTAAACAACTCATTGTTTTTAGGAATAAAATCTTGCGTGCCATTGAGCGCTTCCACAGCGGCCCATTGCGCAATTGAGCATGGGTTTGATGTGGATTGCGATTGCAGTGTGCCCATCGCTTTGATGAGCCACACAGGGCCAGCGGCGTAGCCAATGCGCCAACCTGTCATGGCATATGCTTTAGAAACCCCGTTCATCGTCAAGGTGCGGTCATACAGCTTCGGCTCCACTTGCGCGGGCGTTGTGTACACAAACCCATCATACACCATGTGCTCATACATATCATCGGTGAGAATCATCACATGTGGGTGCTGCAATAGCACATCGGTCAGCGCCTTAATCTCTGCACGCGTATAGGCTGCACCAGATGGATTCGATGGCGAATTAAAAATGAACCATTTGGTTTTGGGCGTAATGGCCTTGGCCAACTGGTCTGCTTGCAGCTTAAAATTATGCTCAGCCTCAGTTTCCAAAATCACAGGAGTCGCGCCCGCCATCATCACAATATCAGGGTATGTCACCCAGTATGGCGCAGGGATAATCACTTCATCACCAGGGTTCAGCGTAGCGATCAACGCATTATACAGCACCTGCTTGCCGCCAGTTCCTACTGTAACTTGTGCGGTGGTGTATTCTAGCTCATTTTCACGTTTGAATTTGGCCACAATGGCTTGTTTTAACTCAATAATACCATCCACGGGGGTATATTTTGTTTTGCCGGCGGCCAGTGCTTTCACAGCAGCATCTTTAATGTTTTGCGGGGTGTCAAAGTCGGGCTCACCTGCGCCGAGCGAAATAATATCGCGCCCCTGCGCTTTGAGTTCCGCCGCACGTGTTGTCACCGCAATGGTGGGCGATGGTTTGATGCGGGAAATAGCGGCAGAGAGTTGGCTGGCAGACATGTGAGATCCTTGTACTCTTAGTGATTGAAAACTTGAAATCGCTGCGCGCCAAGTTTTAAGTTACGCTTCGCGCTTCGCATTCGCTCGTTCCAACGCTCAGAAGCGTTGGGTCTATAATTATGCCCCGCTTTTAGGCGCAATATGTGGCAGAATCAAGATGAGATTGCAGATTGTCCTTGCAATTCTGCGCAAGTGTTGGCACAACAGCGCACCAACCGTGCGGGCGTGGCGGAATTGGTAGACGCGCTGGATTTAGGTTCCAGTGACGCAAGTTGTGGGGGTTCGAGTCCCTCCGCCCGTACCATTTGGTCACAATATGAATCCAAATTTTATTTGCATTTTAACCGTCGTACTATAGATATGATGACGAATATTAGGAGTCTTCCATGTCCGCTCGTATCTATCGCCCTGCCCGCAGCGCCACACAATCTGGCAAAGCCAAAACCGATAAATGGGTGTTGGAGTTTGAGCCCGCAAGTGCCCGTGCGCATGAGCCACTCATGGGCTGGACGTCCTCATCCGACATGAAATCGCAAGTGAAATTGAAATTTGACACATTAGAAGAGGCGCAAGCCTATGCCGCGCGTGAAGGCATTGTTGCGCGCGTTGAAACGCCGCAAGAGGCCACAACAAAAGCACCATCCTATTACAATAATTTTGCCACGAGCCGCAAAATGAACTGGACGCATTGAGCGATCTTTATAGTGTGCTGTCGTCCTGAGGCAAAGCCGAAGGATCTCCCTCAATGTGGATGAGATTCTTCGCTTCGCTCAGAATGACAGCGATTTTGTAATGGTAATTAAATCCCCAACCGTTTCAGCACTTCATCCCGCTTGATCAATGGCAGCAGTTGTGCCATTTCGGGGCCATGCTCTAAGCCAGTGAGGGTGAGGCGCAGCGGCATGAAGAGGGGTTTGCCCTTGCGGCCGGTGCTGGCTTTGAGCGCTTCAATCCAGAGTTTCCATGTGTCTCCATCCCATTGCTGCGGTAAGCTGGCTGCAGCCGATTTCACATAGTCAGCATCTTCGGCACTCAATTCTGGCGTGGCGATTGGTTTTGAAATAATATCTACCCACCCCTGCACATCCTTCACAAAGCTTATATTCCCGCGCACGGCACGCCACAAGGCCTCATTGCAGGCAATGCCAGCGGCCACCAACTTTGGCTGCGCAATTACAAATTCCATTTCATGCAAGGTGCGGGCATTCAGAACTACCAGCTCAGCAGGGTCGAATTTGGCGGGCGCGCGTGAAATTTTATGAAATTCAAACAATTGCGCCAAGGTATCCATGTCCTTCACGGGGGCAACCGCGTCGGATGTGCCGATGAGTGCCGCGAGCGCTGCCACTGTCATGGGCTCATAGCCATCGCGCGCAAGGCCGCGCAACGAGAGTGAGCCAAGACGTTTGGAAAGCCCCTCACCGCTGGCGGCTGTGAGCAAATTATGGTGCGCAAATATGGGGGCTTTGGTGCCCATCGCCTCAAATAATTGAATTTGCACGCCTGAATTGGTGACATGATCTTCGCCGCGAATGATGTGCGTCACGCCCGAATCGGCATCATCCACAACTGATGAGAAGGTGTAGAGCGGTGAGCCATCCTCTCGAATGAGTACAGGGTCGGACATTGAACCCGCCGCAATGCGCACATCGCCACGAATGCCATCGGCAAAATGAATGTCGACATCGTTCAGCAACAAGCGCCAATGTGGCGAACGACCTTCCGCTTCAAGCACCGCGCGCTCCTCGGCTGTCAGTTTCAGCCCTGCCCTGTCATAAACAGGTGGAACGCCGCGTGCCATTTGCCGCTTGCGCTTGCGATCCAGCTCATCCGCAGTTTCATAACAGGCATAAAGCCGCCCTTTAGCACGCAATTCATCCGCCACTTGGGCGTAGCGCGCCAGTTTGTTCGACTGTTTGAATGTGCTGTGAAAATGAATGCCCAGCCAGTGCATATCCTCAACAATTGCAAGTGCAAATTCGTCCTTCGAGCGTTCAACATCGGTATCATCCAGCCGCAAAATAAATTGGCCAGCATGCTTAAGCGCAAACAGCCAGTTGTAAACGGCGGTGCGGGCATTGCCAATGTGCAAAAAGCCCGTGGGGGAAGGCGCAAAGCGAACAATAACAGACATGAATCCTCGTCAATTTAGATGCATGAGTTATAAGGCTTTTAAGCGTGGGCGCAAGCCTTAACCAATCATCATCAACTCCGCATCCACCATCACAGTGCTGCCTGCGGGCACAGCGATGGATTTGACAATGCCATCCATCTCGGCGCGCAGCTGATTTTCCATCTTCATGGCCTCGATGATGCACAGCAGCTCGCCCGCCACAACCGCCTGCCCCACTTCAACTGCGATGTGTTTCACAAGGCCTGGCATGGGGCTACATACGCGGCCAATGTCTTGCCGCAGTTTTGGTTCGGGCATCAGCGCCATAGCGGCCGATTCCACGGGGGTGAACACATGCACATCGGCGGCCATGCCGTTGGCGGCCAAGTGCACACCATTCATCACAGGTTTCACTTGCACACAAATGGGCGCACCATTCAGCTGGCCATGCCATAAGTGCTGGCCAAACTTCCATTCGCTATCCACCTCATAACTATGCGTGGCTTCATCTTTTTTATTCAAAACTTCAATGAGATAGCCTGCATCGCGGCTGCCACTGGCGCGCAATTTCACCTGTTGCGTACCAATATACACCACGCGCACGGCAGGGAAAGTGTAGGGTTCTTCGCGCAATTGGCCTGAAATATGTTGGCGCCGCCAGTTGGAAAGCCGATCAATACACGCGGCCACCACAGCAAATTCAGTAGCATCAACCCCATGTGGGGCCTGCGGCGTATAGCCTTTGGGGAATTCCTCCGCCATGAAAGCGGTTGAAAAATCGCCCTTCATAAAACGCGGGTGGTGCATCACATGGTTGAGAAACGCTCCAGAATGGCTAACCCCTTCGAGCACGGTGGCATTGAGCGCTTGCGCTTGCAGCGCAATGGCGTGCGCACGCGTGGGTGCATAGGTGATGATTTTGGCAATCAGCGAATCGTAAAACACACTCACTTCGCTGCCTGCTGTCACGCCTGTGTCGACTCGCACATTGCCTGTAGGAAATTCCAACGTATGTATCCGCCCGGTAGATGGCAAAAAGTTGCGGCTTGGGTCTTCCGCGCACAAGCGAGTTTCAATGGCGTGGCCATTCAGCTTCACGTCATTTTGCGTCATCGCCAAATGTTCACCCGCTGCGCTGCGAAACATAAGTTCCACCAAATCGAGCCCTGTGATGAATTCTGTTACGGGGTGCTCCACCTGCAGGCGCGTGTTCATTTCAAGAAAATAAAAATTCTGGTGCGCATCAACAATAAATTCCACCGTGCCAGCACTATCATAGCCAACCGCTTTGGCCAATTGCACCGCTTGTGCGCCCATTTTCTGGCGCGTGGCATCGGAAATAAATGGCGATGGCGCTTCCTCGATCAGCTTTTGGTGGCGGCGCTGAATCGAACATTCCCGCTCGCCTAAATGCACCACATTGCCGTGCTTATCACCCAGCACCTGAATTTCAATATGGCGCGGCTGCACAATATATTTTTCTACAAACACACGGTCATCACCAAATGCGCCCAGCGCTTCGGCACGGGTGGCATCAAATGCTGCGGCTAAATCTTCCACGCGCTCCACCACGCGCATGCCGCGCCCACCGCCGCCAGCTGAGGCTTTCAGGAGCACGGGGAAGCCTGCCGCGATCGATTCTGCCTCCGCCTGCTGCACATCCACAATGGCGGTTTGCCCACCCGGCACAACCGAAACGCCAGCTTGCTTGGCCATCCGTTTGGACTCGATTTTATCACCCATCGCCCGCACGGCCAGCGCATTAGGCCCGACAAAAATAATTCCGGCAGCAGTGAGGGCTTCGACAAACTCCACCCGCTCCGACAAAAAGCCATAGCCCGGGTGCACCGCTTGCGCGCCAGTGGCTTTGCATGCGGCAATGATTTTATCGATACATAAATAGGAGTGCGCGGCGGGGCTGCCGCCAATATGCACAGCTTCATCGGCCAGCGCCACATGTTGCGCGTCGGCATCTGCATCGGAATATACGGCAATAGTGCGAATACCCATACGCTTTGCGGTGCGCATAATGCGGCACGCAATCTCGCCCCGATTGGCAATCAATACTGATGTGAACATGGCACTTCCTCCCGCACGTTTGCCGCACTTATTTTTTTGCTCAATTATACCCAAAACATTTTGTGTTTTGGCACGAGCGCAAGTGAAGCGCGAAGCGTCACTTAAAAACTTGGTGTATAGAAATTCCAAGTTTTCATAGCCCGTAGGGTATAGTGTGCGGAATTTTTGCAAAAATGGAAGGGATTTATGTGTTACACAGGCGCGAATTTACACGCGCGCGTGCCGTCGCCATGCTCCAGCTGCAAGGCCGCGTGGTCAATGTTAAATTTCTGCTCTAGCGCATCAATGATATCGAACAATAAATCATCGGTGTGGTCATCTGGCACCACCACATGCACGGTGAGCGCGGTGGAGGTGGTAGAGAGCGGCCAAATGTGCAAATCATGAATGCTGTGCACGCCTGGATAAGCTTTCAAAAAGGCTTCCACCTCATCTTGATTGATTCCTTCAGGCACTGCGTCTACCGCGAGTTTAAAGCTCTCGCGGAACATGCTCCATGTGCTGATGGCAATTGCAAACGCAATCATCAAACTAATGAGTGGGTCGAGCCACACCGCGCCTGTATATTTTATCACAAGGCCTGCAATCACAACGCCAAGAGAAGCCGCTGCATCCGCTGCCAAATGCAAAAACGCGCCGCGTTTATTCAGCTCAACAGCTTCGGTATGTTCATGCGCAACATGTTCATCATGCCCTTCATGGTGTGTGTGCGCATGGTGGTGCCCATGCTTGCCGCCCATAAATAAATAGGCGCTGGAAAGATTGATCACAATCCCCAGCAACGCCACCCAAATCATGGTGGTTTCGACAACGGGCTGCGGTGTAATTAGCCTGTCAATCGCCTCGCGCACGATCATGCCAATGGCAATGAGCAAAATAATGCCATTCGCTAAAGAAGATAAAATAGAGGCACGACCCAAGCCATAAGTATATTTGAGTGAGGGGGATTTTTTTGAAATCCAAATGGCGCCCATCGAAAGCAACAACCCCAACACATCGCCCGCATTATGCCCCGCATCGGCGATCAGTGAGAGTGAGTTTGACAAAAAGCCGTAATACAACTCAAACGCCACAAATGTGAGGTTTATCGCCGCCGCAATCGCAAATGTGCGCACACCCGATTCTGGCTTATGGTGATAGGCATGGTCGGAGAGGCGGCGGGCGGATTTTGGCATCACATTCCCAACTTTGCTTTGAGCAAATCATTGACCGCTTGAGGGTTGGCCTTGCCGCCAGAGGCTTTCATCACTTGGCCCACAAAGAAGCCAAACAGATTTGGTTTGTCTTTAACTGCTGCGGCTTGGCTTGGGTTATCGGCGATAATTTTATCCACAATCGCTTCAATCGCGCCTGTGTCTGTCACTTGCTTGAGGCCGCGCGATTCAACAATCTGCGCGGGATCGCCGCCTTCATCCCATAAAATTTGGAACACGTCCTTAGCGATTTTGCCGGAAATGGTGCCATCGGAAATCAGCGCCACAAGCCCGCCCAATTGCGCGGCAGAAATAGGAGAATGCCCCAAAGATAGCCCCGCTTTATTCAGCGCACCGAATAGCTCGCCTGTCATCCAATTGGCGGCTAGTTTTGGGTCGCATTTTTGCGCAAGTGTTTCAAAAAACTCGGCATAGGTAATATCGCTAATGAGCACCGAAGCATCATATGGCGAAAGGCCGTAGATGCTGATAAAGCGTGCTTTTTTTGCATCCGGCAATTCAGGCAATTCGGCTTTGATTTTGGCAATTTCATCGGCAGTCACCACCAATGGGAGTAAGTCTGGGTCGGGGAAATAGCGATAATCATGGGCGTCTTCTTTAGAGCGCATGGTGCGAGTTTCGCCATTTTTAGGGTCGAACAACCGCGTTTCTTGATCGATTGAACCGCCGTCCTCTAAAATGCCCACTTGGCGCCGTGCCTCATATTCAATGGCTTGGCCTATGAAGCGGAAGGAATTGACGTTTTTAATTTCGCAGCGTGTGCCCAGTTCTGTTGCACCTTTTGGGCGAACAGACACGTTCACATCTGCGCGCAAATTACCCTTTTCCATGTCGCCATCACATGTGCCAAGCGCCCTCACAATGGCGCGGATTTTGCCCACAAAGGCCTTGGCTTCATCCGCGCTGCGCATATCAGGCTTGGAAACAATCTCCATCAGCGCCACGCCCGAACGGTTCAAATCCACATAGCTTTGGGTTGGGTGCATGTCGTGAATGGATTTGCCTGCGTCTTGCTCCATGTGTAGGCGTTCAATACCCACCTCAATTTGGCTGCCATCCACCATATCCACCAGCACTTTGCCCTCGCCCACGATGGGGAAGTAAAGCTGCGAAATTTGATAGCCCTGCGGCAAATCGGGGTAGAAATAATTTTTGCGGTCAAACGCGCTGTGCACATTAATCACCGCATTCAGCCCCAACCCCGTGCGCACAGCTTGGTTCACGCACTCGCGGTTGATCACTGGCAACATGCCCGGCATGGCGGCATCCACCAACGACACATTGGAATTTGGCTCAGCCCCGAAAGTGGTGGAGGCACCTGAAAACAGCTTGGAATTGCTCGCAATTTGCGCATGGATCTCAAGGCCTATGACAATTTCCCAATCGCCTTTTGCGCCTTTGATATAAGATTGTGAGGGTCTCATTGTGCTGCCTTTTTGCTCATAATATTGTGTTCAAATGCAATGCATTCTTCAATCATATTGCGCCAAATCCGCTCGGCCGCGTCGGCATCGAAGCCTGCGTTGTGCGCCTGCGTACGCACATTATCAATCACTTGCTGCACGCGCCCCTCCACACGGGCTTCATGTGCACCGCTTTTGAATGCAGGCACTTGCGCCACGGCAGCCAATCGTTGTGCCAGCAGTGCAACGAGCTGCATATCGAGCGCATCAATCTCAGCGCGAATTTCAGCGAGGGACGAAAATTGCTTCACCATTTCAGCCCCGCTGGTTTGATATCGCCACCACAGGCGATTTCGATTACCTGACCCATTGCAAATAGTGTTTCTTCATCAAATGGGCGGCCTATGAGTTGCAAGCCAAGAGGCAACCCATTTTTGCTCATGCCCGCAGGCACGGCTAACCCTGGCAAACCAGCGAGATTCACGGTGACCGTGAAAATATCATTGAGATACATTTCAAGCGGGTCGGCCTTTGTGGTGTCGCCAATTGGGAATGCAGGCGATGGCGTGGTGGGTGTTAAAATTGCATCCACGCCGCTGGCATAGGCTGCGTCAAAATCACTCTTGATGAGCGTGCGGATTTTTTGCGCGCGGGTGTAATATGCATCATAATAGCCTGATGAGAGCACATATGTGCCGATGAGAATGCGGCGCTTTACTTCTGAACCAAAGCCCTCATCGCGTGATCTCTCATATAAATCGGTGATTTCCGTTACATTTTTCGCGCGTTTTGTGAAGCGCACACCATCATATCGTGCCAAATTAGAGGATGCTTCAGCTGGAGCGATAATGTAATATGTCGGCAAAGCATAGTGCGTATTCGGCAAACTAATATCTTTTATGATCGCACCCGCATCCTTAAAAATGGCGATGCCATTCTGCCATAATGCTTCAATTTCAGCGCTCAAGCCCGCCACCCGATATTCCTTCGGAATGCCAATCACCTTGCCTTTTACGCCCTGCCCCACTGCCGCCTCAAAATTGGGCACTGGCAAGTTCATGCTGGTAGAATCGCGCATGTCGTGCCCACACATGGAGGTGAGCAAAATTGCGGTATCGCGCACAGTGCGGGCAATTGGCCCCGCTTGGTCGAGCGATGAGGCATACGCCACAATGCCATAGCGTGAGCAGCGGCCGTAAGTTGGTTTTATGCCCACAGTGCCTGTGAAGGCTGCGGGTTGACGAATTGAGCCGCCTGTATCGGTTGCTGTCGCGCCCAAGCACATGCGCGCGGCAACTGCGGCAGACGAGCCACCAGATGAGCCACCCGGCACCAATTTCACATCGGGCGCATCAGATGCGCGCCACGGATTTTCCACTGCGCCAAAGCATGAGGTTTCATTGGAAGACCCCATCGCAAATTCATCATTATTCAGCTTGCCGAGACACACCGCGCCATCACGCCACAACTGCGATGTGACTGTGGATTCATAGGTGGGGACAAAATCCCGCAATATATTGCTGCAGGCCGTGGTGCGAATGCCGTTGGTGCAGAACATGTCCTTGATGCCCAACGGAATGCCCTCCAAAGGGCCTGCTGTCCCCGCTGCAATGCGGGCGTCGGAGTCTGCAGCCATTTTCAGTGCATGTTCAGGCGTTTCCAGCACATAGGCATTGAGCGCCCTGCCCTGCTCCATAGTGCGCACATATGCATTGGTGAGCTCCACTGCTGTGATGGTTTTTGTTTTCAACGCATCGCGGGCTGCAGCTAGGGTGAGGTCTGTTAGGTGTGTCATTTGTAGCCTTTTTAGAATGGAACATCCCTCTTCCTGGTGCTTGACACCAGGATCTACAGATCACTGGTAGCAAGATGGATCCTTGGGTCAAGCCCAAGGATGAGGGGAGAATGAATAACAAACGCGTAGCAAAATCACTCTACCACTTTTGGTACGCAAAAATAGCCATCATCACTTGCGGGGGCGTTGGCCAAAATTTGCGCTTGAATATCGCCATCACTCACAACATCTTCGCGCATTTTCAGCGGCATTGGCAAAATGGATGTAAGCGCCGCCACGCCTTCAATATTCACGGGCGCGAGCTGTTCCACAAAATTGAGAATTTTGCCCACTTCAGGCGCCATTTTATGCACGTCCGCATCGCTAAGCGCCAGCCGCGAAAGTTTTGCGACATGCCGCACGGTTTTTTCATCAATCGCCATGGCAGAGATCCCTTTTGTATGATTATTTCTTGACGGCTTGGCGTGCATTTGACAAGCATAAAATATGACCTTGTATCAAAACACAGTGGAATTTCAAGACGCACTGCCTGCTAAGGGCGCAATCATTGGGCTGGACGTGAGCCAAACGAAAATTGGTATTGCCATGTCCGACCATGAACGCCGCATGTGCTCCCCGCACAGCGTGCTCACCCGCGCCAAATTTCAGCATGATTCCGCGCAGATTATTGCACTGTGCAAAGCCGAGGCGATTTGCGGCATTGCCGTGGGGTTGCCGCTCAATATGGATGGCACCATTGGACCGCGTGCGCAAAGTTGCCGTTCATTCGCGCTCAATCTCTCGCGGTTGATCGATATTCCCGTGGGGCTGGTGGATGAACGCCTCAGCACTGCGCAAGCCCATGATATGATGGATGAATTGGGGCATAACTCAAACCGCCGTGCCGCATTGGTGGATGCCATCGCCGCGCAGATGATTGTGGAGCGGGTGATTGAAAAAAATTAATGACGCCAATTCAGCGTTATGATAATATTTTTTAGTCGGCCAAATAAAGCAAGTTTATTATTTTATATTATTCAAGGATTTTTTATGGCACCAACTATATTTATTCGCGCAACTCAAATCAGCATGGTGTTGTCAAACATTGACAGAACATCAAAAACACCAAATGACGATTATATTGAATCTCTTATTAAAGAATATAAGGAATATAGTGTTCGTGACAGAGCCGTTATTAATGATGCTGTGAGAATCCAATCCTTGCCGCAAACATTTCATAGATCTAATCTCGTTTTAATAGATTCGCTAAAAATTAAATTTGCAAAAAATTTACTGGCAAAATTTCAAACCATAGACGCCCTTAAAAATTTCGCACTTGTTGGCGTGACACTTGTTGGGCTGAATATGGTGCGCAATTATTTCACAAAACCGAATAATGTGGCGTAAATTCGCATTAACCGCTTCTCAGCACCTTGCTTAAACACCAAAATTCGCCCGCAATCTCGCCAGCTGATGTGCAAGGCCAATGTGCACGCGCCCTTGCGGGGTTTCCACCAAAATTTCGCCCGGCTGCAATAATGGGTCGATATTGAGCCCTAATATATGCGGCGTGGTGATATGCTGTTGAATTTCCACAATATCATGGTTGAGCTGGCCGTGGTCTTCAGGCGCGCAGGCGATGGTGACAGCCACCTGATCCGCCATTTGGTGGAGCGCTTGCGCGATAATCCGCTGTGCAATCTCCTCCTGCTGTGTGGCACCAATAATTTTCTCTACCGCGCTGAGCACCACATGAGTGAGCTCGCTTTCCATCGCTAAAAATCGTTCCCGCACCTCTTCCAAGCTTTGCGCCATGGCCTCAAATGCGTCCTTACGGCCTTGCATCACACCAATATCATAGCCCTCTTGCGAGGCCATATGCTTATTTTGTGCGCATTCATGCTCCATACGCTCCAGCTGCGCCCGCACCATATGCTCATATGCGAGCACATCTGTGATGGTCTCAAGGTCTTCTTTTGAAATGATTTTTGAGGCCGATAAAAATTCTGGCACGTGAAGGGTCATCATGCGGCATGTTCCTCATCATCATCATATTCATCATCTGTGTGTGAATTATGTACCTGCATTGCAAACACCACGGGCTCATAATTTTCCTCACGCACCACAGTGCGGATAAGCGGCAATAATAAATCGATCATGGCAATGCGCTGCTGAATTTCATCGGGTGTGAGCCTCAGCGCATGGGCGTGCGCGGCTTCATCGGCCATGGCGGAAAGTGCATCGTCGAAACTTGCGGGCGCGGTGGCAAGTGTCTCCACATCTTCGCCCACGGCGGGCGGCAGCAATGGCATAAACCAGCCGATCATATCGCCTAAACGCTCCTTCGCCCACAACCGCAATGAACGTGCACCATCTTCATATAGCTCTGTAAAATCAAGATTTTCCACTTGCAAGCGCGTGCTGGCATCCCAATGCGGCGCAAAATTACGATTGGCAAACACTGTGCCCACAATCCTCTTGCCGAACATATTGGCCATTGCCTCCATCTCGGCTTTAATGAGCACTGGCGGAAGACGCTTAAAATGCAGCATCAACCCAGCGGATTTGATCAGTTCTGACCATAATTCAGGCTTATCCTGCAGCAATTCCACCATACTGGGGGGCATATCTGGGCGCTCTGGCAATTCAAACACCTGTGCAAAGCGCTGCAACATACGCCCCTTTAAGCGCGGCGTGGCTACAATTGCGGCGGCCAAACGAGGGCTTTCCACCCCCGTGAGCGCCATTTTATAGGCGGGGTCGAGCCGCAACAATAGCGTGCTCATCAACGCATTGCGCTGCTGCATGGCGGCAATAAACGGGTGAATCACGCGGCGGTTCATGATGATAGTGTATGCCATATCTCAAAAAAATCTATAGGGTGTTTGCACACTCTTTACTTCAGTTCAGTTTACTTTAGGCTACAAAAAAAGCGCTTGTATGGAAATGAATTTTCAAATAACAAAATATATCCTTCAATTATATTCTGGAGATACGCAATGAATATATCAGAGTCTATTCGATATTACGGTGAAAATTACGCATTAGAAGTTGCAAATCAATCAGCATTTATCGTGGCAACATCAACTACGGGTGTTATTATAGCAAATTTTTTCAATATATCTAAAAATAATATAATAGAAAATCAGACGAATAAAAAAATAACTCTTAAAATTGCATATGCATTATATGGATTTACATTTCTAATGTCTGTTTTAAATTACGGTTTGCATTTCATATACAAAAAAGATGGCCAAAAAGCTGAAACCTGGGACAAACCATCACGCTAATGCAATGTCCATTGCCCGCTCGCGATCGTGAATGACGCAGGGCGGATGAGCCGCTCATGCGCCACCTCGATTGCCTCAAGTTTGCCATCAAGTTTGGTGTGCCAAAAATCAAGAAAACGCTTGAGTTCAGGGAAACGCGGGGCAAGATCATAGTCTTGCCAAATAAATTCTTGTAATAATGCTGGGTAATCTGGGATGTGGTAAAATATATGAGCCGTTGTGAGCCCATAACCAAGCATGGATTTATCAAACGCACTAGAGATAACTGTACCCATAACGCACCTCACTACACTGATACTTACACGATACAGTGTGCGCCCAAATTCGTAAATTATACTTTAAGATGAAACCTCGCTATAATTGAAAACGCTATGGGATTTAAGTGGATTGCCTCGATACTAACTGGCATCTCATAATTACATCAAAAAAAACGGAGGCCGAAGCCCCCGTTTTTAATACAAATATGCACTCATTATGTGTCGATGCCATCTTCCCAACGCTGATATGCGTTAGGATTTGGATTAATCCCTGGGGTTCGCGAAGAATTGCCCCACAAGTTTGGACTAAACAATATTTGCCACCATTTCGGTTGGGTGTAGGATGTAGATTGATATCCACCATATTGATTTGGATTATAGGAATACGACGAATTTTGGTTGTATCCAGATCCATAGCCATATTGGTTTTGGTTATAGGATGAACCAGTGTACAGTCCATTTTGATATGAGCTGCCATTATAAGGAGGCGTGTATGATGGTCGAAACCACCGATTCATATTATATGCCACCTGCCCTAACCAATCTGTGGGTTGCGCGCCATACCCACCGCCACCGCCATTTCCAAAATTATACCCAGATGCCAAAGGCCCCTTCTGCATAGCCCCCTTACCAACTGTCCCTTTATACATTGCAGGCAAGCCATGGGCTTCATTGTATAAAAATTGATATTTTGGCATACCGTTTGCGTCTAGGCCACCATCATTCGCATTTCCTGCAACCGCTCCATTTTGCCCCTGCGCGCCTTGCGGAGTATCCACGCCCTGCCACGCGGTGTTGACTACTTTACTCAGAAATTTGCGGTCGAAAGTTTGATGCGCAGGCTTATCACCCCCTGCGGCATAGAGGCCTGAATCCTTCGCCGCAGCGGCAGCGGCAGCGGTATATGTATTGCGGAAATTTTCAACTTGTTTCGCGCTTAGCGCGCCATAGTCCTGAAGATACCCCAAGGCACGCGACAATTCATTTGCACTAATCAGCCCGTCTGCATCTTCAACTCCAAATTTTGTATCAAAGGCATCGATAAATTGTGCAATTTCCAGCTCTGTAAACTGCACCGCATTGCCCTGAGCTCGAGCTTTTTCCATCTTTTTAATGGTATTCGCAATATAAGCCGCCTTATCATTAGCAGTTTTTGTTTCAGGCTGCGCATAGACTTTTTCCGAAGCGCCAGTGGCGGTGGTGTTTTTTACCTCGGCTGTTTTTTTGTCGAAGTCTTTTTCAGCCTTGTCTTTACGCTGCTTTTCTTTAACAGGATTCACAGGCTTAGTAACCGGTCCAGTTGTACCGTTGGTTCTTGGCTGTTTATAAGCCCTTACATATTTTTGTTGTGTGAACATGATCCCACCTTAGCCTTTTATAATACATATTCACTTTTATCATACGCGCCTATCAAACGCAATAATCACAAAGTATAATATTCATCATGGTTCATCTAATACTAATTGCCTATTTCTTAGGTATGAGCATTATGTTATTTTGCCACAAATAGAAATTTATCTGGAGCAGTCACAATGACATACCTAACCAAAGTAGATATTCGTAACAATGTGTTATTTGACCTTGCAAATGCATATAAAACCAGCACAGGAAAAGACCTATTTGAGCCAAAATTTTTAGCAGCTTGGAAAGAGTCAGATAAAAAATTTGCAGCAGCAATTACGCAAGATAAAACTGCGAATGAAATGTATGCTCAAAAATATAATAATCTTGGTAATGAACTCAACCAGTCCCTTATAGATATTTGTAATAATCGATTTTCTACTAATACGGAAACTAAGCAAAAAATTAGAGACACTCTTAAAGAGTCAAACATAAAAGACTCTAATGGAAAATATGATCCGAATAGTGATGAGCATATATTATATCGCGCACCATCTTCGGACACAGATATTGGCTTTGATATTAATGATGCCATTGAAAAAATTGTGTCTGTATGCGACCAAAGCGCCACACCAAAATTTAAAATTGAACTTGCTGCAGCGTCTCGCGACCGCACGCTCGATAACATTCAAAACACCAAGGGCGACCGCCTAATGGATGGATATTTAAAAGATATGTTGACCAATGATAAAGCGCACCCTGAACGCTTTACACTGACTGAAGCCTCAATAGCAAAATCATCATTAGATGCCGACACATATCATTCGGCATTAGAAAAGAGCTATCAATATATTGAAGGGTTGCAAGAAGCATTTGGCAAAGGCGAAGAAGCACAAAAACTGCAAACGCAATTGCTTACTACACCTGAAAAAACAGAACAAAATCCAAATCCGATCAGCCCAATTTCTGCAATGATCATGAGCATTCGCGGGAAAAATCCTGCTGGGCTCATTCAGCAGTTAAATGACATTATTGCCCCGAAAACGGGGGAATCGACATTTAGTGCTGCGGATATTTCCAAAGCAAAATTCCTCAAAACGCGCCTTGAGGCAATTTCAAACACATTGGGTGAAATAAAATCGGCCAATAGTTTTGATGCGCCTATCGGCCGCGAATTGGCGTATAATTTAAGAGAGCATGCGGAATATTCTGAAAAGCCAAATGCATTTTTTCGTTTCTTTGGCCAAACAGCTCGCAGCGATAAAATGCCAAACTGGTTTTACAAAACAGAACGCTGGATTGAAGATGGATTAAGTTCAGCCTTTGTGGATAGAGATTTGACAGTCAAAAATGTGGGCACATGGATTGCGACATCGGAAGTGGCAGGGCTCGTGACTGGCGCAATTGCAAAAAAATTCAAACTAGGATGGCTTGAATCTGCCGCAAAAAAATTACGGATTACGAAGCTGCCAAGTGGTGTGATCGACTTATACAGTAAAATCAGAGGTACCTCGACAACACAAATTGCAGCCACGGCAACCGGTATACAGACAGAGTTTCAACGCATCAATTCTATCCGAACAAGCTTTCCTTGGCATAAACGCCAAATTTTGATTAGAAAACTTTATCCTAATGCTGAAAAGGCAGTGGCAGATTGGAAAATGGCAAAACGCATTGATGAAGCAGAAAAGAAAATCCTCCTTAGACAAGAAGCTTATGCACGTCTTGGTCTACCCACAAATGATCACCATGCACAAGAAGAAGCTATTAGAATTATGCGTGGGGCGACTCATCCCACATGGGGGCAAACAGCCAAAGAATTTATGCTTGGGCAAGGTGGACTTGCAGGGATTATACTTGCTGCAGCGGGACAACCTATTATTGAGTATTTTACAGGAAAGAAAGGAAAAGAACCTGAAGCTCCATCTCCAACTGCTACTGCAGCCGCTCTTCCTGCTGAGCAAAAAAAGCTTGTTGATGACACACGTACAAAAATAAAGGCAGACCTCGCTAAAATGCCTGCAGCTGTGCGTAACGACCCTAAAAATACTGCAGATATCAAAGAAATGGAAGAAATGGTAAAAATGGATGATGCTGCATTCTTAGCGAAAATGCAAAGCATGCAAGCCGCTGCAAAACAACAACAAAAATAACCCCCTTCCCTCACCTACCCCCAAAGCCCTTCATCTTGCATGAGGGGCTTTGGTGTGTGTGCCGTGGTGTTGGGCATAAATTTATGGCGTATTGAGAAATCTGTGATAGAGTATATTCATGATGAAGGAGGCATGATATGAAACAGCATTTTAAAGTGAATATTCACCATGATTTAGAAACAGGGTGGTATTGCGCTGATTGTTTTGAGTTGGGCATTTTTACTGAGGCGCAAACGCTGGAGGGCGTGCAGAATCGTGTTGCTGAAATTGCGCCAGAAATGATTGAAATTTATATGAAACGGCAGTCGGAAACGGCAATTTCACGCATGCCAAAGCTTCGGTTTGTGAACGATGTGCAACTGGTTGCCGTGTGAGCATAGACCATGAGCGACAATTTTTATCGCGAAATTATTCGCTTATTGAAAGACGCAGGGTTTTATCTACATCGACACGGCAAAGGTAGCCACGAAATTTGGATGAATGATCGCCTCAAAAGTGATGTCACTGTACCACGCAATTTATATGTGCGCCACACTGCCAATGGTATTTTGAAAAAAGCAGGCATCAAGAAAAAGCTCTAAGTTTTTATTCTCCGCATTTTTTGCGGAAAACCGCTTACACTTTTCCTAAAAATGCTTCACACCACCATCCCGTCCCACGCGGGCACCACATTGGGCGGAAGCTTGGCGGCCAACGTGTCATAATCGAGCTCGATATTCAAATTGGTGAGAATGGCGCGCGTGGGCTGTAAGCGCGCGATCCACGCCAATGCTTCGTCCACACTGAAGTGGGAATCGTGCGGGGTGTAGCGCAGCGCATCGAGAATCAGCACATCGAGGTTTTGAAGCTGCGCCGCCGATTTCGCGGGGATGTTATTCACATCGGGGATATAGGCGATAGTGCCAACACGAAACCCCAGCGCCGCCTCGCTGGGCACATTCGGCGCGCCATGCTGCATAGGCAATGGCATGAAGGTGATATCGCCCCCTGCCCCTTGAACGGTAAACGCCTCATACGGTGTGATGCGGTGCTGCGTGGCAATGGGCGGATAGCTAGAGCCTGCAGGCGTTGTAAAACAATAGCCAAATTTGGTGTGTAAATCTTGCGCAGTGTAGGCATCACAATACACAGGGATTTTGTGGCGCTGCAGCTGGCACAACGGCCGCAAATCATCAATGCCATGGGTGTGGTCGGCGTGTGAATGTGTGTAGACCACTGCGTTTAAATGGCGCACATTGGCTGCAATCATTTGTGTGCGAAAATCGGCGCCCGTGTCGATCACCACAGTGGTGAGGGCATCGCCGTGCCCCGCTTGCACCAACAGGCTGCACCGCAAGCGATGATTTTTAGGGTTTTCAGGGTTGCACGCGCCCCATTGCTGCCCCACGCGCGGCACGCCTCCAGAAGAGCCACAGCCTAAAATGGTGAATTTAATGCTCATGCGCGTGAGTATATGGCAAGGCGGCGCGCACCGCAATTGCCAACACCACCATGCCCATAATTTGATGTGTGAGCGCAGCATGCAGCTGCACATGTGTGAGCAATGTGAGAATGCCAATGGCAATTTGCACACATATCGCGCCTAACAAAAGCAGCGATATGCGGGTGCGGCTACGCCAGGCTTGCACGGCAATCACAGTAAATAGGCCATAGGCCAAGCATCGATGCACAAATTGCAGTGGCATATGGTCATGCCAAAAATCGCGCTCCCATAATGATGAGGGAATAAGCGCCCCATCCATCAGCGGCCATGTGTTATAGATCAACCCCGCATGGCTGCCCGCCACAAATGCCCCCCACACAATTTGCAGGAAAATCAGCGCGATGATGGCGATGGATAATTTAGAAACGCGCGCGGCGGAGCGATTTATGGTCCATATGGTCCATAATGTGAGCGCGAAAATGAAACTGGCTAATGTGAGATGTGCGGCAAGACGAAAATGGCTCACGCTCACGCGCTCCACAAGGCCAGACTGCACCATATACCAGCCCATAAACCCTTGCGCCCCGCCCAGCGCGAGCAGAATCAAGCAGCGATTGCGTAATGGCTTAGACAACCACCCGCGTCGCCAAAATATTATAAATGGCACAAAAAACACCAGCCCCACAACCCGCCCCAAAAAGCGGTGTGCCCATTCCCACCAAAAAATATATTGGAATTCAACCAAGCTCATGCCTTTATTGACAAGCTGATATTGTGGAATGGCTTTATATTTTTCAAAGGCTTCTAGCCAATGGACGTGAGTGAGCGGGGGAATGGCACCCATAATTGGCTTCCACTCAGTGATGGAAAGCCCCGAACCTGTAAGGCGCGTGGCCCCGCCAACCAATACCATGGCCAACACAAGGGCGGCAATGCAATATAACCAAAATTTTATCGCGCGAGGATGAGGTGTGTGCATGGTGATATATCCATCGATGTCATGGTCGGGCTTGACCCGACCATCTTCTTGGCGTTTTAGTAGATCCTCGGGTCAAGCCCGAGGATGACTTTCACTGTAAGGCAAACACACGGAAATACAATATGACATATGACACCGCCAACATTTTTGCCAAAATTCTGCGGGGCGAAATTCCTTGCCATAAGGTGTATGAAGATGCGCATTGTTTGGCGTTTCTCGACATTATGCCCCGCGCCGATGGGCACACACTAGTGATTCCCAAACAGGCCTGTTGCGACTTGCTGGATGCGCCAGTGGATGCGTTGAAAAGTGTAATGATCGCCACGCAGCGCATTGCCATTGCCGCAAAAACTACATTTGGTGCGGATGGTGTGTTGATTGAGCAACGCAGTGGCGCCGCAGCAGGGCAAGAAGTGTTCCACCTGCATGTCCACATCATCCCCCGCCATGAGGGTGTGCCATTGCGTGAGCGCAAAATGGTGGGCAATGATGTGCTTGTGCCAATTGCAGAGCGTTTACGGGCGGCGTTATAACCCAATATTCAGCGTTTTTACCACAAACACCAAACCAACGCCCACAATAAGCCCCCACTCAACCGAGCGTTTGAGCAGCAGCATGGCGGCAATGCCAACACCAAACGCGCCATAGCGCAAGATGGGCGTGACCTGCGCCAAATCCCCCGCAGGGTACATCAGCAATCGCACCACAACGGCAGCCATGGTGGCCAAGGCCACGCATTTCACCCATTGAAATAATGCGCTATTTTCATCCACCCGCTTGCCCAGCGCCACGCCAAGTGCGCGCCAAAAATAGGTGGGCAACACGCAGGCCAGCACCATGGCGGCATACATTTGCGGTGGGTTTTGCATGAGGGTTTGGAGGGCACTAGCCATGCGCGCGCCCCCATTTGCGTTGCACCAAAAACAGCGCTGTGCCCACAATGAGGGCTGTCCATAATAGATCTGTTCCCGCATTCAGCTCATGAAAAAATGGTACAATTGCAAAGCTGCTCATCAGCACGGCACCTTCACCCCATGTGAACACCGAGCGCAAAATTGACAGAGCAAAAAACAATGGCGTGAGGAATAAAAGCGCCGCCCCTGCAGCATCTGGCAAAAATGGCGCGGCATAAAAACCCGCAATACAGCCCAACACGGACACCACCAAAAACCCAATGCCCAGCCCTAAAAAGAACGAAAGCCCCGTGGCCTTGGGTTGCTTGGGCGTGCGCGCCATGCCTTCCACCCATGCGGTGACCGCAACAAAATGGCACGCAATATAGAGCCAAAAGCGCGGTACCTTTTCATGCCGCACATTGGGCATAAGGGTCACCATCATTGGCAAAATACGCACGGCTGAAAGCGAAACCGCAAATGCCGCCATGGCCCATGAAGCGCCATTATCAATTGATGTGATGAACACAACCTGGCTGGGCAACGCCCACACAAATGCACTGAGGAACACGGCGTAATCAAGCGGCATGTTGAGCGCATGCGCCAACACGCCAAAGCCCACAAATGAAGCGATCAACACCACGCAGCCAGATGAAAACACAGCCTGCATAAAGCCCTGCAAGAACGCAGCGCGGTTAGGCCAGAATCGTGGTGTGGTATGAGGCATAGGTGAGTGTGGCAGGGATGGTGAATGGATTCAAGACCAACTCACGCCAAGGTGGCTATCAAGCTGTCATCCTGACCCATGGATTTGATTCAATGGAAGGATCTCATCGAAATTTAGTGAGATTCTTCGCTGTGCTCAGAATGACACCTGTTTGTCGCGCTCAATCCCATTCCTTTTTCTTATTCTCATATGGATTTTTGCGCTCGCGCAATTGAAAGCGGATAGGCACGCCATAGAGTTTAAATTCATCGCGTAAGCCATTGGTGAGAAATCGTAAATAGCTTTCTGGAAAGTCTTCCGCGCGGGTGGTGAAGCCAATAAAGGTGGGCGGGCGGCTTTTGGCCTGTGTGGCATATTTGATTTTGAGGCGGCGGCCACCAACGGCAGGCGGCGGGTTTTGCAAAATTTTATCGCGCAGCCAATCATTGAGTTTTGCGGTTGAAATGCGCGTATTCCACGCGGCTTCCACTTGTGTCACCGCTTCATAAAGATATTCCAAACCCTTGGCGTGTGTGGCCGAAATGGTGATGAGCGGCACGCCCTTGATTTGCGGCAGAAGCCTGTCGCACATTTCTTGCAATTCTTTACGTTTGGCAGGCGGATTTTTGACCAAGTCCCATTTATTGATCGCAATCACCACGGCGCGGCCTTCTTGCACCACCAAATCCACCAATTGCAGGTCTTGCTTTTCAAAGGGTTGCTCCACATCAATCACTACAATGGCCAACTCAGTATAGCGCAAGGTGGCCAGCGTATTGGCAACGGAAAGCTTCTCTAGTTTTTCCTCAATCCGCGCTTTTTTGCGTAAGCCAGCGGTATCCACCAACACCACATCGCGGCCATTCCATTGCTTTGAGATGGAAATGCTCTCGCGCGTAAGGCCAGCCTCAGGCCCTGTGAGCAGGCGGTCTTCCCCAATCAGCGTGTTCACCAATGTGGATTTGCCCACATTCGGGCGGCCGATCACGCAAATTTTCAGTGGTTTGTCTTTGTAATCATATTCTTTTTCATCATCGCCAACTCGCACTTCCACCTGCGGTTTCTCGGGGCGTTCGGCATAAGGGCGTAAGGAATCGAGAATGTCGCTCATGCCCTCGCCATGCGCGGCAGAAATGGGAATGGGCACACCAAAGCCCAATTGCGCGGCTTCATTGGCGCCCGCATAGGCATCTTTGGTTTCAGATTTATTCACCAATACAATGACAGGCAGCCCCGTTTTACGCAATTTGCGGGCAATGCCTTTATCGATGGGGGTCACGCCCTCGCGGCCATCAACCACAAATAAAATGGCTTTGCAATCGGCTAATGCCTGTTCGGTTTGCTGCAACAATCGCTCGGCCAAGCTATTTTGCGCGCGCTCTTCAATGCCTGCTGTGTCGCGAATGTAAAATTCCAAATGGCCAAGCTTGGCCTTGCCCTGGCGCCAATCGCGCGTAACACCTGGGGTGTCATCTACAATGGCGAGGCGCGAGCTTGTCAGCCGGTTGAACAATGTGGATTTCCCAACATTGGGGCGGCCCACAATGGCAATGATTGGCAGATCTTGATCAATATTTTTCGCGTTCATCGTATGCAGATTAGCTTTCTTTCAGAATTGCAGGTATATTTTATGTTAATTTATTATTTTTATAGTCTTTAACGTGTCTGCAGCCAGCGCCATCCATAAAATTATACAATACTTCCATTTTTATTTTTATAACTTCAATGTCAGAGTTGATTTTTTTATTCAGTGAATTATTATATATAGGTGATTTTTTCTGATGGTTACTTTCACTCAGATTCACTTTCTCATCCTGACGTTGCCCCTGCAATACAATAATATGCTCTATACTAGATGTATATTGAGCATTCCAATTCGAGCATTTATTCAGTGCTGCAGGCTCCATCGCGTGCGCTCCTCACAATTTCAAAGTGCTGCCGCCATCGATCATGCCCATAAACGCTTGAGCACGTTGGCGAAAATTATTTGGAGCTGCGGCATCATTGGCAATCAACTCAAAACTTGTGCGCGCCAATTTTGCTTCACCTTTGGCCCAATTGGCCAAGCCTTCCACTTCCCACGCAAAATAGCGCATGGGGTTAGTCGTGGATTTCAAACTGGTGATTGCTGCCAGTGCGGCATCATATTTTTGGTCATCCAACTCTAACATTGCCATTCGCACGCGTGCAAAATCTTGGTCGGCACTGGTGAGAGCACTATCAGCAATAATGGACTGGAGCACAGTGCGTGCATCCCCCACTTGCCCTTTTGCAGCCAATGCCGCCGCATATTGAAACTTTGCCAGTAGCCCCGTGCCCGCACCTGAGGTTTTGGAAAGCTCTTGCAGTGCCTGCAGGCTGTCTGTTGATTTGAGCGCTTGTATATAGCGTGCCGTAGCAGCTTCATGGGCTTGTTTCTGTTGATATTGATAGAAAGAATTGCCCGCAGTACCCACTATAATGGCCAACACGCCAGCGCCTATCATTCGCCCATGGCGCTTAAAAAATTGCACAGCTCTATCGTGGCGCAAGGCCTCTTCAACTTCATCTACAAGATCGTTCATTCTGAGGGCGCTCCGCGTTTTCTCACCACATCTCCATACGCTGCAATGGCGCCGCGCGCAAGTGCACCCAGCTCGGCATAGCGCGTGGCAAATGGTGGGCTTTTGGCTGTGAGGCCGAGCAAATCCTCCATCACCGCAATTTGGCCATCACATTTGAGCCCCGCGCCAATGCCAATGGTAGGAATTGCCACATTTTGCGTGATATATGCGCCCACATCATCTGGCACATGTTCCACAACCATCGCAAATGCACCTGCATCGGCCACAGCGTGTGCATCGGCCAATAATTGCGCACGTGCGGCATCATTCGTGCCTTGCTGCTTAAAGCCGCCAAATTGATGCACGCCCTGCGGTGTGAGGCCAATATGCCCCAAAACGGGAATGCCACGCTGGGTGAGAAATTCAATTGTAGGCGCCATATACACGCCGCCCTCTAGCTTCACGCCTGCCGCACCGGTGTGCGCAATGGCGCGCGCGCAATTTTCAAAGGCCTGCTGCGGGCTTTGCTCATACGTGCCAAACGGCATATCGATCAACACCAACGCATGTTTTGCAGCCTGCGCCACAGCTTTGCCATGCTGAATGCTCATGTCCAGCGTGACTCCGTGGGTATTGGGCATGCCATATAGCACCATGCCCATGGAATCACCCACCAGCAGAATATCAGCAAGCTCGTCTGCCCAACTGGCCGAGAGCGCATTATAAGCTGTAATGGCAACAATGCCGCGCTGCCCCTTGAGCGCACGCAACTTGGGCGCTGTCATTTTTGCAATTGGTTTTGTGTCATGCGCGCTCATGGATGGGCTTCCAGTGGTTGTTTTGCTGGTGTAATAGGCGCCGCTTCAACGCGCAAATGCAAGCCAAGTGCTGAAATTACCTTCAAAAATGTGCCCAGTTCAGGGTTGCCCTGTGCTGAAAGCGATTTATACAGCCCCTCCCGAGTGAGGCCAGTAGCTTTTGCAATTTTGGCCATGCCCCGTTTTTTAGCGATAATGCCCAGCACATCTGCCAAAAATGCAGGATTGTTATCCTCAAGCGCCACTTCAATATAGGCGATCATTTCTTCATCAGTATTGATGTGGTCTTCAAGCTTCCAGCGGGTGGTTTTGAGCTTTTCTTTGAATGTCATGCCAGCCTCCTATAGTGTGCTTGCCAGTTCAATGGCGGTTTGAATGTTCTTGGCTTGCGTCGATTTATCTCCCCCTGCGAGCAGGAATACAACAGAGTTCCCTCTATGTGTGTAGTAAATGCGATAGCCAGGACCAAAGAAAAATCGCAATTCAAAGACTGTGCCCCCAACAGATTTGATGTCTCCAAAATGGCCATTTTCTTGAATCATGGCGATGCGGGCATCAATATGCGCACGCGCCTTGATATCAGAAAGCGACATGAGCCACTTCAGAAACTGCGGCGTTTCTTCAATGAAAAAGGTGCTTTTCTTGACCATGCCCATAAATGTAACCTATGGATTACATTATGTCAACTCAATTCAATGCGGCAAAACGGCGACGCCAATAATAATGGGGTGCAGCACAAGCCCTAAGCCGTAGAGCGCTAAACCACCCAAAACGGCGATTACATCATAGCTCAGTTTTGGTTCTGGTGGCAAACCGAATGAAGCTGCGGGTGCTCCAATCGATTGACGCTTTTTGACAACCCGCACCCAGCCAGCCCATGCTAAAAATGCACCGAAAAACAGCACGCCATTCACATCGCCATTGGCCAATAAATGCGACAATGCCCATAATTTTACCGCAAATAACAATGGGAACTTGAGCGTCATTTTAATACGCCCCGGCAAAAATTGCGCTACGCCCAAAATAAACACAGGCGCCATCAACAATAGCACCAAATGCTTCATAGATTTGAGCGGTGTGTAAATCCGCATAAACCCCGATAGCTGCCAACCATAAATAATCAGCGCCATGCCCAGCAATGCCACTGCGCCGTGGAGAATGCGATAGTTACGCACATTGCCAACACGCTCCATTACCATTTGCTTGTGTGTAGGCAGCGCCGATAGCGCATGAACGGAGAAAAAAACGATGAGGCCGAGCAGGAAGATGATCATGGGACGCCTTTTTTGTATATCTTCTAGCGCTATTTATTCGGCAAGGCGAGCGATTTTGTGCACCACTAAAACAAATCGGAATGCGATCCCATTCTGTTTAAAAACAACTCATTATGGTGCTCATCAAACTTATAAATCAGAAGCCAATCTGGTTGAATATGACATTCATAATATTCGCCATAATTGCCCTGCAATTTGTGATTATAAAAACGCGGTTCGAGTGCATTTTGAGCTTGTAACGTATCAATCACATATTGAAGACGGTTTAAATCCTTACCTTGTTTTTGAATGCGTTTGAAATCTTTTTTGAACTTCGTTGAGAAAACAATGCGAAGCATATTACATCTCAAGCTGTTTAAACAGATCTTGAGAATTTTCGGCAAAACCTAAATTACGACGCGCATCATAATCGTCCATCGCCTCTAATGTTTCAGAATTTGGCACATTATTTTCAAATGGTAATTTTTTGTGTATATCAATTTCATAATACATCATCGCAATGGCTTGCTGCGCATTCAGCCCCATTCCCCGCAAAATTGCATCTACGCGAGATTTCACTTCAGGTTCAATCATCACAGTATTGCGCGGCATTGCAGGCTCCATCTATCGCTTAACAATAGCACATTTTGATGAATATGCAAGAATTATACTACTCCCACTCAATTGTGCCGGGTGGCTTTGAGGTGATGTCATAGGTAACACGATTCACGCCGCGCACTTCATTGATAATGCGGTTGGACACGCGGGCGAGAAAGCTCATTTCAAACGGATAGAAATCCGCTGTCATGCCGTCAGTACTGGTCACCGCACGCAGCGCCAACACATGCTCATAAGTGCGGGCGTCGCCCATCACACCCACGGTTTTCACGGGCAATATCACCGCGAATGCTTGCCAAATCACATCATACAGCCCTGCATTGCGAATTTCTTCAATATAAATTTTGTCCGCCTTGCGCAGGGCCTCCAGCTTTTCGCCTGTAATTTCACCCGGGCAACGAATGGCCAGGCCAGGCCCAGGGAACGGATGCCGCCCCACAAACACTGGCGGCAAGCCAAGCTCGACACCCAGCACGCGCACTTCGTCCTTAAACAATTCGCGCAATGGCTCGAGCAGTTTCATTTTCATGCGCTCTGGCAAACCGCCCACATTGTGGTGAGATTTGATGGTTACAGATGGCCCGCCTGTGAACGACACACTCTCGATCACATCAGGATACAGCGTGCCTTGGGCGAGAAAATCGGCCCCGCCCATTTTTTTGGCTTCCTCATCAAACACCTCAATAAACAGGCGGCCAATGGTTTTACGTTTAATTTCAGGGTCTGTTACGCCCGCCAGCGCGTTTAAAAACAAATCTTGCGCCTGCACATGCACCAGTGGAATGTGGTAATGCTCGCGGAACAATGTTACCACTTGCTCGGCTTCATCAGCGCGCAGCATGCCGTGATCAACAAATACACATGTTAATTGATCACCAATCGCCTCGTGAATCAGCACCGCCGCAACTGAGCTATCCACCCCGCCGGAAAGCCCGCACAGCACGCGCTGTGTGCCCACTTTGGCACGAATGTCTTGCACCATGCGTTCGCGAAATGCACCCATGGTCCAATCCGATTTCAATCCCGCAATTTTATGCACAAAATTATTGATCAGCGCCGCACCTTCAGGCGTGTGCATCACTTCAGGGTGAAATTGCACGCCATAAAAATGCTTGCTCTTATGTGCTGTGGCGGCATATGGCGCGCCTTCCGAACGGGCGATAATGCGAAACCCTTCTGGCAATTTGGTGACACGGTCGCCATGGCTCATCCACACTTGGTAGGTATTGCCACGCTGCCACACGCCATCAAACAACGGGTCTTCATCCACCACTTCTACCTTGGCACGGCCAAATTCACGGGTGTGGTCACTGCCACCTTCCACCACGCCGCCAAGCTGGCTGCACATGGTTTGCTGGCCGTAACAAATACCCAGCACGGGCACGCCAAGGGTAAACACCACTTCAGGCGCGCGGGGCGTTGTGGCCTCTGTCACGCTGGCAGGGCCACCAGAGAGAATCACCGCAGCTGGTTTGTTATCTTCTGAGATTTTTTGGGCAATCCATTGTTCTGCCGAGTGAAACGGTACAATTTCCGCATACACCCCTGCCTCGCGCACGCGGCGGGCAATGAGTTGGGTCACTTGAGAGCCAAAATCGATGATCAGAAGGGTGGACATTCATATCTGCTTTCATTGGCCAAATATTTGAAATTCCCCTCTAGCAAACAAAGACCAAATTCTCAACCTATTTTCATTACACTTTTTTATTGCTTCTTTACAGCTTTCATTCAAACGCAATGCTGAAACTTTATATGAATGTGTGCAGCTTTTTAAGTGTCGTAAACAGGAGATCACAATGAAAACACTTCAAGAAGCATTTGTTCACACGTTAAAAGATGTATATTATGCCGAAAATGCATTGGTAAAGGCTTTGCCAAAAATTAGCGCGAAAGTTTCCAATGCTGAACTTAAGACAGCTATTAATGGGCATTTGGCTGAAACTCAACAACAGGTCAAAATTCTTGAGGCTGTTTTTTCTAGTATTGGTGAAAAAGCTGAAGGTCAAAAATGTGACGTGATTGAAGGGCTTATCAAAGAAACTGATGGTGTGCTTGAAGAAGCACAAGGTGAAGCATTGAATGCAATGATCATTGGGTGCTGCCAGGCCGTTGAACATTATGAGATTGCTCGATATGGCACATTACGCGAATGGGCAAAAGTCTTGGGTCATGATGAAGCACACACATTGCTTTCCGAAATTTTGGATCAGGAAAAAGCTGCAAATAACAAGCTCACCAATTTGGCTGTTTCTTCAGTGAACGCTAAATCCTCCGCAAAAAAAGCGGCATAATTTACCCTTATTATGCACAGAAGCACCCACCAAATTAATTGGTGGGTGTTTTTTTGTGGCATATCCTCATTTTTGAAGGTATTGAGTCCACCATGACTCAACCCATCAAAACCGCAATTTTCATTTCTGGCCGTGGCTCGAATATGGTGTCGTTGCTCGAGGCCGAGCGTGCGGGCAATTTCCCTGCGCACTGCGTGGTGGTGGTTGCAAATACGCCAGACGCAGCTGGATTACAAAAAGCGGCGGAATTTGGCGTGGCCACAGCGGTGGTGAATCACAAAGACTACCCCACGCGCGAAGCATTTGAGCATGCACTCCACAGCGAATTACAAAGCCATAATGTTGAATTCGTCGTGCTGGCAGGCTTTATGCGGGTGCTCACGCCGTGGTTTATTTCGCGTTGGCGCGGCAAGCTCATCAATATTCACCCTGCCCTTCTGCCCGCATTCCCGGGGCTGAACACCCACGCCCGCGCGCTAGAAGCAGGCGTGAGCGAACATGGCGCCACTGTGCATTTTGTAGATGAAGGAGTCGATACGGGTGCCATCATTTTGCAAGGGCGTGTGCCTGTTTTGAAGGGCGACACCGAAGCCATACTCGCCGCGCGTGTGTTGGCCGCCGAACATACACTATACCCCGAAGCATTGAAATTAATATGTGCGCAACTGCAGTAAATTGATGGGTTAATTTACTGCTTGCCAAGTGTAAAAACCACTGTCACACTGATGTTTAATCGATCTAAATCGAATGTTATCTTCTTATTAATCTCAAGAGGTAACGTATAAAAAACATAGGGGAGCACACAATGAGCAATAATGCGCATAATAAGGATCGTCGAAAATTTTTAGGGAACGCCGCAATTGCAGGGGCAGCTGGCGTTGCTGCTGGCACATTATCAAACCCTGCTTTGGCGCAATCATCGCCTGAAATTAAATGGCGGCTCACCTCTAGCTTTCCAAAATCTTTGGATACAATTTATGGTGCGGCTGAGGTATTCTCAAAAATTGTCGCCGCAGCAACTGACGGAAAATTCCAAATTCAGGTGTTTTCGGCTGGGGAAATTGTGCCAGGACTCCAAGCGGCAGATGCTGTCACCAACGGGACTGTTGAAATGTGCCACACGGCTGCGTATTACTTTTGGGGGAAAGACCCAACCTTCGCATTGGGGTGCGCTGTGCCATTTGGTTTGAATGCCCGCATGATGAATGCGTGGTTTTCCGATGGTGGCGGGCAGGAGCTCTACAATGAATTCCTCGCCAAACATAGCATTTATTCACTGCCTATGGGCAACACTGGTGCACAAATGGGCGGCTGGTTCCGCAAAGAAATCAAAACTGTTGACGACCTCACAGGTCTTAAATTCCGTATTGGTGGATTTGCTGGCAAAGTACTCACCAAACTCGGCGTTGTGCCACAACAAATTGCGGGTGGCGACATTTACCCCGCGTTGGAAAAAGGCACAATTGATGCTGCTGAATGGGTTGGCCCATATGATGACGAAAAATTGGGCTTTTATAAAGTCGCCAATGTCTATCATTACCCTGGCTGGTGGGAGGGTGGCCCAGTGCTGCATTTGTTCATCAATGATAAAAAATGGGCTGAATTGCCAAAGGCCTATCAAGCGATTGTGACCGCAGCAGCCGCTCAAGCCAATGTTATAATGCAAGGGCGTTATGATAGCCAAAACCCAGCGGCACTGCGTCGTTTGGTGGCTGGTGGCGCCATACTCAAACCATTCCCGCAAGATGTGATGGAGGCATGTTTCAAAGCGTCGAATGAGGTGTATGCAGAAATTTCGGCATCAAACCCCGCCTTCAAAAAAATCTATGATCACATGATGGCCTTCCGCGCCAATGAATATTTGTGGTTTCAATTTGCAGAATACAGCTACGACACCTTCATGATGTTGCAACAACGCAAGAAAGCGCTTTAGTACTCATCAATGCCGAGAACCCGTGTATTTACATACTGTGTTGAATTCACAACGCAGCATGAAAAAGCACATATAACGATTGCAAGCAGTGTGTTTATTGATGCAGTGTGATGTATGATGCGTGCAAATTGAATAAGTTCTTTTTCAGCTTGTACTAATAAATTGGCAGCCTTCACACGCGCGTTTGGGGCTGTTTTTTTATCTCCGTCTAAATATTCAGCTGACTTCCAGAATAAATCCGATAAATTTCGATATGATTGTGTCGAGCCTTGTGACATCTGCGGCATAAATGTTGCACCTGATTTCTCAAGATGCGTATCAACCATATGATGAAATTGTGCATGTAAGTTGTCCCATTGCGCATGAAGCGCCTTTTCTGAAATTTGCATGATGTTTTACCCAAAATTTGAGATTTGAAACGGGGCTGTGTGCCATCGAAATACACTTATCGTATTTTATATAGAACTACAATGGGTAAAATTGTGTATTAATTCTTTCTAAAAGACTAAAATTGAGCGCGGACTATCAGTCGTATCGCGTTATGAACCGCCTGCCCCCGCACCTGCGCGCGGCCAATATTGCCAAAATCAAACCGCTGATGCGCAATTTCACCCCCATGCGCAACGGCAATATGCACACGCCCCACGGGCTTTTCATCGCTGCCGCCTGATGGCCCTGCAATGCCTGTGATGGCCACACACACATCCACGCCCAGCGCTTGTTGCCCACCGCGTGCCATGGCAATGGCCACGGCTTCACTCACTGCGCCATGGAGCACTAACACGGCTTCTGGCACATGCGCCAATTTGGTTTTGAGCGTGTTGGAATAGGTGATCAGCCCACCCATCACCACATCGGAGCTGCCTGCAACTTCGGTGAGCACACCCGCCAGCAAACCGCCTGTACAGGATTCGACTGTGCCGATTGTTAAACCACGCGCGCGCAATTTTTGCAAAATTTTTGCTGCATATTCAATGTTTTGCGCAGGGAATATCATGCACCACCTTCATTCATAAAAACGGCTGTCGCCAGCACTTGCGCAGCCAAGCCTTCCCCACGGCCAATGGCGCCGAGTTTCTCCATTGTGGTGGCTTTCAGGCCAATGCGAGTGGCTGACAGCCCTGTGAGCGCGGCAATATTCTCAATGATCGCGCTGCGATAGCCCCCAATTTTCGGCGCTTCACACATCACGGAAACATCCACATGGGTGATACGCCCACCCGCTACGTGCAAGCGCCGCATCGCCTCATGCACAAAAATTGCGGAATCGGCATGGTGCCATTGCGCATCTGTATTGGGA
Source organism: Hyphomicrobiales bacterium (assembly GCA_031423895.1). GTDB lineage: Bacteria > Pseudomonadota > Alphaproteobacteria > Rhizobiales > JANPGK01 > JANPGK01. The sequence continues at coordinate 59,099 of JANPGK010000017.1, forward strand.
AACAGCTGGCCAATATCGCCGCCTGCGCACAAGCCCAAAATCGCATCTGTCAGCGCGTGTAAAACCACGTCGCCATCCGAATGCGCATCCACCCCATGTGTGTGCGGAATTTTTGACCCGCCCAGTGTGACCCGCGCACCATGAGTATAACGGTGAATATCGAAGCCTGAAGCGGTGCGGATATCGGGCACGGGCGCGCCATGCAATTGTGCGTGAATCATGTGTGCCACATTCCAATCCTGCATATGTGTAATTTTGATATTCTGCGCCTGCCCTGCCACATTCGCAATAGGGCCAATTTTGAAATGCTCCAACAAACTCGCATCATCTGTGCCTTCAAAGCTTTTCGCTGCCGCCAGTTCATGTGCCTGCAATACGGCTGCATACACAAAGCCTTGCGGCGTTTGTGCGGTGCATAGGCCAGCGCGCGGCTGCGTATCGCAAATCTCGTTCTCGCACACATGCTTGAGTGTATCCACCACTGGCAACGTGGGCACTGCCCCCACTGCGCCACTGGCCAATGCGGCTAAAATATCGCTCACAAGGGCTGAATTGGCAAAGGGCCGAGCGGCATCGTGAATCAGCACATGCGAAGCCTGGGGAATGTCGAGCAGGCCATTATACACAGACGCTTGGCGCGTGGCACCGCCATACACATGCGGCAAAAGCTTAGTCTGCACGGCAGTGGGCAAAGATTCATAACACTTCGCATACAAAGCATCATGCTCCGTTGAAATCACCACACTGATGTGGTCAATCTGCGGGCTGGCCGCCAAATTGGCCAATGTATATGCCAAAAGCGGCCGACCCATGAAGTTTTGATATTGTTTGGGCAATTCACCACCGGCGCGCTTCCCACCGCCGGCCGCAACCACCACCGCAATTGTAGATGTGAATAGATTTGTGGACATTGAACAGCTCTTTGGGTAGTGTATGATGGATTTTCATCGCATTAATCAGCGGGTTCAACAAGTGGCATCACCTTCAATTTGGGAAAACTTTATGTTCGCTCTGCCCCTGCCTGTGATGGTGGTGGATGCAGATGGGCATATGTTGGCGCTCAATGATGCCACACAAGAATATCTACAAATTTCAGCCACGCGCTCTATTGGGCAAAGTTTGCGGCAGCTTTTGGGCGAAGAACACATGCTGATAGAGCTTGTGCACGGCGTCCACGCCAGCGGCACCCCCACGCAAGAACGCCACGTGCTCATCGCCCCACATGGCGGCAATCGCTCGCATCATGCCGATGTGTTTTTGTTTCCCATGACAGCTCATGATAACACCTACGGCATTATTTTGCAGCCGCGTGGGTTTTCAGCGCATATTGACCAGCAAGCGGCTGTACAAAAATCCGCTGCGCATTTGTCGGGCATTGCCAGCATTTTGGCGCATGAAATTAAAAACCCGCTGGCAGGCATTCGCGGCGCAGCGCAATTGCTGGCGCTGGGCGCTGGGGCAGATGAAAAACCGCTCACGCAGCTGATCACCGATGAGACCGACCGCATCTCGCGCCTGCTGAGCAATATGGAAGAGTTTGGTGTGAACTCCCCACAAACCTATGCCCGTTTTAATATTCACCAAGTGCTTGAGCGCGTGAAACAACTGGCGCTGGCGGGCTTTGCCAATACCGTGGAATTTATTGAGGACTACGACCCCTCCCTGCCCGATGTGCTGGGCAGCAAAGATCAAATGATTCAGCTGCTGCTAAACCTTGTGAAAAACGCCACCGAAGCCATGGCGCACATGGAGCACCTGCGCATTCACATGCGCACCGCGTTTAACCCCGGCCTATGGGTGCTTGAACAGGGCACGCACAACCGCATTCATGTGCCGCTGGAAATTTGCATTGAAGACAATGGCCCTGGCATTGCAGCCGAAATGAAACCCTTTTTATTCGAGCCATTCATGACCAACAAGCCCAGTGGCCGCGGCTTGGGGCTGGCACTTGCCGCCAAAATTGTGAGCGACCACGGCGGGGTGATTGATGTGGACAGTAAACCCGGCTGCACCATTTTCCGCATATTATTACCAATGAAGAAGTGAGTACGAAAGCGCGCCTCATCCTCAGGCTTGAGCATCTGTGTTACATGGATACGAAATACTCAATCTTCCCCTCCCCCCCCTGCGGGAGAGGGTGCCCGAAGGGCGGGTGAGGGGGACTCTTTTATAGATTTTCACCCTCATCCGTCGCTGCGCGACACCTTCTCCCGTCAAGGGAGAAGGGAAGGATCAAGTCTTGTATGATATATTACGCCTGCGGTGTATCCGAAGACGCAGCGTTGGTTTTATTGAAAATGGTTAAAGCACCAAGGCCAACCACTAAAGCGGCGATGGCTTTAAAGCCTGCCCGCGTTTTAAAACCATTCATGAACCGCTCAAAATAGGCTTTTTTGGTCGCATCAATATTCATTTCAGGAATATTATCAATCGTCACTTTACTAAATCCTGCTTTTAAATCATCAAGGCTAAAGTTTTTGTATCTGTAGAGTACTGATTCACCTAACATACCCGCATTTCCAAGTGCATTGTTATACGCACCAGACAATTTTTCATCATAGCGCACAATATTGGGAACGACTCTGTCACGAAAAACAGTTTCTAATTCTGTTGCTATCGTATGAGCATTAACCGACAAAACTTGCATTTTAAATCTCCAAATTTGTTTATACTAAGTATTGAATGCCGAATTATAGCACAAAGAATTTTTTATTCAATGAGTTTTTACAAACACTTCTGACTTCCAAAATACACAAAATTTGCGTATGACGTTATATCTTATAGTTACAAAGGCACCGCACCACATGGCCAATATTCTCATCGCTGAAGACGACGCCTCGATCCGCACAGTGCTCATGCAAGCACTCAAGCGCGTGGGGCATCATGTGGAGATCACCCCCACCATCGCGCATTTGATGGAATGGCTGGCGCAAGGCAAAGGCGATGTGGTGATTACGGATGTGACCTTGCTTGATGGCAATGCGCTGGATTATCTGCCCAATATTCGCGAAATTCGCCCCGAAATTCCCATTATCGTGATGAGCGCCAACAACACCTTCCTAACGGCCGTGCGCGCATCGGAGCAAGGGGCGTTTGAATATTTGCCAAAACCGTTTGATTTGAACGTGTTAATTGAAACGGTGAACAAGTCGCTGGCGCTGAAAACCACGCTCAACGCGCTGCCCACAGGTGTGGAGGATGCCGAGGATATGCCGCTGATTGGCCGCACGCCCGCCATGCAAGATGTCTACAGGATGATTGCGCGGCTCAATAAAACCGACCTTTCGGTGATGATTTTGGGCGAATCTGGCACGGGGAAAGAGCGGGTGGCGCGGGCGCTGCATGATTATGGCCAGCGCAAATCGGGCCCATTTGTGGCGCTGAATATGGCAGCCATTCCGCGCGATTTGATCGAGTCAGAACTGTTCGGCCATGAACGTGGTGCGTTTACTGGCGCGCAAGCCAAGCAAATTGGGCGATTTGAGCAAGCCCAAGGCGGCACATTGTTTCTCGATGAAATTGGCGACATGCCGCTAGAGGCGCAAACCCGCCTGCTGCGCGTGTTGCAAGAGGGCGAATACACCACTGTTGGCGGGCGCATTTTGCATAAAACCGATGTGCGCATTGTGGCGGCCAGCAACAAGGATTTGTTGAAATTGGTGGCGGAAGGCACATTTCGGGAGGATTTGTACTATCGCCTGTGCGTGGTGCCCATCACCCTGCCGCCGCTGCGCGCGCGCATTGATGATGTGGGCGATTTAGTCGCGCATTTCACCAAATTGGCTGAAACACCTGGCGGGCCTCGCAAATTCTTCACGCCAGAGGCCATCACCGCTATGAAGGCCTATAACTGGCCGGGCAATGTGCGGGAATTGGAAAATTTTGTGCGCCGCATTTGCGCGCTCTACACCCAAGATGTGATCAGCGAAACTGTGATTGCCGAGGAACTGCCTCAGCATAATGGCCAACTACCCCAAGAGCTGAATTATAACAATCAATCCCTTGATGAAATTTTATGTCAGCACATTGCTGCGCATATTCGGGCTTTGCCTATAGGTAGCACATCGGCGAATATTTATGATGAATTGCTGCCCGTGTTCGAGCGGCCATTATTGCGTGAAATGCTGCACCATACCAATGGCAACCAAATTAAAGCAGCGGCTCTTTTAGGCATTAACCGCAACACCTTACGCAAAAAACTTCAGATGTTGGGGGTGGATGCAGAACTCACTAAAGGCCAAAGCACTGATGGCGAATGAAGTCACCACCACGGCTCGGCAACAGCCCTCGGCAACGTCAGTAAACGCGCGCCGCCTACCTGTATGGGTGGGGTTCTGCGCGGTAGGGGTGGCGTTGGTCACGGGCATTGCCACGTTTATGGTGCTTACAGGCCTCACACCCATTCAACCCACGCATAGCGTGGTGGTGGCTTCACTTTTGGCCAATGGCGTGATGGTGCTTGCCCTGTTGGCGCTCATCATCCGCGAAATTTATGTGCTGGTGCGTGAGCGACGGCGGCAATCGGCGGCATCGCGTTTGCATGTGCATGTGGTTGGCGTGTTTAGCGCCATCGCGGCATTTCCTGCCATTTTGGTGGCGATTGTGGCATCTATCACGCTGGATCAAGGCCTCGATAGCTGGTTTTCCACCCGTATGCGCGCCATTGTCGACACATCCTCGCGCGTGGCGCAAGTGTATGTACGCGAGCAAGGCCAGCAATTGCGCTCCGACATCATCACATTATCGCGTGATGTGGTGCGGGCGCAGCCGATTTTTGAAATCGACAAAACCCGCTATGAAACCTACATCACCACGCAGGCGCTGAGCTATAAATTGACAACTCTGGCCATTTTATTGCCCGACCTCACAGAAGTGGCAAAAGCAAAACCGCAGCTTATCGCCCCCTCACAGCCTGAGCAACAACGGATTCTGCCCCCGCCAGAAGCGATTTTAAAGGCAGAAACAGGCGATATTGTGCTGATTGCCCCAGGGGAAACTGACCAAGTGGGTGGTTTGATAAAAATCCCGTGGAATGCAACGGGCAATTCTAGCGCGTATTTATATGTGGCGCGTGCGATTGAACCTCAAGCCGTCCAAGCCATCCGCGAAGTGGATGCTGCATCGGCAGAATATCGCATGTTGCAACAGCGGCGGGGCGGCGTGCAGCTGGCATTCGCGCTGATGTATGTGTTGATCGCGCTCATTGTATTGCTTTCAGCCATTTGGGTGGGGCTGCACTTTGCCAATCGTATTGTGGCGCCGATTCGCAGGCTGATTTATGCGGCGGATCAAGTGGCGCGCGGCAATTTTTATGTGTCGGTACCCATCAATCAAAAGGATGGTGATTTTGCCACGCTTGGCCGCAGCTTTAACACCATGACAAGCGAATTGCGTGGCCAGCATGGTGAGCTGATCGAGGCCAATAACACGCTGGATGATCGCCGCCGCTTTATCGAGGCGGTGCTTTCAGGCGTGCCCGTAGGCGTAGTGGGTCTGGATATTTTTCACACCATTACATTGGTGAATAAAACTGCACTTGGTTTACTAGGCGCAGAGGATGAAATTGAAATTTTGGGCGCATCGCTGCCAGAGAAAATTCCTGAGCTTGCGCCACTTTTAATTGAAGCCAGTGCAGGCAAAAGCTTTGTGCAAAGCGAAGTACAACTGCTTGTGCGCGGGGTGGAGCGTATGATGATCGCGCGCATTGCCTGCGACACCTCAGCTGAACACCATAGCACATTTGTGCTCACGCTTGATGACATTACCGATTTGGTGAGTGCGCAGCGCATGTCGGCCTGGGGCGACGTGGCGCGCCGCATTGCACATGAGATCAAAAACCCGCTCACACCCATTCAGCTTTCTGCCGAGCGCCTGCGTCGTAAATATGGCAAGCTCATAGTCGATGACCGCGAAGTGTTCGATCAATGCGTGGACACGATCGTGCGGCAAGTGGGCGACATTGGCCGCATGGTCGATGAATTCTCCAGCTTTGCGCGCATGCCTAAGCCCGTGATGGCGCGTGAAGATTTATGCGACATTATTCGTCAATCGGTGTTTTTGGCCAAAGTGGGTTATTCAAACGTGAAATTCACGCAAAAATTGCCCGATTCTGCCACATATGCGCTGATAGACCGCCGCCTAATCGCGCAAGCGCTCACCAATCTGCTCAAAAACGCAGCGGAAGCCATTGAAGGCATGGAAACCCCGCCGCAAGATGGGGGCCGTATTTCCATTATTTTGCGCATTATGCCTGAAGCCTTGCAAATCACCATCATCGACAATGGCTCTGGCTTCCCCGTGGAAAACCGTGAGCGCTTGCTAGAGCCCTACATGACCACGCGCGAGAAAGGCACAGGGCTGGGCTTGGCCATTGTGCGCCGCATTGTGGAAGAGCACCAAGGTGAGATGAAATTGCTCGATGCCGCGCTGGAAGTGCCGGAGCAAATCCACGGCGCGCTTGTACTCATCACATTGCCGTTGATGGAAGCGGCTGTGTAAGACACCATATATTCGAATGGTAATATATTGATATATAACTATAATATGTGATTTTTTTACGCTCAATTGAGGCGATTTACACTGTATATGCACAGTGAGACAGCCTTATGAATTTAGATCACATCACGCACCACAAATCCTATGCCCGCGCATTTGCACTCTATATGCGCCGCGGTGTGCCGATTGATCTTGCCGCCATCGCCCTTGAGGTGAAGTCGGACGCAGATTATCAATCCACCCATACAGCGCAATCACCCTATTATATTTTGCGCACATCGGGTGATGATAAAGTGAGCCCATCCCACGCCGCTAATAATGGCAAAATCTTCGCATGGGACACCCCACCCCCAACTGGCAACCCAGGTAAAGAATTCGGCTGTAGGTGTACGGCGGAACCATATGATGCCATCTCAGAAGAAGTTTATAACAGCACCATTAAACCTACTATTGATTTGATTAAGGATTATCTCAATCAAAAACCTGCATGGAATGATGCGGATATGTCGTTATATTTCTATATTGGAGCAGGTCGTGGCGTTACGCTCACTCAAATGGGGCATTTGAAAGATATTCAAGAATATTATGAAGCCAATTATTTGCAAAGATTTGAAACGCAGATACAAAACAATTTTGCCAATGTACCAGATGGGCCTATTTCTAATAAATTTGAACGCGCATACGACTTTAAAGATGTGTTGTTTTCCTACAGAATGAGCACGCTTCATGGGCAATTTGAAGGTAACATTTCTACTCTCCCAAATGGTACACGCGTGATTGAAGGTATTGCGAATATTCAGTTTGTTGATTGGTTTTCAGATCCTGCTGATTTGAGACAACAGCTTATTAAAAGTTTTAGAGATTACTCATCCTTAACTGGACTTGGGAAGAATCTTCCTAAACGTGAAGCAGATTTAAATAATTACATTAAAATATTTTCAGAAATAGGCGGCAAGCCATATCCAATTTTAGACAATTGGAAAATGCCAATAGAAATTAGAAAATAGATATTGTAAATATTATGACCCAAAATAAGCCAAATAGAAAACAAGGGTAAAAAATTATATTATATAATATATAATACACACTTTTTGTGTCATAATTTTTCCTTTCATTTTTTCTATAAATGAAATGCCACAGCATTTCCCAAAACCCAACATATGCTCATGACATCTGAAATATAAAAAACCTAAGGTATGTCCATGATGTTGGGTCTGAGCGCTCAGCATATGGTATGCGATTATTGGGGGCATGCAAATCTGCTAATATTTGCGTATTTTCATTATAATAATGAAGTGTTGCAGCGAGAGCAAAAATTGATAGGGCTAAACATAATTTTATAATGCGCTGCCAGCACGGCGCTTGCGGCTTCACAGCAAAAATGATGATGGGCACGAGGAGGAGTGCAGACAATAGCATGGAGTGAGTATAGCAACGCAATTGCAACATGCCAGAAATTTCATTTCTCACTTCACGCAATGCCGCCGTTGTGCACTTTTACCAATATCACATTGCATATTGGTCACGAATGAGGCAAACATACCCCATGGCAGCCGATATTCTCATTGTTGATGACGAAAAAGACATTCGAGACCTGATTTCAGGCATTTTGTCTGATGAAGGTTTTCGCACGCGCACAGCTAAAAATTCGGATGAAGCGCTCAGCGCTGTGCAAGAACGCCGCCCTTCGCTGGTGCTGCTCGATATTTGGCTGCAAGGCAGTAAGCTCGATGGCTTGGGCATTTTAGAACAGCTTCACCAACACTATCCCGACATGCCGGTGGTGATGATCTCTGGCCATGGCACAATTGAAACCGCCGTGCAGGCCATAAAACTGGGCGCATTTGATTTTGTGGAAAAGCCGTTTAATATTGACAGGCTGGTGCATATTGTTGCCCGCGCGGTGGAAACGCTCAGCCTCAAGCGTGAGATAAAAGAGCTCAAAGCCCGCAGCCAAATTGCTGAACGCATGGTGGGCACATCGAATGTGATGCACCAATTGCAGCAGACCATTCAAAAAATTGCCCCCACCAATTCCCGTGTGCTGATCACAGGGCCTGCAGGCACGGGCAAGGAACTGGTGGCACGGCAAATTCATGTACTTTCCCCCCGCAGTACGGCGCCGTTTGTGGTGGTGCAGGCGGCGGCCATTACGCCAGAAAATATGGAATATGAAATTTTTGGGCAAGACGCCGCACATGGCCGTTCGCGGCACATTGGCGCGCTGGAAGAGGCTCACGGCGGCACATTGCTGATTGATGAGATCACTGAAATGCCGCTGGAAACGCAGAATAAATTTTTGCGCGTGTTAGTTGACCAAAGCTTTACTCGCGTGGGGGGCAACACGCGCGTGCATGTGGATGTGCGGATTTTGTCCTCTTCCAGCCAAGATGTGCAGCGCGCTGTGATTGAGGAGCGCTTGCGCGAGGATTTATTCCACCGCCTTGCTGTGGTGCCCATGCGCGTGCCCGCATTATTTGAGCGCCGCGACGACATTCCTGAACTCGTAGCTTATTTTGCGGACCAAATTGTGCAAACCGCAGGGCTTGCCCCATTTAATTTTGCGGATGATGCCATTGCGGTGCTGCAGGCCTTCAACTGGCCTGGCAATGTGCGGCAATTGCGTAATACGCTCGAGCGCGCCATGATCGCCGCCTCCGACAAGATAGAGCGCATTATCACCGCTGCGGATTTGCCGAGCGATTTGAATGCTAGCCTGCCCGCTATACCAGGCGGCCAAGGCACTGAACATATTATGACGCTGCCCTTGCGTGATGCGCGAGAAGTGTTTGAACGCGAATATTTACTGGCGCAATTGGGGCGCTTCAGCGGAAATATCTCCAAAACTGCCGATTTTGTAGGCATGGAACGCTCTGCCTTGCATCGCAAGCTTAAAAGCCTTGGCATAGGTGGGGAGTAGACGCTTTTTAAGCAGCCTTATGGTTTGATTGCGGCGCAACAGCTTTAGTGGTTATCAATCCGAGCGTAGCAATGGCAAGCAAAGCACCTAAAATCTTAGGCATAAGGGGCAAACCTTTTGGAAGATCAATTCCTTTAAGAAAATCTTCTGGTGGCCGCTTATAGTACATTAGCAAACCACCAGCATTTTTATTAATTGTATCAACTGCTGCTGAATATTTTTTATACGAGTCTATAAATGGTTGCCAAAGCGCAGTGAGTTTCTTAGTATTTATTTGATTATTTTCTTCTATTTTATTTTTAAAAGACATATTTTCCAGTTCAAGTTTTGCAAAACCAAAATTTCCTGTCTGAGTATTTATATTCCAGTTTTTATTTGTTACCATTGGAATAAAATCTGATAGAGATAATTTGTTAGAAAACTTATCAATATATTTATATGGCCAATATGCTACAGAAAACATATTATGTTGCTTCATAAATTTAAATGCGTTGGCAATTTTGCTTTCAAATGCCAACGCATTTTCATATCCCATAAAATGAGCTGGCGCACGTGTTTCTAAATTTGCATAAATTCGAACTGCTGGCATCAAATCATCAGACGATTTTTCGATATTTGTTAGTATACGCCGACTACTGATACTTTGATAATTTGAATCAATTGGATTGTTATAATCAAAAACAGACTGATACCACTGTGCTAATACAGTAAGTCGCTTATTTGAATTGAAGTGTTGATCATAAATATTTTTGGATGAATTATCCGCATAATTTAATGCCTGTGACGCATGTATAGGTAAGCTACTTGCAGCATTGATCACATATTTTTCAAGAATATCTACACTCTCAGTCGTCACCACATGATTTGTGGGATTAATCTTAAACCATTCAAACATAATACATACCTTTTTTAATAAAAAAGCTCATTTTTATTGATTTTTTATATACAAGCACTTAAACCTTGTCAACATGTGGAACCATCTCAAACGCAAAATCTTCCCGCAGGGGCTCTATTGGCGGGCATTGCTCATTATATTGGTGCCGATGTTTTTGCTGCAGGGTGTGCTGGCATCCGTGTTTATGGAGCGGCACTTTGATAAGGTGACGCGCAGCCTTTCGGGCGGCCTCACCAACACCATTGCTGGCGTGATCAAGTGGGATGAAGACACAGCTGGCCAACAGCGGAAACTGATCACCACTATCGCCAATAGCAAATTGAACCTTGGTGTTCGGTTCATGCCAAATACCAAGCTGCCTGCCCCCAGCTCAGAATATGATGATTTTTTGGATGAAGTGCTCACCACCGAAATTGACCGACAAATTCCCCATCCGCATAGTGTCAACACAGCCACAAAAAATAACCTGATTGAAATCAATATTCAATTGCGCGATGGCGCTTTGCTGCATATCACCGCCCGCCGCAGCCAAGCTTATGCTGCCAATGCCCATATATTTTTGGTATGGATGGTGGGCACCGCGCTGATTTTGGCCACCATCGCTATATTATTCATGCGCAATCAAATCCGCCCGATTGAGGCGCTGGCAAAGGCGGCGGAAGCTTTTGGCCGTGGGCAAGATGTGGGCGATTTTCGCCCCCGTGGTGCGCGCGAAGTGCGGCGTGCGGGCAATGCATTTTTACGTATGAAAGTGCGGATTGAAAAGCAAATGGAGCAGCGCACCAACATGTTCAATGGCATGAGCCATGATTTGCGCACGGTGCTCACACGCTTTCAATTGCAATTGGCTGTGTTGCCTAAATCTCAAGATATCAAAGATCTAGAGCATGATGTTCATGACATGCAGCATATGCTGGAGGCCTATTTGGCATTTGCCCGTGGCGACAGTGGCGAACAAGCAGACACGGTTGAACTCAGCGCATTTTTAGAAGGGATTGTGCAAGAATCGGCACGTAGCGGTCATGATATTACCCTTATGCCATGCCCCAAAACACACATTACATTGCGCCCACAAGCTATGAAGCGCTGCCTACACAACCTCATCAACAATGCGACACGTTTTGCGCACCATGTGGAAATTTCAGTTGAATTGGATGATGCAGACGTCATCATTCATGTGGATGATAATGGCAAAGGCATTGCAGAGGATAAATTTGCGGCCGTACTCAAGCCATTTTATAAAATTGAAGGGCACGACCAAAGTGAGGGCGGCAGCGGCTTAGGCCTTGCAATTGCGCACGATATTGCAACCTCCCATGGCGGCGATTTAACGCTCACTCGATCATCACTGGGCGGCCTGCGCGTAAGTGTGCGGGTGCCGCTGTAATCACCCCAAAAAATTTACAATCATCGAGATCTCTTCTTTAGAGCGCAATGCGGGTGGGTGTGCTTGCCCTTTGGCCACAAGCAACTCCATATCAGGTTTGGCGGTTTTCATGGCATCCACCATGTGGCGGCGCAGCAAAGTGGAGCGATCTCCCCACACCAATAATATGGGTTTATGTTTTACAGTCTCAAATAATGGCCACAAATTGGGTGGGTTTTCGGGGTCGAAATTGCGCGTGAACACCTGTGCCAATGCGGGGTCGAATGCCGAGACCAACACACCATTCTTTTCGGTAAATGAGCCGCGTACAAAGGCATCAAAATCGGCATCGGTCCACGCTGGGAAAAACGACTCTCGCAGCGGCTGCAACATTGCCCGCGCCTGCAGCCAATTTGTGGGCGGGGTATTGGCGCGCGCCTTTAAGCTGGCATCAATGGCCAGCAAACCCGCCATATCAAACTCTGGCCCCACATCGTTGAGCACAATCCGGCGCACCTGTTCAGGCAAACATGCGGCAATAATTTGCGCCAAAACACCGCCGCGCGAGGTGCCAATCACATCAAACTCAGGCCACGCTAATGTTGCCAGCACCTCCAACACATCTTTTGATTCGTGCTCAGCGCTATAGGTTTCATCTGGTGCCCAGTCCGACATTCCGCGCCCGCGTGTGTCTACCACTACCACAATACGATTCGCAGACAGTGCCTCAGCAACAGTGGTAAAATCGCTGCCATTGCGTGAATAGCCCGCTAAACATAATACAGGCGGGTGTTGAGGCGCCAAACATCCATAAACGCGCGCCCGCACGGTAATCTCACTGCTCATTTTAAACGCCTGTATCTCCATTGCGCATCCTATGTCTTTTAGTATTAAAAACTTGGCAAGCTCACGTGCCAAATTTAAGTCATGCTTCGCGCTTCGAATGCGCTCGTGCCAAAACACGATGTGTTTTGGGTACAAATCTACCTACACATGAGTGTTGCGGCATTATATGAATTTTTCCAACATAAATCGTGCTTTTCCCCCTTCACATTTGCAAAAATGCTTGGTATAGCCAGTGCACCGTTCCCTGATAGCTCAGCGGTAGAGCAATCGACTGTTAATCGATTGGTCGCAAGTTCGAATCTTGCTCGGGGAGCCACTTTCTAATAATACCGCGAAAATTTGAAATTCTATAAGTTTGTATGCATTTAGTGTCTTGCTAAGAAATGAATGCAATCTCTTACGAGGGTATTCTTAGCTGAATTTGGGATACCAAAACTACTAATAATACTGATATGGTCTAAATCTTCATATGATTTGCTTTCAACCGATCCGCCCTTTAAGTGAATTGCTTTTTCAAGTTTCTCCGCATTAAATTTACCAACGATTGTGTCTTTTCCTGCAGTTAGCAATTGCATTGGTGGTTCCTGCCCATCAATAAATGTTGGTGCTTGCATATTAGGATATTGCGAAGGAGGGCCAAACATATCTTGTAAATCCGGCTCATCTGGCGTGAACGCATAAGGACCCGCAAGCCCCACAAAAGCGGAAATAGCTTGAGGTGAACTACCAAACTTTTTCAAATATCGCTCATCACTCACCATCAACGCTCCCATATGGGCACCTGCGGAATGACCAACAACATATATCTTATTTTTATTGCCCCCATATTGCGCAATGTTTTTTTCAATCCAAGCTGTGGCTTCTGCAATATCTTCCACAAACACTGGAAACTTTACTTGAGGATATTTTGCATAATCAGGAATCGCAACTATGTAGCCTGCTTCAACAAATTTTGATGCAATAAATCGGTATTGTTGTTTTTTGCCATCTGTCCATCGACCTCCATATATAAAAATAACAACTGGTTTTAGCGTATTATTTTTATCCTTGGCAAAATCATAAATATCTAATTTTTGATGAATATGAGAACCATATGCGACATCATCCCAAATGTGGAGGCCCTTGAAATATGTTGGCAAATTTATCGCAAAAATCCCAACATCCGCACACGCTGACAGCAAAATTGGCAGGATTAGTAATGTGATGAATTTTTTGCTTTTATTAAGAATCTCAGGCATCTTGGCTCCAATTTTTTCATGATACACATTGAGTAGAATGAATAAAAAATAAATTATAAACTTTCCACATACATATATTCGGTAGAGTTGATAAAAATTGAGTGCCTTAGAAATACAATGGTGCCGCTTATAGGATTCGAACCTACGACCCCCTCATTACGAATTATATTAAATATAGATTATTGCGATTTACCATAGTGTAATATGTTGTATATTATATATAATAATCAATAAGATAGCTGCATCATGGTGTAACACGAATTATCATCATTGACAAAAGTGTGGTTATCATGTAGTTATTAATAGAGCGACATGGAGGCAATAATGGCAATCAAAATTTCACGGCGAACTATCGATGCTGCCGAAGTACGGGATAAGCCGTATTTCATTTGGGATAGTGAGTTGAAGGGTTTTGGAATTGCCATTTCAGCTTTGGGTTTAAAAACCTATGTGGTGAAATATCGTGTTGGAAAAGGTCGCGGTGCCTCTGTGAGGAGGGTAACAATTTGTGATATTGGTAAACTCACACCAGATGAAGCACGAGCCGAGGCTAAAAATTATATATCAAATGGCATTTTGGGAGTAGATCTTGCTGCAAGCCGTAAATCGCAGCAATTGTCTGTGACGGTCAATGATCTGGCCGATGTGTTTATCACGCACCATGTCAACAAAAAGAAGAAGCAGACAACGATTGCGTCATACACCGCCAATGTGAACAAGCATATCAGATCTGGTCTTGGGCGTACCAGAATTGATGAATTGACACGCAGCCAGATTTCAAACTGGCATTTTCAATTGAATGAAACTCCATATGCGGCAAATACAGCACTTACAATTTTGCGGGTGATGTTTAGTTTTGGACATAAGCACGGCATTATTCCTGAGCATATCAATCCAGCAAAGAGCATCGCTAAAAACATCGAAGAAACTCGTGAGCGTTATCTAATAAAAGATGAGCTGCTTGCGTTGGGCAATACATTGAGACTGGCGGAAACTGAAGGCTTGCCGTGGAAAGTGAATGACAACAAAAAGAATAAGCATCGCGCAAAAACAAATAATACAACAAAAATTGATCCTTACGCTTTGGCAGCATTACGGCTTCTTATTTTTACAGGGGCAAGAATGCGTGAAATTCTACATTTGAAATGGGATTATATCGATTTTGAACGTGGTATTATATTGCTACCAGATAGCAAAACAGGCAAAAAGACGATTATTTTAAATGCACCTGCAATGGCACTTTTGAGTTCAATTGATAGGATTGATGGCTGCCATTATGTAATTTACAGTGGCAATAAGGAAAAGCCAAAATCTGGTTTGAAAAAACCTTGGAGTTCAATTATACGGAACGCAAAACTAGATGGTGTTCGTATCCATGATTTGCGACATACATTTGCAAGCTATGGTGCTGGTGCAGGTTTAGGATTGCCTATTGTAGGTAAATTGCTTGGACACTCTCAAAGTTCCACCACAGAGCGTTATGCACATTTGGATAATGATCCACTTCGTCGTGGCACAAATATCATCGGCAATGAAATTGCATCTGCGATGGGTGAAAAAATGCATTCAGCTGAGATTATTGAGTTGAAGCGATGAGCGCAATTTTTTGGTTGTATGTTTTGTCTGTTAATATCATTCTAAATGAATGGCAGGGCAACACATGATAGAGAATGAATTAATTAAATTTAAATCCAATTTAGAATTAGCCCAAGACAATGGCAAGTTAACCACAAATTACATGCTTGAAACAGTATGTAATTTTTTAGAAAAAACAGAATATGATTTTCGTCTAAATGGCATAATAAATAGCTTTGGTTTCAATTTATTTGAAAATGAAACAATAATAGTCAAGTTATGTTCTAATTTAATTATTTCAAAAAATGCAAATAATTATTTTATAAAAAAGCAAATTCGTTCAATTATCGAACATTCTGCATATCATGGATACATTTCTCCTCTAGTTGCAGATCAGATTTCAATAAAATACTCAGGCAGATCAATTTCAGCCCACCCATCTATTAGAGCATATGATCCCGCTGGTATGGGGCATTGGAATATTGCAATGTGTATAATTTATATTATAACATCTGATCTAAACTTAGTTTGTTTATGTTCTGATGAATATAGAATGCAATCTTTAGTATGGCATCCAATCTATGATGAAACGACCAGAAATTTTTCTATAAAAGGCTATTACCTTGCTCCTGAGATGCTTTTATATACGCGTCAATCAATAAAGTCATTTTTAATTCAAACACGTATTCGAGAAAGTCGCAAATATTCTGTAGCGGCAGGCATTTTATACCGCAACCTTATTTTAGGAAATGTACATGCAGAAGGGTTTTGTTGTAAAACAAAAAGAAGAAAAATTCTACCAAATTTAGAATGGAAAGATTTTACAATCAATTTCGGAGAATATCGTAGCTTAGAAGATCTTTCTACAGCTAATGGAACGTATGTGACGTTAAAAGAATCGAAAGAAAAAGAAGTTATTTATAATAATATAAAAATTATATCAAATGATATGTTGGAAACTTTTAATAATAATTTTGATTTTAACACAATTTATTTAAATTCTATAAAAGAAATTAATGAAACTGATATCAAGGATAATGAAAGCTCGGATATTATAAATGAAAGAAGCGTAAAAACTCAAGCTATAGCTAAAACCGTTACGGATACCAAGGATCAAAAAATAAATAATGCTAAGTTGTCATGGCAATCAAATGCAATAAAAAAATCTATAGAATCATTAGAGTCTGATGAAAATTCATATGATTTATCATCTATAATGGTGACGAAAAGAAATTCTTTGATTATTGAACGTATAAAACTGTTAAATTTACCATCATGCTCTGAAAAGACGATACAAAGATATTTTAAGAACCATTATAAATTATCCTCCAATAGATAACTGGACATGGACAAATGAGGACATGTCCTGCCTTGTCGCTATAAATAATGCTCAAATTTGATATTCTCTGTCTTGTGCCAAATAAGTGCACGAGGACTTTTTATCATGGAACACAACGAAACTAAACAACCACAAAAGCTGCTTACTCCAGTGGAGGCAGCTTCATATCTTGGGGTATGCAAATCAACGCTGGCAAAGCGCAGGATTACTCATTCTAACCCTGCATATATTAAATTGGGTAAGTCAGTCCGTTATCGCTTATCTGATCTTGATTTGTGGGTAGAATCCCGCGTTTTTATATCTACCAGCGATGCTGCAAACTCCAACAATCGTCAATCAAAAAAATAAAGCCACAGCACTTTGCGCGTAGCAGCTTTTGTATTTTTGTATCTTCGCAATTTATAAAAACCACAAAATTTGCTGTAGCGCAATAGCGTTGTTGTTTTTTCATCAAAGAAAGCTAACAAAATGAAAAATCAATATACAACAATTATAAGTCCAAAAGCTAAAGTTGTTTTGGATCACCTCAATATAAAATATAATCCTCGAGTAAGTAGAAGTGGTTTTATTATTGCTCAGTGTCCATTTCATGCAAATGGGAATGAGAAAAATTATAGCCTGAGTATAAATGAAGATATAGGATACTTTAGATGCTTCAGTTGTAATGCTAAAGGCGGCAACACTTTCACATTTTATAGACGCGTAACTGGTGCAACTTTCCACGAAACACTTATTTATTGGGGGGCATAATGAAAATGATTAGCTCCACAACAAATCAATTTCTGCAACAAAATCAACCTATTCAATCTCAAGGAAATACTCAAATGACAAACGATAACACACCTAATTTCAATCATGTTCAATATGGTCAACCAACGCAAAAGTGGGCATATCATTATTCAAATGGTGATGTGCTTTGCTATAGCTGCCGCTTTGATATGGAAGATGGTTCTAAGCAAGTTTTGCCATATTCATTGATTGAAAATGATGGTATTAAAACATGGCGGTGGCAGAAATTGCCATCTCCACATCCTTTGTTCAATTTGTATTCTTTGGTGCAATATCCTGAGCGAACTGTTTTAATTGTTGAAGGTGAAAAATCCGCTGAGGCTGCTCAAAAATTATTCCCTCATTGTGTTGCAACCACGTCAATTGGGGGTGCAATGGGCGCTGCCAAATCCGATTGGTCAATTTTAGCAGGTCGTTCAGTAATTATTTGGCCTGATAATGATGCAGCAGGACAAAAATATGCGAATGATGTTGCTACAATTTTATATGGCATTGGCGTGCCTTCAATTAAAATTGTGACCACTGACCAATTTCCACCCAAATGGGATTTGGCGGACGAAGTTCCTTCTGGCATCGATATTTATATAGCCTTTGAAAACACCAATTTATTTGACATCAAATTGCAAATTGAACCTCCAAAGCCATTAAGAAGACCACTTCCAAAATCAACCCCCTTTCCCGTTGATGCACTTGGTGAAACATTGGGTGGTGCAGTTCATGCGATTGTCGATATGGTTCGTTGTCCTGAAGCAATTGCTGCACAGAGTGTAATTGCAGCGGCGTCTCTGGTTGTTCAAGGCCACGCTGATATAGTATTGCCTATTGGTGATGGGTCTGTATCCCCATGCTCTCTATATTTGATGACGATTGCATCCTCTGGTGAACGTAAATCAGCGGCTGATAAACGTGCATTGAAACCAGTGAATGAGCGTGAACATTTTCTAGAACAGCAACGCAAAAGCAAAATGCTTGAATATACAAATGCTTCCGAAATTTATGAGGCGGATCGTAAAAAGATTTTGAGCCCGAGCAAAAGTGAATCCAATTTCAATCACACCAAAGATGTGCTTGAAGGCATTGGCGCACCACCTAAAGCACCACTCGACTCACAACTAACAGTTCCTGAACCAACATTTGAAGCCTTGTGCAAATTATTTGTAAATGGGCAGCCTTCTCTTGGCTTGTTTTCTGACGAAGGCGGACAATTTGTTGGTGGGTTCTCAATGAGCTCTGAGCAAAAATTAAAAACTGCGGCTGGGTTAAGTGGGTTGTGGGACGGCTCACCTATTAAACGCACCCGAGTAGTGGATGGCACTAGCTTATTATATGGCAGAAGGCTTGCTGTTCATTTGCTTATTCAGCCTGAAGCCGCCACAAAAATGCTGAGTGATAATGCGTTAATGGATCAGGGTATTTTATCACGTTTGCTTATTGCAGCACCTGAACCAAAAGCAGGCACACGTTTTCACAGTGCTATTTTACCTTCAACGTATAGCATTCTGGAAAATTATACCCGCAGATTGACTGCAATTTTACAAAGGCCATTTCTGCTTGCGCCAGATACCCAGAATGAATTGACCCCACGCCAACTTCACTTATCGCAAGAGTCAAAAAAAATGTGGTTTCAATTTGCGGATCATGTTGAATCGCAATTGGGCAAAGGCGGGTCGCTTTCACCTATTACTGGGCTTGCTAATAAATTGCCAGAACATGCTGCGCGAATTGCGGGTGTTTTGTCATTGATAGAAAATATCAATTGCAGTGAAGTGTCACCACAGATGATGCAAAACGGCATTCAGCTTGTTAATTTTTATGCGAATGAAGCTTTGCGTTTATGGGGTAACTCTTGCATTGGCAATGATATTCGGATGGCAGAAGTCTTACTAGAATGGCTCAATTCAAAATGGCATCATGATTTAGTGTCATTACCTGATATTTATCAAGCTGGTCCAAATTCTATTCGCGTGAAAAATGATGCATCTATAGCAGCCAAGGTGTTGCAGGCACATGGTTGGTTAGAACCTGTTATGGGTGGTGCAGTTGTGAATGGTGTATTTCGCAAAGATGTATGGCGTGTTGTGCGTATGGCAATAACTGAACCAGATATTGAACAGTTTGAAACACCAATTCCCTATGAACACTCAGTTGCTTTAGCAAGTTTAGCAGCTTTAGCAGGCAATGTGTGTGAAAATAAAATTGAAGACATACAATCGCCTATTATCAAAGACATAGCAAATGACGATATAGAATTTGATTTAATTGATTGGGATTTTGCCTGAGCAGCCAATTAACAATAAACCCACCGCTTTTATATGAGCGGTGGGTTATTTGCGTCTCATAGAATGATAATCTTAGAATTTATACCGCACACCAATTGTCGCTGAGGCTGCGGTTAAATCTTTAGCTTTCAGTTGTTCACCAGCGTTCATAAATGCTGTACCTGCACTTACACCTGTTTCAGCCTTGCCAAGGTAGTGATAATTTCCAGCTAAAACAACATCGAGATTATCAGCTAAACGATACCCAAGACCTAAACCTGCACCACCCGCAAAATTGGTTTGTGATTTGCTAGGAAAAGTTGATGGCACGCCAAGATTTGCACCTTGTGTTGCACTGTTATTGAGAAACGCTAAACCAGCTTCCAATGAACCATCTAAAAAGATTTTTGGCGTGATGTCATATACATAACCCAAGCCAATTAATGCACCATGCGCTTTTGTGTTGAGTTTTTGCTCATAGTCACTGCCACCAAAACGAGCAGAACCTTTGAAATCATAATTACCAAAATAACGATAACTGGCTTTGGTGTAAATTTGCGGTGTGAGGAAATAACCCAATGATGCAGCACCAGCAAATGAAGAATCGCTATTGCTTTTGTTATTCAGAAAAATTTCTGTGCTGGTGTGCGGGCTTGATGTGAAAGCGGTGCCAATTGGGTTGATGAAATGCAATGAATTGATATTGCCAAACCCTGCGCCAACGCCAAGATCTACAAAGAAATTGGATTTTGTTTTAGGCGTAACCATATCATATTTACGAGTTGGTAAATCTGCTGCTTGTGCAACAGATACAAGACCGCTCGCTGCCAGAAGTAGCAGCGATAGTTGAGTTGAGATTTTCATTGTTTAGTCTCCTAATGGCTCATCGGTCGTCACCTGTTGAGCATTGGATTGTTGGTGTCGGGAGCGTTAGTAAACCGCAAAGAAACGGCTGCCTCGGCTTTCGCCAAAGAGCTGTTGTATAGCCGAAGCCGCCCCGACATAACATCAGGGAGATCAACTGTAAGGCCAGTTTTATAGCCTTCTTTGAGGTGTTACTACACACCAGCACAAACACGTTATCTATGCCAATTTTAGATATAAACAGTTTTACGGTATTTGCAAATAGTAAAGTGGTTTTGTCTTGTTTTAAGCAAATTCCATAAAGCCAAAAATATGACTCAAGAAAAACTTGCATTTAATGAAACTTTATAAGTCCCATTGAACTTGGCTGAAACCAACCTTCTATCACAACAAAATTCAAACTTGCGATAGTATTGAATGTTAAGGCTATCTGAGATGATTGTTGAGATTGAGGAATAAATTTTTCATGCTAGTCTTATGTCTATTCTATAAAATAGATTCGACATTATAAGAGAGTTGAAATGGCACTGAACCCAATAAACGAAACCCACGCCTTGCAAATTCAAGCAGGTATAATTGGTAGAAAATCAGGACATGAATTTGAAGACTCTATAGCTCAATCAATTAACAATATTAAATATCCATATCTTGTCCCATTAATTTCTAATCAACACTTATATATTGGTGATCCTGCAATTAATTTATTAAATTATATTGCTAATAATAAAAATATAAAAGAAATTCTACAAGCTACAGCAATATCTGCAGGATCATTAGCTACCTCTGAAGAAGGAAAAAAGTGGTTATCAGTTAATGGAGCAAGCATATCCAGATGTAAAAGCGATATAATAATTACAATTACATATAGAGAAGGACAAATTGAAACATTCGGTGTTTCGACAAAACAATGTAATAATATTAAACCCACAAATGCTCAATTGTACTTTACAACTGCAAGGGGTTTCGTTTCTCTTTTAAGAAAGAATGATATCTCTGTTTCAGACCATGCTATGTTCTCTCTTCGCCAATTTTGTGGTGATGTTGGATATCGACCATTAGATAACCCTGAGATCCTGGATATAAGGAAAACTGATCCAAGAAGATTTTTCTGGGAAGAAATCAATGCAATTGGACGAAACGAATTAGAAAATATTTTTTCTGGATATCAAGATGACATATCAAAATTATTATTTCAGAAAGCATACATTGAAGATCCATTTATTCCAGATTTTCTAATTCATAAAACAAAAAAATCACTTGAACACATGCAAACAGAAGTTGCTATATATTCTATAGATCAGATTGTTATGCTATCAAGACAATATCAAGGATTTTCTAAAAAGAATTACAGTGTACGAAAAGGATCTTTCAAGGATCCTATGGGCACTTATCATGCAGCACCAAGGTTTGGCATAATTCAAATGCAACGCGGTGGTCAACAACAGCATCCCGAGCAATTGCAATTTAATTTAGAAGCTGGATATTTTTATAAACTAGAACAATTCATATCTAAAAAAAATAGCTAATTGATATGCTAAAAGTGGAGGAACTGCATTTCCTATGCCTGTTCTTATTGTTCCGTTATTGCCAGTAAATATATAATTGTCAGGAAAAGATTGAATTCTAGCTGCTTCTCGAATAGTGAGTGCACGGGTAGCGATGGGATGAACATTTCTACACCCAGATATCATCCCAAAAGTTGTTTGTACTGTTGATGCAGGTTCAAGCCATATCTGACGTTTATATGTTGTGTTATACCCAGAAGGAGGGCGCTTGTTTGGATCTTTATTATCATGAGCACTACTGCCCTCAGGAACATCCCACAGCCAATCAATTACATGTTTAGGATGATTTACTGCTGTGTGCATTGGATCAGCAGATTTTTCACCTGATTCTAAAAATTTTAGATCTGAACATGCATCTGAGAATGTAAACAGTTTCTTGCAATCAAAGATTTTATTTAAATTATTAATGCTTAATTTTATACCTGATTTTTTTGCTATATCATTTCTTATTGCAATAAAAATAACCCTCTCTCTATGCTGAGGAACGCAAAAATCTTTTGCATTTATTTCAAATAGTTGAGCTTGATATCCACATTCATTAAACGCTGCTATAATTTCATCTTTCACAAGATTTCCCGATTGTGATTTCATCGAAGTTAAGAGTTTCACATTTTCTATCACTGCAACAGCAGGATTTAATATTTTTAAGAACCTCATATAATGTTTGAATAATAAATTTCTTGGGTCATCAATTTTTCTTTTACCTGATAAACTAAATCCTTGGCATGGAGGACCTCCAATAAGAATATCAATGTCCTCTTTTTTAGCAATTTCTTGAATTATCTCGTCTGATATCTTAGTTATATCTGAACCAATTTCTTTAGCTTCAGGAAAATTGGCTTTATAAATTCTTCTTAAATTTGCATCTATTTCTACAAAACCTTCAATATTTATTCCAGCAGCTTTAAAACCTAAACTGAAACCACCACAACCAGAAAATAGGCTGATTGCTTTTATTCCAGACGGAGTGCAGTTTTTGTAGTTTTCCAAATTTTTTAGTAAATCTAAATATAAGTTATTAGGTAAAGAGATATTATATTTTTCTACCCTATTTTGATCATGTGTAATATTTTGATAAATATGCTCTTTATATCTTTTTTTTCGTTTTACAAGTAAAGTTGTGTCACTATCATTAAGTAGTAAATTTATTTTTTCTAGAATTTCATTGTTTAGCTGGGTTTTTCCCAATTCATGAGCGGAAAGTAAATGTTGAGAAATGCCAGATAGTTCAGATAATTTCGCCTGAGATAGTCCTAAATTTTCTCTTTTATCGCGTAATTGTGCTAGATTATTTGCCATACTCTATACCATTCTTTGGTCTGTTAGAATCAGATTATATATTATAATATACATTAGAAAATGTATCGCTAATTTTAGTTAAAAAATAAGCATACCCTACTATAAATTTAATTTTTTTGACTCTGCTGTTCATCATGGCATTGAACCAATAATTCAATGAAGCCAAAAAAATTGCGCGCAGCTTCATGCAGCTCATAATCTGAAAGTGATTGCCCTTGTTCAAACGCTAATTTTTGAATTTTGATGCACAAGCTTTCATGTGGTGTTTTATTTTCTGAGTTTGATGGCATGTTCGACTCGGTGTAAATAAGTGGCAATATCGTAAAATCATATAAAGTTAGAATTTATTGGCATATCTTCTGTCTCTCATTGCAAAAGCTTCTGTGCCACCTTCTAAAATATCACAACATATTTCTCTAATGCCAGGATAGTCAACATGCCCAACTGGTAATGTGTTCTCAATAGCACCAGATTTGTAACTGATGGGTCTTATATCAAGACTTTCGTCTTCTTTAGACTGAGCAATGATAATTTGATCTGCATCGGTATTTACAACTAAATTTGGATTATGCGTTATCACTATAATTTGACGACGTTTTTTTGCTTCTCGGAAGTACGTTGTCAAAATTCCATAAACTGATTGATTGTCAAGATTTTCTTCTGGCTGATCTACAATCAATGGACGATTATCCGACTTGTCCATTTCTAAATACAACATTAGCAAGATTACGCCCTTAGTGCCTGGCGATAATTTCTCTAAACTTATTCCATCATATTTCATACCATAGGTCATAGCTATATGATCAATTGAGAATAGCCACAGATAAACATCTTTTGTGCTATATGATCCCTTTAGAAGCAGTTCAATTTGTCCCGCATTTTCAATAATTATTAGAATTTTCTCGACTTCTTGAGAGATAGTAGTAGTGTCATTCGTTTTCCACGCATCCAATAAATGCTCTTCGACCTTTTGGATAAAATCTTCTAATGAACCTAATTCTGTTTGTTTAATTTTTCGGGCATCAAACATGCTATAGCCCCTTTCACACCATGCTTGATGATTAACATTCCGCTGAATGTAGAAATTGAGTCTTTTTTCATGGGACGCTCCAGAACTTAACCTATCTTTTAAAGGTCCATACAAATTTTCTAATTGTTGTTTTTCAGACTCAAGAGTAGAAAAAATATTTTTATAATTTTCTATAATTAATTTAAGGCACTCATTTCTTTTTTTAATTGAAATTGTGTCTATTATAATGATTTCATCTTCTATTGTTTTTATTTTTTTCTGTATTTCTTGAATGTCCTTTAGAGACTTATTGATTTTTTTCCTTTTCTCGTTGTCTTGTGTCTCTTTTAATTCCAAATTTTGAATAAAAATTTTGATTTGATTCAACGTCGCCTTTTCAAGATCAGGTTCATTCGCATCTGCTATATGATCATTAGATGTCTCAACATTTTCTCCTATAATAGCTGTTATATTTTGCTCAAATTCTCTTATTTTTTCTGTAAGCTCATTGGCAATAATGTCTTTGTTGAAAATAGGGAGCGTTTCAATTGCTGCATCTGAAATATCATAACTTCCCAATTCAGATTTCAAGGCCATTTTGGCCGCTTCTAAATTCACGGCAAATTTTTCTACTTTATCTATCGTTATTTGTAATTTTCCAACCGATACTCTTAAGCCTGAAATTTTTTGGATAATTTCAGTTTCCTTTTCTCGAATTGTAGTGATTTTTTGTGTTAAATCCTGTTCGTCTTGATTTTCTTGAGGCATATCCTCCTGAATTGCTTTTATATCCGCCTCTAATCGCACTTTTCTTTCGGATTTTTCATGCCTCGATAAGATTTCTAAATTCAGCGCAATATACTCTTCCGTATTTTGATAAATTGCCTTTTCAGTATCCAGTCTAGAGCTGCTCGAACTGCTGGTTTTTTTCTTTCTCAGCTCTGAAAAATCAGACGCACCTAGCCTTAATGTTTCATCAATATGGCTGAAAACAACTTTTTCAATTTCTGTTCTTAAGGATTCCCCCAGTCTATCTTCAGAGCATAATGTTTCAACAAATTGTTGTGAAAGATATCTAACTTGGATATCTTGAGCGTTATAATCTTTCAGATTGATGGTTTTGGTACTTTTATGACCATCAGCCCATTCAATTTCTATCTCTACACCTGAAAGTTCCTTTTGGGCTTTTTTAATGAAGGAAGCTTTATCATCATTCCAAGATTGCGTTGCGTATGAAATCATGTCGGCTAAAGCAGTTTTTCCTGAGCCTTTATTTCCAATTATTGCAACATATCCAGGATTTAATTCTATCTTGCTAACTTTATACCAAGCAGGTGTTTTTGCTAGTTTCAGAAATTTTATAACTTTATCCGGATATCTTAGATTTGGTGGTTGTGTTCCGATAAAGACACGCTCCTCGGGTTCAAACAAAATTTGTTTTAATCCTTCAAACGTAGGATCAGCCTTAATCCAACAATATCTATGCTCGTCAGGCTCAAACATGCGAGTAAAATCATGGGCATCTGAGCCATGAATGCATGGCTTTAAACCACTAATTCTTCTTTTTAAAACTTCTGGGCTATCAACTCCCTTGCCTAGATAATATGTTCTATCGCTTGGGTTCCCTGAAAATATGGCATCAGATAATCTAAGAATTTCATTTCTGATTTCTGCTCTATCGCCTGTTGATGGAATGCCAGAAACTCCATCACCTGAACCATTACTCACAACTATTAGGGAGTTTGCTTCTAGCCAGGCCTCACTGTTGTACCATTTCTCAAAAGCCTCAAGAGATGGGCAAAATTTAGAGATGCCTTCCATCACATAAGTTCTATCATCAAATACTCCAGACCTCTGTTCTCTCTGATATATGTCTTTACCCAAACTCTTAAAGCCCCGATCATCACAGGCATATTGCTGGCTGCCAATTTTTATTGTAAAATGGCTTAGTGCTTCTTCAATTTTTTCTATATGACTGTCATCTTCTGGGTTAACAAGTATATGGATATTGATTAGTCTGTTGTCGCTTCCTACAGTAATTTGTAGACGAAATTCTATATTTGGTAGAATCATGTCTATATTAGACATTCGGCCAGCCTTTTTATCGGCAGCCAACTTTTTGTAGCCATCAATTCTAAAATAGTCGGTAAAGCCTATAACGGATATATCTTTTGGTGCGGCTTCAATTTTGGAAATGTATTCTTCCCAATCTCCATCAAATTCATTAGCCTTGATTGTATCCCGAGTATGGACATGCAGATCCCAACGCCTCCAAATCGAGCCCAGCTCTTTATTCCATACCATCATTCTCTCCTGTTCATTCAAATGATGTCAGTTTGACCTATGCTGCAGTTTGGTGCCGCTTAGGTGAATCGAACACCTGACCTACGCTTTACGAAAGCGTCGCTCTACCGACTGAGCTAAAGCGGCTTGATTTTAATTCTACAGCATATTCGTGCTAGGTTTCAATTAATAAATTGGATTTCTACCAAAATACCGTTGCTCATACTCATTTCAATAAATTGGATTGATATGCGATTAAACAGAGTTTTATAGCCTTTTTATGATGATTTTTAGAAAATTCAAAAATCAACAAAATTATAAAATTCTTTATAAATCAGAGGGTTAGTTTTTGTTGTGCGTGGTTATCATGTGGTTATTAATGGAAAAAATTAGATAATTACACATTCAAATATCAATCTAAGTTATTGATTTTATTGTATTTTATAAATTATCTTGAACTATAGCAAATATAATTACGAATGAGGTGCTCTACCGACTGAGCTAAAGCGGCGATGGACGTGTGATACAAAATATTGATGTGTGTTTCAAGCCATAACGTTGAAATTTAAGCGCGTGCCACATAATCGCGCCCTCTTGACGCTATGCATGTGCG
>JANPGK010000018.1:0-32637 GCA_031423895.1 Hyphomicrobiales bacterium
TCCTGAATAAACGTAAAGCGGGCTTCGGGCTTGGTGCCCATCAGGCGATCGACCACATCATCTGTTGCTTTTTTGGTGGCGGTGTCGACCTGCACCCGCAGCATGATGCGTTTTTTGGGGTCCATTGTGGTTTCTTTCAGCTGCGCGGGCATCATCTCGCCAAGGCCTTTGAAACGGCCAATTTCAATATTGGATTTGCCCGAAAAATGCGTTTTCATGAGCTCGTCCTTATGCGCATCATCGCGCGCATAGACCGTTTTACTGCCATGTGTCATGCGGTAGAGTGGTGGAATTGCCAAGAATAAGTGGTTGTTTTCAATTAGTTTTGGCATTTCTTGATAGAAGAAGGTGATCAGCAGCGTGGCGATGTGCGCGCCATCCACATCCGCATCTGTCATGATGATGACTTTTTCATAGCGCAAGGCGTCTTCGCTATAATGCTTGCCGCTACCGCTACCGAGCGCGAGTAATAGATCAGAAATTTGTTGGTTTTGCGCGGTTTTATCCTTGGTGGCGCTGGCCACGTTGAGAATTTTACCGCGCAATGGCAACACCGCTTGTGTGGCGCGATTGCGCGCTTGCTTGGCCGAGCCACCTGCGGAATCCCCTTCCACAATGAATAATTCGGAGCCAGTTGAGCCCGCTTGCGAGCAATCGGCCAATTTGCCGGGCAGGCGCAGCTTGCGAACGGCGGTTTTGCGGGCCACGTCCTTCTCGGCACGGCGGCGCAGGCGTTCATCGGCACGTTCAATGCACCAATCCAGCAATTTATTGGCTTCGGCGGTGTGAGCGGCAATCCAATGGTCGAACGCGTCTTTAATCGCGGCTTCCACAATGCGGCTGGCTTCGGGCGTGGCGAGTTTATCCTTGGTTTGCCCCACAAATTCGGGCTCGCGAATGAATACAGACAGCAGCGCCACGCAGCCCTGCATCACATCTTCGGCGGTGACAGCGGCCATGCGCTTGTTGTTTGTGAGCTCGGCATAGGCGCGCAAGCCGCGTAGCAGCGCCACGCGCAAGCCCATTTCATGGGTGCCGCCATCGCCTGTTGGTACTGTGTTACAATAAGATTTTGTGCCGCCGTCTTGGTCTACCACCCATGCGATGGCCCATTCCACCGCGCCATGGCCAGAGGTTTTGGCGGTGCGGCCTGCGAAAAATTCCTGTGTTACTCGGGTGGCGCTGCGCACTGTGTCTTCCAAATCGTCGAGCAAGCCGCCCGGAAATTTGAGGACGGTTTTTTCGGGCACATCGGAGGATTTGATCCATTCAGGGGCGCATTTCCAGCGAATTTCAACCCCAGCGAACAAATGCGCTTTGGCTTTGGCCATAGCGAACAAACGCTTTGGGTCGAAGCGAATATTCTCACCAAAAATTTGGGTATCGGGGATAAAGCGCACCCGCGTGCCGCGCCGATTGGGGGCTTTGCCCAAGGTTTGCAGCCCGCCTTGGGGCACACCGCGCACAAAGCTTTGTTTATACAGCATTTGGCCACGTGCCACTTCCACCTCCAGCAGGGATGAAAGCGCATTCACCACCGAAACGCCCACGCCATGCAAGCCGCCCGAGGTTTCATAGACGTTAGAATCGAACTTGCCGCCCGCATGCAGCGTGCACATGATCACTTCAAGTGCCGATTTATTGGGGAATTTGGGGTGTGGGTCAATTGGGATGCCACGGCCATTGTCTTGCACGCACAAAAAGCCCTCAGAATCCAGCTCCACCTCCACCCATGTGGCGTGGTTGGCAATCACCTCATCCATTGAGTTATCGAGAATTTCAGCGAATAAATGATGCAAAGCGCGCTCATCGGTGCCGCCAATATACATGCCAGGGCGGCGACGCACGGGCTCGAGCCCTTCCAGCACCTCAATATCGGCTGCGGTGTAAGTGCCTGTAAGTGCTGCAGCTTTTGTGGTTGGTGCAAGCGCTTCCTCCTGCGGGGCAGGCTTTGGCGCTGCACCGAACAAATCAATGGGGGAAGAGGCGTTTTGTGTCATTATTGATGCCGAATCAGTATGTTGTCTAGCCCCACCATAGGCAAAGGCGCGCTGTGCAGGCAAGGGGGATGTTGGATGTAGATAGGTGTCATCCTGAGGCAAAGCCGAAGGATCTCCCTGAAGTGGCGCGCAATCGGGGGGAGATCCTTCACTGCGTTCAGGATGACAATCATCCCCTTACTAAAGTATAATACAATTATACCAAAAGTCGCATTGCTAATGACATTAAAAAAGCGTAAACTGCTTATATCGAAAGGGTGTAAAAGGTTATGGGTAAGGATCCCGCCTATAAAATTGCGGCATCTCCGTTAGATAGTGGTGGCAATGCTGCCGCTAAACCTGTGTTTGTGGAGTTTCCTATTGCTGGTAACACGCCAAACACACCTGTTTCTCAAAAAGAAAAGCAAAAAAATGAGCCGATGCAGCAAAGTGCTGGTAACGAAGGCATCATGAATTGGATTAAGAAGAAGCTTGATGATGGTTTGTTTACCCTTGAAAATACTGCGAAATCTGCCAAAAATTCATTTCAAGAAAAAGTTGTTGAGCTAACCTCAGGTGAAAAAGCGGCCTCTAAATTGCGTGATGAGCATGAGGCTGAAAGACGTGCTGCCAAGGCAAAAGAAAAAGAAAAAGATAAACCTAAAAATCAAAATATTGACCCCAGCCAAAATGGCGGACAGGGGCCTGTAACCATTTATAATCAGCAGCAAAACACAACTAATGCGCCGATTAAAGCGGAGACCAAGCAAGAGCAGCGTGCAAAAGATCAAACCTATGCGATTGCGCAATATGGTGCGATTAAAGATGTTGAAAAAGCACGTGACGATGCTGCAAAACAACAGATTTCAGTACCGTTTGTAAATGGCAGGCAATCGCCGCAATTTGAGACAAATAATAGTGTTACTATTCAATATTCTTTGCCAAAAGCGATAACAGATGGCTACAGTAAGGAATTAAGCACACCTAGTGCGACCCCAATTGCGATTACGCCTAGTTATAAAGATAATGTTGTGGCGCCAGTTGGTATATCGCGTACATTGCTCGAGGCTGCGGGTAAATTTCAAATTTCGAGCAGTGCTGAATCTCCTAAAATCAACACTCCATTTGTGAATGGCCCTGATTTTAAACCCAATGATGTGACATATAGTGCGCAAGATAAGGTTTACACGGCGGCAGGCACTACAACTGTTCATGTGGCTATGGATCAAAAAATTGAAATGAGCCCTGCAATGCGGGCCATTTTACAGAGTGTTCAAACTCAATCCATACCAGTACCTAATACATATGCTGCGCCGCATGCATTTTCAAACCCCGCGATTTATAACCCAGTGATGACAAATCCGTCATCGAGCTTGCCTGCTGTTATGGCCAGTGCCAACAGACCATATTTCACGCCTATTGCTGAAATGCAGCATGTGAATTTATCGGCCCCTCTAACGAATTTTGGGGGTGGTGCG
This sequence comes from Hyphomicrobiales bacterium, assembly GCA_031423895.1. Lineage (GTDB taxonomy): Bacteria > Pseudomonadota > Alphaproteobacteria > Rhizobiales > JANPGK01 > JANPGK01. The sequence goes on from JANPGK010000018.1 coordinate 3,458, forward strand.
CGCGATTTGGAAGCAAAATTGGGTTTAGCTCAAGGCACATTGCGCTCTACATCATTTAACCAACCGCAAGTGACAACAACCCCTGCACCTTCAGCCTTTCCTACTATGCGGATTATGTTGAATAATAGCCAGCTGACGATTCCTGCAGCTGTTGCTGAAGCACCAACGCAATTGCCAAATTATGCCACACGTGGGTCAATATCGGCAATGTATACGACCACGAGCGCTGAGCAGCCTGCGCCATCTTATTTGACAAAATATACAGGCAGCAGTTCAATGTCGCTAGGGCCCACAAAAGAACCTGCACCCAAATCATTTAGCGATCCATTGAGTTTGACAGGCCTTGTGCGTGTGGCGCAAGATGGTGCCATTGCTTTGAAGGCAGCTGTTCTGAAATGGAACGAGCCTGCTGCTGCATCGAGTTACCCTCAGGCTCTTAAGGACGCTGCGACTAAAGAGCCAACAGGAGTTGTGCATCAAACACAGCAATTGCCAATGTCGCCCCAAGTGCGTGAGTCTGGGCGCGGTAATGGCCAAGGGCAGGGGCAAAATTCAGGGCAAAACCAACCCAATTTGGGTGAGATTTCAGCACATAATACCGTTGATGCCGTGCTGAAAGCTGCCGTGGCATTGAACCCTCGTGTGATGGGAGAGCAAACCGCTGCTTATGCTGGGGGCATGCAAAAAGCTGGCGCAGCACGTGAATTGAGTACACCAATTATGCTGAGCACACCTGTAACACGTGAGTATGTCACGCAAGAATATGGTGTGGCGTTGCGGCAACCATTCCCAACTAACCCCGCCCAATGGAAAGCGACTATTGCAACTACATCTGATGGTATTATTGTTGTATCTCAGGGCGTTGCTACAGGTGAAACGCACACACAGCGGGCAGATGTCGCCATGATGCGTGGCGGCAATCCAGTGTTTTCGGGCCTTTCTTTGGCTGCGTTGCGTCCAACGGAAGTGGGGGTTGCTGCTCTAGGCGGGCAGGGTGCTTCAGAAGTTGCACAGACACATGAGCATGCGCTAGTTGATGCATCTGCAGCACGCACGCAGGCCGTACGTGGCTATACAACACCAACGCAACAGGTGGATCTTGCAAATTTAAAGCCGTATCAAGTGGCAAGCAATAGCGCAACCGATTGGGCAAAATTAGGTATTAGCTCAGTAACAGCCAACGTAAATGGCGCACCGAGTGTTACAATTCGTGCCAGCATGGGGCAACCTATAATGGGCGCAGCGGCGCAAACCACCAATACACCCCCCGCCGATGCGCATGTGGACATGACGTCTAGCATGCGGGCGCAGGTTTCTCCGCGCAATGCAAGTGTTGACATGAATGTTGTCCCAGCGCGCATTGTGCAAGCTTCACCTGCAAATCTACAGTCTGTTGTAGAGCGCGCTAGTGTGTCGGTGCAAACAGCTATTATTGGGCAAGTATCTGCTGGTACATCCGTGAGATTTTCAAGTGAAGCCCCACGTGTGAATAGCATGAGTGTGGATGTAGCCAGCATGCGTTCGGTAACACAACCCAGTGTGGCCAATTCTACTGCAGTGCATATGGATGTGCAAAATTTGCGTGCTGCCCCAATAGCGCAATTATCAGTTTCTGCACAGCCGCAAGCACTTGCGTCCGTGCAAAGCACTGTGCGGCCGCTCGAATTGGGCGCCTTGCCAGTTATGAATGCTGCCACGCCCATGAGTGCGAATGGTTATCAAATCAAAGGTGTTGCGATTTCCACCACGCCAAATGTGAATGCGCCGCAAGTTATTGAAACGCATAGTGTTACGCTCACACCCAGCAGTACAGTGCAGGTTTCAGCGCGGCTGGGCATGAATGCGAGTGACATGACGCAAGCCGTGAGTGTTGCACCAGTGAGCGCGGCACGTGTGAACGCGCAGCCAGTTGATGTTGGCGTTTCGGCGGTGGGATCGCGTAGTGCAAATGGTATTCGCGCTGATGTTGCTGCCCCCGCACCGCATGAAGTTGCCAATATGCCGACCATGAGTGGGCTTAATCGCTCCATTTCGGCTGAAAATGCAGTTTTGGCGATGCAGTTGATGAGCAAACCGAATGGCCGTATGGGCATGGAGGGTGTTTCTGCCCCTCAAGCATCGCAAATTGCCGCTATTGGTGCAAAGTCTGTGTTGAATACTGCACAAGTGCTGCATGAAACGACATTGAATACTGCACATGCAACCGGTACTATGGCTCAACCCACCGTTATGGGGCTGCCATTTAAAGGGTTACCAAATCAGCTCGACCCAGCTACGCTCACCGTATTGGCCTCTCAGGCTGATGCCGCGCGTCGCAATGCTGAGGCGCTTAAAGCGCGCAGTGAACAGGCTAAAGCGCGAAGCGCTGGAATTGAAGTGGATGGAGTTGATGCGCCAGATGAACTGCAAGACGTGCAGCAAGTGGAAACCGCAGAAGCCTCTACCAGCCCAAAATCATTTGAAGAAATTGGCGAAATTGCCGCTACATTCACATCGTTACTCACTGTTGAGGGTGTGATCAGGGTTTCGGCGCAAGAAGGCACATCACAAGTTTCGGCCATGCACGGCAGTTTGGGCACGATGGGTGTTTCCCCCGCTGTGCATACAGGCCAAGCGGAGTGGGATAATATGAGCACACATTTGCGCGCCGAAATTCATAGCACGCGTAATTTGCGCGGTTCCTCCACTGGCGATATTCGCGTGGTGATGGGCGATACACGGGCGAATGTGCCAACATTCAGCTTGAAGGGCTTGCAGGATAAAGACATTCGTTTCAAATTCAGCGGTGCCCCGCTCGCTGCTCCAGCCTTTATCGCTCCGCAAACACGGCAGGCTGTTGCGGCGTAATACGGGTTATTTTGCGCCATCCACCGCTTCTACACTTAACATGCGGTCGCCCACTTTCAGACCTGTGCGTTTGACAAAACCCGCTTTCATTTCAAGCGTGAACATGCCCTCGAGCTCAGATGAAATGAAATCTTCAGAATAAGGTGTTGTATTTTCAACGATTTTTATGATGTCGCCAGATTGCGCAATAAATACCATATCGAGCGAAAGCGGTGTGTTTTTCATCCACATCGAGATCACTTGCGGCGGTGAAAAAAAGAACATCATGCCGTTGGTGTCGGTGAGGTCGGTGCGGCACATGAGGCCACGGGCGCGTTCCTCCATGGTGAGTGCCACTTCTATATTCACTTTTACTGACTTTTTGGCATTGCCAATTGTCAGCACGCGGCGGGTTTCCATTGGGGGATTATGAAAGGTGTCACACATACTCAATGGCTGTTTTTGTTGTGCATGGGTTGCTGTTGCACCCATCAAGGCCAGCAGTGTGGCACAGAACAGTAAAAAAATCACCCAGATTTTAGGTGGTTTTTGTAATTGACAGGATAAACTGCTGCGCATCAGTTCGCAATCGGCAGATCTCCGCCATCTTCAGGACGAATTTCGGCCGCCATCAAGCCTTTGCTGCCGTCACCATAGCGTATCAGCACCACTTGGCCAGGCTCTAAATCGGCCATGCCATATTTGCGCATCACTTCCATATGGACAAAAATATCGGGGTGGCCTTCGCCTTTGCTGGCAAACCCAAAGCCGCGGGTGCGGTTGAACCATTTGACGGTCATGCGCTCTAGAGGGCTGGTGGGGGTGACTTGCACATGGGTGCGGGCGGGGGTTTCCGATGGATGCAGAGCGGTGGAATTATCGAGCGATAAAATCCGCAAGCATTGCAAACCACGCGGCCGCGCCAAAACTTCGCATACAATGCGTGCGCCTTCGGCAGCGGTTTGAAACCCATCGCGGCGTAAGCATGTGACATGCAGCATAATATCAGGCAGTCCATTATCAGGCGATACAAAGCCAAAGCCTTTGCCAACATCAAACCACTTCACGCTGCCTGCGATGGTCATCACATCCAGCGGTTTTTGTTCTGTGGCTGCTGGGGCAGGGGTAGTGGTTTCACCAATAGAAATTTGCGGCACAAATTGCGTAGGTGTGGCGGCTGCAATTGCGGGCTCGGCCGTTACCCCATCAATTTTGATAATTGGCGCCACATTTATTGAAGAATTTACACTCATTTTCACCACCTCGACACACACGCAACCGCGATTCTATCATCAGTGTATCATTGCTTGCGCTAGTGGGAAGAGGGAAAACACTAAAATTTTACGAATTATAAACCATATTATTTCAGGGATGTTGTCATCCTGAACGCAGTGAAGGATCTCCCTGAATTTGAGCGCGATTGGCTGGAGATTCTTCGCTGCGCTCAGAATGACAATATAATGAGGTTGCCACGCTGCGTTGCACTTCGCTCGCAATGACAATCACTTACAACGGAATATTATCGTGCTTTTTCCACGGGTTTTCGAGATGCTTGGTGCGTAACAGTTGCAGGGCGCGGGCAATGCGGGTGCGCGTGGCGTGGGGCATAATCACATCATCGATATAGCCTTTTTCTGCCGCTACGAAGGGTGACATAAAGCGCTCTTCGTATTTGCGGGTATGTTCGGCGATTTTTTCGGCATCGGCGGCATCGGCGCGATAAATAATTTCTACCGCCCCTTTGGCGCCCATCACCGCAATTTGCGCGGTTGGCCATGCATAGTTGAAATCGCCGCGCAAATGTTTGGATGACATCACATCATAAGCGCCGCCATAGGCTTTTCGGGTGATGACAGTGACTTTTGGCACTGTTGCCTCGGCATAGGCGAACAGTAATTTAGCCCCATGTTTGATGATGCCGCCATGCTCTTGCGCTACGCCTGGCAAGAAGCCCGGAACATCCACCAGCGTGATGATGGGAATGTTGAAGCAATCGCAAAAACGCACAAAGCGCGCGGCTTTGCGGCTGGCGTCCGAATCCAGTACCCCCGCCAGCATGAGCGGTTGATTGGCGACAATCCCCACACTGCGGCCTTCCATGCGGCCAAACCCTGTGATGATATTGCCCGCAAAGGCTTGTTGTATCTCAAAAAAATCGCCCTCATCCACCAATGTGGTGATCAGCTGGCGCATGTCATAGGGCTGGTTGGGGTTGTCGGGAATGAGGGAATCCAGCGCGATGTTGTGCCGCGAAATTTCATCATCTGATGGGAGCACGGGCACACCGTCGAGGTTGTTAAGCGGCAGAAAATCCACCAAGCGGCGCAATTGCAGCAGCGCTTCCACATCATGCTCAAACGCGCCATCGGCTACGGATGATTTGGTGGTGTGGGTTTTGGCGCCGCCGAGTTCTTCCGCTGTCACGGTTTCATTTGTCACAGTTTTTACCACATCGGGGCCTGTCACAAACATATAGGATGTGTCGCGCACCATGAAAATGAAGTCTGTCATGGCAGGGGCATACACATCGCCGCCTGCGCAAGGGCCCATAATCATGGAAATTTGTGGAATCACGCCACTGGCCAACACCACGCGTTGGAACACTTCGGCATAGCCCGCGAGCGACGCCACACCTTCTTGAATGCGCGCACCGCCTGCATCAAATAATGCGATGATGGGTACACGCATTTTCAGCGCCATGTCTTGAATTTTCACAATTTTTTTGGCGTGCGCTTCCGAAAGCGAGCCGCCAAACACCGTGAAATCCTTGGCATAGACACACACACATCGGCCATTGATGGTACCCCAGCCTGTCACCACGCCATCGCCCGGGATTTTGGATTTTTCCATCCCAAAATCGATACAGGTGTGCTGGACAAACATATCTATTTCTTCGAAACTGCCCGCATCTAGCAGCAGAGCGATCCGCTTCCGCGCGCTGAGTTTGCCCTTGGTGTGCTGTGCCGAGATGCGCTTTTGCCCGCCGCCCATGCGCGCCGCTTCGCGCTTTTGCTCAACTGCGTGAAGAATATGTTTCATGATTCACCTAAGTTTGACTGCATCATGCGTGAAGATTGCCACTTCGGCAATTTTTTCTTTTACGTGACGGGTTGAAAACCACACAGATTGCGTGTAATTATAGGATATATTTTTAGACAATCTAGACTGAGTATATTATATGACAATTATGGCAAAAAATGTTTCATTTTCCTCATCAAAATTAGACATAAACCGTGATGGGCATGTTTCATCGTGCGAATTTTTGGATATGGTTGTGGAACAAATGCAAGCGCGCGGCCATTTTTTGAGCGTTGATGAGAATTTTCAGTCCAGCGGGTATGATTTAAAATCGTCAAAAGGGTTTGTTGATTTTTTGAACAGTAATAAAAATATATGCAGAAATGCATTTAATTTAGATAAAATTACAGGAAGAGATCTCTGTGTGAAAGAGATTATGTGTAAAACTTCAGGCTGTATTGTAATGTCGACAGGTGATATTCTAGAAATATTCAATAAAATTTCTAATAATATAAAAAGAAAAATTAGTTATTATGAAATTTATGAAAATTGCGGTAGCCTAAATACAAATGGCGTTGTCGCAAGCAGTGGAAAGATCCCGAATTATGTGTGGGATCAATATTTCAATAAAGCTTGAGCGGATTTAATTTTAATTATTGAGCTGAGAACACATAAAAGTGTGTTGCCCTTTAGCGCTAAGAGTGAGAAATTGACCATATTCAGTATGATTCAAGGTGCTGAAGGTCTTGTCGCGCCACCATAAGGGTTTCAATGTCACGCTATATATATGTTGATGGGTATTACCAACGCTACCAAGATGCCGCCATTCATGTGGAGGATCGTGGGCTGCAATTTTCCGACGCGGTGTATGAAGTGTGCGAAATTTGGGATGGTAAGTTGGTAGATGAACCCCGCCACATGACGCGGCTCGACCGTTCATTGCGCGAATTGCGGATGGATTGGCCCGTGGCGCCAGAAGCCTTGCGCGTGATTTGCCGCCAATGTGTGCTGAAGGATAAGGTGAAAAGCGGGTTGATTTATATTCAGATCACCCGTGGGCAGGCGCGGCGCGACCACACATTCCCTGACCCAGCAGTGAAGCCCACCTTGATTGTGTTTGCGCGGGCGACTGATCGCAAAAAAGCGGATGCTGCGGCGGCGGCTGGCGTGAATGTGATTTCAGTGCCTGAAAATCGGTGGGACCGCGTGGATATAAAATCTACTGCCTTGTTGCCGAATATTTTAGCCCGCCAACAGGCTAAAGACGCTGGCGCGCGCGAAGCTTGGTTTGTGGATAAAAACGGCTTTGTGACCGAGGGCAGCTATTCCAACGCGTGGATTGTGACACATAAGGGCGAGCTAAAAACCCGCCCCGCCGAGCATGGCATTTTGCGGGGGATCACCCGCACAGTGATAACGGAAATGGCCGAAAAATTACAGCTAAAATTGGTGGAAGAACCATTCACCATTCAAGAGGCGCAAAACGCGCGCGAGGCGTTTATCACCGCCGCTACCACTTTGGTGATGCCGATTGTGAACATTGATGGCAAGCCCGTGGGCAGCGGCAAGCCCGGCACAATTGCGCCACAATTGCGTGCCCAAATTCACGACTTCACCGCAGTGAATGTGGCGAATGCGTTATAAAATGGTTACATCCTGAGTGAAGCGATGGATCTCATCAAAACAGGCTAGAAAATACGCATAAAACTCTCGCGCTGCGCTTATAATTATAAACAGGAGCCTATCATGAAAATATTCCTCTCACTTCTTCTTGCCACCACACTTTGTGGTGCGGCTACGGCGCAATCTATGATGGAAAGAAAAATGCCCATGAAGGCAGATACGCCTGCTGTAACAGACCATTCGCAACATAAAACCGCGCCAGTTGCGGCCAATGCACCCGCCTCCACCAAAGCATTTGTTGAGGTCAATGATAAAATGCACAAAGACATGGCCATTCAATTTTCAGGCGATGCAGATGTGGATTTTGTGCGGGGCATGATCCCCCACCATCAGGGTGCCATTGATATGGCCAAAGTTGTGCTGGCGCATGGCAAGGATGCCGAAATTCGCAAGCTTGCAGAAGATGTGATTAAAGCGCAAACGGGCGAAATTGCCATGATGAATGCGTGGCTGGCCAAAAATGCAAAATAATGTGTGATTGCGGTAGATAGTGGCTTGCAAGGCGCGCAATAATTCGCTTTTATTGCACGAAGTACAAAAAGGAGCCAAAAATGGCCGCAGAACGCCCCCAAAACTTGCAAGATGCTTTTCTCAACCAAGTGCGCAAGCAAAAAATTGTTCTCACCGTGTTTTTGGTCAATGGTGTGAAGCTTCAGGGCATTGTCACATGGTTTGATAATTTTTGCTTGTTGCTGCGCCGTGATGGCCAGTCTCAATTGGTGTATAAGCATGCCATTTCTACCATAATGCCTGCTACGCCTGTGAATTTTCAGGATGAAGAGGTGTAGTATCACTGTTCGTTATTGTTAAAATATATGATAACAATTGAGCCCCAATTTTATACACGTGATTATTCTGGCTATGTAAAAATGGGCATGAATGGTGCTGTGCCACAGGTGCTTGCTGATGCCCAGTTGCCGCTTGTCAATGCACCCATATATTCGCGCATGATTTTTCAGACTATGGCTGATGGTACGCTGATTCATGCCAGACTGCTGACAAACACGCCAAATTTTGACCCAAAAACGGGGCACACAATTGCGTTTATTTCGGGCATAACGAGGCGCATGCAAGATAACCTTGATGCGGCGCATGGATTATTGAATTCTCGACGTAAAATTGGTGTGCTACTGATTGATACACGAGGATGTGGGGTATCGTCTATTGCAGAAAAATCTTCTCATTATACAATCCTGCATGAGGCTTGGGATTATTTCACCATCCTCACCAAGCAGGATTTTAAAAATGTGGTACTAGTGGGCAGTTCACGCGGGGGGATTGTATCGCAATTACTGGCATGTGTGATTCCAAATCGCATACGTGGGATCATGCTCAATGATGTGGGGTGTAAGATTGAGGAGCGCGGCATAATGCGCATTCGTAGCAGTTCAGAAACTCAGAAAATATTCTTAAATATGGATGATGCGCTAAATTTTACACGGACAAGTTATAAAAAAATATTCCCCGAATTTAGAGATAATCATTACGTAAAACTGTTCAATTATTCATTTCGAATTGCTGCGGATGGGAGATTTGAACCATGTTATGACATGAATATTGCGAAGGCATTTAGTGCGCAAACGGGGATGAAAAAAGCGCCAAACTTAACAACACTTTTTAAAGCGGTGCGCTTCCCACATTTTGCGGTTGTTCGTGGTGAGCTTTCAGATTTTTTATCTGCGCGTACGGTTGCGCGGATGCAGCGACTTCACCCTAATTTGCAAGTGATAGATGTGCCACATCAAGGGCATACGCCATTTTTGGGTTCAAAAAAAATGGTGAGAATTCTTCGTAAATTTTCAAAACAAGCGTTTAAAATGCCGGCGATGAGTGCTGTGCAATATTATACAAAATTTGGTGCGCATATTGCAAAATTTATATGGGAATATGGGCTATATATGACAATTGGGCGGCAAACCATACTGCCAACAAAATGGCTTCAATTGATAAAGGTTCTCTCGGCACGCATGCTCAAACGCGTGAGCACTTCATAGGTGATGGTGCCTGTGGCCTTTGCAAAATCGCACAAGGATTGATGCGGGCCAATGAGCTCCACCCAATAGGCCGTATCAAGATCTATTTGAGGAATGTGGCTGACATCCACTGCGCTTAAATCCATTGAAATACGCCCCACCAGCGGCGTTTTATGCCCTGCCACTATGAGGTTGAGTGGCGCTGGCGCATTGCCCACAAGGCTAATATGGCGTGGCAAACCATCGGCATAACCGATTGAAAGTACTGCAATTTTCATTGGCTTTTGCGCCACAAATGCCGCGCCATACCCAATGCTATCCCCCACCGCCATATCGCGGATTTGCAAAATGCGCGCGCTATATTTCACAACGGGTTGGAAGAGATTATTGGGCGTATTGTGCCCACCGTAAATGGCGCTACCGGGGCGGATCATATCGCAGCAATAGTCTTTGCCCAGCAATACACCCGCAGAATTGGCCAGTGAAGTGGGGATGCCCGGGAATTGAGTGATCACCGTGTGAAAACGCTGCAATTGTTGCATGTTCATGGGGTGGTTTACATCATCGGAGCACGCCAAATGGCTCATTACATGGGCGGGAGGCGTGGTGAGCATGTGCGCAATTGTGCTGGCATCTTGCCAGTTAAACCCCAGCCGGTGGATGCCCGTATCAAAATGAAGCGCGTAATGCCCCGCCAAATGCGGCGCATTGACCACACAGGCCTGCCATGCGTGCAACATGTGCGGCGCACCCAAAACCGCGTGCAAATGATGCTGTAAATAATAGGGGAAATGCTCTGGTGCAAAGCCGTTAAGCACATAAATGGTGGCTTGCGGGGCAAATGGGCGGATGGTGGCACCCTCATTGGGGTGGGCGACAAAAAATGTGCGGCAACCCGCTGCATAAAGTGCTTTCACCACGGGCTCGGCACCAAGGCCATAAGCATTGGCTTTCACCACAGCGGAAGCTTGTGCACCGAAGCAATTTGCACCCAACGTTTGCCAGTTTGCGACAATTGCCCCAAGGTTGATTTCAAGCTTTTGCATGTTACCCCTTCAACCCAATTCCGTGGAGATGGCGGCCATAGTCGGGCTCGCCTGCCAGCACACTGCGCCGATAGCTGAAAAAATGTGCGGGCTCGGAGAGCGTGCAGCGGTGTGTGTCGTGAAAATTGCTGATGCCCGCATGTTGCAAGCGTTGCGCAATATAGTGCGGCAGGTTGAACTGGAATTTTTCAGGCTTAGCGCCTTGTGTAAAGCAATTGCTGGCCCACGGGCTTGCGATCAAAACGTCTGTGTGCAGGTCTTCACCCACTTCATAAGCTGGGGCAGAGATGGTGGGGCCAAGCGCCGCGCGAATGTTGGCGGGGGAGGCGCCAAGTGCCACCATTGCTGCCAGTGTGCTTTCTAAAATGCCGTTTTTTGCACCACGCCAGCCCGCATGGCAGGCCCCCACCACTTTGGCCACGGGGTCGTGCCATAATATCACGCCGCAATCGGCACCTGCAGCCGCCAAAAGAATGCCTGGCACATTGGTGACAAGACCATCTGCTTGCGGGGCGTTCTCGGGCGCCCATGCGTGTGTGACTGTTGTCACAATTGTGCTATGCACTTGCGCATTGGCCACCAGTTGATTGCTTGCAAAGCCCAACATGCCCGCCACATAGGCGCGGTTTTGCAGCACATGCGCGCGCTCATCCTTGGAGCCAAGCCCGCAATTAAGGCTGGCATATAATCCGTGCGACACGCCGCCTTCACGAGTGAAAAATCCATGTGAAATGGCCTTGCACGCTGCCAAGTTTGGCGCGGTGATCACAAGATGCTGTTCTTTTGCGGTGTAAGGACTCATTTCTTATTCTTTATCACAATTTCCACACAAAATAAGCATTTTCTTAAAAATGATTTCACGCATATGTGCGTAAAATTCCATCTTGGAAAGCGGGCACATGATCGGTTTTATATTCAAAACTATTTTTTGGGTGAGCGTGGTGTGGATGGCCATAGGTGGCAGCTCGCGCTTTTCAGCGGAGCAACAGCAAGGTGTTTCATCGTTGAAGCAGCATGTTATGGATTCTGCTCAGCAGGCGCAAGCGGTGGCCAATGGCGTAAACACCCTATGCCAGCTGGCGCCAGAACAACCCCAATGTGCGCAGTTGAACGCGTTGCAAAAACAGGTTACAGGGATTGCGGTGGAACCCTCGCCGCCTATCCCACATGGGCGCCCGCGCAACTAAAGGCCAAACATGCTCCCAACATTTGCAGATATTGCGGAAACACTTGAATTTCTTGATGATTGGGAAGAACGCTATAAGGCGATAATCGATTATGGCCGTCACTTGCCGCCATACCCTGAAGAATTGCGCGATGAAGCCCATAAGGTGCGCGGCTGCACATCACAAGTGTGGTTGAATATGGAGTGGCATATGGGGGCTGATGGTGTGGAACGGCTACACCTGCAAGGCGATAGCGATGCGCATATTGTGAAGGGGTTGGTGGCCATTTTGCTGGCATTTTATCATGAGGCCACGCGTGAAGAGGTGCGCATGCGCGACATCAACGCTGCGTTTACAGCGTTGGGGCTGAGTGCGCATATTTCGCCACAGCGCGCCAATGGCTTTTTTGCCATGGTGGCGGCTGTTCGCACAGCTGCAATTTAAATTGTAGTGGTGTCTTGAGATTTAGTGGCTTTAAACGCACCAATAATGCCTATTATACCCAGCATGATCTTAATTTTGTGCTTTTGGGCAATTGGTGTAAAGGCGTTAAATGCGCTTTCCCAAAATATTCTTCTATAATCGCGTGTGCGATCGCCTGTGATTGGAATCTTCGTATATTTTTTCTCTAAAAAGTTATAAATTCTTTTTGCCTCATATGCGCGAACGGCAGGGCTGGTTATTTGTATTAATTCTGCATCGATATCTGCCGCGATTTTCAGGTGATTTGATTCGAGGCCAATAAATTTCTTCTCAATTGTAATTAAATCAACCATTTATTTTTTACTCATTATGAGGGTTATGCGCCGTAGCAATTGATGCCAGTAGTGCGTGTTAAGTATCATTTTGGGGTGCGTATATTCCATTAGAAATGGCTGTATATAAGCCACCCAATAGTGTAATGCCAGCCAAGCAGATACGGTGAAATATTAAGCCGTGAGTTTGAGCATAATGTGTAAATGCATTATATGCATTTTTGTAATGCTCAGCTGCAACGCTAAATTTTATAGTTGTGTTGTTAACGAGATCTTTTTTGTTGCTCCAGTTTTTATAAAAACTATATCTATCAAATAATATGCTGCTAAATTTTACTATATTGTCTTTTTTGTGTTGCTCTATCAGTTCGCTAATAGAAGATTTTAGCGTATTTACAAAATCTTGATGTCCTAGTTTGTTGATAAGTACAAGGGCATCTGGGTCTCGTGGAAACGCGATCATTTTTGAATGTATCATTTTTAAATCCATATTGTAATTCTATAAGCGGATTGTTAGCACGGGCAATATTGTGCATCAATTCATATTTTCATGGTGTCTTAGTAAATTGTAAAAAATTTAAACGTGATTATTGATTACTTTGATCGCTGTGTTTTGGAATGAATATTTTCAATAAGCCACACAACGTGACGAGGCCTGAAAAAATACGTACACCATATCTGGTATTAAAGTTATTGATGATTATTCTTAAATTATTCATTACAATTGGTTTGTAGTTGATCTCTTTCTTACCTAAGAATGTAATTTTATTCTCGTTTGTTTCTTTTAGCATTAATTCAAGAACATTCAGTACTTGCTCTTTCGGTTTATGGACGTCTTTTGGTGCGTTCTCGATATAATTTGTAATTTTGCCCATTACCCAATTGGGAGCATTGGGATTTTTTCTCATAGCATTGGTGATAATTTCACTTTTGAGCATAAGAAAGGGGTTAGGTAAATTATGCCCATGAGTTCCTTCACCTAATACAACTTTTTCCATTCAAAATCCTATTGAGTGATATAATTCAAAACATCGCATTGAATTGACATAATATCACAATTTTTAGGCCGTGCAATGCCTATTGTAGTGTTGGTCTGTAATCTTGCGCACCCCATGCATTGCGAGTTTTGCGGGAGGGGCGGCCATAGGCAATTGGGGCAAGGCCATAATGGCGGGCGAGGGTTTCGAGTGCCATTTTCAGCACCACTTTGGCAGAACGTGCTGGCCATTGCCGCTCTTTTTCAACATGTGAAACGCCTTTTAAAAAGCAGCAGACATCTACCAATACGCCTGAAAGTTCGGTGCCCACTGCCGCCATTGCGGCATTATAGCGTTGGCGTGCAGCGAGTGTGGCATTGCTGATGTTTTCGGCGCCATTGCGATTGCTTTGCGCGTTCACACCCATCATGGCTGCGGCGGACCAATTCACCGATGTGCTGGGCATCAGCTGGCCAAAGGTGAAATCGGCCCGCAATTTTTCACCAGCTTGAACATGATAATCGCACAGCCACGGCGTGCCATTTTTTTCGGTGCGTTTGGCCAGCCATTGCAGGGGGCTTTCAGCCACATTGCGCGGGGTATTGGGCATGAGCAGCTCATCTTGCGGGTTTTCTTGAAGGGCAGGCGTGAGGTGCAAATGTTGTAAGCTGAACGGGTCGATCGGCAACGCCGCAATAGACACACGCCGCAAGAATAAGGCCGCTTCTGGGCGTAAGTGCAGCTGTGTGCCACTACATGTGGCCAATCCTTGACTGAGCAAAAATTGCAAATGCTCTGGCGCCACGATGATGCTTTTGGGGGTGGGGCATTGTGTTTTTTGGGGGCAAATTTGTGCCGCCAGTGCGTTGGCCATTGGGGTGATAGTGCCACTCCAGCCGTCATCGAGCATAAGCCGAAGTGCTTTAATAATAATCGCTGGGATGTGTGAATGTTGTGCTGCTGTCGACATAATACCCCCTTTGCGCGGTGGCGCACCACTCGCATATGTGTGTTGATTGGATTGTGTGTAGGTATGCTTAGTAGCGCGCGGCCCAGTGGCGCTTCCACTCATTCAGCTCAATTTCGAGCGTATCGAGCATAGCATCGAATGCGGGATCGTCGCGCTCATCCTCCACCATTCGGCAGGCATACACCACCGTGGTGCGATCACGCTTAAATGCAATGCCAACTTCATTGAGTGAAAAACTCAGCGCCACATGTGCCAGATACATAGATGTGTGCCGCGCAAACGACACGATGGCATTGCCGCGCTTTTTGCTGCGAATACAATCTACAGGAATGGCAAACACTTTTGATGTGAGCATTTCAATATAATGAATTGCGGCAGAACGATATAACTCACGCTCGTTCAGCGTTGAATGGAAGGGGTGAACTTCCTGATATTTGCTACGTGCCAGTCTCATAGACGCCTCCTGCTGAATACCAAACGGAATACAACCTTAACCGAGCAAATGAGTTGTGGGATATAATTGAGATTATTATTATAAATCAATGATTTGTGAATATATAGTATTTTTTAAAGTTGTATAGATGCTATTTTTAGGTTTGGCATATAATAATACAATTATTTTTCATCATCAGATTTATAATTACCAAAATTTCATATTAACATATTGAATTTATTATATAGTCTGTATTTTATGCACGGCCATTTATAGCTCACTATAGTGAGTGCTATGCAAAATTATATACACCCTCAGATAGAGGCCGCACATTTATCCATCGAGATGGCGCATATGATACATTGCCTCGCATTTGTTTTGCCGAGTATTCCTTATGATACAATTTCATTCAATAATGTGCATGTGTATGCACTGCAAATTCAGCAGGCGCTGCAGGTAGAGACTGAACGCGCTCAAACAGGCCATCCGTTTTATGATCTAAATCGTCATATTGCTTTGCAGCAGTTACAACAATTGATTGAGCCACTTGAGGACGAAAAAAAACGGCCACCCGAAAGTGACCGTTTGTAATTACTCTACAAATTAAAAGCTTATGCAGCTTTCTTTTTGCGCTGCTGGCCCAAGCCCATTTTTTTTGCCAAGTTAGAACGTGCAGATGCATAGTTTGGTGCAACCATTGGGTAGTCAGATTGCAAGCCCCATTTCTCACGATATTGTTCTGGTGTGAGGTTATAATGGGTGCGCAAGTGGCGTTTCAACGATTTGAATTTTTTGCCATCTTCCAAGCAAATGATGTAATCATCAGTAATCGATTTTTTTACCGATACGGCAGGTTTTTGTGGTTCAGATTCCACTTCAGCAACTGCAGAGCCTCCGTTTGCAATTTTTTGAATGGCGGTAAACACATCACCAATCAATGCAGGCAATTCAGTAGCTGTAATTGTGTTGTTGCTTACATATGCGGCCACTACATCAGCGGCCAACTCTAGTAAGTCTAAGTTGTCATTAGATTCGATCATTTCATTACTCCATTTATAATGTATATACACCGTAATTTGCAAAATAATAACAAAAAACAATACCAAAAATAGGCAGGGTTCGTTGTTTTAAGTTTGCAAATCAGATTTAAAGAAGATATAGGGGCATTGCTCTTGTATTGCAACCCATATTTTTACAGTTTTTAAAAAAATATACAGTTTTTTTTCATTACACTTTAAAAAAAACATTTTTCTCACAGTATGGTGCTTGCAATTCAACATGATTTTATATGATATATAGAGAAAAATACGCCAATATTGTGGAGGCTACATGAATTACGATTCAAAAATACACCAAAGTGATGCGGAATGGCGCGCGCAGCTTACGGCGGAACAATATCATGTTTTGCGCGAGGCGGGCACCGAACCGCCATTTACGGGGCCGTTTTTGAATGAAAAGCGCATTGGCAACTACTATTGTGCGGGGTGCGGCGCACATTTGTTTGTTTCAGATACCAAATTTGATTCGGGTTGTGGGTGGCCCAGTTTTTTTGAGGCGGCCAGCTCTCACGCCATAGCGGAATATCAAGACACATCCCGCGGGCGGGTGCGCACCGAAATTCGCTGCGCCGCGTGCGATGGCCACCTTGGCCACGTGTTCCCCGATGGACCACCCCCCACAGGCCTGCGCTATTGCCTCAATGGCCACGCGATGCGTTTTGAGGTGGGGTAGGGGGTTATTGTTTGATCAGATCGTAGTGATCTGAACCTTTTTGGCTTTCAACAGCCTGATATGTGTATGGTGTTTTATACCAAGGCAGAACGTCTTGACTGAGATTATCTAAAACCAAATCACCACGATCAGTTGTGACCACAAGCACAGCGTGGCCTTGCCCTTCAGCATCAACAAGCCCAATTCTTAAGGCTGAGCGTGGAAAACCTGCATCTAGCAAACGCTGCATTTTTGTGAGGGTGTAATTATCACAATCACCAACACCATATTTGGATTGTACCGCTGAAAACTCTTCACTTTTGCCAGAAGATGCCAAATCTTCCATCGGTTTGATATCTTTGTTGACCTGAGTATTGATGTCCCGCAATTGTGTAAATTTTGCATCTGTGAGTGAAATATATGCAGTTTCATTGGTATTAAAATTTAAATGAGGAGATTGTTTGAACAATTCCTTAAATCGACCCTCATATTCGAGCGAGTCTGTAGGTATTGTTGATGTAGATTTGAACCACCGGTCTTTGATGACATCACGGTTTGATTGGCCTAAGGCTGTAGGATTTGAATCTCCAGGGCCAAATGCATTTAGGTCTCTGTCTCCTGTTATGCCCTGTATTTTTGCTAAGTACCCTAAAATTTCCTTTTCTTCAGTGGTTAGGTCACTATTTGCAACATAATCCGATTTAATCTTTTTATATAATGCCTCTGTTTTCTGTCCAGTTGGGTCAATTTGCTTCAACTCTTCAGCAATTGCGAGTTTTCGATCAGTTTCTAATTGTTCAATGCCATTTTGGGCGCGATAACGATTAAAATCCTGATCCGCTGCGACAACTGTTTCTTGCTCATTACGGAATAAAGTTTTGAACCAATTCACAATGCGTGGCGTGTCTTTAAATTCACTATAGGCAGCGCCAATGAAGGCAAGGCGCTTTAGGATAGGCATCGCCATTTTCAACTTCGGGTGCATTGCGGGGATTTTGCTAATGAGGTTTCCTACAATCTCACCAAATTTACTGCTTTTGAGTGTTCTAATTGTGGATTGTATTCCACCAATTATATTAAACTTCGGCAACCTGTGCGCGATACCCCCCCCTATTGCAACTTTTGGCATAAGTGGTTTGAAGAAATAGCTCAATTCACGGGCTGTATATCTCTTTAAGCCACCCAAGCCACGCAGCATGGACGCGCCAGTGTAGATCCAAAAATAAGCTGAAGCTGCGTCTTGCAGATGTGTAGTTGTAAAGAGCTCTTTTTCTTCTTTTTTATAAGTTTCAATTCGCTTTTGATTGGCTGTTTGTGTTGAATCCAACTGTGTAGCGAAGGATTCCAACGAAAATGCTTGTTGTTTAAGTGGGGCGATAATACTATCTTTAACAAAATTTGGCATGATGAACCTCGTGTATAATATTTTGTGTTATGTACTGCTTGAAACATCATTACCACACCCCGCCACACCTTGTATCTAAGCAATAAGTATAATGTGGGGGCGTGATTTCGCGCGAAGGTGGAAATCTATTCGTGTCATTCTGAGGCATAGCCGAAGAATCTCCCTGAAGTGGAGCACAATCGGCGGGAGATCCTTCACTGCGCTCAGGATGACATCTGCAATTTGCAATGCGTTGCCCCCTTGCCATCCCCCACATTATCCTATATACGCACGCAATGCGTCACAATGGTGTGGGGCAAATTCACACGTGGCACATCTCACTGT
Organism: Hyphomicrobiales bacterium; assembly: GCA_031423895.1. GTDB lineage: Bacteria > Pseudomonadota > Alphaproteobacteria > Rhizobiales > JANPGK01 > JANPGK01. The sequence continues at coordinate 21,744 of JANPGK010000018.1, forward strand.
CGGATGAAAATCCGTAGGTGCCTCGGCGGTTTAACAGTAAGGAACATACTATGGCATTACCAGATTTTACACTTCGTCAATTGCTTGAAGCAGGCGTGCACTTTGGCCACCAAACTCATCGGTGGAACCCAAAAATGCAGTCGTATATCTTCGATTCTCGCAATGGCGTGCACATTCTTGATCTCACGCAAACCGTGCCCATGCTGCACCGCGCCCTTCAAGTGGTGAGCGATGTTGTGGCACAAGGTGGCCGCGTGTTGTTTGTGGGCACGAAGCGCCAAGCGCAGGATATGATCGCTGATGCTGCGAAAAAATCCGCTCAGTTTTATATCAATAAGCGTTGGCTCGGTGGCACACTCACCAACTGGAAAACAGTTTCTAACTCTATTGCCCGTTTGAAAAAGCTGGAAGAAATTCTCGCTGGCCCTGCACAAGGCTTCACCAAAAAAGAACGTCTTTCTCTTACACGTGAAATGACCATTTTGGAAGCCGAACTTGGCGGGATCAAGAATATGGGTGGCATTCCTGATCTCATCTTCATCATCGACACCAATAAAGAAGACATTGCGATTAAAGAAGCTGCGCGTTTGAACATTCCAGTGATCGCGATTATCGACAGCAATTCAAACCCAGATGGCATTACACATGTGATCCCTGGAAATGACGACGCAGGCCGCGCCATTGCGCTATATTGCGACCTCGTGTCGCGTGCGGCACTTGATGGAATTGGGCGCAGTGCTGGCCAGTCGGGCAAAGATTTTGGCGCGGCGGTTGATCCTGTGATCGATTTGCCAAGCGATGAAACTTTGGCGGCAGCAGATGTTTCACTAGTTGAAGCGCCAGCCGCTGAAGCGGTTGCTTAATTAACACAAATATATCAGGAGTTTACCATGGCTGAAATTACAGCAGCACTTGTGAAAGCCCTTCGTGATTCCACTGGCGTGGGCATGATGGATTGTAAAAATGCACTCAATGAAACCAATGGCGACATGGATGCCGCCGTGGATTGGCTGCGCAAAAAAGGCCTCTCAAAAGCCGCGAAAAAAGCAGATCGCGTGGCGGCAGAAGGCTTGGTGGCACTCGCCACTTCAGGTACAAAAGCCGTTGTGGTGGAGGTGAATGCCGAAACCGACTTTGTAGCCCGCAATGCGGAGTTTCAATCATTGGTGGCCAATATTGCTCAAACCGCGTTGAACGTGGGTTCATCGGATGTGGACGCCGTGCGCAGTGCAAAAATGGATGGCGCAACCGTGGCCGATAAATTGGTGCAAGCCGTTGCCACCATTGGTGAAAATATGGCACTGCGCCGCGTGGCGATGTTGAGTGTGAACCAAGGTGTAGTCGCTGCGTATATTCACAATGCTGTTGCGCCTAACTTGGGCAAAATTGGTGTGCTTGTGGCGCTGGAAAGCGCCGTGAGTGCCGATGTGCTTTCAGCACTTGGGCGTCAAATCGCCATGCATATTGCCGCCACTAACCCTGTGGCGCTGGATGCATCGAATGTGCCAGCCGATGTGATAGAGCGTGAAAAAGCAATTATGGTGGATAAAGCTCGCCAGCAAGGCAAGCCTGATGCGGTGATTGAGAAAATCGTGGATAGCGCGATCAAAACCTATTTCAAGGAAATTTGCTTGCTCGATCAGCCGTTTGTCATCGATCCATCAAAAACCATCACGCAAATTCTCAAAGAGGCTGGCGACGTCAAACTCACTGGCTATGTGCGCTTTGCACTTGGTGAAGGCATTGAAAAAGAAGTGAGCGATTTTGCTGCCGAAGTGGCTGCAACCGCTGGCGTTGCTTAAATTGCATCTCATGCAATAAGAAAAAGGCGCTTTCGGGCGCCTTTTTTTGTGGCGATATGGCTATTATTATGGAAGGATCGATTTAGAGGAGTCACTCTATGTCAATCATCTTCTATGCCGCTATTTATTTCATCTGTTGGTGGGTATCGCTTTTGGCGGTGCTGCCAATTGGCGTGCGCACCCATGCCGATGCGGGCACCGTGTTGGAAGGCTCGGCGGAATCGGCCCCTGTTAAGCCGCATTGGCGTAATAAGTTGATCGCATGCACTTTGATTGCGCTTTTACTCACGTTGGGCATTCGCTATATGGTGGAAAGCCCCGATTTTTCGATTCAACCGCTTTTGCGCGCTATTGTGCCGACAGATATCCGCAGTCAATGACCATTCGCCTGTTGCCCAATCATGTGATCGACCGCATTGCCGCTGGCGAGGTGGTGGAACGCCCTGCGGCCGTGGTGAAAGAGCTGGTGGAAAACGCGCTCGATGCTGGCGCAACACACATTCAAGTGGACGTGGAAGAGGGCGGGCGGGCGCTGCTGGCGATTACCGATAATGGCTGTGGCATGAGCGCGCAGGATTTGAACCTAGCAGTGGAGCGCCACGCCACATCGAAGCTGAATGACGAAACCCTGCAAAATATCACCACAATGGGGTTTCGCGGGGAGGCGCTGCCGTCTATCGGCTCGGTCAGCCAGCTGACCATCACCACCCATGCTGTGGGTGAACCCCATGGCTGGCGCATTGTGCTGGATAATGGGCATAAATCGGCGATTTTGCCCGCTGCACACCCGATCGGCACCCGCATGGAGGTGCGCGGGCTGTTTGCCGCCACGCCGGCGCGGCTGAAATTTTTGAAGTCGGACAGGGCCGAGGTGATGGCCATCCGCGAGGTGCTGGAGCGCCTGAGTTTGGCCATGCCGCAGGTGGAATTTCGCTTGAGCGTGAATAATAAGGCCGATGTGCAGTTTACACCCGCCACTACCCACACCCGCATGGAAATGGTGATGCCATTTGCTGCAGCGGGTGATTTTTTGCACATTCAAAAACAACGTGAACATGTTGAATTGAAAGCCTATTTAAGTGCGCCGCAAGTGAGCCGTGGCCTGCAGGATAAACTATTTTTATATGTCAATAATCGCCCCGTGAAGGATCGCGCCATGTTGGGCGCCATCCGCGCGGGTTATGGTGATGTGCTGCCGCGCGACCGCCACCCCTTTGGCGCGTTGTTCCTCACTATTTTGCCAAGTTATGTGGATGTGAACGTGCACCCCGCCAAAACCGAGGTGCGTTTTGCGGATGCGCCGCTGGTGCGTTCGCTGATTGTGAGTGCCATTCGGGATGCCATGATGGGCGCGTTGGGCGGAATTTCATCAGATGCACCCGTGGGCAATGCCGCTAATTTGGCCGCATTTTCAGCGCCGCGCCCGCAAGATTTCAGCCGCTATCAAGGCAATTATACACCCAAACATAGCAACTCTGGCTTTAATGAAGCGCGGCAAACGCTGCTGGATGACCTCACCCCTGCCGCCCGCGTGCCAGACACCAACCCGCCAGAGCCAACTGAGCACTATCCCCTTGGTGCGGCGCGGGCGCAATTGCATAAAACCTATATTGTGGCCGAAACAGCTGATGGCATGATTATGGTGGACCAGCACGCCGCGCATGAACGCATTGTGTATGAACAGTTGAAGGCCGCAATTGAAACCCACGGCGTGCCGTCGCAAGTGCTACTGATACCTGCCGTTGTGCAGCTTGATATTTCTAGCGCCGAGGCGTTGCTGGCGCAGGGTGAGTGGCTCGCGCAATTTGGGTTGGTGGTGGAAGGCTTTGGCCACGGCACTGTGCTGGTGCGGGAAGCCCCCGCCATGCTGCGGCATGATGATGTGGCGCCCATGCTGCGCGATTTGGCCGCCGAATTGGTGGAGGCGGGCACATCTGCCGCGCTAGAGCGTAAACTGTGGGTGCTGGCCGCCACCATTGCCTGCCATGGCTCGGTGCGGGCAGGGCGTGTGCTGCGCATGGATGAGATGAATGCCCTATTGCGCCAAATGGAAGACACACCAAACGCTAGCACCTGCAACCATGGCCGCCCCACTTGGGTGCAGCTCACCCGCGCCGATATGGAGAAGTTGTTTGCCAGGAGGTGATGGCCTATTCTTACTCCTCCCCCTTGAGGGGGGAGGTCCGCGCCGCAGGCGTGGGGAGGGGGTGACTGCTTTCTAGTTTTTCACGGCACACGCCTTCAATTACATCTGCAACATAATCAATATTCGTATGGAGTTGATGAGTTGTGATGCGAAAAACACTATAGCCTTCTTGCTGAAAATACGCATCCTTCATGGCATCTTTATGAATTTGCGCGTCGTGTGTATGATGTTCACCGTCAACTTCCACAATAATTTTGTAGCGATGCGAAATGAAATCAGGGATGTATGCGCCAAAAGGGCATTGCCGCCTAAAATGTGGCGCTCCGTTTGCAATCCGCTTGAGACGCAACCAAACAGTGCGCTCAGATTTGGTCATATTTTTGCGCAAATGTTTGGCGGCGTTACTTAAATTTGGCATTTAATGCACCCCCTCAGTCTCGTTTCACTCGACAACTCCCCCCTCTAGGGGGAGCGGAAGTAAGGTATATTCTCCCTCCCATCCTTCGCCCTACGGGCTTCGGAGGGCACAGCAAGGGGGAGCAGGAAGTTAGAGTTGAGCTGCAATACGTTTAAGAGTTTCTTCCCTTCCCAAAGCTGCCATCACAATGGAGAGGTTAGGCGATGTAGTTTTGCCAGTGAGGGCGGCGCGGAGGGGGGCGGCGAGGTCACCGAATTTCACGCCCGATTCCGCAACAATGGCTTTGAGCGTGGCTTGCAGTGTGTCCTCATTCCAATTAGATTCCTCAATTTTGTCAATGGCATCGAGAACCAGCTTCAAGTGCGGCAGCGTAGTGGGGGTTAGCAGTGCTGCGGCTTTTTCATCAGGGGTGATGGTTTGCGCGAATAAAAATGCCGCGCCTTCCACTATATCAATGAGGGTTTTAGCGCGGTCTTTGAGGGCAGGGAGGAGGATGCGAACTCCCTTCTCCCCTTGCGGGAGAAGGTGGCGCGCAGCGACGGATGAGGGGTTTTCTACAAAAATACCCCCCTCAGTCACGCGGGGCGTGACAGCTCCCCCGCATGGGGGGAGCAAAATATTGAGCGCCGCAATCAACGCCCCATCATCCATCATTTTCATATGCTGTGCATTTATCGCACCCAGCTTCTCAAAATCGAACCGCGCGGCGGATTTGTTGACGTCTTTTATGTCAAACCACTCGATCATCTGATCCATGGTGAACACTTCATCATCGCCATGGCTCCAGCCCAGGCGCGCGAGATAATTGCACATGGCTTGCGGCAAATAGCCCATATCGCGATAGGCTTCCACACCCAGCGCGCCATGACGTTTGGAGAGTTTGGCGCCATCTGCCCCGTGAATCAGTGGAATATGCGCCATAATCGGCACGCCCCAGCCCATCGCTTCATAAATCAGCACTTGGCGGGCGGCATTGGTGAGGTGGTCCACCCCGCGAATAATGTGTGTCACGCCCATGTCAAAATCATCGACCACCACCGCGAGCATATAGGTTGGTGTGCCGTCCGAGCGCAGCAACACCATATCATCCAGCTCTTTATTTTGAATCACCACGCGGCCTTGCACTTGGTCGTCGATTACCGTTTCGCCGGTGAGCGGAGCTTTCAAACGGATAACAGCTTTTTCATCGCCAGCGGGCGCAGGTGCATTTTTCTCACGCCCCCCATTATCACGATAAGGGCTTTTAAATTGAAAATGCTCGCCCTTTGCTGTGGCGGCTTCACGCATGGCGGTGATTTCATCTTGTGGGGTGTAGCAATAATAGGCCTTCCCGCGCGCCACCATTTCGCGTGCGATTTCCGCATGGCGGGGGCTGCGCTCAAATTGCGAAATGGCCTCGCCATCCCAATCGAGCCCCAGCCATTTTAACCCCTCCAAAATGGCATCCACCGCTTGCGGAGTATGGCGGGCGCGGTCGGTATCTTCAATGCGCAATAAAAACTTGCCACCACGCCCAGATTTTTTAGCGTGTTGGGCATAGAGCCAGTTGAACAATGCCGTGCGCGCACCGCCAATGTGTAAATAGCCTGTGGGGGAGGGGGCGAACCGCGTGACAATTGTTTTGGACATTCGTGTGCTCGTGTGTAGGTTTATGTGTCATTAACGCTTTCCCCTCTCCCCTCTGCTGTGCCCTCCGAAGCCCGGAGGGCGAAGGATGGGCGGGAGAGGGTGCCCGATAGGGCGGGTGAGGGGGACTCTTCAAAAGATTTTCACCCTCATCCGTCACTGCGTGACACCTTCTCCCGTCAAGGGAGGAGGCAAGTATCGTTGCACACATACAATGACTGCATATGAATAGAAACAGGCTTATACCACACCTCCTCAAAAAAATCACCCATTTGCTAGCGGAAGAGCGCGCATGGCAATCGCATCGCCTATTGTTTCCTGTGTGGTTGGCAATTGGCGTGGCCATTTATTTTGCGCTACGGTGGGATGTGCCCCTGTGGCAATGTGGTGTGGGGCTGGCGGCTAGCATTGGGCTGGCAATGTGTGTGCGCCACACATGGGGTTACTATGCCGCGTTGGCGCTATGTTGGGTGTGTTTGGGCATGAGTGTGGCGGCGCTACGTGTGCAGGTGGTGAGCAGCACGGCGCATATTCATTCGGTGATAAAAGAGGCGCGAGTTGAGGGGTTCATCACCCAAGTAGATTGGTATCCGCAAGCGGTGCGGGTGCAATTGCATGTGGTTAAGGCTGAAAATATCAATGATAGCAAAGCTATCCCCCTGCAATCCATCGTCCTGAATGCCTATGATGCCTTGCCGCAACAGCGTGGTTTGCGGGCGGGGCAATGGCTTGTGGCGCGGGTGAGTTTGCGCCCTGCACCAGCGCCTGTGTTGCCGCAGCACCCCGACCCGCGCTTCCGCGATTATTTTGAACAAGTGGGCGCGCGCGGCAGCATTCGCGTGGTAGAAACGCTCACACAGCCCACACCGCAGCAATTTGCGCAGGTGCGTGCCGCCCGTTGGTGGATACAAGTGCAAGGCTTTCGAGTGCAATTGCGCGATGCAATTGTGGCCGCTATACCGGGTGAAAATGGCGCGATTGCCGCCGCATTGGTGATGGGGGATAGAAGCGGCGTGACGCCTGAAACCACGCAAGTGCTGACATCAGCGGGGTTATTGCATTTTCTCTCCATTTCAGGCGCGCATATGGCCATGGTGGCGGGGGTGGTGTTTTTGATCTTTCGGCGAGGGCTGGCGTGTGTGCCGGGGCTTGCGCTGCGGGTGAATCTCAAAAAGCTAGCGGCGTTTATCAGCTTTGGTGTTGCCAGTTTTTATTTGCTGCTTTCGGGCGCCGATTTTGCCACCCAGCGCGCCTATGTGATGATCGCCGTTGCGCTGTTGGCGGTTTTGGCCAATCGGCCTGCGTTCACATTGTATGGCCTGTGTGTGGCAGGCATTGTGATTATGCTGCTCAACCCCGAATCAATGTATTATCCCGGTTTGCAAATGTCGTTTGCGGCCACGGCGGCGCTGCTGGGTGTGGTGCAAGCATGGGGGCAATGGCGCGCCCATGCGCCTGAGTATGAGCATAGCATGATGAAGGGCATTGCGCTGAAATTCATACATTTTGCGGCGCTCAGCGCGGCTGCAGGCTTTGCCACTGAACCATTTGCGGCATTTCATTTTCACCAGCTGATGCCCTATGCCATGGTGGGCAATATTATTGCAGCGCCGCTGATTGAGTTGATTATTATGCCATTTTTGGTGTTGGGCTTGGTACTATTGCCGCTGGGCATTGGGGGTTGGCCACTGGTATTGGTAGATTGGGGGTTGATGCAACTCAAAGCCCTCAGCGCATTTATCAGCAGTTTGCCCCATGCTGTGATGCAGGTGAACGCGTTTTCGCAAACCATATTATTATGTGCAATTGCGGCGCTTGTGCTGCTGGTGTGTTTGCGCACCCGTTTGCGTTTACTGGGGCTTGTGCCTGCGGGTATTGGCCTTTTTATGTTCATGCACACCCACCCGCCCGAAGTGCTGGGCTTACAAAATTTGGTGAGCATTGGTGTGCAGGATCTTTATGGCAAAATTGGCATTGTGCAATCAAAACCCTCCGACTTTGCCATCAAGGCGTGGCAGCGCGCCTTTGGGGCAGATGTGGTGAGCGCAGCGCCTGTAACAGGCTTAGACTGTGCGGGGGCGCAGTGTCATTTGGGCACACAATTGCTAATTTCGCACACAGCGCCAACAGTCGCCGATTGCAGCAAATTTTCTATTGTGATTTCAGCCGCCATGATCCCACCAGAATGCCACGCCCCCATCAAAATTGGTGGAGACATCACAGCGGCAGGCCCGTTTTTGCTATGGCGGCACGCGGGCGGTGGCTTCACGCTGCACCACATGGCGCAAGGCCGCAATCGGGTTTGGATGCGCGGTGATTGATTTTTAATCGTCCCTCATATATGCTGACACTATAAAATTCGAGGCACGCCATGGCACCCAACACGCAAATTACCATCACACTGACACCAGAATTGGCCGAGATTATTCATTCCAAAGCGCGCTCATACGAATATGAGTCGGATGCCGCGTATTTAGAGGATATGTTGGCAGACTTGCATGACGTGCCTTTCTCGTCTCAAATTACAACGCGACAACAGCTAGAAGATGCCCTTGCAGTGGGTTTAGCAGATATTGATGCGGGACGAGTTATGCCGATTGAAGAAGCGTTTTCACAAATATGTGATGAATTTGGCTTGTCTAAAGAATTTTTAAAGAATAACAAGCGTTCTGCCTCATGAAAGTGCGGTTCTCGCGTCAAGCGCGCGTCGATTTAGGTCATATTATTGAATATATTTCGCTTGATAATCCTGCAAGAGCGCAAAGCTTTGCAGCAGAATTATTTCAAAAATGTATTGAATTAAAACTGATGTGGAACATGTTTCCGATTATGTATCCTCATGGGATACGTCCTTTACGAAAACGCCCTCATAAGAAATATATCATTTTTTATGAGCAACACTCTCAACATATCAATATCGTGCGAATCCTCCACGCTAGCCGTAATGTGGAAAACCTGCTAAGCGATGACGAAATCAAACCTTGAGTATTGCATGTCACATAATATCCCCGAAAATAACCTAACCGAAGCGCGGCTGCCGCGTGGCTTTGTTGACCGCACGGGTGCATCATGGCGTTCCACTGCGGTGATGCTGAAAATCATCACTGATGTGTATGCGCAATATGGATTTGAGCCGCTGGAAACCCCAATTTTTGAATATACCGATGCACTCGGTAAGTTCTTGCCAGACAGCGACCGCCCCAATGAAGGCGTGTTTTCATTGCAAGATGAGGATGAACAATGGCTGAGCCTGCGCTATGATCTCACCGCACCGCTGGCACGGTTTTTTGCCGAGAATTTTGAGAAATTGCCCAAGCCGTATCGCAGTTTTCGCTATGGCTCCGTGTTCCGCAATGAAAAGCCAGGGCCAGGGCGGTTTCGCCAATTCATTCAATGCGATGCCGATATTGTTGGCACAGGCAAAATTGAAGCCGACGCTGAAATTTGCCTGATGGCAGCGGATATTATGGTGAAACTGGGGCTGAAAGCGGATGAATTCCGCGTGAATTATAATCACAGAAAATTATTGGATGTGTTGCTGGAAAAAGCCGAGATTTCTAGTGCCGAGCAACGCCTCACCACCATGCGCGCCATTGATAAGCTGGACAGGGTAGGGCTAGAAGGCGTGGAGCAATTGCTCACCACTGGGCGCAAGGACATCACAGGCGATTTCACCAAAGGTGCGGGGCTGAGTAGCACGCAAGCGCACGTGATTTTGCAATTTTTGCAAACAGATGCGAGCGATGCAGCGAAGGCACTGGCGCAATTAGAGGCGCAATTTTCTGGCGTGAATATTGCGATTGAGGCGATTGCCGAGCTGCGTATTTTCGCGGCATCCGTGGCCCACAACACAAATGTTGTGTTTGCCCCCACAGTGGTGCGCGGGCTGGAATATTACACTGGCCCCGTGTTCGAGGCGGAACTCACTTTTGAAACAGTGAATGAAAAGGGCGAAAAAGCCCGTTTTGGTTCGGTTGGCGGCGGTGGCCGCTATGATGGCTTGGTGTCGCGTTTCCGCGCCGAGCCTGCACCTGCTACGGGCTTTTCAGTGGGTGTGAGCCGTTTGCAAGCCGCGCTTGAGGCGCTCGGAAGGTTACAAGACCCCGCACCGCTTGGCCCTGTGGTGATTATGGTGCTGGATAAAGACCGCATGGCGGATTATTTCCAAATGGCGGCGGAATTGCGCGCAGCAGGCATAAAATCGGAAGTATATTTGGGCGAAAGCGGCATGAAGGCGCAGGTAAAATATGCCGATAGGCGAAATGCCCCATGCGTGATTATGGAAGGCTCTAACGAGAAAGCCGAAGGCGTGGTGCAGGTGAAGGACTTGATAGAGGGTGCAATTCAGGCCAAGTCGATCACCGATAATGCGCAATATCGCGCTGCCCGCCCCGCGCAAGAAGCTGTGAAACGTAGTGAAATGGTGGCGTATGTGAAGGCGCTTGTGGCACGGTATGAGGATGTGAATTGATGCAAAACCGTGATGCATTCACCACTTTCCTATCCGCAAAAGGCTACACGCCCATCGCGCCAAAAATTTTGTGGCCAGCCGAGCATTTGGTCGATGTATTCGGCGAAGAGCTGAAAAAGCGGCTATTTCTCACCAGCACGATTGATGGTGTGGAATATGCCTTGCGGCCAGATTTCACCGTGCCTGTTGCCCTCACTTTCATGGAAACTGGGCAATTGAGCGCGAAATATTCCTATTGCGGTGCAGTGTTTCGCCAATGCGAAGATGGGCAATCGGGCGAGGTTATCCAAACTGGTGTGGAAGATTTTGGTGTGGGCGATTTTGCCGCCAAGGATGCCGAAATTTTGGCATTGGCGATTGAGTTGTGTTCTTCTCAACTAAACTCTACCCCCTCATCCTCGGGCTTGACCCGAGGATCCAGAACTATAAAT
>JANPGK010000019.1:0-1500 GCA_031423895.1 Hyphomicrobiales bacterium
CATGATTGTTGCCCCGAAACGAAAACGAAACATTGCTGATGCCGCCCGAAACCAGCGCCCCAGGCAAATTCTGTTTGATCCAACGCGTGCTTTCAATAAAATCTCGAGCGTAATCGTTATGCTCTTCAATGCCTGTGGCAACGGTTAAAACGTTCGGGTCAAAAATAATATCTTGCGGATTCCAACCCAGTTCCTCAACCAGAATTTTGTACGCCCTCGAGCAAATCTCAATCCGTCGCGCCAGAGAATCCGCTTGACCGGTTTCATCGAACGCCATGACCACCGCCGCCGCACCGTAACGCCGCACGGCTCGAGCTTGACGCTTGAATTCATCCTCGCCAGCTTTCAACGAAATTGAATTGATAATAGATTTGCCCTGCACAACTTTCAACCCAGCCTCGAGCACAGTCCACTTGCTCGAGTCAATCATGAAAGGCACTTTGGCAATCTCGGGTTCTGAGCCTGCCAGATTCAAAAAATGCACCATCGCGGCTTCGGAATCGAGCATTCCCTCGTCCATGTTGACATCCACAACTTGCGCCCCGTTTTCGACTTGCTGCCGAGCAATCGCAATACCCGCCTCGAAATCGCCAGCCAGAATCGCTTTGCTAAACTTAGGCGAACCCGTGATGTTGGAACGTTCGCCCACGTTGACAAAATTCGTTTCCGCCGTGATTTTTAAAGGCTCGAGTCCCGCAAAAGTCGGCAATTCCGAGCGCTTGACTGGAACTCGAGGTTTGACATCTTTGACCGCATCCGCAATCGCTTTGATGTGCGATGGCGTCGAACCGCAGCAACCACCAACGATGTTCAGCAAACCTTCCCTGGCGTACTCACCCAAAACTCGAGCCATAAATTCTGGGGTGTCATCGTACTCACCAAAAGCGTTCGGCAAGCCCGCGTTAGGGTGACAAGAAACAAATTCTGGTGCAACACTCGAGAGGGTGCGAAGGTACTCGCGGAACATTTCCGCGCCCAAAGCGCAATTTAAACCCACCGACAACAGATTGGCGTGAGCAGTCGAAACATAAAACGCTTCCGTGGTTTGCCCAGACAAGGTTCGCCCAGATTGATCGGTGATCGTGCCGGAAAGCATGATCGGCACTCGAGTCTCGAGTTTTTGAAAGACGTTCTCGGCGGCGTAAAGCGCGGCTTTGGCGTTCAAGGTATCGAAGACCGTTTCGATCAACAGCAAATCAACGCCACCCTCGAGCAACGCCGTCGTTTCCTCCTCATAGGTTTCTACAAGATCATCAAACGTCACCGCCCGAAACGCCGCGTCCTCCACCTTCGGGCTGATGCTCGCCGTGCGATTCGTTGGACCGATCGAACCCGCCACAAAACGCGGTTTGTGAGGCTCGAGCACCGTGAATTCATCCGCCGCCTGCCGCGCCAACTTTGCACCCTCGAGATTGATTTGAAACGCGAAATCTTGCATTTCGTAATCCGCCTGCGCGATTCGCGTGGCGCTAAACGTGTTCGTGCTGATGATGTCCGCAC
>JANPGK010000020.1:0-85721 GCA_031423895.1 Hyphomicrobiales bacterium
TTCTGGCGCAATACTGAGGATAAAGACGTTGGCCGCTTCTTGAAGCTATTCACCGAATTGCCCTTGGCAGAAATTGCACGGCTGGAAGCGCTGCAAGGCGCTCAGATTAACGACGCCAAACGCATTCTCGCCACCGAAGCCACAGCTCTGCTACATGGGCGCGAAGCCGCTGAAAAGGCCGCGCAAGCCGCCGCCAATGTGTTTGCCGGCAATGCCACGGCCGATTTGCCAACGGTGGAAATTGCCGCTGCCGATGTGGGCACAGGCATTGGCGTGCTCACCCTGTTTGTGAAAGCGGGGCTGCAAACCAGCGCTTCAGAAGCGCGGCGCTCGATCGCCGGCAATGCACTGCGCTTCAATGATGAGCTGATTGAAGATGTAAGCCTGATCATTGCGCCCGAACAGCTGAGCACAGGCACGCTGAAACTTTCAGTGGGTAAGAAAAAGCATGTGTTGGTGAAAGGGATATAATTTTTTTACTTGTATAATAAATTGGGCTCTATTATTGATATCAACTCCTGATTGTTTTTTTTGAAAAGGGTTATGAAATGTCACATATTGGCGACGGTACAGCATTTATAAGTTATTTCACGAATACATTGAATAATTTACGACCAGGCGCCTTCTGGTTTGAACACGTTGGTTTGAAGATTGCATTTGATGAACTTAGCCCAGAACAACAGATAAATGTTGGGCAGCATCTTCTAAACGTAAATGAATTCATTCAAGGCGAAGGAAAAGGCAACGCATTGGCTGCAAACACATTTGGTGTAAATTTTGCACAAACTAACAGACTTGCAACACAAAAAAGCTGGCTACCAACCCTTATCGGGAAATTAGGAATACGCTCACATCTCCTCGGTATTGGTGTTACATTAGTTGGCCTTGGAGCCTATTTTGCCACGCACAACCCTTTTAAAACTGATGCTAGCTAATTGAAGGCACCCATCCAATTCAGCTGCATTTGTTTACAGGCACAGTAAAACCTTCCGTGTGCAAGGGAAGCATGTTTTGGTGAAGTTGACATAATTTTTTACTTGCAATCCTTATCACATGGCACTATTGTCATAGTATAATCTATAGTGGAGATATAAAATGTTATTTGGTGTAAACGAAGCTTTTGATTCTGCATTTAATGCTGGAAATATTTCGGGTCGTATTAACAGCTTAGTTACACTGCTCGAAAGCGGTGTTGATGTGTAAGTAATACAGCCTGCCACAAAGGAAATAATTCATATTGCGACGCGCCCTGAGTTCAACGTCGCCAAAGATAATGCACTTGGCCATCTTTTGTTCATCTCAAATTATTCTAGCGACCCAATTGTCAACCAATGGTGTGCTTCACTCAGAGATGAATTGAGCAAAATTAGGTCGGTTGCGCTGATTGCTGTTGCCGCAGGGCTGCTGGCCATTGGCACCAAATTATTCAAAAAAGAACCACAAGAGTTCGCTTAAACTATCTTACGCATTGAAATTATAACCGCATTACAAGAGCACTTATTAAAAATTAAGCCAATTTGCATGCTCGTAGGCTTAGTTGCAGCAGGTGGGGCGCTGCTCACATATTTACATTCACAAAAATCTAGTGAGCAGCACAATGCCTAGTTACGCTTAAAAAGCGTGCCAATTATCATAATTGCCAACAGTCCACCAAGCCCACCCTCAAGAAAATTACTTAGGAAATTGGCCATCGGCGCGCCATTGCCCTGAAACATGCTCAAAATGAAATTTGAGATGGGAGAACGAAACAAATCATTCAGCACATAACCGCTCAGCACGCCCCCTGCGGCACCCATCACAATATTTCCAAACACACCAAGGCTAATACGCCCATAAAAATGGGGCGCAATGCTGCCAATCACAATGCCTGAAACTGCATTTACAATCATATCTGGTTCCACGAATGCCCCCTTTATTTAGTGCAAGAGTTACGCAATTTAGGCGGCAAGTCAAACCACCGCTACAAAGCTTCCACAAATTTCGCGGGCATGCCAATCGCCACCCCTTGCAGCTCATCATTCCACATCACCGTTTGCCCGCGAATAAGTGTGCCGATCACCCAGCCTTGAACGGTTTGCCCGTTGTAGGGAGTCCAGCCAGCTTTGGATTGAATCCATTCATCTTTGATTTCTCGTTTTGCGTTCATGTCTACAATTGTGAAATCGGCATCATAGCCCACCGCAATGCGCCCTTTGCCAGCAATGCCAAAAATGCGCTGCGGGCCGTGGCTTGAGATTTCTACAAATCGTTCCAGCGTGAGTTTGCCAGTATTCACATGGTTGAGCATTTGGCACACAAGCGTTTGCACGCCTGTCATGCCTGATGGTGTATTGGGGTAAATTTTATCTTTTTCCGCGCGGGTGTGTGGTGCGTGGTCGGAGCCTAACACATCCACCAAGCCCTCATTCACCGCCTGCCATGCACGAATGAGATGTTCGCCACCGCGAATGGGCGGGTTCATTTGGGCATAGGTGCCAAGGCGTGCGTAGGCCTCCATCTCGAGCGTGAGGTGATGCTGCAAAATCTCAACAGTGGCGATGTCTTTATGGTGTTGCAAAAAATCCATCTCGGCGGCAGTGGAAATGTGCAAAACGTGAATCCGTTTATTGCCCGCTTTGCGCGCAGCTTCCACCAATCGGCGGGTCGATTTCATGGCACATTCCACATCGCGCCACACGGGGTGGCTGCTGGGGTCGTTCTCCACACGCATATGCAGGCGCTCCCGCAAGCGGGGCTCATCTTCCGAATGAAATGCCGCGCGGCGCTTGATGCTTTTGAGGATATTCAACAAATTCTCATCATCTTCCACCAGCAAATTGCCTGTAGAAGACCCCATAAACACTTTAATGCCCGGCACACCTGGTAATCGCTCCAGTTCTGGCAAATCTTTATAATTCTCTGCCGTGCCGCCCACAAAAAATGCATGTTCGCACCACATGCGATTTTTAGCACGCCTAAGTTTATCATTCAGCATGGCCTCGCTGGTGGTGAGCGGGTTGGTGTTTGGCATTTCAAACACAGTGGTGACGCCGCCCATCACTGCCGCGCGGGAGCCGCTTTCTAAATCTTCTTTATGCTCATTGCCCGGCTCGCGGAAATGAACCTGGCTGTCAATCACCCCTGGCAGCACGTGCAGCCCTGTGCAATCGATCACCTGCCCTGCGCTGCTGGCAGGCAAACTGGCGGCTATGGCCACAATTTTGCCATCGCGCACGCCAATATCGCCCGCATGAATGCCATTTGGTGTGGCGATTGTACCGTTTTTGAGAAGCAGGTCATAGGTTTGGGTCATTGTATTTTCCATTTCTTTCTCCCCTCCCCTTGCGGGAGGGGTAGGGGGAGGGGTTTTCTTATCTAATTTAGAATAAGAATACCCCCCTCAGTCACGCTTCGCGCGACAGCTCCCCCGCAAGGGGGGAGCAAAAAATCATCACACTTTCCGTCGTAGCGCTTTTTGCTCTTTTTGTTTTCGGGTAGGTTTGCGTTTATACACGAAATCCTCGTTATTTTCGCTTGTAATTTCTTCTAGCAAACGTTCATCGTCGTCAATCTGATTCAGCATTTTTTGCAACCGATCATGCGCATTGCGCATCACCACATAGTCTTTGCGAGCCGTTTCCATCACTTCGGCGGCCGCTTCAATTTTTTGCTCTGCCTGCGGAATCATCCGCTCGAGCTGCCCCAGCAAATTGCGGGCTTGGGCAATATCGGCCTGTACCATGGCCCATTCTTGCGCCGAGAGGGTTTCGCCTGCGCGCCCCTGCTGCGCGCCCATCATGATACCGGGCAGATCGTGCCGCAATTGCTTATGGCGGGCAATCAGTGTGTTTTTTTCATCAATGCACTCCTGCCACTGCCGCCGCGCCTTCATGTAGGCACGCTCCTTCTCATCGCGCCGAAATGCACGAATTTTGAGGAGTTTTTTAAGGTCTTGTGCCGTGGACATTTATACACCGTCATCCTCGGCCACCGAGCCGAGGATCTACTGACTGTACCTTAAATAAGAAGATCCTCGGGTCAAGCCCGAGGATGACGCAGTCAACCCCACGCCAAAGCCTTCATCCGCTGAACGGTTTGTTCAAATGTAGACGTTTCGCCAATGCCTTGCTTGAGGAATTTGTTGATTTCATCAATTTTGCGCACGGCTTCATCGCTCAAAGGATCGTTACCCGGTTTATATTCCCCCACTTGAATCAGCAGCTCCAAATCCTTATAGCGCGACATCAACTCTCGAATACGAATGGCCGCTTTTTTATGATCATTATCAACGATTTCGTTCATAATCCGTGAGCGAGACCCAAGCGCATCAATTGCGGGGTAATGGCCAGAATGGGCGAGTTTGTCGGATAAAATAATATGCCCATCCAGCAGCGAACGAGTCTCCTCAGCCACAGGGTCGGCGGTCGATTCCCCCTCCACCAGCACAGTATAAAACGCGGTGATCGAACCCAATGGCCCCATGCCCGCACGCTCAAACAAAATGGGCAGCAGCGAAAACACAGATGGCGGGAAGCCACGCCGCGTGGGCGGCTCACCCGCCGAAAGGCCAAGGTCGCGAAGGGCACGGGCGTAGCGAGTGACAGAATCCACCATCAACATCACTTTTTTGCCCTTATCGCGGTAATGCTCGGCAATTGTGGTGGCCACATAGGCGGCTTGCATCCGCTCCACAGGCGGGCGATCGGAGGTGGAAACCACCACCACAGTTTGATCGCGCCGCTCTGGCGTGAGCACATGGCGCACAAAATCGCCTACCTCACGGCCGCGTTCGCCCACCAAGCACACCACAAAAATTTCGGCCTCACAATTTTGGATAATCTCCGATTGTAGGGTGGATTTACCAGCCCCTGCCGAACCAAAAATGCCCACGCGCTGGCCTTCCCCCACAGTGGTGAGGCTATCAATCACGCGCAGGCCAATTTCAAATGGTCGATCAATTCCGCGGCGGGTCATCGGGTCGGGCGGCACATTTTGTACCGAGCGCCAAATCGCATCGGGCCCCGGCTGTGGCAGGCGGGCGCGGCCATCGGGCACGGGGCGGCCAAAGGCATCTGTTACGCAGCCGAGCAGAAAATCCCCTACCAGCACCGATGGGCTGCGCCCTGTGGCAATCACTTCTGTTTTAATCGAAAGCCCCGCCATCAACCCATATGGCGCAAGGAACGCCTTACTGCCATCCAACCCGATTACCTCGGCTTGGCGCATCGTGCCCGTGTCGATACTGCGCAGCTCGCACAATTCCCCCATGCGGGCGCCGGGCAATTCCGCCTCGATCACCGTGCCTGTAATTGCCAGCAATTTGCCCGATGTCACCCGCGTATTATTATCCCCCACCGCCGCGCGCATACGGGCGATTGGGTCGAACTGTTGCTTGGCGGGTGCGAATGGGTCGTTCATGTTGCACATAGACTAGCATAAGTGTGGAGAGATTCGACAATCGAAATTTGGCGTAGGTCTATCGCAAACCCTCACCGCCCCACATAGCCCTTTACGGCCTGAGTGGTGGCGGTGGCGATGGCGCCGCGCCAAATGTCGGACGTCAATAATTTAGCGTCTTCCACATTTGACAAATAGCCCATTTCAAACAAAACCGATGGCACATCGGGCGCTTTGAGCACGCGAAAGCGGGCAGAACGCAGCGGAATTTTGCTCATATTCACGAATGGTTTCAGCTCACCCATCAAACTACTGGCGAAATGCTGCGAAAGCACATGGGTTTCGCGCGTCATGAGCTCGGTGAGGATGTCGTGCACGGTGGCACTCTCTTGCGGGGTGGATGTGCCCACGCTCACATCCGCATTATTTTCGCGCTCTGCATAAGCTGCGGTTTCAGGGTCGGATGCCGTTTCGGACATGGTATAGAGCGTAGCACCACGAATGCGCGCATTTTCGCTCCCGCCCTGCCCAATGAACGGGTTATGCTCGAGCGAATCGGCATGGAGCGAGATCATCAACCGCGCCTTGCGCTTGCGGGCAAACTCGACACGCGCCTCGATGGGCAAAAACACATCGGTGCTGCGGGTGAGTTCCACCCGCGCAATGCCCGATTTTTCAATGTGCTGCTTCAGCAATTTGGCAATCGCCAATGTGATAGCCTTTTCCTGCACTTTTTGAGCAGAAATTGCACCAGGGTCGTGCCCGCCATGGCCAGGGTCTATCACCACCATTGGCAATTCCGCTGCATCACCATATGGAGGTGTCAGCATAAGTGTTAAGCAAACGCATAATGCGCTCAGTGTACAGTTCCAAAGCATCATGGCAGCTTTGTAACCGATTCCACGCCACAAGGAAATTGCGCCCCGAAATGCGCATTGGCACTTGAACTTATCACAAAGCTATGGCAATAGCGCAGCAATTATCATTTCGCCGCCGTAGCTCAGTGGTAGAGCACATCATTGGTAATGATGAGGTCGGGAGTTCAATCCTCCCCGGCGGCACCATTTAAAATCAAAGACTTAAGTGGTGTTTTTTGGCAGGCAGTGAAACTGAAAATCACTCAAATAACCACTAAGTAACCACCGCACCCAAAAACCACCCATGATATACTCTATAAAAAGAGTTACTATTACTCACGCGTGGGCGCGTGGAATTATAACTTAAATAGAAATTACTCACACGCGGGCGAAGCGGCAAGAAAGCCCTATAACTCACGCGTATGCGCGCGATGCAAAGGGAAACTCTCAAATGATAAGTTTTGATAAGTTCGCGGTGGTGTAGGGCTTGCATTGTTAGCATTTGTTAATACACCTTACTCACGCGCGGGCGCGTATTGTTCCGATGCATCAAAACACCACCGCGCTAATGTTAAGTTTTGCTAAGTTCTCACGCGCGCGCGATTTGTAAGGTAAGTTAATTTACGCCTGCGCGTATTTCTACGTAAAATCAATTCAAAAGTGAGGTTTTATGAGGTTCACAAACAATTTAAAAGTAAGGTTTTGTAAGGTTCTAATGGCTTTCAATATTAGGTTTTCTTAGATTTTTTAAGCTAATTACTCACGCGGGCGTATTTCGCACTAACTGACACGCCCGCGCGTAATTATCGGGAAATTCAATTTTAAATGTTAGATTTTGTTAGATTTTCTACCACAACATATTATCGGGCTTTTTTCCAACCTGTTTCAATTGCCACTTTTTCAGAACAAAACCAAAGCTCACCTTTTTGCGTGTTTATTTTCACCTGATTATACCATCTACTATTTGGCATGTGATAAAGTTTCTCACCATGCGCGTTGATATTACCTTTTATCTCGCACCCTAGTGGCGGCGTATTATTGCCTAATGATTGAGCATGTTTTCCGTGCCTATATTCCCAAGGTGGCTGAAATAAACCCGCCCAAATGCCCGCGTGGTGGCTTTGTGCAATATGTTCTTCATCAATGTAATCATCACTATATTTTCGATAATCAAGAGCATGCCCATTTTCAACAAGCCATGCGTTGACACTCACCGCACCCGCAAAACATTCTGCAATAATGCGTTTATATCTATCTTTGCCCTTTTCATGGCAATGCAATGTTTTTTCATCAATAAAACCATCAAGCGCATTTGCTGCCTTTTGCCCGCACCGATATTTTTTGCCGTTTATTTCACATAATTGTGCGCTTTCAGGTGCGTCAATTCCGTGCAAGCGAATACGCTTACCTCGAATATCGATAGTATCACCATCTATTACAGACGCTTGCCCCACTATTTCGGCATGGGCGGCGGCTTGTGTAATTGCAAACACAGCTATAATGCAAACGTAAAAAATGGATCTATGAATGGTTGAGTGCATGTGAGTCCTGATTATTTTATAAAAACTTTGTAATGCAGCTATTTCAAGGCAAAATTGAAAATGCTTCTAGCTTTTAAAGCACTCCTTGCTCTAATGCGCTTTTTATGTTTTTGTTAATAAAAGCGTAAGTGTAGGAGTTTCCTGTGAGTAAAGTAAGCAAGAGTTTGAAACCTATTTGTATCTTTGTTTTTATGTTTTGCTCAAATTCTGCTTTTGCCCAAACTCACCCTTCGGGCTTAACTGAAGCGCAAGCAAGAAAAGCTGTAGTTCCATTTGCATCGCAAGCAACTGATTGTATTGCAAACTTTATGATAAGCCACCCGCAAATTGATAATTTATACGCAAACGGCAATTATTTTAATATTCTATTTACGCCCGCAGTTAATAGCTGCAACCCCCAAATTTCAATTTTGAGAAATGCTTTAGATGTGAACTACTATAAAGGTCACGGAAATGAATTTCTAACGGGTGCTTATCTCAATGATTTACCACGCGCTGTAGAGAAAAGAGTTGCACCTGTAATGCAGCAACGTATTGCCGCAAAACGTAATCAAGAAAATTATGCTAAACAATTAGAAAGCGAAGCCGAACAAAAAACTAAAGAGAAAAATAAAATTAGATGGGCTTGTCTCAACGAGAATATAGCCAAAACATATACTCAAAGCCAAGAAACAGCAAAAAGTATAGCATCCGCAGCAATATCAAATTGCAATAGTGAAATGAATGGTTTTTATACTGCATTTTTTCTTGAGCCTAAATTGAGTTCATTATCTCAAGCTGATAAAATTGATGTTAGAAATAAACTTACAGAAAGCACAGCAGAAGAGTTGGCTGCCAGTGTAATCCAAATAAGGGCAATAGATGCAAACGCATCAAATTCAAAAAAGACTGAAAAAGTAGAATCTGGCGGTTATAGCGGTTCAGCTTTTGTTATAAATTCGCAAGGTCATGTAGTCACAAATCATCACGTTATTGAAAAGTGTGCACCGCCAATATCCACAACACTCGGTGAAGCAAAAATTGTTGCAGAAGACAAAAGCAATGATATTGCCATATTGAAAATTGAGAATTTAAAATCTGCCAATTATGCCTATTTCCGCTCATCTAACTTAAATATGGGTGAGGAGGTTTATGCGCTTGGCTTTCCACTTTCTGGCATTTTGAATAATGGTTTAAACATTACGGATGGAAAAATCAGTTCACTATCTGGAATAAACAACAACACCAATTATTTGCAAATGACTGCACCAATTCAGCCTGGCAATTCAGGTGGTCCATTATTAGACGCTTCGGGGCAAATTGTTGGCATGGTTTCTGCAAAATTAGATGATTTAAATACGCTTCAAAAAGCGGGTTCATTACCCCAAAACATCAATTACGCTTTGAGAAATGACGTAATGACGGGCATTTTAAAAAATAAGGATATTCCTTTCAATACTGCAAACCGATATTGGACAAAAGACGCAACTGGAATTGCAAAATCTGCAAAAGAATTTACAATTCAAATTATTTGCTCTGCAGCCAAAAAATAATTCAGGTTTTATCAGGTTCTCTCACCCCATGCCTTCGTTCGCTTCGCTTCGCGTTATGGCTTCGCTAACGCTTGCTCACTTCGGCATGGACTGCACCACCGCGCTTGTATCCTATGGTATATCTATACAATGTATCAAATAAGATACCGATAAATACCCCTCACAGTATCAAATCAAGGACACTAAACACTATTTTCGGCGCATATTTTACGAATTATTGCCTGTGTGTCCTCTAAACGACACCGCGGTGGGTTTAAATTACTACCGTGTTTTTTCTCAGGTTGCCACCGCATGAACGCTTTTGTAGCAGGTAAATTTTTCACATCACATTTATGCTCGGTTAAACGCCATTCTGAAGTGTGATTAAGTTTTAGTGAGAAACTGCCAATGGTAGTGCACATGCAGAATCCTAATGCTTCCAATTTGCGTAATGCCTTAGCTGCGGTGTTTTTTGAAATATTACACAGCTTTGCAGCTTCCCTTGCAGATAGTGGAATACGCCCATTATTTGAGCCATTGTATCTTTCTGAAAGTGCAATATAAACGCAACGCTCTTGTGCTGTAAGTTCAAGCCATGCGGCAGAACGCAACATGTAACGATGCAACATGACAAAGGATGCACCACCGCCAATACTGCGCCCTGTGGCATTGTGTTTTTTAGTTTTTCTTTTAATAGGCATTTGCGAGTCCTATAATGAGTCAATTTCGGCAAGGAATAAATTTGGCCTGTAGGGCATTAGAACCCGCCCACGCCCTATCTGTGAGTCAATGAATGCGGGTTTTATTCCCATCCCTCACGAATTGCAGCTTGTGCAGCAAGCAAGCCCGCCACCGCATTATCGAGATGCACAATGGAAAGGGTTATGCCCTTGCGCCCTGCCTGCCATTCACCTTGCTTATTTTTAAAATACTCGCGCATATCAAAAATTGGGCGGTTCTTGTAATGCGTAAGGGTTACGCGCATCAATTCTTGCTTGTTTTTATCCCACTCAAAAGCGGTGTAAGGTTTATTCTCCATGTAACACCTCGCTTACAATGATCATGGGAGTTTTGAGAATGTAACGCCCATGCGCGCCCGCATACGCACCCTTATGAACTTGCCAAATAGTTTCAACATCCACGCCCGCATTGCGTAAATCGTGAATGTAGGAACTCCATCGCGGTGCAGGGCGCGTTATGGGTGTGCATCCCTTTTCGCCCGCATCAATAAGTTGCTTTAATGCCCAAGCCGAACGCCCCTTGAAACTCATTTGCTTGCTATTCGTGAGTTGAACTGTGATTTGCGTTACATCCATTGTGAAAGCTCCATAGAGTTTAAGCCCGCTAAATGGGCAATAGTTGCGGCTGTAAATGTGGGAATGCCTCTTTGTGTGAGGCGGTGAATTGCGGGCATTGAATTAAGGCGTTGAATACGCGCCTTTTCTTCAACTTCATTTGCCCATTCGAAAAGTGTGCGCTGCTTATCGCAAGACACACCTTTCCTGTTGCGCCCGCGGGCACATTGAGTTATTTTATTCATAATATGATTTCCTTATGCCGCTTTGCCCTGTGATGAGGGCGGGCGGCTTTTCATTAGTTGATAGGAAGCGTTTCGCCAGTCCATTTGCGGCGGCGCGTATTAAGCCATGCGACTACATCGTCATAATCATAAAAAACTCGGGAACCAATTTTTATATGTGGTGGTCCAAATTTTTTACATCGCCATGTTGCTGGGGTATTACGTTTTACCCCCACCATGTCGGCAAATTCTTCCGATGGTAATAAGTGTTTTCGTATTGATATTACTTCATTCATATTGTGCTCCGTTGGCGGCGATATACCGCCCTTGCACATCCCATTATGTTCATAAATTGATTTGGGTCTATTGAGTGAAATAGAGTTGAATAGAGATAATAGATTTAATAATTTACTCCATTCAATACCATTGATTTAATTTATTAAATTATAAGATTTAAAAGTCTCCATTTACTAACTAATCGCTTAGCAACACTTTCATTTATCTGAGAACCTAATTTTCTCCCTATTTCAATAGCATCGGTAGAATACCTATCCTGTTTAAATAATGCCTCAATCTTTGCTCTAGCATCACCAATAACAATGTTAGCTGCTGTATATGGCGCAACCCCACTATCAGTATGTGATTTCATCTGCTGCAAAAAATCGTCATCATTAGTTGGTTTTCTTCCGCGCACAAGATTTTGATGGCGGTGTTTCGTAGTTGCTGTTAATTTGTCAAGCATACTCACAGGCGCAACACTTGCATTTTGTGGATTACTCATTTTTGATTTCT
The DNA here is from genome assembly GCA_031423895.1 of Hyphomicrobiales bacterium. Classification (GTDB taxonomy): domain Bacteria; phylum Pseudomonadota; class Alphaproteobacteria; order Rhizobiales; family JANPGK01; genus JANPGK01. The sequence goes on from JANPGK010000020.1 coordinate 11,597, forward strand.
CAATAGCCTGTTGTAGCGAAGCTCTATCAAGATAAATCCATTTTACCTCGCCTTCAGCTTTAAATGGGTTTTCACAATATGGTGCAGATTGATTGAATGCACAAAACTTATAAAGAGGTTTCATTTGTTCGGTAATCCAAAAGCCAGTTTCAATTCGCTCTATTGCACCACCTATAATAGGTCTAAGTCCTGTTTGCACATCATAAAAACGCAGAATTTCTAGGAATTGATTTTTTTGACGAATAAAAAACTGCTCCATGTTACTTAGATATTCATTCACATTTTGATTATTGAGTATTATTTCAGCAATGTGATTGCCTGTAATTTGATTTTTATTTACCAATTCAAGTAATTCACCTGTGCGCTTTTTATCAATGTATTTAAATCTATTTTCGTGTCGTGATGTATTATACGCAAAAATAAAAAACATAAGAATTCTAAACAGAATATCTCTATAAAGTTTATTATTATCATATAAATCAGCAATATATTGCTGTTTAGTTAAACCAGATTCTTTGAATTCATTTGATTCTATAAAAATCATTCGGAAAAGATGTGGTGTAAATTGTGAAGCTATACAAAAATCATCAAGTTCATTAGGTTTTTGACTCATATAATAATCATGAAAAGCATCATAGAGGAAAATAAATTCATTAATTTTAATTGGGTAGTTACTAGCAAAACTCGCATAAATCCAATAGCCATTTTCTATTAGAATATCTATTTCATGCACTGATGTATTAATTTCTTTTGGTTCTGTGGGAATATGAAATGGCGATATTATATCTTCAAGTTTCACCACTAAATTCCAACGTGGGCTATCAATAAAAATATTGTCTTTTTGATAAACTTCTAACTGCTCAAATTCTTTTTTATAAACAGTAAGTCGCCCCGTAGCGCGCATTTTGTTTATAAGTGATTTTGCATCATCATAGCATGTAACTATAGGAGCTTCATTAAATTGTGTATAAGTTGAATATAAATCATATAATTTTTCAGTATCATATTTACGCTTTGCATCACGGAAATATTCAGTCTTAAAGTTTCCATTTCCATCTGGCATATTTGTTTTTAAAGCCGCGCCCCAAAATTGAAATTCTTTTCGGTATTTATCCCAAAATTGCGTTACTTGCTCCATATCCTGCCAAATAACCCAAGCTAAAAGCATGGCAATATTCCAATGCTGCTCTTCAAGCGGGTCAAACGCGCTAATTTCAGGGTTTTGAATTAAAGGCTCTACCTTAAATGGCAATGCGTTCGCTATCTCAATTTCTTCATCGGGCGTTAGTTTACAGTATTGCACACTATGATAGCGAAAGCGTTTTAAGTCTCGCAACTGCCATTCGCTAAACTCTTCATCTTTCAAAAATATTTTTACATATTGCCCATCAAACCATTGAATAGGCGGTTGAAAATTATCGCAATAGTCATCTAAGCCACTTGGTATGCTTTTGCAAAGCCATGCATCTCCACTATCTAATTCTAATAATTCTTTGGTTTTGGGGTCTTTGTAATAGGCATTTAATTTAAACCACCCATATTCATTCTCACTAAAAGCCTCACGCATGTGTTTTTCAAGCATGCTTGTGGTTTCATCATAGCGGTTGCTGTATTCTTTATCTAAGCGTTTTACAGTCGTGTTGCCGTCTTGCTCATATTCAAAAATATCTTGGGTAAGTTTTGCAAAGTGGCAATAATTATTCATTTGAATTTCAAAGGCTTTACCCAAGCTAATTAAGCCTTCAGGTGTGCCAATTTGTTGACGCTTCATATTTCTAACCCTCAATATATTGCGTTTATAGCAATATATTGGCATATATGTAGTTATATACAACAATAAAAATTAAGTTTTGGGTTTCTCGACAACTTGAGGCGTTTCTTCTTTTGGTTTTATTCTATCGCCAACATACTTGCTAATTTCTTTTGCATCATAAGCACCTGCTACATTGGCAGGCAGAATTTTTATCGTTAAATCTTCAGCGGGCTTTGTTATTGCAGAAGTTGTTGCGCCAACATACCTGTTATAAGTAGTATTGTATTCTACTCCAGTTGTGTCTTGCTTTTCTAATACAACAAAATATCTCTTACCTACCGATAATGTGGTTTCGGCTGCTTTTAATAATGAAAAATCTTTTACAGTTGTTGAATTTGTATAGCCATTTCCGCGCGCTATAATTCTGTATGTATCAGAAGTAATCTGTTGCGCTTGAACACCACCCAACAAACCCATTTCACCATATTTGGTTGCGCATCCAGCAAGAGATAATGCTAAAATAGCTGTAATCATAATTTTTTTCATATTTAGCATCTTTCCCGTTTATATTGATAGATTTGCATTGACTAAAATTCTTGTCAATACAGCAAGTTATATTCTTTTAAACTCTATCACTTCCGCGCTTGGCATGACTTCGCCCATTGCGGAGGCTATTTCATTACCGATAATTGACGCACCGCGTTTGAGTGGGTCGTTATCCAAATGCGCGTAACGCTCTGTGGTGGCACTTTGAGCATGCCCTAGCAACTTACCCACTATCGGCAAGCCAAGCCCTGCACCCGCGCCGTAAGAGGCGTATGTGTGGCGCAAATCATGCAAGCGCATATCGGTTAATTTTGTGGCGGTGGATATGATAAGCCAAGGGCGTTTTAAATCGGCGCGCGGCTTGCCTTTAATTTTGCCTGAAATTAAATACTCACAATTTTCAATGCGTGGCAGGCTGTTGAGCACCGCCAATGCTGGCGGGTTTAGCACAATGGTTTTTTTGCCTGTTTTACTATCTGGCAACAATAAAAGCCCACGCTCAAAATCTACATATTCCCATTTTAGGTGCAGAATTTCACGCAAGCGCGCCCCTGTAAATATCAGCAAGCGAATTGCCGCCACCGCAAATCGGTCAATTATCGTTGTGCGGTTTTTTATGGGAATGTGCTTTGCTTTCTCTGGCGGCATTTGCATATCAATTAGCCAAGGCAAGCCTGTAGTTTCTGCCAAGCGCAACGCATCCCCTAACCTTAGCAATTCTACCTTTGATAAATAACGCTCTTTGCTTTGCTCTGGGTTTTTTTCAACTTTACGGGCGGGGTTAACATCCTCTGGCACATAGCCATTTTTCTGCCCAAATGAATAAATTGAACTTAACACCGCCAACGCTTTATTTGCTGCTGCGGGGGTGTCGTTCAATTCAGTATGCCACCGCGCCACCTGAGTGCGCTTTAAGTCTTTAGCTTTAACTCTGCCAAGGTGCGGCACTATCTGTTTATCAATACAGATTTTATAATTTGTGGCGGTGGATGGTTTGCGCTTTGCCTTCACATGTTGGGCGTGAAATATCTCTGCCAATTCAGCAACTGTGCATGCAAGGTTTTGTTCTTTGCGCTGCGCCACCGCGTCTTTTTTTTCAACACCATCGCCAATAAGTTTGCGGGCTATTGCACGGGCTTCATCCACGGGCTTTATGTTCACCTTACAAATGGTCATGCGGCGTGTGGGTGCACCGCGCCCCTTACCCACGCGATATTTTACCACATAGGATTTTACCCCATTTACAGACACCGCAACCCCAAACCCTTTGAGTTCACTATCCCATACAAAATATGATTGCTCGGCAGGCTGTAAGCCCTCAATAACGCGCCATGTAATTTTAACTGCCATGCTGTTTAATCCGTGGTTACTTATCCTATAAATAACCACCAAATAACCACCGATTTGTCAATAGCTATAAATGCCAGTAAATAGTAAAATATGTAATTATTTGATTTTTATGTATTTTTTCAATTTCTGTGAATGGACAAGAATGGCAAAATATGCTATATTCTCTCATTGGTAATGATGAGGTCGGGAGTTCAATCCTCCCCGGCGGCACCATGGGGTGCCATTGCCATTTCCACACAAAAGCGCTACATAGCGCAGCATGAGCGACACCCCAACCTTTGAACCTAAATTTGCCCCGATTCCCATACAGTCGCATGAAGCGGAGATGCGGCTAGACAGATGGGTGCAAACACAATGCCCGCAATTGGGCTTTGGGCAAGTGCAAAAGCTGCTGCGCTCTGGCCAAGTGCGGGTGGATGGCAAGCGTGCCAAGGGCGAACATCGCCTACAGATAGGGCAAGCCGTGCGACTACCGCCATTTGCGCTCAACCCGCATGCCCCGCAAGGTGAGGCTCCTGAGCGACCCAAACCCGCCGGCATGAGTGCGGAAGCGGCGTGGGAGCTGCTTGCACCTTGGGTGGTATATGATGATGAAGATTTATTCATCATCAACAAACCTGCCAAATTTGCGGTGCAAGGCGGCAGCGGCATTGGGCTGAATATTGATAAATTACTCGAGGCCATGGCGGTGGAGGGTGGCGACAGGCCGCGCCTTGTGCATCGGCTCGACCAAGATACATCGGGCTGTTTGATTGTGGCGCGCTCACGCCCGATCACGGTGAAAATGACAGAATTATTTCGCAATCGCTCGGTGGCCAAAACCTATTGGGCGGTTGTGGAAGGCATTCCCAAGCCCACCCAAGGGCGCATTACATTGCCATTGAAGCCTTATAATGCTGGCAATGGCGAAAAGAAAATGATGGTCACTACTGCGCAGGATAAAGACGGCCAACGCGCTGAAACGGTGTATTCGGTGGTGGATAAAGCCCACAAGCGTGTGGCGTGGGTGTCACTCAAGCCCGTGACAGGCCGCACCCACCAGCTGCGCGTGCATATGGCCGCAATTGAAACGCCCATTATTGGCGATCGTAAATATGGTGAGGAATTCCATGGTGAAGACTGGGCGCAACTCCACCTACATGCACGCCGCGTGCAATTCCCCCACCCGCGCACAGGCAAAACGGTGGATGCCACCGCGCCACTGCCTGAACATATGGTTCAAACCTTTGATGCATATGGATTTCAAGAAAAGGGTTGAATTGATGGCGACATGTGATACCATCGCTACTATATTATAATAATTTGATAGAAGGTGATGTATGGCAAACTTTAAAGGCAACTACAAAGCGCTAATGGGTGTTGTGCTAATCTTATCTGGTATTAGTTTTGTAGTTTCGAAGTTCTGGAATAATTCTCATGGCGACAAAATTGAAACTACCCCCGAAACTAAACAAATTGATATTGATGGTTTACTGTCAAAAAGTGTCGGTACGTGCGCACGCGGCATTGCATCACATGCACAGATTTTAATTAATAAAATTGGCAGAAAAAATTTTGAGGACGTAAATATAGATAACGACTCTAAAGAAAAGATTCTTAATGCCAATTACATGGATAACCAATTCAACCCCCTTGACGAAAAAATTCATAAAAGCACTTTAATCCTGAACCGCTGCAATGCGGCTGAAAAAGCCCAGATGTTTGCATCGCATTTCGGAAAGCAAAATGTCACCGTTGCGATTGAAGAACGTGAAGCAGAAAATGGCGTAAATTATAATCGTGTGCACGAATTTTTTGTTGTATTGCATTCGAAGAAGGCTGATTTTGTACTCCCAAATACAGCTTACGAACCAAAAATAGGTGATTATTTAAAACGTGCAAGCGACTACCCGCAATTAAAATATGTTAAAAGTAATAACGGATTGTGGAATACAATTCGGTGAACGTACAGTCGCTTGCCACCCTCGTCATATACCGATACAGCTTTGTAATATTGAGGGTTGGGGTATGATTCCGCTGCAGAACGCACTAATAATTTTCGATTGTGACGGCACTTTAGTTGACAGCCAGCACATGATTGTGGATGCGATGAACGCAGCTTTTGCTGCACAAAAATTGCATCCGCCCAGCCGCTTGCAAACCTTGGCTATTGTGGGGCTTTCGCTGCCGCAAGCCTTTGCACGGTTAGCAGGGCAATACCCATTGGCTGTTCAACAACAACTGGCGGAAGGCTATAAAGAGGCATATCGTTTGATGCTCGCCATGCCTGTTCAGCGTGAACCCCTGTATGATGGCATTGCGGAACTGGTGAAAGCATTGCACGGCGCTGGCGCAACGCTGGGCGTGGCCACTGGCAAATCGCGCATGGGGCTCAACCGCGTGCTGGCCGACCATAACCTCACCCCATATTTTGCAACATTGCAAACGGCGGATGATGCCGCCAGTAAACCCAACCCAGAAATGCTGCACCGCTGCGCGCGCGAAACTGGCCTGCCGTTGCAATCAATTATTATGATTGGCGATACCAGCTTTGATATGCACATGGCGCGGGCGGCTGGAGCGCGGGCGATTGGTGTGACATGGGGCTATCACAGTGTGGATGAATTGAACGAATCGGGCGCGCATGTCATTGCCCATAGCGTAGAGGACTTGCGCATCATGTTGATCCCCAATGAATGATAATGGCACAAATGATAATGTACCCGCACAGTTTCGCACGCGTGATGAAATTTTGCGCGCCCATGCTGCGCAATCTGCAGCCGCTGCACCCAAACGCTTTTATAAACTGGTTGAAATCGCCCCGCATGAAGGTGGATTCACCGTTACGCTCGATGGCAAAACGGTCAAAACCCCTGCCCGACACATTGTGTATATGCCTAATCTGAAAATTGCGCAGGCGTGCGCGGCGGAATGGAATGCTCAAACCAACCACATTCACCTGCACGCAATGCCTGTGAATAAATTATGCTACACTGTACAAGATGCTGTGGCGCAGCAACGGGCGGATGTGATTGCGGAAATGCTGCGCTTTGCCGACACGGATTTGCTGTGCTATTTTGCGGCAGAGCCAGAGGGGCTGGTCGCGCGGCAGCGAGAGGCGTGGAGCTCTATTCTTACATGGGTGCATGATGAATTGAGCATAAAGTTTAACACGACAAATGCTGTGAATCATTGCGCGCAACCTGCTGAAACCATACAAAAATTCGGCAATATTTTGGAGCCGCTCAGCGATTTCAACCTCGCCGCGCTGTATACCTGCACCACACTGCTCGGCTCAACAGTTTTGGGGTTAGCGCTTATGCATAAACACCTTACCCCCACCGCAGCTTGGGCTGCCGCCCATGTGGATGAAGAGTGGAATCGTGAAAAATGGGGCGAAGATGCTGAGGACACCCGCGTACGTGCCCAAAATTTTGTGATGCTAGATGCGATTGCCACCGCAGTTTGGGCTTGAAATTTTACGCACAGTCACGCATAACAACCCAAAATAAACAGGGAGCTGAACATGAGCCTGCCAGAAAAAATCGCCAATAAAAACATGGATTGGAAAGAACATGTGGGCACCTACACATGGGTGAAACGTGTATTTATAGGCTCAACCCTTGCCATCATCGCCATTTTGGCAGGCATGCTGCTGTTGGTGTGATCGCTTCGTTTTTCTTCAAGCCCGCCCAATGCTCACATACGCAAAGCCTTGGGCGCGCAACTCGCTGGGGCGATAGATATTGCGCAAATCCACCACGGTGGGCGTTTTGAGCAGTGTTTTGATACGCGGAATATCGAGCGCGCGAAATTGCTCCCATTCTGTGACCAGCACCAGCACATCGGCGCCCGCCATTGCGGCATATGGGTCATTGAACATTTGCACATTTGGTAATAAAGGCGCCGCCGCCGCCATAGATTCGGGGTCGTGCGCGTGCACTTTTGCCCCTGCGGCTTCCAACACTTCGATGATACTCAACGATGGTGCATCGCGCATGTCATCGGTGTTCGGCTTAAACGCCAAACCCAACATGGCGATGGTTTTACCCTGAACAGTACCGCTGCACGCCGCAATCACCTTTTGTGCCATTTTAGTTTTTCGGGCGTCGTTCACCGCCACCACCGCCTCAACAATTTTAAGCGGTGTGTTATAATGTGCCGCGGTTTGCACCAGCGCGCGCGTGTCCTTGGGGAAGCACGAGCCGCCATAACCTGGACCAGCGTGTAAAAATTTACCGCCGATGCGGTTATCAAGCCCAATGCCGCGCGCAACCTCTTGCACATCGGCGCCTACTTGCTCACACAAATCAGCGATCTCATTGATAAACGTAATTTTTGTGGCCAAAAAGGCATTGGCGGCATATTTGATCAGCTCCGATGTACGGCGTGCAGTGTACACAATTGGCGCTTGATTGAGGTAAAGCGGGCGGTAAATGTCGGCCATCACAGTTTTTGCGTGTTCATCCTGCGTGCCCACCACAATGCGGTCTGGCCGTTTGAAATCATTAATCGCCGCCCCTTCACGCAAAAATTCTGGGTTCGACACCACCGCAAATTCTGCTTGAGGGTTAGTTTTGGCGATGATGGCCTCCACCTCGTCCCCCGTGCCCACGGGCACAGTGGATTTTGTCACCACCACGGTGAAATGGGTGAGTGCCGCAGCAACTTCTTCTGCCGCAGCATACACATAGGACAAATCCGCAAAACCATCGCCACGGCGTGAGGGCGTGCCCACCGCGATGAATACGGCATCGGCGCCCGCCACATGCTGCGCCAATTCTGTGGTGAAGGTGAGACGCCCAGCGGCCATATTCTTGGCCACCATTTCCTGCAGGCCAGGCTCATAAATGGGGATAATGCCGCTGTTTAACGCCTCAATTTTGCGCTCATCCTTATCAACACACACCACGGTGTGGCCAAAATCGGAGAAACACGCCCCCGACACCAGCCCCACATAGCCCGACCCCACCATTACAATTTTCATGTTATACCTCGTTGCAAGCGTTCTAATGATATTGATGGGCGGATGCAAATTATTTCATGCGGGGCTTGACCCAAAGCATGGCTCAATGTCAAATGATGCGGAAAATAAGCGAGGAAACACATGCCTGATTCTGATAAAAAACAATTGCTGCATTTGGTGTTTGGCGGTGAATTAAGCCACATTGATGGCGTGGAATTTGATGATTGCAACAAGGTGGATATTGTCGGCATTTTCCCCGATTATGCCAGCGCGCAAATCGCATGGCGCGCCAAGGCGCAAGCCACTGTGGATAACGCCCAAATGCGCTATTTTGTGGTGCATTTGCATAAGTTGTTAGAACCACACGACCACCACCACGAACATTGAGGCCATGTGAATGGCCAGTTTCCCATGAGGCGCATTTCTCGTCATCCCCTATTTATTGCGTTTGTGGCGTGGATGGCCGCGCGGTTTTTATCGTTTGTCTATCGCACCTCGCGCTTTGAGTGCATACCCGCTGATTATGCCCAGCGGCTTGACGCTCATGTGCCCGTGATTTTTGCAATGTGGCATGGCCAGCATTTTATGGTGCCATTTTTTCGTCGCCCGCAAGATGCCATCGATGTGTTGATTTCCCGCCATGGAGATGGTGAAATTAATGCACGCGCCATAGCGCACCTTGGATTGGGACTTATTCGTGGCTCGGGCGACCATAAACGGCCGTCTCAACGTGGGTTAGGCCACAAGAAAGGCGGCATGCTGGCATTTCGCGCTATGATGCGCGCACTTGAAATTGGGCATTGTTTGGCACTCACGGCAGATGTGCCAAAAATCTCACGCATTTGTGGTATTGGAATCATTAAACTTGCGGCAGCTTCTGGCCGGCCAATCGTGCCAATTTCTGTTACAACATCCCGTCGCAAACAATTGGATTCATGGGATAAAGCCACAATTAATCTGCCATTTTCTCGTGGTTGCTTTATGATGGGAGATGCTCTATATGTGCCCGAAGATGCAGATGAAGCACTCCTTGAATCGCATCGTGCGCAGCTTGAGCATACGCTCAATTTACTCAACGCACAGGCCATCGCCACAGCATATCATACGACAAAAGGCACATAATGCCCCCTTTCAGCCCGCTTATATGGCTATATCACGCCATTACACTGCTACTAACGCCTTTTTGGCCGTTGGTGTTGCTGTGGCGTTTGCGCAAGGGTAAAGAGGATGCAAAACGCTGGCACGAGCGGCGGGGGTGGCCCTCGGTACAACGCCCTGAAGGTGCGCTGATTTGGGTGCATGCCGCGAGTGTGGGCGAGCTGAACGGCACAATGCCATTGATCGAGCGCCTTGCACAAACCTACCCAGCCCTTTTGGTGACCACGGGAACGGTGACATCGGCCCGCGTGGCCGCAGCGCGGTTGCCCAAAGGCGTGATCCACCAATATATACCTCTGGATTGCCCACGCTATGTGAGGCGCTTTTTTTCTTATTGGAAGCCAAGCTTTGGCGTGATGGTGGAATCGGAACTCTGGCCAAATTTGCTCACAATCGGCAAAAAAATGGGGTGTCATTTTGTGCTCGTAAATGGGCGCATGTCACATAAATCGTTCAAAAAATGGCGTGGCAGTGCCGCTGATATTATTCGCACGCTATTGGCGCATTTTGATGTGTGTTTGTGCCAAAGCCAGCGTGATGCTGACCATTTTCTGACTTTGGGTGCAACCCGCGCCGTGAGTGTTGGTAATTTGAAATATGACGCGACATTGCCAGAGGCTGATCAACAAACACTCAAACAATTGCAGTTGCTCACTCACAAACGCCCAATTATTGTGGCGGCAAGCACGCACCCTAAGGAAGAACATCTGATTTTAGCGGCGCATCGCGCACTTGCATTGCACTACCCGTCACTGCTCACAATTATCATTCCGCGCCACCCTGAACGCGGCGTTGAAATTGCGCAAATGGCAGGCAAAGAGGCCCTCTACACAGGCCTGCGCAGCCGTGGCGACATGCCCAATGGAGTGTGCCAAATTTATGTGGCGGACACATTGGGAGAGATGAGTTTATTTTATACATTGGCCTCGCTAGTGTTTATGGGCGGCTCATTTGTACCACATGGCGGGCAAAACCCAATTGAACCTGCACAACTCAAAAAACCCATTCTTACTGGCCCACATACGCATAATTTTATCGAGATGTATGATATGCTTGTGCTCAATGAAGGTGCTGTGCGTGTGAACACAATTGAAGAATTTGTGATAAAATCCAACCAATTACTGAGTCACCCTAAAGCGCGAAAAGAGCTTGGCATCCACGCGTATGAAGCCATTGCACTGCAGCAAGGGGCTGTGGAGCGCACCCTGCAAGCGTTAGAGCCTTATTTATTAGATTGTGCTATAAAATTAGCATAACATATGTAGACCATCTATGACCAAATGGAAAACGCCATCATTCTGGTGGAAAACACCTGAATTCGCCCCCGCTTATTTAAAGCCGCTAGGCATGATTTATGGCCACATCACAGCGCTACGGCACCAACTCATTGAGCAAAAAGACACCTTTTTGCCAGTGGTGTGTGTTGGAAATTTTGTAGCGGGCGGCGCAGGAAAAACACCCACAACCATTACAATTTGTGCCATTTTGCGTGGGCTTGGGTTTAAACCCGTGATATTATCGCGTGGCTATTCTGGCCGACTGAAGGGCCCTGTGCGCATTGACCCAACCCGCCACAGCGCAGTGGATGTGGGCGATGAGGCCTTAATGCTTGCTGCGCATGCCCCCACTGTGATTGCGGCCAATCGCATCAAAGGCGCTGAATATGCCATCTCATTCGGCAATGTGATTGTAATGGATGATGGCCTGCAAAACCCTGGTATTTATAAAAACCTGGCCATTGCAGTGGTGGATGGCGCGGTGGGCGACGGCAATGGTTTGTGTGTGCCTGCTGGCCCACTGCGCGCGCCACTGGCCGCGCAGATGAAGTGGGTGGACGCAATTGTGATCATCGATAATGGCCCCCGCACCGACCCATTGCATGATTTGGCATGGGAGCACGACGTGCCGCTATTCACCGCTCACAGCGCCCCTTCCCCCAGCTATAAGGCGACGCGCGGCCAGCATGTGCTGCTCTATACAGGCCTCGGCCGCCCCGATAAAGTGCGGCATATGCTGATACGCCATGGCGCGATTGTGGATGAGATGGTGACATTCCCTGACCACCACATTTTTACCAATGCAGAAGCCGAAAATTTACAGCAATTCGCAACCGCGAAGAATTTAAAACTGGTCACCACCGCCAAGGATCATGTGCGGTTGCTCGGCTTTGATGATGCCAGAAAAACACTCGCCCACACCAGCATTGTGCTTGATGTGGGCGTGAATATTGACAACACCTCTGGCTTCACCAAATTGCTTGGTGATAGCTTGGGACTCGCAAAAAACTAGGCCTGCCATTCCTGCGATATTGAGGGCTTAGTTGTAAAGTAAGTGCCCACTACCGCAAATGCTGCCAATATAGCGCCTAGAGTGCCTGCGCCGCCAACTTTTGCATACAGCGCTTTCATAAAGGGCCGAGCTTGAGGCAGCGCGTTTGCGATACGTTTTTCTACCAATCCAGCAAATTCTTGTTGCGAGTTAGGATGTGCTACTATCAAGGCATCAACTAATTTATCAACAGGCTTACCGTTTGTAGACATATTATACGCACTCGTAAAATTTTCTTCTATTACGCGGTTTTTTGGAAATGATATTGTCATTTTTATCTCCTTTTAGAAATGACTTTTATTGGTAAAATCCAATCAGAAAATAGCTCAGTAAAATCAGATCTGCAATAGAAATTATGACCATGTTTTCATTTTATTGGTGTTGGACAACAGCCCCCAAGTGACAGCGATCAGCGCCGCTACAGTAGTAATATTTTGTAGCAATCTTCCTCCGCCGCATCTTAGGCATAAGAAATCTAATAAATATTTTCCTGGCAAATTTGCAGTTTGAAATTTTTGTTTTGACAGTGTCACTATTTCATTTTTGATCTGTTTATTTGGATATAGCGGCAAAACTGCTTCAGCTTCGCTTACAAGATGCTGATTAAAATTAGGATCATTGATATTTTTGTCTCTTATATTCAATAGAGCAATTGTAATTTTATTTTGAAGTGCAGTATGTGAAATATCTGTCATTGTGAACTCACTATCCTTTGAACAAATATTCAATACAAAATTTGAGCGCAATTCGCAATAAAAATATATTGTGCAGCGCAATAATGGAATTTATAGCCCCTGCGTGCCCGTAATACGTACTAATGACTCCTGCACGCTGGCATAGGCTTCTTGTCGTTCTACGCTCCAATATTTAAGTTCATCAAGCTGAATTGGTTTGCCGCTCACACCACAGCGGACAAATGTACCAGGCTTGATCACGCGAAAATCGGTGGCCATATAGGTCACTTTGGCTTCCACTTGGGGGGCGGGTGCGAGAGGCATTGTGCTGTCCTTTTTCTAATTCTTCCCCTCTCCCCTCTGCTGTGCCCTCCGAAACCCGTCGGGCGAAGGATGGGCGGGAGAGTGTGCCTGAAAAGCGGGTGAGGGGGACTCTTCAACAGTATATCACCCTCATCCGTCACTGCGTGACACCTTCTCCCGTCAAGGGAGAAGGGAAAAAAGATTATTCTATAATCTGTGCGTCTTTGCTGCCATCCGCCCATTCAATTGTCAATACTCCATGCGCTATTGCGGCACTGCGCACCACCTCGCCACCTGCCCCACGCACCACGGTGAACCCGCGCGCAAGGGTGGATTTATAGCTGAGCACCTGCAGCAACTGCCCTGCCTTGCCCAATTGCACACCGTGCCGCTGCAACATGGCCTGCACCAATTGCGGCCGCATCCGCGCTTGCGTGGTGGTGAAGCGCACCCGCGCTTTGCCCGCCCTGTTGCGCAGCTGGGTGTTGAGCCCATGCTGCAATTGCGTGAGGCGCTGCTGGCGCATATGTAGGAATGATTGCAATATGCGCGGTGAAAACCCTGCCGCTTTCGCACTATAGCGCCCGCGCGCTGTACTCACACGGGTACGCAATGCCGCCAAGGCCTTCTCGCCCGCATAATCGAGCCGCTGGCGGCGCTCCCCCAGCACATTTTCTGCGGCGGGGAATACGCGTGTGAGGCTAACAAGTTCTGCCCGTGCAATGGCGACGCGGCGACGCAAGGCCTGCCCTAATCGGTGGCCAAGCTCATTCACACGCGCCACAAGTTCTGTGTGCACCGGCGTAGCCAATTCCACGGCTTGCGTAGGAGTGGTGGCGCGCACATCGGCCGCAAAATCGCATAATGTGGTGTCGGTCTCATGCCCAACACCTGAAATGGTGGGAATGTCGCACTGCGCCAATGCCCGCACTACTGCCTCGCTATTAAAGCACATCAAATCTTCTAGCGAACCGCCGCCACGCGCCACAATCAACACATCGGGCATGGGAATGCGCCCCTCTTGCGCCCATTGCGAAACGCCCGTGATGGCGCGGGCAATTTCTACATCCGCCCCATCGCCTTGCACCTTCACGGGTACAATTATAATATGCGCAGGGCAGCGCTTTTCAAATGCGCGCAGCATATCATGAATCACCGCACCAGTGGGGGATGTGATAATGGCCACCACCTTGGGCATAAAGGGTAATAATTGCTTGCGGGCGGGGTCGAATAGGCCTTCAGCAGTCAATCGGCGTTTGCGCTCCTCCAGCATAGCCAGTAACGCGCCCTCACCAGCAGGCTCAAGTCGTTCAATAATAAGCTGATAGCCCGAATTTTTGGGGAATGTACTGATTTTACCTGTTGCACGCACTTCCATGCCATTTTCTGGCCGAAATGCGAGCTTGCCAAACACGCCCTTCCAAATGATGGCGGCAATCAGCGCGTTTTCGTCCTTCAAATCAAAATACACATGACCCGAGCTGTGTGGACCTTTATAGCCTGTCACCTCGCCGCGCACGCAAATGTGGCCGAAGCGATCCTCGAGCGTTTTTTTAAGTGCGCCAGAAATTTCGCTAACAGAAAATTCAGGAGTGTTCGATTCTGAGTTCATGCGTTTTTGTGGCATAGAAATATAATCAGAGCAATGTGGTGTCCCCCCTTGCAAATCAAATTTTAACCTCCATATATGTGGCAAGAAATATTATCCCGATTCTATGCACCAAATATAACTCACGTTACGCAATAAGGATTTGATATGCCGTGGAGCCAAAATAACGGAAATAATCAAGGACCCAACAAGGGGCCTTGGGGCAATGGGAATAAAAACAACCAAACGCCTCCTGATTTAGAAGAGTTTTTCCGTATTGCGCAGGAGAAAATCCGCGACACACTGAATGGCGGCCCGTCGAATCCAAATGGTGGTGCTCCGAATAACACCCGCATGTATGCATTGCTGGCGGCGGGCGCTTTGCTGGTGTGGGGGCTTTCAGGGTTCTACCGCGTTGAGCAAGATGAAGCTGGTGTGGAAATGGTGTTTGGCCAAGTCACGCGCATTCGCCCACCGGGGCTGAATTATGTTGTACCTGCGCCGTTTGGTCGCGTGCTCACACCGAAAGTCACTACGGCCTATCTCACTGAAATTGGTTCAGGCACTGGCACTGGTAATGAATTTCGACGTGCACAACAGCAAGGCAATGAAGAAAGCCAAATGCTTACAGGCGATGAAAATATCATCAATGTGGATTTTTCAGTGAACTGGCTGGTGAAAACCGAAGGCAATGGCGTGGTGGATTATTTGTTTAATTTCCGCAACCCAAAGGGCACCGTAAAAGCTGTGGCGGAAAGCGCGATGCGCGAGGTGGTAGGTCGCTCCAAATTTTCAAATATTATTACCGATGGTGGCGATAAAATTCAGCTTGAAGTGCAAGAATTGATGCAAAAGACGCTCGATAGCTACAAAGCTGGCGTGCTTGTAAAAAGTGTGAAAATTCAAGGGGCGAACCCACCTGCGCAGGTGATTGATAGCGTGCGCGATGTGCAAGCAGCACGTGCGGATAGAGAGCGCCTGCAAAACGAGGCTGAAACCTATCGTAACCGTATGGTGCCAGAAGCACGTGGTGAGGCTGAAAAAATTCGTCAAGGCGCAGATGCTTACCGCCAAAAAGTGGTGAACGACGCCAAAGGCCAAGCTGACAGATTTAGCCAAGTGCTTGAGGAATATAAAAAAGCGCCTAACATCACCAAAGAGCGCCTCTATATTGAAACCATGGAGAAAGTGCTGACGAATTCCGACAAAACATTGGTGGACGGCGGCGCAGGCGTTGGGGATGTTGTGCCCTATTTGCCGCTCGACTCTGCACGACGTCCGCAACCTTCAGCCACTCAAACCAACCGCGTAGGAGGTCAATAATGGCCCAACAATTATTCAAAGGCATTTTTGGATTTCTACTCGCAGCAATTTTAGTGCTCGTATATAATGCGGCCTTTATTGTATACCCCACGCAGCAAGCGCTTGTGTTGCGATTTGGTGCGGTTGCGCGTGCCCCCATCACTGAAGCTGGTTTGCAGTTTAAGCTGCCCTTCATTGAAGATGTGGTGATGATCGATAAACAAGTGCTCGATCTGGACTCGCCCGCCCAAGAGGTGAACGCCTCTGACCGCAAACGCTTGGTGGTAGATACATTTGCGCGCTATCAAATTGTCGACCCGCTCAAATTTTACCAAGCCGCACGCACAGTACCACTGGCCAATCAACGCCTCGCCATTTTGTTGGACTCTGTTATGCGCCGTGTATTGGGGGAATCGACGTTCTCGGCCATTATCAGCGATAAACGCGCCATATTAATGGAAAAAATCACCGATCAAGTGAATAAAGAAGCCGCATCGCTCGGTATTAACATTATCGACGTGAAAATTCGCCGTGCCGATTTGCCTTCCGCAAACAGTCAAGCCGTATATCAACGCATGCAAACTGAACGCGCGCGTGAAGCTGCTGATTTCCGCGCTCGTGGTGAGGAAGAATCTCGCAAAATTCGCGCAGAGGCAGATAAAGAAGTGACAGTATTGCTGTCAGAAGCCACGCGCGATGCGGAGAAATTCCGTGGTGCGGGGGATGCAGAACGCAACAAAATTTTGGCTGATGCTTTTGGCCGCGACCCAGAATTTTTCTCGTTCTATCGCTCCATGACCGCCTATGAAAACAGCCTGAAAGGTGATGGCACCAAGCTTGTGATCTCGCCCAATGGTGCGTTTTTCAAGCATTTGGGGCTAAGTGGTGGAAAGCGCTGATGCATAGATAGCATAGAAACACCTATTGTTAGCACGCACATTATACGGTATTGTGTTGCTTTAGATGCAAAATAATTGGTGATTATAATGTTGGGTGTTAGCTATGATACGTTAAGAAGCGAAGCAAAATTGTTGCATTCTGATGCTTGTGACTTTGCAAACCCGCTTAAAGAAAATATTAGTAAAAAATTTTTTACTAC
Organism: Hyphomicrobiales bacterium; assembly: GCA_031423895.1. GTDB lineage: Bacteria > Pseudomonadota > Alphaproteobacteria > Rhizobiales > JANPGK01 > JANPGK01. The sequence goes on from JANPGK010000020.1 coordinate 28,643, forward strand.
CCCAATAAGAGCACCTCAAGATCAGGCTTTATTTGATACACTAAAAAATTTCACAACATCATGCTGGAAGCTATATGAAAAAGTAATGCTAATGAAAAGCAATGACACAGTGAATATCAACTCCACATATCAAGAATTGGTCACGTTGCGGGACGCCACCTTCCCATCAATTAAATCAAAATTTGTACCTGTAATGATGGTCGGAATTGCTGCGATCACAGCTATATATAGCTGGGGAAAGTTAGCTCCCCAAAACACGAGCTGGGACACATAATCATAATATAGCGAAGAAAATAGAGGGTTTCTGTTGCCAGGCACCCCCCAAGCCCCGCCTAGAGATTGCAGCCCCTAGGGCTTAGTGTGGTTAAGCGGCCAAAGCATACGCTTCAGAAGCCGAACCTGCATTGATGTTATCGTTTGCATTTACTATTTTAGCCCGATAACGGCGGAACAATGCCGAGCAAAAACACACCCTTTACACAGTTGTCGATCCTAATTCGCCCCCGCCAAAATTCGTGAATCGCACTGCGATTGCGTGAATTTTGAGCGTCGCGCCTAAACTTCATTGAAGTGAAGGCGGACATAAATCCATCTTCGCTAAAGCTTCGACGAGACAAAATTCGCGTTTAGCGAACTTTGGTGGAGGCGCCGGGCTCTGCCCCCGGGTCCAACATGCTTATTCCGATGGCAATTTATCACCATAGCTCTTGCGAGCAGTTTTAATATAATACACTTGCACGAAAATACCAAGGGATTAATGTTGAGCCGCTATCGTTAATTCGTATGATAGCAAACAAAGGCTTACGATTCTCATGCAGCAATATCACACGCTCTTACGCCATATTTTAGAAACGGGCATCGATCGTGATGACCGCACGGGCACGGGCACGCGCTCGGTGTTTGGGTACCAAATGCGGTTTGATTTAAGCGCGGGGTTTCCCCTGCTCACCACCAAAAAACTCCATACAAAATCGATCATCCATGAGCTGTTGTGGTTTTTGCGCGGTGAAACAAATGTAAAAAGCTTGCAAAATGTAGGCGTGAGCATATGGAATGAATGGGCGGATGCGCACGGCGAACTTGGTCCAGTATATGGCCGCCAATGGCGCGCATGGCCAGCAAGAGATGGCAGCACGATAGACCAAATTGCTAATTTAGTGAATGACTTGCGGAATAATCCTCATTCGCGCCGTCTCATCGTTTCGGCGTGGAACCCAGCCGACATTCCCACTATGGCACTGCCGCCGTGCCATTGTTTATTTCAGTTTTACGTCGCCAATGGCAAGCTGTCTTGCCAGCTCTATCAACGCTCGGCCGATGCATTTTTGGGCGTGCCGTTCAACATTGCCTCCTATGCATTGCTGGTGCATATGCTGGCACATGTGGTGGGATTACAAGTGGGCGACTTTGTCCATACGCTGGGGGATGCGCATTTATATCACAACCATTTTGACCAAACCAATTTGCAGCTGACGCGCGATTTTCGCGCATTGCCAAAACTAGAAATTATGCGCAAAGTCGATAGCATCTTTGATTTCACATTCGAAGATTTTGCAATTTCTGGCTACGACCCACACCCAACAATTAAGGCACCAATAGCGGTATGACAGTGATTCACCCCACCATTTCCTTAATTGTGGCCAGTGCGCAAAATGGTGTGATCGGGCGCCACGGCGGCTTGCCGTGGTATTGCCCCTCCGATTTGCAGCACTTTAAGCGCCTTACTATGGGCAAGGCGATGATTATGGGTCGCACCACATGGGAGAGTATCGGTAAACCACTACCTGGGCGGGTGAGTATTGTGATTTCGCGCATGCAAGGGCCAGTAAATGAGCGCGTGGCGTGGGTTTCATCTGTTGAGGCCGCAATTACGGCCGCACAAACCCACCCATTAGTGGAGGATACCAGCGAAATTATGATTATTGGCGGGGGGCAAATTTACACAGCCGCCCTGCCCGTTGCGCAGCGAATTTATCGCACTGTCATTGAGGCTGATGTTGAAGGCGACACGCAATTTGCACAATTAAATAATGAGTGGGAATTGGTGCAAACTGGTGAAACTATGCAAAGCGAAAAAGACGAATTTCCCATGCACATGGAACAGTGGGAAAAATTATCGAGCTGATGTCAAAACTGTGCGGCACGCCATTAAATCGGCCAAAACTGCCTGCAATTGCGCCACATCATTGTCTAATATATGTGCTGCAGTTTGAATAGGCGCATCCGCTGCACGGCTAAATTCTAATTTTGCAGGCGGCACTTCAATATGAGGTGAGGCCAAATTATGGAGCGCTTCAAATGGCGCTTCTGCGGCAGGAATATCGATCACTGGGCTATGTGGTTCAACTGGCGTAGCTGCAAATAAATCTCCCAATTCAGCGCGCGTAATATTCACAGAGGGGACAGACTCAAACAATGGTGCGCGCGCCGCTACGGCATGAAGCGCGGCGTTATAGGCTTCAGCATTATGCACTGATGATGCGCTGGAAATATTTGCCTGAGATTCAATGGAAGGCTCGCTTATTGGCGCAACAGGATGGCCTAAATTTTGAACAAATTTCACGCCGCTCGATTTAATCAGCTTCTGCACGCCCTTAATGGTGTAGCCCTCACTATAGAGCAAATGACGAATGCCGCGCAGCAAATCAACATCGTCAGGCTTATAAAACCTACGACCACCAGCACGCTTTAATGGTTTGATTTGCGGAAATTTGGTTTCCCAAAAGCGGAGCACATGTTGGGGAAGTTTTAAAACCGTGGCCACTTCACTAATTGTACGATAGGCACTAGGAGACTTATCTGCGACGACTAGCATGTCATCCAGATCGGAATCCTCTTCATGCGAGTGTGCCCAGAGCCTCATTTATTTTCCGCTTCATAATGGCAGAAGGTTTAAATACCATCACACGACGCGGTGTAATGGCAACTTCTTTCCCAGTTTTTGGATTACGCCCAACTCGTTGGCCTTTATCTCGTGTAAGAAAAGATCCGAAAGATGATAGCTTTACATTGTGCCCCGATTCGAGCGCTTTACAAATCTCTTCTAGCACAGTTTCCACAAGATGTGCAGATTCTGTGCGCGAAAGCCCAACTTCAGCATATACTGCTTCAGTAAGTTCTGCTCGTGTGAGCGTATGTTTTTGAGACCTTGCCATACCCTATCCTTGCAAGTAAGGCACTTATGCCAACTAACTAAGAATAGTCTGTGGAGAAAAAATCAATAGGTCAATAGTCATTTTTTACAAAAATTGCATAAAAATGTAAAATCATGTGTATAAATGCATATTCTTTACAAAACGCTATGCATTTCAGAACTATAGAGCTGCTATTTATACAATTTTACCATCGCACAAGGCACCCACCCCACGTAAAACCGCCGCCCATCGCCTCGAGCAACACCAATTGCCCACGCCGTATGCGGCCATCGCGCACAGCAGTGTTGAGCGCAAGAGGGATCGATGCAGCGGATGTATTGGCATGGCTTTGCACCGTCATCACCACTTTTTCCATCGGCAAGCCCAAGTGTTCAGCTGTGGCTTCAATAATGCGGGCATTGGCTTGGTGGGGCACAAACCAATCCACCGATTCGAGCGGTAAGCCCGCATCATCCATAATTTCATGCAAAATTTTCGGCACCATACCCACGGCCAGCTTAAACACTTCACGGCCATTCATGCGCAATTTACCCGATGTGCCCGTGGAGGACACCCCCCCATCAACAAACAACTTGCTGCGATGGCGACCATCAGAGCGAATTTTGGTATAGAGCACGCCACGATCAGCAATTGTGCCTTGGCCGGCTTGCCCCTCAATCACCACAGCACCCGCGCCGTCACCAAACAGCACACATGTGGTGCGATCCGTCCAATCCATCAGGCGCGACATTGTCTCCGCACCAATCACCAATGCGCGCTTAAACGCACCCGATTGGATCATCGAATCGGCCACTGTGAGCGCATACACAAAACCTGTGCACACGGCATGCACATCAAACGCGGCTCCTTGCGTGATGCCCAGCGCTTCTTGCACGCGGGTAGCCACAGCGGGGAAAGTTTGGTCGGGCGTAGAAGTAGCCAGCACGATGAGGTCAATACTACTGGCATCAATCCCCGCAAATTCAAGGGCTTGGCGCGCGGCATCAATCGCCAAGTGTGATGTGTTAATACCTTCATCGGCAATGTGGCGCTGCTGAATGCCCGTGCGCTGCACAATCCATTCATCGGATGTATCCACACGTTTGGAAAGCTCATCATTTGTCACAATGGTGGGCGGCAATGCCGCACCCACACCAATTATCACGCTGCGAATTGCGTGCGGATGGCTGGCGTGTGGTTGGCTCATTTCTCGTCCCCATGTGGTGGGGTCTCATACCAGCATTTTATCTATGGTGTCTAGGTGTTGTGTACACAATGAATGATTATTGTATAACGCACATGTTAAACAACACTGATAACAATAAAGTCATTCATGATATATCGTTGGAAGGCTTCGAAGATGGTGAATTAGCCGATAGAGCACCAGCTAAAGTAGCCAATAATATAGCTGCCCCACCTAAAATAGTGTTTTTTCCAAGGGTCGTTGCTTCATTTTTTGAACAAGCCTGTAAAAATTCATTATAAAATGATTGCAAGCCCATTTTGAAATTACCTATAGCTTTTTCTGAAAGCGACTGTGCAGTATCACCCAACATTTGACTCATATTAGAAAATTGAAATATTTTATTTTCTTGATTTATCATTTTAATGATTTTATCAGATACATCCAAGGTATAAGCACTAGTAGTACGCCTAGGGTGAGGGTATTTTTTAATATACTCCGCCATAGAGCCAGCCCATGTCTCAACTGAAGCCGAGTCAAAAGATAAAACGGGTTTATCATTAGTGTTTTTAACAGTAAAAACGCGCTTAAGAAAAAAACTAAGCAGTTTTTGTGGATCTTCAATTGTTCCACCAGGGAAACCATCTATTTTCATAATTAATTATCCTTTTTTAAGTTCTATAGATACCAATATAGCTTTTTATTGTTCAACGATCAAGCTATTTCTACTAATACTTAAGTAGCATAAGCTCTGCCCGAATTTCATCATACTGGCCAAGATTATGCTGAATGCGCGCTAGCAATCCATTCTCAGCCATTTCAATGGAAAGTTCCACCGCTGTGGCAAAGCCGATCGAATCGGTGCCGCCGTGGCTTTTGATCACAATGCCATTGAGCCCCAAGAATACACCGCCATTACTTTTGCGCGGGTCGAGCTTTTGTTTGAGGGCGCGAAATGCATTTTGCGCCAACAGCGCGCCGAGTTTTGCGAACAGCGTGCGGGTAAGCGCCGCCTTCAAATAGGTGCCCATTTGCTTGGCGGTGCCTTCAGCGGTTTTCAGCGCAATATTGCCAGTGAAACCATCGCACACCACCACATCCACAGTGCCAAAGCCAATGTCGTTGCCCTCCACAAAGCCATGATAGCGCAAGAATGAGGGGTTCCACTCCCGCAAAATCCGCGCGGCATCCTTAATGGCATCCAAGCCTTTGACCTCTTCCACACCAATGTTGAGCAAGCCCACGCTTGGGCGCTCCACATCAAACAAGGCCTTAGCCATGGCCGATCCCATTACGGCGAAGTCGATCAATAAATTGGTATCCAGCCCCACGGTAGCGCCCACATCGAGCACAATGGATTCGCCCTTCAGCGTGGGCCATATCGCGGCAATGGCAGGGCGAGAAATGCCGGGCATTGGCCGCAAGCAAAATGTGGCCATTGCCATGAGCGCGCCTGTATTGCCTGCGGAAACGCTGGCCAATGCTTCGCCCTGCTTCACGCTGTCAATGCTGCGCCACATGCTGGAGGTGCCACGGCCTTTGCGCAGGGCTTGGCTGGGTTTTTCATCCATACGAATGGACACATCGGTGTGGGAAATGGTGCAAAGCGGTTGCAGTTTAGGGTGTTGCGCCAGCAGCGGAGCGATCACCGCCTCATCACCATGCACAATGTAGTGCACATGTGGGCGGCGCACACGAGCGATCTCTAATGCAGGAATGATAATAGAGGGGCCAAAGTCCCCTCCCATTGCGTCGATCGAAATTGTAGTGAGAGGATGCGCCATTATGTACTTTATAGGTTATAAATTGGGCAAGTTGCACGCCCAATTCGTAACGCTACGCGCTTCGCTTTGCTCGTGACTCACATCATTTTGATGTGAGTGTATACCTTACAGCCACTTAATAGCGTTACTCACACTATCTGCCAAGCGATTATTTGCGCGGCAGCCTCAGGGATTATACGCGCGCTCTCCATGTGCGGCCAGATCAAGCCCCTCTTGCTCCTCATCACGACTCACACGCAAACCAACCGTGGCTTTGAGCACATACAACAAGCCAGCGGTCACGAGACCAGACCACAGCGCTGTGATAAACACCGCTTTGGTTTGAATCCATACTTGTGCGGCAATATTGTAATTTGCCGCCATTGCCCCTGCCCCGCCATTTGCGGCATAATCCATAATGCCAGCGCCGCCAAGTGATGGCGCGGCCACAATTCCCGTGGCAATAACACCCACAACCCCTGCCATGCCATGCACGCCAAACACATCGAGCGTGTCATCATATCCAAATTTATGCTTGATTGTGGAGCAAAATACATAGCTTACGCCAGAGGCCAATGCGCCAAGCACAATAGATGTGCCCGGAGCCCCAAGCCCTGCGGCGGGGGTAATCGCCACCATGCCCGCAACCGCACCTGTGATGAGCCCCAAAAGGCTGGGTTTGCCATGTTGTTGCCATTCGAGCAGCATCCATATAAATGCTGCACCTGCCGCCGCAGCACATGTGTTAATGAAAGCAAGTGCTGCTACGCCATTGGCCTCTAACGCTGAGCCTGCATTAAACCCGATCCACCCGACCCAAATGAGCGCTGCGCCCACCATCGACAATGTGAGGGAATGCGGCGCAAGCACTTCGCGGCCATAGCCAACCCGCTTGCCAACAATCAATGCGGCCACAAGCCCTGCCGCACCTGAATTGACCTCCACCACAGTACCGCCCGCAAAATCCAGCAAGCCCATTCCAAACATGCGGCCAGAATCGGCCTGCGTCGCATTTAGCGCTGATTGCGCCAAGGCAATGGCTTCAATTTTTCCACTGACTTGCGCGGCGGCTAGTGTTTTTGCGGCGTCTGCAATTGCATCGGGCCCCGCCCAATACCACGCCATATGCGCCACGGGAATGTAGGACAACGTGAACCAACCCGCCAAAAACCACAATACTGCCGAGAATTTCACCCGCTCGGCAAATGCACCCACTACAAGCGCAGGGGTAATGCAGGCGAAGGTCATTTGGAATACGATAAACGCATATTCTGGCAAGGCTGTGCCCACGGTGAAGGTACTCACCACCGAATCGACTGTAACACCCTGCAAAAATACTTTGCTAAATCCACCAAAATAGGGCGCCAAAACACCCGTACCTTGCGTAAAGGTGAGCGAATACCCATAGAGGATCCATAAAATAATGATCAACACCACGCAGGCGAACACTTGCATCAATAATGAGAGCATATTTTTGGTGCGCACAAGCCCGCCATAGAGTAAGGCAAGGCCGGGGATCGACATCATCACCACCAGCGCAGCACACGACAGCACCCATGCTGTGTCGCCTTTATTCACCACTGGCGCGGCGTAAGCAGGCAAAATTGTAAGGAGGCACACCATTATAGCGATGGCGGTCGCTTTTACGTTTTTCATATGATCCTCGGCACTAGGAAAACGTTTTGATAGCGTGAATTTATCGCCGCGCCAAGCGGAAAAAATAGTTCTTTATAGCGGATTTTTTGTTTGACGTTTCGGCTTATTGTGCGATATATAGGATTAATAGTTGTCTCATATAGAGTGACCAAGTGAGGTCGTCATTGCGAGCGAAGTGCAGCGGAGCGCGGCAATCCAGTGTCTTAGGTGCTAGATTGCTTTGTCGATGAAGGATCTCCTCGCAAGATGTTCGTACAATATCACTCATATGAGAGAACGATACACACGCTCCATATTGTGATTCATTCATGTCCACCGCCGCCACCCTCACCGCATCTGCGCTCAACACTTGGGCTGGGCAAACTGTTCTGCAGACGGGCGCTGCAATTGGCACAACGGCAAACAATATTGCATGGGAATTTCATACACACGGGCAAATGATAGGGGCGGCCAAAACCCTATCGGAATCCATAAAATTTATGGGAAAATTGCCAACGGCAGAGGTATTTTGCCCGCCATTATATAAATGGGGCGCGTTAAAAACAATTGTGAACGGCGCTGTATATCATCCCAATTCCGCCGTCGCATTTTATGGCCTTGCAACCTGCTCTAACGTGTTCATTCTCGGTTCTGGTCTGAGAGATTTAAACGAGAATCGCATTCAGGCTGGCCTGACCTTTGGTGTGTCCAATATCATTGGCGCTGTGGGTGGCATGCTGCCAAAAGGCGGCACGCGCACCACGTTATTGCTCACCTCCAATGTGTTCAAAATCATTGCCGGCCTATATGAAACCGCTGCAGGGTTTGACAACCCACACAAAGTGAAGGGCAACCGCTTCAAAGAGGACAACCAAGGCAAACCATGGTATGAAGTGATCAGAAATGTGGCCAAAGGCACGCTGCATTCCGTGCATGTGACCTTCGACCCTGCCGCAAAAACACAGGCCGATTTTAATTCAGGAGCATCTGTTCACCATGATTACAGCCTTATTCCTGCCAACCCCGCTGAGGTGTTCAAAGGGGGCATGAAGGTGAGCCGTGATGCACTACAAATTCTTGGTGGGTCTGTCATTGCAGGCTCGGTGCTGGCCAAATGGGTGGGCAACACCAGTGGGCTACTTACTAGCAATTTGGGACTCATGAGTATCATACAAGGTCTCACTTCGCCCTCTGGAATTGATGTTTCGATTATGACATCTGGCGCGTGCCAATATACCTCGGCACCATTCTCAAAATTTGCGGTTGATCCGATTAATTACCGCAATATCGCTAATGCCACATGGAGCAGCACGGGCGGGCGTTTTAAATTGGCAGCGGCCGCACTGAGTATTATAAGCTATTTTGCATGGCGCAACACGCGCACAGCTTCACAGTTTGTGGCGCCACAATACCCGATTGTGAATGTGCCAAAAGCACCAGAATTTGAATATTTTGCGCAACAATTGGGGCCTGAAACTACGCGCACAACACATGTGAATCCTGATGGCCTAGAAAGGTCATTGCGAGCGACTTACCTCAGCGAAGCGCAAAGAAGACGGGAGCACAGTGACGCGCGAAAAACTCATCAATATTCAACGCCCCGTTTAGATGACGTCCCGCTACAAGGTGGACATACAGAGCCACCCATCCTTAACTGGTCGCAGCAATCTTTTGAAATCATTGTGCCATTTCCACACTACCCACTATTGGAAGTGAGCAAAAATATCTGTGCGATTGATGCAACACAAGAATTGCCACCCAATTTTGCAGCGCCGCGTGAAATCAGTGCGCCGAGCGACCCTTTGTTTTTGCCATTGAATAAACCACCCCAACGGTGAGAATGCCAAGTGTCAGAACCAGTGAAAATAATGACGGTACCTTCATTACAAAATCGCTGATAAAGATCTTCATGCCAATCCACACCAATACCAACGCAAGTGCATATTTGAGATATTCAAAACGGTGCACCATGGCGGAAAGCGCAAAATAAAGCGCGCGCAAGCCCAATATGGCGAAAATATTGGAGGTATATACAATAAATGTGTCGGTGGTGATGGCAAAAATAGCGGGCACAGAATCTACTGCAAACACCACATCGGCAATATTTATCACCACAAATGAAAGGAATAATGGCGTAGCAAAAGATGCCATTTTGCCGGTGTTCAAATCCTGCTTGCGTACAAAAAACTTCTGGCCGTGAAGCTCATCAGTCACACGCATATATTTTTTGAGAAAACGCACAGTTCTATTTTTTGAAATATCGTGCTCTTCATCCTGTTTGAACAGCATTTTAACGCCGGTGATGATGAGGAATGCGGCGAAAAAATACAGAATTTCATGGAACTCTTTGACCACTGCCGCACCCACGCCGATCATTATACCACGCAGCACAATAGCACCCAAAATGCCCCACACAAGCGCACGATATTGATATTTACGAGGGATATTAAAATAGCCAAATATCAGACCAATAACGAATATATTGTCGAGGGATAGTGATTTTTCCACAAAGAAACCCGTGTAAAAATCAATCGCGGTTTTCGACCCCATTTCATACCAAACCCACAGGCCAAAAGTACACGCCATAAGGATGTAAAACAGCGATAGCCAAAGACTTTCCGCCACGCCCATTTCTTTATCTGTTTTATGCAACACACCCAAATCGAGTGCCAGCAACACCACCACTACGGCAGAAAAAACAAGCCACTGCCACACGGGATGGCCGAGAAAATCGCCGCTAATATAGGGCATGATGGTAGAGATAAGTTCCATTGTCTTTTATCCTCGTTATCCTCAGGCTTGACCAGGGAATCATTTTGAATGTCATTTAATGTCTTAGAGTAGATCCTCAGATCAAGCCCAAGGATAACCATTTGGGCGTTTACCCCACCAATTGCACGCCTTGCATTTGACCTTGGGCATCAAGCACAATTTTTTCAATCTTCATTTCAGCGCTGCGCAGCAGCGTATCGCAATGCAGTTTCAACCCCTCACCACGTTCATAGAGTTTGATCGATTCATCGAGCGTCACATCGCCACGTTCCAGCTTAGATACAATAGTTTCCAGCTCACTCATGGCAGTTTCAAATGTCAACTCAGCAATAGGGTTGGAAGGGGTCATGGGGAGAATCCGTTCAATTGGCGGCACGTTTATGCTGCGCAGTATAGGGCATGCTAGTCATCACGTCTAGATGTGTAGCAGTGCATAGCGCCAATGCGTCAAGGTTATACCCACCTTCGAGCGTGGAAACCACCCTGCCAGCGCACAGCTCATCCGCCAACATTAAAATTTCACGCGTCAGCTCGGCATAATCGCCCGTTTGCCACTGTAATGTAGAAAGTGGGTCGAGCGCATGCGCATCAAACCCCGCCGAAATGAGTATAAATTCGGGCTTGAAGGCACGCAATGCGGGCATTATCCGCTGGCGAAATGCCGCGATAGCCGCCTCACCGTCCGATTCTGGCGGCAATGGGCAATTCAAAATATTCCCATGCGCGCCGCGCTCATTCGCATGGCCAGTGCCAGGGTAAAGCGGGCTTTCATGCAATGAGGCATAGAATATTGATGGATCATGCCAAAAAATATCCTGCGTGCCATTGCCATGGTGCACGTCGAAATCGATAATTGCCACTTTTTTCAGGCCAAAATCGCGCTGCAGTACTCGCGCGCCATAGGCCACCGTATTGAATAGGCAAAAGCCCATCGCCGTTTCTCGCTCGGCATGGTGGCCAGGGGGGCGCGCCGCAACAAACGCATTGCGGGCATGTCCGTCCATCACCTGCCCCACCGCAAGGCCAATGGCGCCAAGGCCGCGCAAAGCACAATCGAGCGAATGTGGGCAAAGCACCGTGTCACCGTCCAGCGCTACCATGCCCACATCGGGGCTGGCCGCGAATAGTTGCTGCACCATCGCTTCTGAATGGATCAGCAATGCCTCTTGCGCCAAAGTTTCAGGCGCAGGCATTAATTTCAGGGTATTAAAGGGTGGTTTTGCTAAAACGCTGGCAATGGTGGTGAGGCGCTCTGGTCGCTCAGGATGGCCTTCAGGCACCTGATGGCGTAAAAACACTGGGTCTGTGATAATCAGCGTGCTCATGAAGCGACACTAGCACACAATATTAGCATGAGAAGTAGAATTGCACATCAAAGTGCACATCACCATGCGAACAGCGATTTGAGGCGAGTATACCAATTCACAGAATGACCGTCTGTAAATTGTACAGCAGGTGCACGCGCAATAGAAGATTCTTGCAAGGCACGGTTTTCACCAACGTAATCACGGGCATTCGGGTATTTTTTCTTGAAATAACGCGCAAAACGATCTGCAATACCAGTGAGTTTGTAAGTTTGTTCACGATACTGCTGAACAACCTCCGCTCCATCTTTAATAACAGCATCAGCTTGCGCATTCATTTCGCGCACTTCTTCCAAATTTTTCTTTGTATCTTCAATCACTCTTGCCATTTCGGCATTATGAGCAGGCACTGTTTTCATAAATAAGTTGAAGCGCACTGTCTTTACATCCAGATTTTGCCCAGTTGTGGCTTTATGCTGCGCTACAATTTGAGTGGCTTGCGCAGTGCGTGCAGCAGATTCATTTTTACGATCTTCACGCAGCTTATTCATTTTTGCTGCGAATGCTGGATCTTTTTCCATAGCCGCTTTAATATCGGCATCGTGTGCATGAAATTGGGCACTGTTTTTGGCAACCCAATTATCAAGATGAGTAGACTCAGTTGCGCCTAAATTCGCTGATACTTTACTAATACCACCCATGTGCATTACCACTTCTGTTTATATATTTTCGCATTAGTACCACAAAATCACAAGGGGGTCAACTACATGGTGAATGAATGGTAAATTTTGACATCTTTGTAAATCTATGGTTCTAAAGGGGTTATGCGTGAAATATTGCCACATAATACTATAGTAAAAGCCGCGTATGCGCTGACTGCTGGCCAGCTGGTTGGCCTGCCCACCGAAACTGTCTATGGTTTGGGGGGCGATGCCACCAATGCGCAGGCGGTGGCGGCCATTTTTGCGCTGAAGGGTCGCCCACAGTTCAATCCACTCATCGCCCATGTGCCCACATTAGAAGCGGCGCAAGCGCAGGGCATATTCAATGCCCATGCCTTTAAGCTCGCACAAGCCTTTTGGCCGGGGCCGCTCACACTGGTATTGCCTGCCCACCCCAACAGCACTATATGTGAACTGGCACGGGCTGGCTTGCCCACCATTGCACTGCGTGTGCCGTCTCACCCAGTAGCACTGGCGGTGTTGCACGATTTTGGCCGCCCCATTGCGGCGCCGTCCGCCAATATATCGGGCCGCCTTAGCCCCACCACGGCCACTGCTGTGCGCGCAGATTTTGGCGATCAGTTACCGATCGTGCTCGATGGTGGTGCCTGCACCGTGGGGCTGGAATCCACCATCATTGGGTTTGATGAACATGGCACCCCAATATTAATGCGCGCAGGTTTTATCACCCGCACACAGGTGGAGGCCTGCCTTGGCATGCCCATCCGCACCCACACCCATAGCGAAGCGCCCACATCGCCAGGGCAATTGCTTAAGCATTATGCCCCGCGCGCACCGCTGATACTCAATAGCCACTTATGCCCACATGGGGCCGCTTATTTGGGCTTTGGTGCCATTGCACACGAAACTTCAGCCAATGCCAAAACCGTATTGAATTTAAGTAACACAGAAAACCTCATCGAGGCCGCCAGCAATTTATTTGCCCATTTGCGCGCGCTTGATGCGCACCACCCCACGTCCATTCATGTAGCGCCCATTCCGCATAAAGGCTTGGGTGACGCAATCAATGATCGATTAATGCGCGGTGCATTTGCTTCAAATTTATAACAAAAAAGTAACCACCTCTGTGCTTTGATAAAAATCTATTATGGGCAGACTCTATGGCATTGGCATATAAAATGGACGACCACTTGGCACATATCGCAATGAGTTCAGAAGATTTACGCGCCGCCAATATCAACCCAAAAACCCATTTGGCAACTGATTATCTCAATCATTTCAATGAAGTGTTGATGATGATGGAAATTTTGCCTTCGATGCCTGATATGATCGGTGACGTAATGAGCTGGCAGCCGAAGGACTATCCAAGCCACTTTCGGGATACAAATTTTACGGGCAAGGATCTGGCCATTGCTGCATTTGAGTGTGCCCCCACCACTGTACGCACGCCATTTGAGCAGACCATCGCGATGGTGGATAAGTTGATCATCGAAGCGCAACGCAAGCTGGCTGAAATGGATTTATCGAATGAGGAACGCGCTGAATTTGCCGTGAGTGAAGCGCTAGAGCTCATTCGCCCAATGTTGGGTGAGGCTGATCGCATCATCCACGGTCGTGAAGAAACCATTGAAGCAGAAGATATGAGCGATGCACAAGCCGACATCGACAGCTTGTTTGACATGGCAGAGATGGATTTATCGCAGCAAAATATCATCGACGATTTATTCGATCATGCACCTATGTTGGTAACAAACTCTATGCACAATAGTGCCATTGAAATCATGCCAAATCGCCTACGTCGCAATCGGAAATTTTTACGTTCACGCATGAAATATCGGATTTAATTTTAGCAATGGCTTGACGTATGCCCTGTTCGTCCCCACATACAGTGTGTCATCCATATTTGCCGCAGGCGATTCATGTTCACCCCTGAGCTTTTTTTTATCGGTATTGGCATCGGCCTGCTAGGCGTACTGCCAGTGGGACCGGTGAATATTATGTGTATCAATCGCTCGCTTCACACGGGGCTTGCTGCGGGTTTGGCCACTGGTATCGGCGGCTTATTGGCCGACGTGCTATTCGCCAGCGCCGCAATTTTTAGTGTACAAGCCATCCTCGCCTTCATCACTACCTATAAAATGCTATTGCAAACCATTGGTGGTACAATTTTAATATTTATTGGTTTGCACATCGCACGCTCTCGCACCCAATTCCATGAAGACCGCAGCAATGCTTCCGTTAGCACATTCAGCATGGGATTGAGTGCATTTTTGGTCACACTCACCAATCCTGCACCGCTATTTTATTTTGCCAGTGCATTCTCTGGACTTGGTGTTGCGCTCAGTGGTGCCAATAGCCTGCCAAATGCCATCACATTATTGCTTGGTGTAGCAGCTGGTGCTGGTGGCTGGTGGTGTGCCATTTCAATTTTAGTATCCCGATTCCGCGATCGATTCTCTTTACAATGGATGTCGCGCATCAATCTTGTGTCGGGCGGATTTCTTATACTGTTTGGCGCAGTGATCATTGCTGATTATGCGTTGGGGCTGGAGTTGCTCAAAAAATTGGCAATTTAATAATTGCCACGAAAAAAGATTGCGTACGGCTTCAAAACGCTGTAACGCCAGTGGACTTGTCGGAGTATAGCGCAGCTGCTGTGAGGGTTTACCCCGAACACCCAACATTACCAAGGCTGCGGTATAAATCGAAGCAAACTGTCGGAGTATAGCGCAGCCTGGTAGCGCACTAGTCTGGGGGACTAGGGGTCGTGGGTTCGAATCCCGCTACTCCGACCATTTAAAATCAAAGACTTAGCCTGTTTTTCTGCCTAATTTTTAAACTGAATTTTTCTCAAATAACCGCTTCATCACCCCTCCCCTAAAAATCCCCCATATCTGGAATACGGTTGAACGCAATTTTGCCACCTGCATAGCCGCCTGCGGGTGTGAGGTGGCCGCCCATGTAAAGCGATTGATCGCCATGCTTCTCGCGCACGGTGTCGATGATATTGGCCAGGGCATTCCAATTTTTGCGCTTGATGTGGGTTTCAGGCGGGGCAATGAATAAATCATCCTGAATTTCATGCGCGTACAATAGGTCATAAATGGTGACACTCACCTTTTTCACCCGTTGCATATTGGCCTCGCGCCTGGCTTGCTGCCATAATTCATGCAGAGCTTCGAGAAACACATAATCATCCTGCCCAGCGGGCAATAGCTTGGCTTCGCCACCCCACCATGTGCCGTTGTCACCACTGATGCTGAGTGAAAATCGTTTGGCAAAATAAGCATCGCGACGCAGGCGGCGGGCGGCTTTAATGGTGAGCAGGCGCGCATAGGCATAGGGCTTTTCACCCTCGCGGCAATTCCATTCCAATATACGGCTGTGGCCAAACATGCCGCGCTGTGTGGCGGGGCGTTCCACCACATAGCCGTTGAGGGCGCTTATCATACGGGCGCCTTCTACATTGCCCCAAATGGCGCGAGCATGGGTGATGGAGATTTTCAAAAGCGATTGCATGTCGAATATATTGCAATGTTCCAGCCGCTGCCGCACGCCACGAGCAATGCCAGGCACATCGGTGAGTTTCAGGCCATAGAGGGCTTCAGGCAATTCCCACGGCTGAATACGGGTGAGGCCATCGGGCTTGTGCATTTCCGCCGCAATTTTGGCCAAAAGCTCATTCGGTGCAAGGCCAATCGAGCAGGTGAGGGATGCGCCCAATTCCTGCGCCAAAGCTGCTTTAATGCGTGCACCCAATTCCAGCCCTTGCGCAATTTCATTGTGCATCAGGCGGCACGCCACTTCGTCGATTGAGCGGGTGGCATAAATTGGCACAATGGTTTCAATCGCAGCCTTCATTTGGTGATGAATTTTCACATACACATCATGCCGCGCTGGCCGTAAAATAATATGCGGGCATATCACCCGTGCATCGCGCACTGATACACCCGTTTTCAGCCCATAGGCTTTGGCCTCTTTGCTGGCGGCAATAAGAGATGTGAAATTGGAAACAAGCGGCACAATGCCCACTGGCCGCCCACGCAAGGCGGGCTCCAGCAATTGCTCAACACTGGCAAAAAAACTGTCGAAATCGAGATACAGCCATTCGGCCTGTTTTGGTTTGCGCATTTACATAAACTCATTCTGAACAACCAAAATGAGAACATAAAAAGAACAAAAAGTCTACGAAAAATATGACCTAAACAACACGCACGCCACGTTGTGCCAGATCCTTCACAAATTCATCGCTGCTCAAATAAGCATATTCGGCCAAACGTGCGGGCAAAATCGCATCAATTGCAGAGGTGGCAACGCTGGGGTGGCACATGATAAGCGGTACAGGCCCTAGCTGCGTGAGTGTGCTCAAGAACTCGGTGCGATACGCAGCTGCCGTGGTATGCTTAAATACAGAAATGCCACTAAACCCTTGATTTGTTTTGATTTCATATACAGAGGCGTGGCGCGATGTTCCATGCCCCAACACGTTCAATACAAATGCTTTTATAAAATTAGGCCGCTTGATAATACTGTTAAACTGATCGACGGGCGCCCGCATCCACGGCACAGTGCCATGAATATCAATGTATGATTTCACAACATCCATCAGCTCGATCCGCACCAAAGACACAGCATGAATATGCTGATGACCATCAATAAAATCGGGCATTGCACCCCACACATCAATGAAGCGTTGCAACTGTGCAGCAAGCTCTGCAGCAATTTCATCGGTGTTCAGCTTGCCTTTTAAAATATGTTTCAGCTGGGTTTCAATCGGCTGAAACACCCCATCAGGTGCTAAACTGGGGCACTTTGTAAGCGGCACACCCTCAGTAAGATTTAGGTGAAGGCCCACCTGCGCGCCTTGATTTGCAAGCGGCTTCAACAACTCAGCATCCTGCGGCCAGCGCGGCATGTTCACCATAGCTGATGTGCCCGAAATGCGTTTTTGCGCCAATAGGGTACGAATGGCAACGCTAACGCCTTCATGCAAAGCGTAATCATCGGCACAGATAAAAGTCTCAGGAAATGTCCACATGGATGACTTCAACCGCAAGATTGCCTCAAAAGCAACATGTTTTGCTTGTAATGTGCATGTAGTTTTTATAGCGTGCTAGCCATGACAGTGCCTGCCATTTCTATTGTGTGCCCCATGTATCATGAAGCTGGTAATTTGCCCGCTTTAATGGAACGATTATTGCCTGTTTTGACCGCGCTCACGTCCGATTGGGAAATTGTGCTGGTCGATGACGGCTCTAGCGATGAAACTTTCGCCATCGCATCGCACTATGCTCAGCACAATTCTCGCATTCGTGCTTTACAATTCTCACGCAATTTTGGCAAAGAAATTGCCATTGCCTGCGGCTTGCACCATTCCCGTGGGCAGGTGGTGGTACTGATGGATGCGGATTTACAGCACCCGCCAGAGATGATTCCCGCGCTGATTGCCAAATGGCAAGAGGGGTTCGATATGGTGTATGGCGTGCGCACAAGCCGCAATACAGACAGTGCCGCACGACGTATAATATCGCGCATTTTTTACCATGTGTTTTCATTTGTGAGCAGCACCAACTTGCCACAAGGCGCGGGCGATTTTCGTTTGATGAACCGCAAAGTGGTGGGGGCGCTCAACGCATTGCCAGAACGCACCCGCTTCACCAAAGGGCTCTATTCATGGGTTGGGTTTCGCAGCACTGGTGTGCCGTTTGAAATTGAAGTGCGTAATGCAGGCGCATCACACTGGAATTTACGCCGCCTCCTTAGTTTAGCTGTCGATGGCATCACCGCATTTTCTGTCATGCCGTTGCGGGTATGGACCTATATAGGCCTTGCTGTTTCAAGCGTAGCATTTATTTATGCATTGTATATTCTCATACATACACTGATTTATGGTGCCGATGTTGCAGGCTTCCCTACCCTCATTATTTCAGTGATGATGCTCTCTGGCATTCAGCTTATGTCCCTGGGGGTTTTGGGGGAATATATTGGACGTATCTTTACCGAAGTAAAAGCGCGGCCTATGTATATTGTTGCGGTCGATACTGCCACCATTCAGGAACATGCCCCACAATGAATATCATCCTGACCTTTGCACAAAAAATTATGCCGCTGACTGCGTGGCGCTATGCGTTTGTAGGGATTAGTTCCACTGCCATTGATTTTTTTATGTTTTTAATAGGTTTGCATTGGTTTGAAATGCGCCCCTTGCGCGCCAATGTGCTGGGGTTTTGTTTCGCCGTGGTGAACAGCTATCTGCTCAACAAAAAATATGTATTTGAAGACCCCACCAACACGAACCTCAACCAATTTTTGAAATTCGTTTTGGTGGCGTGTGGTGGCTTGGCCATTTCCAGCGCATTTATCTATTTCACATCCGCTGTGTTATTGCCTGAAGTGGCCAAAGCAATTGCCGTGGCGCTCACGTTTGTGTGGGGCTTTTTTGCCGCTCGCGCATTTGTGTTTGGCGCACGCACATGAAGCGGCTTTCAACAAAATGGCTGCGGTGGTACACAACACCCAATGCGATGAGCGCGTGTGTACTAATTGTTTTTATCTTAGTTGGCATTGGTACACTTAATGATTTTGGCCTGAATTGGGATGAACCCGGCAATATTCACTATGGAAATTTATTGCTATCGTATTATACTAGTGGGTTTGATAACACTGAGGTCTTTCGTTTTGCCAATTTGTATTATTACGGTGGCGCATTCGACTTGAGTACTTCCGCAATTTCGTCATATTATGAGGTTGATGTACAAATTATTCGCCGTGCAATGGGCTTATCGATCGGCACATTTGGCCTTTTTGTGGCATGGTGGAATGGTCGCCGTATTGGTGGGGATTGGGGCGGATTTCTTACCCTCATCACATTGGCAACATGGCCATTGTATTTCGGCCATTCCATGATCAATTCTAAGGACCTGCCCTTTGCCGTGGCAATGCTGGGCATTTGCACAGCACTGGTGGCCGCTTTCGACCGCTGGCCAAAACCCTGCACACGGCATTGGGTGGCGCTTGGTGTGGCACTGGGGCTGGCCTTTGGTTTGCGCGTGGGCGCAGCTGTTGCTGGCATTGTGTTTATATGGATTTTGCTTGCCTATTGTGCCTATATTTTACCGCAAAAAGGCTGGCGCATCACGATACGTGAAACATCACAATTTGTCTTTCGCCTCAGCCCTGCCCTGCTCATAATGCTCCCCATCACCATTTTCTTCTGGCCATGGGTGGTGCAAAATCCGCACAATATCATCGAGGCCTTGCAGCTGTTTTCCAAATTCACCTTTGATGGATCGGAACTGTTTAATGGGATTGTGCAACCTGCCAAAACTATGCCGTGGTATTATGTGCCCTTATTATTATTGTACCAAGCGCCTGAAGGGCTTATTATTATTGCCCCCATACTGCTCATTTTACTAGCTTATTTCCGCCCCAAACTCCCGTTTTCTGCACTGATTATACTCAGCTTTGCACTTATTCCACTGCTTTGGATTTTTGCCTTCAAACCCACGCTCTATAATGGTTTGCGCCACGCTCTATTTATTGTGCCGCCTTTGTTTATCAGTGTGTGCGCGCTGTGTGCACTCATGGTGCGGCATGTGCCTGTGTATATACGCCCATTATTGATTAGCATACTCTCTATCAGCTGGGTACTTGGCCCCATGCACACAATGCGACTGCATCCTTATGAATATGCAGCCTTCAACAATTTCATTGGCGGTGTGCGCGGCGCTCAACCCCGCTTTGCGGTAGAATATTGGGGTATTTCTTTGAAGGAAGCGGCCGATTTGTTAGAGGTACACCAACCCAAAGTAAAAAAAGCCAGTGCGAAGGATTTATTCGACCCGCCATGGCTTGTATGGGTATGCGGCGAGGATGACACAATTCAAAACGAGCTGGCTGAACGATTTTCAATCGCCCCCTCACCTGAAAAGGCCGATTATATAATTGCTCTAAACGCCTTTTATTGCAAAGACTTCCGCACAAAACCTATTTTATTTGAGGTAGAGCGCGAAGCTGCCGTATTCGCTACGGTATATGAAGGGCAAGCGAAGCAAGGGCGGTGATTGTTAGGTTATATCTTGCGTAGTTGGCTTTTTTGTAAACACAAACCCCACTACTGCAGCTGCCAGCAAACCAACCGCTGGCAATGCTTTTATAAAAGCACTTTTCCAGATTTGTAAAACTGTGCGTTGTAATTCCGTCATTTGCAGCACTTTTTTGTGCAAATTATTTGCAGCAGCTTTGGCTTCTGCCTTACTAGTACTGCCAAAAAGCCCCGCCGAAAGCCTACCGCCTTCCTCGATCCAGCCTGTAAATTGTAGATTATCAAGAGAAGACCTAAGTTTTTTGTGATCAATTTTATTAAAGTTATTATCTTTCAAAAGTCCCTTAAAGCTAAACTCTGCTACATCAGCACCTTGTCCATTATGTCCATTGATATAGACGCTCATTACAAGCTCATTAATATTTCTGGTAACTGGATTTTTTGGAGTTCCAACCAATGAAAACATAATAACCTCTATAATTTCGTGAATGTTAAAGCATAACGCAGTTTATTATCAGAATATATTGCGTCATGCAAGCTTGATCTTCACTGCATATACTGCCGAAGGGTATGCCTTTAAGGGCGGTGAAAAAACTTGACAAGGTCATCATAAGCCATTTATTGGAGTTATGATTTTTAACTGATACCATATGGAGATTTAAATGAATTTATCTGAACGGTTATATACAGATCTTGGTGATGTTGTTGCAGCTTATGTTGGAAGCTTAGGTGATGATGCGAAAAAACGTTTTATATTGAGTGGTGCTATCCCCGCCAAGCACGTGGAAACTGCACATGCAGCCTTTAACACACTCATAGCAGGTTATAAAAAAGCCAATGTTATGAATAAAGCTGAATTAGACGCTGCATGTACAGCAGTTGGCAGAAAAGCATTTCAATTTCAAATGCAAACATCTATGACAATGGTACAGCATGTGACAGGTGCCCGTGAAAAAATAAGTGATGGCTGGGTAAAGATATACCAAGGCCCACCAAGTGCCGAGGCAGCAAATGCTGCACGCAATTTGGGGGAAGGATTTTCACGATTCTGGCCAATTTTTGAGGCAAAGCTGAAGCAGAATTTTCTAAGCGTGTTATTGGTTGGTGGCGCATTGTGGGCAATCACCCAAAATGCTGCCACCAAAACAAATTCTGAAGCATAATTACCGCCTCAACATACTGCCCAACACGCCGCGGATCACCGCCTGGCCGATTTGCCGCCCAACGGATGAGGCCACCGAGCGCGCCACTTGCTTGGCAATGGTTTCACCCATGCCCATGCGTTGACGCCCCGCAGCTGGCGCGCGTGTTGAACCACTTGCGGGCGCCGCTTGCGCGCTGCCGCCAAACAATCCCCCCAACATATCCATCACTCCGCCGCCACTTTGGGCTTGAGGCGCTTGTTGCTCGCTAGCAGCGGCTTGCACGCGTGCAGCGAGGGTTTCATAGGCACTTTCTCTATCCACCGCAGCTTCATACACACCCGCAAATGCACTATTGTTCATAATTTGCTGGCGCGTGCCGGCATCAATCGCCCCAATTTTGCCAAATGGCGGGCGAATGAGTGTTTTTTGCACGATTGATGGCACGCCATTGCCTTCCAGCGTTGACACAAGCGCCTCGCCCTTGCCTAACTCCATAATAGCGGTTGAGGTATTGAGCTTGGGGTTGGCACGGAACGTTTCCGATGCGGCGCGCACAGCCTGTTGCTCACGTGGGGTGAACGCCCGCAGCGCATGTTGAATGCGGTTACCCAACTGCGCCGCCACTTTGTCGGGAATATCCAGCGGGTTTTGCGTCACAAAATAAATACCCACGCCTTTAGAGCGAATAAGCCGCACCACCTGCTCAATTTTTTGCAGCAGCATGGGCGACGCATCGGTGAATAGCAAATGCGCTTCATCAAAGAAGAACACCAGCTTTGGCTTGTCCAAATCTCCCACCTCTGGCAGCACTTCAAACAGCTCGGAAAGCAACCACAATAAGAAGGTGGCATACAACCGTGGGCTTTCATACAGTTTATCCGCCGCCAACAAATTCACCACACCATTGCCATTTGGCGCGGTGCGGATAAAGTCGGTGAGTTTGAGTGCGGGCTCACCAAAAAATTGCTCCCCGCCTTGTTGTTCCAACACCAACATGGCGCGTTGAATGGTACCAATGGTTTGCTTGGTCACATTGCCATATTCGGTGGTAAGCTGGTCGGCATTCTCAGCAACATGTTGAAGAAGCGACTTTAAGTCTTTCAAATCAATTAACAATAAGCCTTCATCATCCGCAATTTTAAAGGCGATATTCAGCACACCTTCTTGCGTGTCATTCAGCCCCAAAATGCGAGAAAGCAACAGTGGCCCCATTTCGGAAATGGTGGCGCGCACAGGGTGGCCACGCTCACCAAACACATCCCAAAACACTACGGGTGCAGCAGCGGGCGCATATTCCAACCCAACCTGTTCACAGCGCTTGCTCAAAAACTCATTCGGCGTCCCGGCCATCGCCATGCCCGAAAGGTCACCCTTAATATCCACCGCAAATACAGGCACACCCCAGCTGGAAAAGCCTTCGGCCAGCGTTTGCAAGGTAACAGTTTTGCCAGTGCCCGTAGCACCCGCGATCAAGCCATGGCGGTTGCCATATTTCAGCTCTAGAAATGCGGGGGTTTCCCCCATGCCAATGTAAACGCCGTCTGATTTTTGCTCGCTCATGGATAATCCTTCATTAGGTTGCTCGGAGAATAGTGGGTTTAGCCGTGCAAATCAAGATGATTGAATTTTATGGTAAATATTGAAATTGAACGAAAAAATTTTTTGCAA
Organism: Hyphomicrobiales bacterium; assembly: GCA_031423895.1. Lineage (GTDB taxonomy): Bacteria > Pseudomonadota > Alphaproteobacteria > Rhizobiales > JANPGK01 > JANPGK01. The sequence goes on from JANPGK010000020.1 coordinate 51,974, forward strand.
ATTTATTATATTATGGCACTGTATTGAGAATTGGAGGGCTCCATGAGCGCACCTGCTAAGCTTTCATCTGTGCAATGGCAAACGCTTACGCCGGCACAGGCTGTTGCAGCATTGCTGCAGCAATTGCCCGTTAAAAGCAACGCGCCAATCAATGTGCATATTCCACCTTCCATGCACATTTTTGAAGCAGCAGCCATGGCCAAAGCTCTGCGAAATTTCTGGACACGCGTCAGCGATGTGCCGCTACATATTCATTGTGTGGCAGACCTCGCGCAGATGCAAGATGATGACGCCGACCGCAATATAATCCGTAACACTGTGTTTGCGCTGAGTGGCATTCTAATGCAGGCGCAGAGCATTCAATTATTACCTCATGCTGAGCATAATACCACGCTGATACGCAACACCTTGCACATTTTGCAGCAAGAATGCCATTTGAATGGCGTAGTGGATATTGTGGCAGGTGCGCAAGCGCTAGAGGAAAAGGCGGCTGAGATTATTCGTGAGGTGATGGCGGAACCGTCATTGCGAACGAAGCGAAGCAATCCAGAATCTTCAAATATGGATTACTTCGTCGCAAAAGCGCCTCGCAATTATGATTTAGAATCCGCTGGCCAATTCCCCTATACACGTGGCCCTTACCCGACCATGTACACAACCAATCCGTGGACCATTCGGCAATATGCAGGGTTTTCTACCGCGCAGGAAAGCAATGCGTTTTATCAGCGCAATTTGGCAGCTGGGCAAACAGGTTTATCGGTGGCCTTCGATTTGGCTACACATCGTGGCTATGATTCCGATCACCCCCGCGTGGCAGGCGACGTAGGCGCGGCAGGTGTGGCGATCGATTCCATCCTCGATATGAACATTTTGTTCGACGGCATTCCACTCGATAAAATCAGCGTGTCCATGACCATGAACGGCGCGGTGCTGCCCATTTTGGCGCTGTATATTGTAGCGGCGCAGCAGCAAGGCGTGCCGCAAGAGAAGCTGGTAGGCACCATTCAGAACGACATTCTGAAGGAATTTATGGTGCGCAACACCTATATCTACCCACCTGCTGCTTCAATGCGCATTATCACCGATATTTTCGCATACACAGCGCAACACATGCCCAAATTCAACCCCATTTCCATTTCAGGCTACCATATTCAAGAAGCGGGGGCGCCGGCTGATATTGAACTGGCCTACACGCTGGCCGATGGATTGGAATATGTACGTGCGGGCATTATGACGGGTTTGACTGTAGATCAATTCGCGCCACGCCTCTCGTTCTTCTGGGGCATTGGCATGGATTTTTGCCGCGAAATTGCCAAATTACGTGCCGGCCGCGCCCTATGGGCAGAATTGATGCAACAATTTGCTCCACAAGATCCACGTTCCTCCATGCTCCGAGCGCATTGCCAAACCTCGGGCTGGAGCCTCACCGCGCAAGATGTGCACAACAACATTGTGCGCACTACCATTGAAGCGCTGGCGGCCACGTTTGGCGGCACGCAAAGCCTGCACACCAATGCGTTTGATGAAGCGTTGGCGCTGCCCAGCGGGCATTCCGCCAAAATTGCGCGCGATACGCAGCTGATTTTGCGGGATGAAACCGAACTGACTACCACCATCGACCCATGGGGCGGCAGCATCTATATTGAAGCTTTGACGCAAGAATTAATCACCAAAGCCAAAGCCCATATTGCAGAAATTGATGCGCTTGGCGGCATGGCCAAAGCCATTGAGGCGGGCATTCCCAAAGCACGGATTGAAGAAGCCGCTGCCCACACTCAAGCGGCAATTGACAGCGGCGCGCAGGTGATTGTGGGGGTGAATGCCTATCAAAATGTGGATGACATCCCGCCCCAAGTGTTAAAAATTGATACATCTGCTGTTAGAGATGCCCAAGTTGCACGTTTGCATGAGTTGCGCGCCATGCGTGATGAAACCGCAACACAAGCTGCCCTCACCGCGTTAGAGGCGGCAGCTCGCAGTACTGAAAACTTGCTGGCCGCTTGCATTGCCTGCGCACAGGCCAATGCCACTGTGGGCGAAATGAGCCTTGCTATAGAAAGGGTGTTTGGCCGCTACCAACCCCACGCCACGGTAACAAAAGGCAGCTATTCCGCCTTGCAGCCAGATGCCGCAGCGCTGGCCACAGTGCAGAATTTAGCCCAACATTTCAAAAGCTTGGAAGGCACATCGCCGCGCATTCTAATTGCTAAAATAGGGCAAGATGGGCACGACAGAGGCCAAAAAGTGGTGGCCACCGCCTTTGCGGATATGGGGTTTGATGTGCGCCTTGGCCAGCTCTTTGCCACGGCAGAGGAAGTGGCTACACAAGCCATTGCCGACGACGTGCACATCATTGGCATTTCCACGCTCGCAGGTGCGCATTCCGCACTGGTGCCCGAATTGCAAGCCATCCTTAATGCCAGCGGCAAGGGCAATATTCTGCTGGTCGTGGGCGGGGTGATCCCTCCACAAGATGTACCAAAACTCATCGAGATGGGCGTGGCTGGTGTATATCTACCCGGAACAGCTATCCCCGCCGCAGCGCAAGAATTGCTTGAAAAACTGATGGAGCATTTGGGCCTGCGCGGGCACAATGCGGCGCCACGCGGCTAACGGGTGTTACCCCGCCATTGCCACGCCCTGCTCCGCCAACAACGCCTGCAATTCGCCAGATTGATACATTTCGCGTGCGATGTCGCAACCGCCGATAAATTCACCTTTCACATAGAGCTGCGGAATGGTGGGCCAATTGGAAAATTCTTTGATACCATCGCGCATCTCATTGGTTTCCAGCGCGTTCACATCCTTAAAATCCACACCCAATTTGGTCAGAATATGCACTACTTGGCCAGAAAACCCGCACATAGGAAAATCGGCAGTACCCTTCATAAACAGTACAACGTCGTTATTTTGAATGGTGTTTGCAATCTGCTCTTGAACATTGGCCATGGTGTACTCCTTCATGTGGACTGTATTCTTATACGTCATCTTGCGTTGCGGCAAGCGTTGAGATGAATGACTAAGGCACTTTCGTGGTAAGCGCCAACGCGTGCAGCACACCGCCCATATTGCCCTTCAGCGCCGCATACACCATCTGATGTTGCTGTATCCGTGATTTATCCGCAAATGCAGCGGTGGTTACCGTGGCTTGATAATGGTCGCCATCACCGGCGAGGTCTTTGATCTCAATGAGAGCATCGGGAAACGCTTCTAAAATCAGCGCTTCAATTTCACTAGCTTGCATGGGCATGGATTTATCCTATCACTATGTGCGCTTTTGTACCCAACCTTTTGACAAGCTGCAACATATCCTTTTTAGCCAGTGCCACACAACCCGCAGTAGGGCTGAGCCCTTCACGGGCAATGTGCATAAAAATTGCGCTGCCCTTGCCGCGCACAGCTGGTGCATTATTATAACCTATTACCAGTACTATGTCATACAGATCATCCGCCCGCATCAAGCGCTCCTCATGGCCTTGGGGCGGGGCGGCACGCATCAATGTATTATATTGCATGCTGCTCGCATCATCGCACCACCACATCTGTGGGGTAATCGCCACAAGCGGTATAGCGGCCTTGAAAAATGGCAATTTATCGCGCCGTATAAACCCAGATTGAATTGCGTAAGTGCCAACGGGTGTAACACCATCGCCCTCGCTCTTTTTTAGCCCAATACCGCCGCGCCCAATGGCACATGGCCGCACCCAATTGCCATGCACAAGCACACCACGCGTGGGGGTGCGCGGGCAGCGGTGAATGTAGATGAGATCATAACGTCTTGAAATCATAGTGATGACACTGTTTCTAGATGGTCGTTTGCATAACAACCATGTATATGTTATGAAACGAATATAAAGATTTTTTGTTAGTATGGAGTTTATATTTTGAATGCTGAAATGCTCATTTCTGATATTAAATTATATTTTGAACGCATATCAGAACATACAGAGTTCGAAACGTCTGGATTCCCTTATGTTATTGAGCATTACAAAAAATTCCAGAAATATGAGCGTATACCTGTACTAAAATTTGCAAAGGAGCTTGAAACAAACGAACATAAAAAACTCATGAATATGAGAGAGTTAGCAAATTATGTAAAAAATACGCAACATTCATTACAACGTACACGCACTGCCTTTGCTTCCAGCCTCTATGTCAAACTCCGCGACCTAAGTGTATGTTTTGCACTCATCGCCAGCAGTGCAATCGCTTATGGCATGCGCTCATTTTTTCGCACGCCAGATCAGCCTATTTAATCACTGGCCGCGTGTTGGTAAATCGTTCTTTATCCTTAAACACCCCTTTGCGTGCACCGCCTTTAGTGCGATGCGGGAACAGCTTGCGCTGTGCCTCCAGCTGCATCAACATATTCTCTGCCTCCACCGCAAGCGACGAAGGTGTCTCCACCACCAAGTGATGCAGCGCATAACGATACGCTTCAATCCGCTCGATATATCGGCCCTCAACCCGTTCTAAAATGCTCCAATTTTCATCCGCCCGCAACGCCACACGCTTAGTATATCCATTTTGAGTGAAGCGATCTTCGATCACCCGTGCAGCCAACACACCATCTTTTTCCACTGGGGTGGCATCAACACGTGGGTCTGGAATATTGGTTCCAGGTTTATCGCGCTCAATAGTGGAAAGCTTTTGCACGGCATCGGCGCGAATGGTGTCTTCGCCAAACACTTGCGACGCAAGCCTTAAGAACCGTGGCAAATGAAGCAAATCATTTTCCATATCGGCCATCAAACGGTGATAACGGGTTTGGTGCGTACCCATTTGTGTATTGCGCAAAGCAAGAAAGTAATTCTGGGTGAATTCTGTGCGCGCCTGCGGCGGAATGAGGCGCAGCCATTCCATACCTTTATAATAATACCAATCTTCGCTGCCCTTCGGTTCGCGCGGCGGCAAAATATTGGCCATTTGCAATTCGGAATTCAAACTGGTGATAGCATCTTGCCCTTGAGTTGTGCGCCCACCTGAATAAGCATAAAATGCAGTCAGCAACGAAGGATTGCTTAAAAATAAAGCCGTGGTAATCGTAGGAATGGGTTGCACTTCATTGTGGCGGGTGGGAATGAGATACTCCCACGCCGCTTTGCGATATTCTGTTTCGGCATCAGTTTTTAATAAATCAGATGTATCACCACCACGCGCCCACGTCACTTTTTCACCAACGGAAGGCAAAATTTTATCTTGAAATGCATTGGGCTTGCGGCGGCCAAAATCACCCGTGCTTTGAAAACACCCCGATAATAAAGCTGCCGCACAGATGCTGAGCACCACTTTCATTTTACGATTGCCGCCGGCGCTTACGAATCCCTGCTCGCCCAATATGGGCCGAATTTGATGGTGGTAATTGCGGTGCTTCTGTTGTGCGCTCATATCGCACCCCTGTGAATAAAACGATTGTGGCCGTTGGTGATAAGGCAAACGTATCTTTGGCCGCTACACTCGGCCGCGCACGATGAAAAGGAAACGATATAAGATTGCCCATGGCACACCTATAGAACACTGTTTTGTGAATATATCACAATTATTATGTAAAAACGCTTTGGGTTAATAGTTCGCTAACAACTCTATAAGATACTGTGGGTTAGTAACGAATAGCGTATGCGTAGAGAGTGAATCATGTCCAAAGCTGCAAAACAGAAAAAAACTGTATCTAAGTCCACAAATGCAATTCAACCTATTGCAAAACAGCACAAAGTAACAGATCGCGCACAGCTGGTAAAATCGCTGGTAGATTTATATGCAGCACAGGACAAACCCCATACAATATCGCAACAAAAACAATTTGCTGTACTCATCACAGGACACTGGCACGACCTGCCTATCGCGATGAAATCTGATATTCACGCCAAAATTGGCGCACGCAAAGATATTGACGCATCTGTCAAAATTCTATTTGGAAAATCCAACACAACTCCAGAAAAATTGCACCCAGAAGCAACTAAATCCAAGAGCAAAAATGCACCCGCAAAAAAATCAGCGGCACAATCTGTTACTAAAGGCGCCAATTCTGTGTGGTGGCAACAAACTGAATTATTTTTTGAGATGCATACAGAGGCGCGTCGTGCAGCAATCTTAGAGGCAGGCAACTTTAATATTGCCACAAGCCCCTTTGAAAAACTCAACACACAAGAACTTGTTGACCTGCGCAACCAATATTTTGCAGGAAAAGTTAATGCCGTTCAAGAGCAGGTGTCACAGATATTGAATTTGCCTAGCGCTATTGTTGAAATGGCATTTAATGACAAAGATTTGTTTGGCCTATGTATCATTCTCAAAGCGCTCGGCGGAAGTGATCGCGACATTAATTCCTTCATTATCTTCAATGCACAGAAATTACAAAACCCATCACAAGATTCATTTGCATGCGCGCATTGGTTTGAGAATGTGCCCGCCAAATGCATCGAGAATATTATTGGGATGTGGCAAAATAAAAATGCAGAGGTATTAAAAGCAGCACCAGCAGACCTAAACGAAAACAACACCGCAACAATGGCACATAAAGCTACAAAACCTGTAACAACAAAAAGTGTTGCTGCCCGTTTTATAGCCGTAAGCCGCGTGAATATTACGCGCAAAAAATGAAAATATTTTACAAAAATTATAAATTAATAATTGGGACCACGAATAGAGCTATTAGGCTTCAACGGAGCCTGAGGTGTGTCAGGAATATTAAATAAGTCCGTTTTTGGAATATGAATTATATTTTTACTATTATTAGGCTCAAAATTATTGTTTGGAACAGTCAATTTTTTCCGATTATTTTTCAATGGATTTTCAACCATCAAAATAATTAAACCAGACGCTATTCCACCTACTGTGATCAAAGCTAGCTTAGTCAATGCAGGCATTTTCAAGAAAGAGTCTACAAAAGATTTTAGCATCACTGTCTCCTATATTTAGGACGTTTATCAAAGTTATAAAGGCGATGAATCTGAGTCAAGAAACATAATCCTATTGTGTGGAAAATTGTTTATATAAAAAAAGCGCACCAAAGTTAAACTTTGATGCGCTTAAATTGGTATATAAATATAAATTATTTCTTGGGAGATCCAATAGTCCCATCCAAATTAATTGGATAATATGTTGTGATAGATCCACTTCCTGGATTTAAAAGATAACCTTCAATAACCGTAATGCCGCAAGTTGGCTGGTTAAAATAAAGCGTTCTTGGTACAACCTGTGAAGGTCCAGTTTTAGACGTAATGTAAAATGAACCATCAAAATGAGAATTGTGTGGCTCATTTTTATTTTGAACCGCCTTTAAAGGCGCAAATGAAATATTGCTGTAGCCACTCAAGGACAAATTCAATTTATTATTTAACTGCTCAACAGCATTTTTGAATACAGCATCAGCCATTGGATTGTTAACATTTACAGGGCAAGGTGTTTTATTAGAAACAGTTGGCGCCTGATGACAGATTGTAACATATTGTTTCATTTTCTAAATCCATTGTATATATCTTGGTGGACAATGCAGGCTGTATCTCATAGTCAAATGAATGTGTCAATAACTAATTGAGCATTAACTATTTTTATTTTTTTGAATCATCTCAAAGAGGAGCATTCGTCAAATTTTAACGATTAATATTGTGCAGTACTGGTCTATTTACCTTAGTGGCATCAATAGGTGGACGGTCAAATTTAAACATCACGCTTGAAGTATCTGCATCAGACTCTGCAGGGTTTACAACAGCCGTGCTCGCTTTAGCAGGCGGCTTTTTATCTGAGGCTGAATTACACGCAGCCCCAAGTAGTAGTAAAGAAGAAAAACATGTGCCAAATCTGTAAGAAATTGGCAACTCAAGAAACCTCGAAACTAATCTGTTAAAAATATTACTCATGGCTGTATCCTCATAATATTAAAAAAGCGAATGTTTTAAAAAGATGCAAATTTAGAATGAGACATACTTTATTTTTTATAACAATCGTAATATACATTTACTATAAATAATACATTGTCAAAAAATAGATGCGGACTATTAATTTACGTCTTTGTAGTAACAATTCCATTTCAGAATATATATGTGAGTCCAAATGGTGTCAATAGAGATTTTCATGTTCATATAAAGCCTTTATCTATCCAACTATGTTCAGCTTCTTTTAATTTTACCCCCAATTCTGCACCAATATACCCCTGATCTATGAATTGCTGCGCTGTAAATGGTTTTGGCGGAATGGGGTGCGTGGTGGGTATGTTCAAAATTTCAATTGTAAGCGCCCAGCCCCACCTCACGGATGCTAGATATGCAATTTGTGCATATGTCTGCGCGCCTACCCTATACAACAACTCACGTGCTGTGTGAAATTCAGGAGGTGTGCGCAGGCGCCATACATGCTGCGCCCATAAAACGAGTGTATTATTATCTACATTCGATAACTTCAGCTGCACGCCGATTCGGGCAGCGTCTTCTTCCAGCCAAATGAAGTGAAGGAAGAGGCGGGTGAGGGCGTAATTGCGAACGGAGCGGAGCGACGTGTGGCAATCCAGTTTTTCAAGGCTCTTGATTGCTTCGTCACAAAGAGTCTCCTCGCAATGACGGTGCTCGTAGCCCCGAAAAATCCCAAGCCCCAGCGTGGTGAATATACCAAGCCCCGCCATATCTGCCAATACATGCATATATTCTGGCACTGCAAGCGTTTTGCGCAATTCTTGCCATACACGTTCCTTTGAAAGCTGCCGTAATCCATTGATATGGCAGGATATGGCCTGCGCAACGTCGAAAGATAACACCATTTCAGGGCTATAGTGCGCGCAAAAGCGAAAATAGCGCAAAATCCGCAAATAATCCTCACGAATGCGTGTGGCGGCATCCCCAATAAAGCGCACACGCCACGCATGAATATCCGCAAGCCCATTTAGTGGATCAAATAATATGCCATCGAGCCCCACATATAGCGCGTTCATCGTAAAATCTCGGCGCTGCGCATCGGCGCGCCAATCCGTGCCAAATTGCACCTGCGCATGGCGGCCAGTGGTTTCTACATCGGCGCGCAATGTGGTGACCTCAAAATTTTGGCCGTCCATTAATGCGGTAATCGTGCCATGCGCCAATCCTGTTGGAATAGTGCGAATGCCAGCTTGCGTGAGTAGATCAATCACCTCATGTGGCAAATACTCTGTTGCTATATCAATATCGTCAACTGGCTTACCCATAATATGATTTCGTACAGCACCACCCACAATCCGCGCCTTACCCTGAGCACTGCCTAATATGCTGAGTATGTGCCGCGTTTTGGGGGTGAGTAAGGCCTCAAAATTCATCGCCACTCTCATTGCACACGAGGTGGCACAAGTTTGCCATTTTCAATATACGCGGGTGTGTAGCCGCGCGTGCCTGTGTCGCGCTCGAGCTGGCGCCCAAAGAGTAATACGCCAAGAATCACCAAACAACTGAAAACGCCAAACCATTGCCATGGCACTCCCACCCACGCCGCACGTGTAAGCGGATTGCGGCGCGTGGCCAGCAACCACACCGTATAGGCGATATAGGGCAATGCGAAAATTTCGAGGATAAACGGAATGATGCGGATCATATTATCGCCAGCTTTTGTTGCAACATATACAGAATATACGCCGTTGCGCCCCAAATGTCATGTGTTTCATGCAAGACTACATAGGTTTCACGGTTTTGATGTGCCATAAAACGGGTTTCATAGCGAATATTGCTAGGTATACGCACAATGTCCATCGGCAATTCAAACACCAGCGCCACTTCCCCATCATTTGGTTGCCATGGTGCCACCCGCGAAATTGCACCCACAAATGGCGTGACCCAATAGCCTGTGCCTGTTGCAAAAGATGGTAATGCACCCAAAATATCGGCCTCATGCGGGTGCAAACCAATCTCTTCATATGCTTCTCTCAGGGCTGTGGCTTGCAAATGCTCATCATTCGCATGGGGCTTTCCGCCTGGGAAAGCCACCTGCCCCGCATGTACGGACAAATGCGCCGTGCGCTTGGTGAGCACAATATATGCGCCAGACTCTCGCATGATAATAGGAACAAGCACCGCAGCCGGGGTCAACGCAGAGTGTTTCAGCAAGAGGTCGTCCTGTTGTGAACGTATTGGCAAAGGCATATTGGCTGCAAATATTGGCGCAGGCATGGCCATATCCGCAGGCAATAAATTCTGGCGCAATTGTTCAATCAATCTGTGCATCACGCAATAGCATGTGCCATACCGCTGGTCTGCGCAAGCGCCCCCACGCGCAATTCACATGCCAACAACCGCTTGGAGTTCACTGGCCCCGGCAAAGTAATATGACCGAGCGGCACAGACACAAAGCCATAACGGCTATAAAACGGCGCGTCCCCCACCAATATGATAAGAGAATGCCCCGCCGCACGTGCGGCCTCGATCGATTGCCGCATCAATTGCGAGCCGTGGCCTTGGCTAGAAAATTCAGGTGCAATGGCCAATGGCCCCAGCAACAAGGCATTATAAGCGCCAATTTTAATGTGGGTGAGGATAGACGCGCCCACCAATTGCGTGCCCTGTAGCGCTGCTATGGAAAGCGCCATGTCAGCAGGCACATTTTCTCGCAATCGATAGGCTGTACGCGCAAATCGCCCTGGGCCAAATACAATTTTATGCAAAGATTCCAATTGCGCCGCCGCATTGGGCACAGTGTTGAGGGGCGCGTATGTAATGTCCATAAATGTGGTGCATAACACAATTTTACAATTGCGCATAGTGCATCATCACCCAAAACGCCCTGTAATATATTCTAGCGTGCGTTTTTCACGCGGTTTGGTGAACATGGTGTCGGTGGGGGAATATTCCACCATATTGCCCATATGCATGAAGGCGGTGAAGTCGGAAATGCGCGCCGCCTGCTGCATGTTGTGCGTTACAATCACAATGGTGGTGTGTTTGCCAATGTCGAGAATCAGCTCTTCAATGCGCGCTGTGGCAATTGGGTCGAGCGCTGATGTAGGCTCATCCAACAGCAAAATGTCGGGCTCTGGCGCCAGCGCACGCGCAATACACAGGCGTTGTTGCTGCCCGCCTGAAAGCTCGTAGGCCGATTTTTTCAGCCGATCTTTCGCCTCATCCCACAAGGCGGCTTGACGTAGGGCGCGTTCCACATGTTCATCCAGCACCGCTTTTTGCGTGATCCCGCGAATGAGCAAACCCGCAGCGACGTTTTCATATATGGATTTTGGGAATGGATTCGGTTTTTGAAACACCATGCCAATCCGCAATCGCACATACATTGGGTCAACATCTGCCCCCACAATATTAATATTTTCAGGGAATAAGCGAATCTCGCCCTCATAACGATTGCCCGCATATAGGTCATGCATGCGGTTCATACAGCGCAGTAATGTAGACTTGCCACAGCCCGATGGGCCGATCATCGCGGTGACTTTACGATCGACGATCGGCAAATTCACAGCCTTAATCGCTTGAAACTGCCCGTAATAAAAATTGAGATCTTTAATATCTGCGCGCAAATCCATCGTGATAACCTCAGGTTGGGGCGTGTTCACAAAAGCATCCATGGTCTTATACTCTCATTTCATGTTTTTGCGCAATTTATAGCGAATATAAATGGCTGCGCCATTCATCAATAGGGTAAGGCCAAGCAATATTACACCTGTGGCTGCTGCGTTCACATGGAAGGCCGCTTGCGGGCGCGAGATCCAATTGAACATTTGAATGGGCAACGCTGTAAACGGTGAATTGATCCAATCGAGATTCACACTCGGGAAATTGAACCATAAGCCATGCTCAATCGCCACTGGCGCTGGCGGCAGAAATGCGATGAATGTAAGCGCGCCAATGGTAATAAGTGGTGCGGTTTCACCAATCGCACGTGATAACCCCACAATCATACCTGTGAGAATGCCAGGGCGCGCGGCAGGCAAAATAAACATGCGAATGGTTTGCCATTGATCTGCCCCCAGCCCATAGGACGCCTCGCGCAATTCACGCGGAATGGCACGAATGGATTCGCGAGTCGACACAATAATAATCGGTAAAATTAGCAAGGCCAAGGTAATGCCCGCCACCAAAATGGTTTGCCCCATTTGGAAACTTTGCACAAACAACCCCAACGCCAGCAAGCCATATATGATTGAGGGCACACCCGCCAGATTATTCACGTTGATTTCGATCAGATTCGTAAACCAATTATTCGGGGCATATTCCTCTAAATACACCCCCGCCGCCACGCCCAAAGGCACGGCCAGCCAGGCAGTCACAAACATCACCAAAGCCGAGCCAACCCATGACGACAAAATCCCCGCCGAGCCTGCATTGCGGGATGGAAAATTGGTCATAAACGCCCAATCAATGCGCGGCAGTCCGTCAATCACAAAATCGAGAATGAGTGTGGCCAATACCAACAATGTGCCTAATAAAATGACACGCCCCAACCATAAAAAGCTGCCATCAACAAATTTAGCTTTGTTGACCAACCGCGCCGCTTGGGTTTGTGATAATGTGAGGCGAGAATGTGTTTGCATCAATAGACCTCGCGATATTTACGGCGAATGAAAAACGCAATGAGATTAAACACAAATGTAATGATGAAGAGCGTTAACCCCGCCGCGAAAATGGTTTGATAGGCAATTGAACCATGCGGCAAATCGCCCATCGAAATCTGTACGATATAAGCTGTGATTGTGGCCGCACCTTCTAATGGCGTTTTTACCATTTGCGCATTTTGCCCTGCCGCAATTGCCACCACCATGGTTTCCCCCACCGCGCGCGACATTGCCAAAATGAAAGCGGCGGTTACGCCTGAAAATGCACCCGGAATCACCACCATCAACGCCGTGCGTAAGCGGGTGAACCCGAGCGCAAACGCCCCCTCGCGCAGCGCATTTGGCACCGCGCGCATAGCGTCTTCACTCACAGAAACAATATAGGGCAAAATCATAATGCCGATCACAATTCCCGGCACCAGCAGGTTAAAACTCGAAAGACCAGGAATAAATTTCTGGAACAAGGGTGTCATCAAAAACAGAGCAAAATAGCCAAAAGCCACCGTGGGCACACCCGCCAAAAGCTCTAAAAACGGCTTCACAATTTCGCGTACATTATTATGCGCAAATTCCGAGAGATACACCGCCAAGATCAAGCCCGTTGGCACCGCGAACAGCAAGGCAATGCCTGTTGTGACCATAGTGCCCGAAAGTAAGGGCAAAATACCAAAATGTTTATCCTCAAACACGGGAGTCCATTGCCGATCTGTGAGAAAATCCCATAGAGGAACCGCCGCAAAAAACACCAAACTTTCCTTCACCAACACAAACACAATCCCCGCCGTGATGGCCACACTGAGCGCCGCCGCTAGCAAAAATGCGGTACGCATCACCACATCCCAAATGCGCCGCCGCCGCATAAACGACGCTGCCGCCTGCAAATTATGCACGCGGCGCGTTGTCTCTATCGGGGTGAGGTGATGGCTCATATAGGCCTTTGTACTCAATTTTATATGTTATTGTACAGGCATGGAAATCAAGTTTTCAATGCTCACACCAGTTTTTGCATGGCCACCAAATGCTGTGCCCACAGTGCCCAATTTGAAACGTGTGAGGAAAGCATCATAGGCTTGGTCTGTCATCGGTACATACCCTACTTCTTTCACCAGCTTGGCCGCCTTGACTTTATCCAAATAGCTTTCGATAAATTTTGTCACTTCTGGGCGATCCATCGCTGTTTTTTTGTTCACATAAATGAACAATGGGCGCGCGAATGGTTGATACGTGCCGCTTTTTGCGGCCTCAACAGAAGCGGGCACAGCCGCCATTTCAGGTTTAGCTTTAATGGGTACAACTTTAATTTTATCTTTATTTTCATTAAGATATGCAATGCCAAAATACCCAAGCGCGCCTTCGCTTCCTGCTACACCCTGCACCAGCACATTGTCATCCTCCGATGCAGTGAAGTCGCCACGGCTGCTTTGTTCCTTGCCATTCACAGCACCAGTGAAATAGTCGAATGTGCCTGAATCAACACCTGGGCCAAATAATTTCAAGGGCTTGTCTGGAAAAGATGGACGCACTTGATTCCAATTGGTAATTTTACCTTGCGCTTCAGGCGACCACATAATTTTCAATTCATCCACGGTGAGGAAATCCACCCATGTGTTTTTTGGGTTCACAACCACCGCCAAAGCATCAACGGCAACAGGCAATTCAACAAACTCAACCCCAGCCGCTTTGCAATCCTTCATTTCGCTCTCTTTAATAGGGCGCGACGCGTTGGAAATGGCTGTTTCGCCACGGCAGAATTTTTTGAAGCCGCCGCCAGTGCCCGAAACACCAACCGTTACACGTGCACCCACATTGGCTTTTTGAAATTCTTCGGCCACCGCTTCCGTAATCGGGAACACTGTGGAGGAGCCATCAATTGCGATGACAGCTTGTTGCGGTGCATTTTGCGCCTGTGCGCCCTGCCCTGCAATAATGCCAATTGCCAAAGTTGCCAAAACTGATTTCGCCGATAAAATGTTGATATTCATAGGAGGCTCCGAAGTTAAGAAGTGAAAGGTTTTATTAATCCCTTTCTTACACGCCCCGCATGACAGTTTTATGACACGCCTTATAACGCTCAGATTATATGAAAAAAATCCGAAATGCTATTGCATATTCACTAAAGCCACGTTATATACGGATTGTGCATAGTGCATTTTATGTAATAGATAATTAGGAGATTATAATGGCAATGAGCATAGGTGATTATTTAAGAGTTAGCGCTAAAGGTGATGCATATGTTGAACACACATTTCGTGACAATCCCTCTAGTGCAGCTAAAATCATAAAAACTGATTACAACAGCGTTCTGAGTGTAATTGAATCTGGAAAAAATATTGACATTAAAAACAAGACAACAACAACAAAGCTCTATAACAGAACCTTTGATCAAATTGAAACATTCCTAAAAGAAACACGTGAGGCTGCTGGCAAAAGGGGCGTCAAACTTCAAGTGTTCAGCGTCAAATCAGCCATAAAATCTTTAGCTGTTTTGCTCGCTGTTGGTCTTACATTCTGGGGCACGTCAAAGGCTTCAAATTCACAAGAATTGAGCTAAGTTTCTCCCCTCACGCATAAAAAAGGCGGCGCCAGTGCCGCCTTTTTTATTATCCCCTGCCGCGATACGCCTGCACGCCCTGCTCGGGGATCCACACGCCGTGTGGTGGTTGACCTGTTTGATAAAACACATCGATAGGGATGCCACCACGTGGGTACCAATAGCCACCTATGCGCAGCCAGTGCGGCTCGATACATGTGGCAATGCGCTTGGCAATAGTGAGCGTGCAATTCTCATGAAAATCACCATGATTGCGAAATGACGCCATGAACAATTTCAATGCTTTGGATTCCAAAAGCCACTGGTTTGGCACATAATCAATCACCAAATGGGCAAAGTCGGGCTGGCCAGTGACAGGGCATAGCGAAGTGAACTCTGGGCATGCAAATCGCGCCATATACAGCACATCTGCGTGGCCATTAGGCACACGGTCGAGCTGCGCCGCATCGGGTGAGGCTGGCAGGGCTGAATTTTGGCCGAGGTGCTTCACATCCATGGTTCAATGCCCCTCATACGAAATCAGCGTATGCACGGGCACACCAAGGCTGCGCAGCTTATCAGCACCGCCAAGGTCTGGCAGATCAATTACAAATGCGGCGGCTGTCACCAAACCGCCCGAGCGTTGAATGAGGCGCGTGGCGGCGGAAGCGGTGCCGCCGGTGGCAATCAGATCATCGACCAGCAACACACGCATGCCGGGTTTGATCGCGTCTTCGTGAATTTCAATGGTGTCTGTGCCATATTCCAGCGCATAATCCTCGGTCAGAGTTTTATGCGGCAGTTTGCCCTTTTTGCGCACAGGCACAAATCCCACGCCCAACTCATGCGCAATGGCGCCGCCCAAAATAAAGCCGCGTGCCTCAATCCCCGCTACTAAATCTACCCGCGTGTCGATAAACGGCCACAGCAACTCATCCACCGCAGCGCGCAGGCCAACAGGCGAAAGGAACAGCGTGGTGATATCGCGGAATAAAATGCCCGGCTTCGGGAAATCGGGAATGGTGCGGATATAGGCACCAATATCAAGCGTTTTACGTTTGGCAAAGGGAATAGCAAGGTTTGGTGTGGGCATGGTGTGGCTCATTGGTTGATTTAATTTGTCATACGCGGGCTTGCATTGAGTTTCCAGCATTTTTTTATAATTTCTCTTTTCATCAGAACGCCGTCATGCCACAAAATGGCATGAACCTATCCATCCCGCTCTCTGAAATATCTGTGATTGTACTGATTGGCGCTTATGTGCTGGGCGCAATCCCCTTTGGGCTACTGCTCACCCGCGCGTGCGGCATGGGCGATATTCGCGCCATTGGCTCGGGCAATATTGGTGCCACCAATGTGCTGCGCACGGGCAACAAAAAGCTAGCTGCGCTCACATTATTGTGTGATGCGCTCAAGGGCTTTGCGGCGGTGCTGCTGGCGCAAATCTATGCACCTGAATATGCAGCGCATGCGGGATTGCTGGCCTTTATTGGCCATATAGCGCCTGTGTGGCTGTGGTTCAAGGGTGGCAAGGGCGTGGCCACCTATATTGGTGTGGCGCTGGCGCTTTCGCCCATTTTGGGGCTGGTGTTTGCGGCTGTGTGGCTTGGCGTTGCCTATGCCAGCCGCTACTCATCGCTTGCGGCCTTGTGCGCGCTAATGTGTGTGCCAATTGAGGCATTTATTGTGCTCGGTGCACCCACCGCAGGCGTGCTCACATTAATGAGCGGCATCGCCATTTATAAACATCACGGCAATATTGCGCGGCTAATGAACGGCACAGAATCTAAAATAAAGTTGAAATCATGAGCGATAGCGAGCTTCTCAATTGGCTACAACTGGCACGCACGCAAAATGTGGGGCCAGTGACATTTGCCCATTTGGTACGGCGGTTTGGCAGTGCTGCTGCGGCGCTTGAGGCTGTGCCCGCCATGGCGCAAAAGGGTGGTGCCCGTAAGTTGGTGCTGGCTACACGCATGCAGGTAGAGGATGAATTGGCCAAGGCACAACGCCTTGGCATCACCCTGCTGCCACAATATGATGCGCGCTACCCCGATCTTTTGCGCAACAGCGAAGGCGCTCCGCCCATATTATGCGTGCGCGGTAATGTTGCGAGCTTGCTGAAGCCCGCTATTGGCTTAGTGGGCTCGCGCAATGCATCAGCTGCGGGGCGTAAAATGGCGCGTATGTTGTCAGCAGGTGTAGGGCAAGCAGGTTTTGCCACTGTTTCTGGCCTCGCGCGTGGGATTGATGCCGCTGTACATGAAGCATCTCTCAACACGGGCACAATTGCGGCGCTGGCGGGCGGAGTTGATCAAATTTACCCGCCCGAGCATGAAGCACTTTATGAGCAGATTCAAACAAACGGCTGTATTATCAGCGAAATGTCAATTGGATTTATTCCACGCGCAGTCGATTTTCCACGTCGCAATCGCGTGATTGCGAGCCTCAGCCAAGCGCTTGTGGTGGTAGAGGCGGCGGAGCGTTCGGGCTCACTCATCACCGCGCGGCTGGCAGCTGAACTCAACCGCGAAGTATGTGCTGTGCCTGGCTCCCCGCTGGACCCTCGCGCAGGCGGTGCCAATCGGCTTCTACGCGATGGCGCAAGTGTCATTACCTGCGCACAGGATATTTTGGATGCGCTGGGCGCGCCGCAATCGCGGGTTCAACTTGAATTTGGTTTTGAGGAGCTGGAAAACCCGCAAAGTTATGGCAATGAAGCTGCGCCAATTGCCCTACCCGCGCCAGAAGTCTTGCATGGGTTGATCGAGGTTGCACTATCCCACACACCGTTGGATATTAACAGCCTCGCGCGCGAGTTGGCTTTGCCTGTGCATGCCCTGAGCACCGCATTGCTGGAGCTAGAGCTTGCTGGCCGCTTAGAGCGCCATGCGGGCGGATTGGTGAGTTTAGGAGAGTGACTGAAATTTTATTTCTCTTTATTGCATAAAGCGATGTATTATTGCCAATTTTTATTTGACACGCATATTTTATGCCCTAAAACAGAGCAACACAAACGTGATACTGAAGCGAGGATTTTATGAGTGAAATTAGCTTACCAAAATGGTCAGATCGTAACAAAAATACCCCCCCCACTATCAAAGTTGATCTATCGAATCCAACTAATTTTACCAGTCCCATTAATGAGCACGTTTCTCACAAATCCTTTCATCCGTATTTTGATAACTCATTGAATTATACAGCTGGTGAGCAATCTAAAACTCCACTTAAAAATCATCCTCTGCAAGGACTCATTTCATTTCTTGAAGGGAGAGAGCGCCATTTGAATTTACCAGCCAACCACGACGCCTCACACGTTGCGTTGCAAGGAACATACCAAAAATTACCGCAGATTTTAATTGACATAAAAGGGCTTGAACGCACAATTGCCACCAATTCAAGTGAAGCCGCGCCGTATTTTCAAAACACAATTGATCAATTAAAAACTGTCCATAGATTGCTCACAAATCGCTGCGCTATTGCAGCGCAAGCACTCACTATAATCACTCAAAATGGCAAAATGGCCACAGCCTGTATCGCTACCATAGCCACAATAAGCGGATTCATATATGTAGGGAAAAATGCTATGCACGCCCAAGAAAATGAACAAGCCTAATCACCCCAGTTCCGCCCGCACATCCATCGTGGCATGATGCCCCACAGCTTCATAATTGAGTGCAAGCCAGTTGATGGCATCATTGCGGCCCATGTTTTTGAGGATCTGCAAGAAGCTCCACTCTGGATTTAATTTTGATGAGGCGTCGAGGTCTTTAAACTCCTCGGTGGAATCGATACGGTGCATGCGCACTTGCTGATAATGTTCGTGACTCAGCACACCTTGATCAATCAATTTTGCCACAAAATCTATCGCTCGAAATTCCCGCAATAATGAGGCGTTAAAGGTAATCTCATTCAGACGATTCATAATAGATGCCGCTGTTTTGGGCGTTTCAGCGCGCACAACAGGGTTCACTTGCACCAGCAAAATGTCCTCGCATTTGGTATTATAGAAAAACGGGAATAATACTGGATTGCCCATATAGCCGCCGTCCCAATAGGGCACGCCATCAATTTCTACCGCTTGGAAAATCAGGGGTAAACACGCAGATGCCATCACAGCTTCGGCAGAAATCTCATTATTATCAAACACTTTAGCCTTACCTGTGTGCACATTCGTGGCCGAGATGAACATATGAAATGGTGGGTTGGCCTTAAGCGCTGCAAAATCCACGTGCTTTACCAGCACATCCTGCAGCGGGTTAATATTCATGGGGTTGTAGTCATAGGGCGAAAACATATTCGACATCATATTCATCCACATAAATGCGGGAGAATTGTCCATGTTAAACCCAAATGGTGACGCAGAACTAAGAAATGCATTGAACGGGCTCGCCCCCCCATTGAAAGAACTATGCCCCGAAACATCGCGCCAAAACGCTTCCAACGCCGCACGCGCACCTGCGGCCCCGCCTGTTCGCATACCTTCCGCACAAATCACAGTGTTCATCGCGCCAGCGGATGTTCCTGATACGCCTTCAAACTCAAGGCGCCCATCCTCCAGAAGCGCATCAAGCACGCCCCAAGTGTACGCGCCGTGTGCGCCACCACCTTGCAGCGCCAGATTGATGGGTTTGAGCGCCGTGTGCTGCATAGGCATTATGCGGCTTTCACAGCGCTTAAAAAGTCATCAACAGTCGATTTAAGCTGCTCAGTAACTTTGGTGATCTCATTTGACGTCTCCAACATCTGACTGGCAGAAACGCTAGTTTGTGAAGCTGCATTGCTAAATGATGCGAGGCTAGCGGCCACCTGTCCTGAGCCTTCGGCGGCATGGGCAATATTGCGGCTGATTTCCATGGTGGAGGCGCTTTGCTCCTGCACGGCGGCGGCAATCATATTGGAATAGCCCTCGATGGATTCCATAGTGGTGCCAATAAGCTGAATGGATTCCACAGTACCTTTTGTCGAGTTTTGAATGGCCGCAATTTGCGTTGAAATCTCTTCGGTGGCTTTTGCAGTTTGGCTGGCCAATGTTTTCACTTCACTGGCCACCACAGCAAAGCCTTTTCCGGCCTCACCTGCCCGAGCAGCTTCAATTGTTGCATTGAGCGCCAGCAAATTGGTTTGTTCTGCAATATCGCGAATAAGGTTGACAATATCGCCAATTTTGCTGGCAGCCTGTGCCAATAATTGCACCTGATCATTAGACGCAGCAGCCTGCTGTGTGGCTTGCGAGATGACTTGCGAAGTTTGATTGATCTGGTGATTAATCTCTTCCACCGAGGAATTGAGTTGATCTGCAGCGGACGCCACAGTTTGTACACTGTGTGAAGCTTCTTCTGAGGCGCCCGCAGCAACTTCTGCAGCGCGGGAAGTTTCTGTGGCCGTTTCATTCAACCCACCCGACATGTCCACCATCAGCTTCATTCGCACCGCAACGCCCTCTAAGGCCTGCGCAACATTTTCTTGGAAATCAGAAATCATCATATCCACGGCTTCTTGACGGCGAATTTTACGCGTTTGCTCTTCAATACTCATGCCCTCAAGGCGCTTGGCTTCCACCAAACCATCACGAAACACGGCCACAGCCTGCACCATTTGCGCCACTTCATCACGCCCACGTGCGGCAGGCACTTGTGCTTGCAAATCGCCTGCTGAAAGTGATTTCATGACATTTGAAAGCGCCACAAGTGGGTTTGAAATTTTTGCGCCAATTAACAATGCCACAAAGCTACCAAGCACAATACATGCGATGCTGAATAGAATCGTCGTGTTTTTTTGTTGTTCTGCGCTTGCTTCAAGTAATGCCAATGTTGCGACCAGAGCGCTATGTGTTTTATGTAAATTTGCTGCATTACGTTTATCAAGTTCATTAAAAATTGCATCCGATTGGTTAATCGCAATCACTGCCATTGAGGCATCCACATCCGCAAAATCAATCACATCTCTAGTTGATTTTACATATTTTTCAATCGCTTCAGGCAATGTTTTATAGGCGTCATTGCCTGTTTGTAATGCCACTAATTTTTGAACTTGGGTTTTGAGCGCATCCGTATTATTTCCAATATCCTTGGTGGCATCCTCAACGGTTTTGCCCTTCATTCCAGAAGCCGTCCATGCCACAAGGCGAAATAGGCGCATGTGGGTTTTGGCCAGCTGTTCATCCACTCCCACCACGGCTTCATATTCCGCATATGTATTGGCGCGTAAATTGCTCAATTGCGCTTGTTGAGTGGAGAGCATTGTATAACTCGCGGCTGCAAATGCACAGATCAGCAACAGCACAATGGCTGGCGCGATGAAAATTTTAATTTTGAGAGATGCATTTGCGAATAGATTCATGGCACGACTCCGGCACAGAGATGAAAAAAAACGGGCAAGGCACATGCCCTGCCCGCTATTATATTTTACTTCTTATACGCACCGACACTCAGCGCGTATGTTACGCCTTTATCTTCGAGTTTTTCAGTGTAAGTGGTTTTGTCTTCAATGGCTTTTGTCACAGGGTTTTGGAATTTATAATCCAACCAACCACCACCCGATTTTGCCAATTGATCCATGCGATCTTTGATGTAGGTTTTACCATCTGGATCTTTGGCATCCATCAGATTTTTGCCAACCAACGCAGGTTTTGCCCCATGCGCCACCACAGATCCATCAGTTTTATAGATGGTTGGGTAAAGATCTTTATCGTGCAAATCTTTATTTGCGGGGTCATGAATTGCTTTTACAGTTTCATCAAAGCCTTTGTCTTTATATAAAGCTTGTACTTTTTTCACCATTGCAATGGCTTCATCCTTGGTACCAAAATCGGCAGCTTGGGCAAAAGCACAGGTTGTTGCAAGTGCAGCGATAGCAAAAAATTGAGTGACAGCACGTTTAATCATTCGAGTCTCCTTGTTGGTGATTACCATAAGGAACAATGCAGCGCATTTGGTTAATAGCTAATTAAATGCACGAAAATTGGCAAATTATACATGTATCACGGCACAAACGGGCTTATATCGCCGCCTAATGCCGCGATTTGCCGCACTAAAGTGCCTGAAATATGCCGGTGCTCTACTCGCCCTGGCAAAAACACGGTTTGCAACCATGGCGCCAATGTCGCGTTCATACCACATAGCTGCATTTCATAGTCGAGGTCAGTGCCATCACGCAGGCCACGGATCAGCAATGTGGCGTTTTGCGCCTTCGCAGCCTCTACCAACAACCCTTCAAATGCCATCACTTTCAGCTGCACATTGGCTTTGGCGGCAAGCGGCGCCACGGCTTTGGTAATAGCATCCAGCCGCGCTTGCGTGGTATGGCTTGGGGTTTTGCTGCCATTCACGCCAATGGCCACCACCAACACATCCACCAGCGCCAGTGCGCCTTCAATAATATCCATATGCCCCAGTGTGAGGGGGTCGAATGAGCCTGGGTAAATGCCAATGCGCTGTGTCATTATGAGATCCTATCCGTTATTATCAGGAACGACAACTGCCTCGATCACCACATAGGCAATGGCGTGGGTGCGTTCATCTGAAAGGGTGATGTGCACTTGCGCCCGCGTATGAAGCGGCGCCATGCCAGCACAATGCTGCTCTGCCGCGCCACGCAAACTCACGAATGGCCGTCCATTTGGATAGCGATCAATTTCAACATCCTGCCACGTGATACCGCCCGCAAGCCCCGTGCCGAACGCTTTGAGCACAGCCTCCTTGGCAGCATAGCGCTTGGCATAAAATGGTGTGGTTTTGTCCATTCCTTGACACAACGCCTGCTCAACAGGTGTGAACACACGATCTAAAAATTTCTGGCCATGGTCATCGATCATCCGCTGTACGCGGGCGATTTCGCAAATATCGGTGCCAATGCCAAGAATCATGGGTGTCGCTCGCTATAGGGCAAAAATTGCGGATGGTGCGTGCGATAATAGCGCACAACACGGCAAGACACCACATAAAATAGCGCCGAAACGACCAGCGCCACAACTGGGTAGCCCACCAGCATGGGCTTGAGCAAATGCCAAATATCTGCCCAATTGGCATCGGTGAATAGATCCGCAAAATCGGGCCATAAATCCTTGGGCCATTGGCCTTCTAATAACGCGCGCCCCACCCACCATTCGGCCAGCCAAAAGAATGGATAAGTGATGGGGTTGGCCACCCACGAGGCCAGCATCGCCACCCACACATTGCCGCGCAGCAGCACAGCAGCAACACCTGCAGTGAGCATTTGAATGCCATAAATTGGGTTGAGGCCGCCCAACACCCCCGCAGCCACACCCGCCGCAATGTGGTGCACACTGCCTTTTGCCCGCAGCAACCGAATGCCCAAATAGCGCCATGGCCGCGAAAACCCTTTGCGTGGCCAAAAAAGCGCCTGCATTTGCTGCAGCACGCTTGGGGGTGTGCGGCGTGAGAACATTCTTTTCAACCCTCATCCTCGGGCTTGACCGGAGGATCCATCATTTCATATAGATCTCTGGATGGACGGGTCAAGCCCGACCATGAGGCCAAAACATGCAATGACGTTAAACCGCCAAATGTCGGCTGCCAGGCTTTGTGGCGGGGATGGCGGCCAATTCTGGCGGCAGCGCATCCGCAGGATAGGCGGGCACATCCATTTTCACCAGCGAAACCAGTGGCACGCCCAAATCAGCCTTGCCGTTGGAGCGATCCACCAAACAGGCGGCCCCCACCAATATGCCCTGTCCTGCAATGGCGGCCAAACACTCACGCGATGAAAGGCCCGTTGTCACCACATCTTCCACCATCAACACGCGGTCAGTCGGTTTGATCTCAAAACCACGGCGCAGCTGAAATTGGCCACCTTCACGCTCCACATAGATAGCGCGGGCGTTCAAATGGCGCGCGGCTTCATAGCCCGGAATAATCGCACCCACTGCGGGCGCCACCACCACATCGATTTTGCCAAATTTGGCTTCCGCCGCAACGGCCAAGCCTTTGCACACTTTTTCGGTGAGGTGCGGGTATTGAAACACCCATGTTTTTTGGAAAAATACCGGGCTGTGCAAGCCAGAGGACAATATAAAATGCCCTTCAAGCAGCGCCCCTGCCTCGCGGAAAATTTCGAGCACTTGGTCTTGAGTTAGGATTGTCATGTGTGCCTCAAATATGAATTTTGAAATAGCACATACAAAGTTTTATGCAGATTGTCACGCTCTGTTACAGAGTTTTAACATAGGCGCTTCGGCTATGTAGAATGATAGATACCTGATTTGGTTTATCCCCATCATCAACTTTTTCATTCACGTTTCCATCCCCGTTCAGGTCAAGCGCGCCTCCCGTCGGTGTAGTAAGACCACCAGATACACTCTTCAGCCGCAACAAATATTCATAATCTGAATATTCGCCTTCTTTTTTATCAACATTTCCGTAGATTGATAATTTATCAAATTTCTGAGAACCATTTTCTTTAATAAATCGCACTTTAAGTTCATCAGGATTGGCATCTGTAATGTGCCTAAAGGTCAAACCACCAACAACTTGCGCTGTCAAACGCATATCCTTAAGCGTAATCGAACGCTCAATAGCGCCTTGCGATGCTGGTTTTTCTTCAGAAATAGCAATTAATTTTCCTTCTTTTGCTGATCCCGCCTCTGCAGAGGTGCCGTAAATACCATCTTGGTTATAAATAACCCTACAATAAAAATTGCCTTTACCATCTTTGTACAAGGCAACATCATCTAATACATTGTCATAATGCAATTCTTGCATTTTCTTCAAATAATCTTGATCAACGTAACTCGCGTTAATTGGGAAATCTCCAACTTTTGTTTGACGGTATACTTCTTTCAAACCTTCTGGATCTTGTGGTGATGTTGTCGATTTCACTTTTTGCGTGAGGATAGCAAATTCTGCAGCATCATACGTTTTCATAACGACTGGTTTCTCATTTTGCGCTCGATCAATCATTTTATACTCCTATTTACGTTACTCAATAATCACATTAGAATTTACACTATTTTAATATATTCACAAGACATAAAATTTCAATGTAGTTAATCTAGATAGTAATATCTATCTCAACGTCACTAATTCTTCCGCCATTGTAGGATGCACCGCAATTGTAGCGTCGAAATCGGCTTTTGTGGCCTTCATTTGAATGGCGATGGCCACCAGCTGAATCAGCTCCCCCGCTTCTGGCCCACAAATATGGCAACCCAGCACGCGGGTAGTTTTAGCATCTGTCACCAATTTCATAAACACCCTGTCGGCGCGGCCTGAAAGTGTATTGACCATAGGGCGGAAGCGGGTGGTGAACAGCTTCACATCCACGCCTTGGGCAATTGCCTCCTGTTCGCTGAGCCCCACTGTGCCAATTTCTGGCGTGGTGAACACGGCTTTGGCTACGAGGGAATGATCTACACTGCGTGGCAAATTACCAAATTGCGTGTCGGCAAAGGCATGGCCTTCGCGAATGGCAACGGGGGTAAGGTTCACACGGTTGGTAACATCCCCCACCGCGAAAATACTCGGAATATTGGTTTGCGATTGCGCATTCACCAAAATTTCACCCGCTTTGCCCAGCGCTACACCCACAGCTTCCAATCCGAGGCTTTGCACATTGGGCGTGCGGCCAGTGGCCATAAACACGCAGTCTGTTGATATCACGCTACCCGATTGTAATGTAACGCGTTTTTGCGATCCATCGCGCTCAATTTTTGCAATATTTTCTTGCAAAAACACATTCACGCCGCGCCCTTTCAGGGCCTCTAGCGCGCAATCTCGCAGGTCTTCATCAAATCCGCTCAGCAGCTTTTCACCACGATGAATGAGATGAACTACGCTGCCCAATTGAGCCAATAGGCTGGCAAATTCCAGCGCGATGAAGCCGCCTCCCACCACCACGATGGAGGCGGGCTGATGTGGCATATCGAAGATATCGTCGGACACAATGGCGTGTTGTGCCCCCTCAACTGGCAAGCGCGCGGGCGTGCCCCCTGTAGCGATGAGAATTTTGCCGGCACTCACCGTACGACCAGAGGCCAGAATCACCTCATGCGGGCCTGAAATGCTGGCGCGCTCGCGGATCACTTCAACTTTGTTATTATTGAGGGTGTTATTATACAGCCCCTCGAGCCGTGCAATTTCCGCATCGCGCTTGGTTTTGAAAATCTCCCAGCTGAAGCTTGCGGGCGGCACACTCCAGCCAAAACCTGCGGCGTCATGCAAAGCGTCCCCAAATCGCCCCGCATACACAAACAGTTTTTTGGGCACACAGCCACGGATCACACACGTGCCGCCAACGCGGGAATCCTCGGCCACGGCCACACGTGCGCCATAGCCTGCTGCAATGCGCGCTGCCCGCACACCGCCAGAGCCTGCACCAATTACAAAAAGGTCATATTCATATGTCATTATTTCACGCCGCGTTTGCCAAGCTCTTCACGCATGATGCCAGACAGCTTGCTTGAAATTTCCGCATTCCAATATTGGCCAAGACGCATGGAATCTTGCAATATTGATGGCGCTTCGGTTACAAATTTTGTGCCCGCTTTCGACTTCATAAAGCTGGAAATGTCTTTTAATTCCGATGCACTAAAGCGCTGTGCATATAATTTTATAATGTCTTGCGTCAGTTGTGCTTTGAGTTTTTCACCCTCACCGAATGCAATTTTGCTAGCGGCGTCTAGCGCTTCTTTTTGGCGGTTATCGGTTAAATATGCAGGGTCGGTTGCGGTGAGGCCCTGATTGATTTGCCCCAAAATGGCAGGCAGCATTGTTTCAAATTGCTTGAGCACGCCTGTCACTTCCACCAATTCCTTAGCGGCCGCCAAAGTATCGGATGAAGGCTCTTGCGCATGAACCGTGCCTGAAATGGTGAGCAAAACCGCAGCCAAAATGGCGCGTGCGCTGTGAGTGAATTTCAACATTTTGTACTCCTCGATATGATTCTTAACGTGTTGTGCCGCAGAATTGTGGCCGTATTACATCTTTATATGCTCGATATGCGTGGGGTGCGCAACAAAAGCCTGCTGCGCCATGCCCAAAAACAAGCCATGCTCCACCACACCAGGAATGGGCAGTAGTGCCTGCGCTAATGTTTCGGGGTGGGCAATGCGGCCAAGTGCCACATCCACAATCATATTGCCATTATCGGTTTTGAACACAGCCCCTTGCGTGGTATGGCGTACACGCACCGTTTGCGGTAAGCCTTGCGCTGCCAACACATCCATAAGCGCGCGGCGAGTGGCCTCCCAGCCAAAGGGGATGATTTCCACAGGCAAGGGAAATGCCCCCAATTGCGCCACTAATTTGGTATAATCGGCGATCACAACCAATTGTTTGGCATGATAAGCCACTATTTTCTCGCGCAACAAAGCGCCGCCGCCGCCTTTGACCAATGAAAGATTCGGGCCAATTTCATCCGCGCCATCCACACATAAGTCCATCTGCGGCACATCACCTTCGACCGCCAACGGAATACCTAATTTTTCGGCCTGTGCGCGGGTTTGTTTGGATGTGGGCACGCCTGTAATGTTTAGGCCTTCCGCCTGAATGCGTGCGGCCAACCCATCGACAAAATGCGCCGCGGTGGAGCCTGTCCCCAAGCCCAACACCATGCCATCTTGCACCAAGGCAACAGCGACAAGTGCTGCTTGCTTTTTCTGTAATTCAAGTGATGTGCTCATGTCCGCTTCATAGCGCTTGCGCAATGAGAGTGCAAGCCAAAAGCCAAAGAAGAAGCGCGCCATGACAGCGCGCTTTTGAATTAGCAAATGATAACAGCGCGTTATGCTGCCATCAACTTTTCAAGAAAGCCATCAACAGAAGCCTTCAAATCGCCCATGCGGGCAGATAATTCATCAGTGGCTTTGGCCATTTCCTGAGATGCCGCATTGGTTTGCGAGAAGGAAGCCCGCACACTCACCAAGGAATGTGTCACTTGCTGTGTGCCTTCTGCAGCTTGGCTCACATTGCTACTGATCTCGCCCGTGGCCGCGCCTTGCTGCTCCACAGCTGTCGCGATGGAATTGGTGTAGCTTGTCACTTCCTGCATCACTTTTGTGATGTTGAGAATTGATTCCGCAGCACCTTTGGTGGAGGATTGAATGAGGTTCACTTGTTGTGAAATTTCCTCAGTGGCTTTTGCCGTTTGGCTAGCCAAAGTTTTCACTTCACTGGCAACCACAGCAAAGCCTTTACCTGCTTCGCCCGCACGTGCGGCTTCAATAGTGGCATTAAGTGCCAACAAATTGGTTTGCTCAGCGATGTCACGAATTAAGCCCACCACAGCGCCAATTTTCTCAGCAGTTGTCGCCAGTTCCTGCACCTGCGTATTGGTATTTTGTGCATCCACATTAGTGCGGGATACAATCTCGTTGGTACGCGCCACTTGGCCAGAAATTTCCTGAATTGAAGCGGAGAGTTCTTCTGTGGCAGCCGCTACGGTTTGCACATTCCGTGTTGACGATTCTGATGCGCGCTCAACAATTTCAGAGCTTTGCATATTGGCCTCAGACATTTGGTTCAAATCACCAGCTGTGCGCTGCAGCCCTTGGGTAATGGTATTCACCACCTGAATTACGCCTGCCACTTGATTTTGAAAGTCCATAGCGATTTGTTGTTTTTGCTCCGCCATGATCATTTCTTGACGTTCTGCCAATGTCGCGGCTTCCGCTTTAGAGGCCTCAAGCACCTCAGCATTTGTTTTGAAAATGCTCAGCGCTTTAGCCAATTTGCCAATTTCGTCATTGCTATTAATTGCAGGAATTTGAACAGAAAGGTCATTTTTTGCCAAGCCCTCAGTGACTTTAATTAACTGCACAAGTGGTTTCGCTGTGCGCCCCGCAATCAAAAACGCCAACCCACCAAATAATGCAATCAAACCGCCGCATAATTGCAAAACAGTGATCATTGTTTGGTTTTCTACCACATCAAAATCTTTTGTGCTGGTCATAAATTTAAAGAAAGCGGGTGTTTGGTTTGTAGTGTCTTTTAAACCATATAAACCAGACATAAAATGCTCACCATTAATGTACATTTCAGAAATGTACATTTCACCACTTTTCATTTTATCAATCTGCTCATTTGGCACTTCAAACGGCTTCATATCTTTTACAGTTGAAAGTGCAAATTTATTGTTGATAAACAATGCAACTTCCGAGCCAGATAATTTTTTTATGTCTTCAAGTATTGCAGGCGTTAAACGCGCACCAACTTTAAGTGTGCCAATTATTTTATCGTCTTTTTTAAATGGCAGAATAGAATCAAACGAAAGTTCATTGCTGCTATTAGAGTAATTCAACCCTGAACTAGAAACGCCATTAAGTGCGTTTAAAACCAATGAGTTTTTGCTTTTGTCATCTCCAAATTTTGCAGGTGCATGACCACGTGCCATCACAATGCCTTTTGCATCAGTAATTTCAAATGTGCTTAATGTATTGTTTTTTTCACTTAGTAATTTTAATTCATTTGTTGCTATTTTAATAAGTGCAGCGGAATCATTTTCTTCAATTGCGGTTAAAATAATTGGGCGGGTAATGTAAGCGGCAGAAACAATCCCAACATTACCTTTAATTTGGTTTAAAATATTGTCGACATTTTCGATTGTGTGCTTAACAGACGCGATTTCAAGCTGTGTATTTTGGCTGTGCATCACGTTCAGCGTTACGTAAGCACTAATGGCCAAGCTTAAAACAAGTGGCACTGAGCTTACGAGAATAATTTTATTTTTTATACCAAGAGTAGGGAGTTTCATAAGCCGTTCCTTTTTGATTTAAGATACGATAAATGAAACAAAGTTAATTTTTTTATAAAGCGCAACTTTTAATACACATTATTATACACAGCCTTTATTGTGCAACCCAGCCGCCATCAATCTGCATATTAGTGCCTGTGATAGACTTAGCCGCATCGGAACATAAATATACTGCCATTGCCGCCACTTCATCTACTGTTACAAATTGTTTTGTGGGCTGCGCGGCCAGCAAAACATCGCGTTTCACCTGATCTTCTGTTAAATTTCGGGCTTTCATTGTGTCAGGTATCTGTTTTGCCACAAGTGGTGTCCACACATAACCAGGCGAAATGGCATTGGCAGTGATGCCAAAGGTGGCAGTTTCAAGCGCCACAGTTTTTGTAAATCCAATCAAGCCATGCTTGGCCGATACATAGGCCGACTTAAATGGTGATGCAACCAGAGAGTGTGCCGAAGCCGTGCTGATAATTCGCCCCCATTTTCTCGCTTTCATGTTCGGCAGCGCGTGGCGGGTTGCGTGAAAGGCAGCGGTTAAGTTAATGGCAATAATTGCGTCCCATTTCTCAACTGGAAACTCCTCAATGGGCGCAACGTGTTGAATGCCGGCATTATTCACCAACACATCCACACTCCCAAACGTGGTGGCGCATAGGTCCACCAATCCCTTGATTTCATCAGGCTTCAGCATATTTGCGCCAGAATATATGCACTTCACGCCAAAATCCTTCTCTATACTAACACGTTCTGCCTCCGATTCCTCCGCCGGCCCTAAGCCGTTGATCACAATATTCGCGCCTTCCGCCGCGAATGCCCGCGCGATGCACAACCCAATCCCACTTGTTGAACCTGTTACTATTGCGGCTTTGCCTGTGAGAATACCCATATGTGAAGTTCCTTGATTGATTCAGGCCAAACACTACACTGTGCAACCGTGAGATTGCAACAATCCATTAGTTGAAATAAAATTTTTCTTGCGCTGAAAAGTTTGATTGTATAATTACAAATTATGAACTCAACTCATATTTTTTGGAAAGCATCATGGCAACGGGATTTCAATTTAACACAGCATCAGCAGACCTCATCAGCAACGCAATAGCGCTTTCAAAGGATGGCCGTAAAGGTGTAAATACAGTTTTTAAGCAATTCACACAAACGCTAGAAGCGGCACAATTAAACCTCGAAGATAAAAAGCAAGCTCATACAAGCGCCCTAACCTGGCTAAATGCTTACGAACGTGATATTAATTCTCAATCTCCAAAGTCATTCAATTTTTATGCTGCCCTTGCAAAAAAAATTGAGCAATTTAATAAAAATGGATCCATCCTTAAACGCAGCACAAATGCAAAATCTGCAGCGGTAGCTGCTAGCATTCTATTCATGAGCGTAATTGGTAATTTTCTGCTTTCTAACAAAAGCAGTATTAAATTAGATAATAATACTGAATTTTAAAAGCCCCAATTGCCATTATATATGTCACATGCTAGAACATAAGCATGAATGCACGTTCGTCCTCTTCTGATCCTGAACCCCGCTGGACGCCTTTACGTAGCGAAATTTTTGCTGCGCTTGAAAGCAGCCCAATGCCGCTGGGTGCGTATGATCTCATCGATAAACTTGCCGCCACGGGCACTCGCCACGCACCGATGACGATATATCGTACGCTAGATTTCCTCATGGCCAATCATTTGGTACATAAGGTCGAAAGTGCCAACACGTTTTTTGTGTGTCGCGGCCACCACGCGGCTGAAACGGCCATGGTGCTAATGATTTGCGAAACCTGCGGCCATGTGCTGGAGAATCAATCGGCACAATTACAAACCACCCTCACGCAGGAAGCGCGCAAACTGGGCTTCATCCCGCGTGCCCAAGTGCTGGAATTGCGCGGCATGTGTGAAAGCTGTGGAAAGCTATAATTGCCGTTGACATCTTTGCGTGAATACGCAAAAAGAGAACAAAATAGGAATAAATATGTCTCGGCACACTGTCACGCTTTATCATAACCCGCACAGCCGCTCTCACGCCATCCGCATTTTACTTGAAATGCTGGGTGCCCCATATGAATTGAAGCTGATTGATTTCGCGAAAAAAGAATCCCGCACGCCTGAGTTTTTGGCCATCAACCCCATGGGGAAGCTGCCAACACTCATTCATAATGGCGTGGTGGTGACAGAAAAAATCGCCTGTGCGTTATATTTGGCGGATGCATTCCCTGCCAATACACTTGCGCCAGCCTTGAGCGACCTGCAGCGTGGGGAGTATTTGCGTTGGATGCTGTTTTATGCCGCTAGCTTTGAGCCAGCGGTGGTGGATAAAGCTTCAAAAGTAACAGATAATGAATATATGAATGGCTATGGCACCTTTGAAACAGCCATGAGCACGCTAGAAGCAAAGCTCGATTCAGGTACTTATATTCTGGGTGACACCTTCTCCGCAGCGGATATTGTGTGGTGCACCGCATTATGCTGGATCACGATGTTCAATATTATTGAAAAAACGCCCATCATAGCAGCCTATATAGAGCGCATCACCACCCTGCCAAGCTGGCAAGCCGTTGATGCAAAGGAGCATGAACTCGCTATGAAAATGGGATTACTGCCTGAATGATACCTCCACTCTCCCATGAACCCACCCGTCGCCCAACAACAGGCGTGAATGTGGGCAATATCACCATTGGCGGCAATGCCCCGATTGTGGTGCAATCTATGACCAATACCGACACCGCCGATATTGCCGCAACTGTGCGCCAAGTGGCCATGCTTGCCCGCGCAGGCAGTGAGCTCGTGCGGATCACGGTAGACAGGGACGAATCCGCCGCAGCCGTTCCCTTTATATATGAGCAGCTGTTAAAACAGAATATCACTGTGCCATTGGTGGGGGATTTTCATTATAATGGCCATACTCTGCTGACCAACCACCCCGCTTGTGCGCAGGCGTTGGCCAAATACCGCATCAACCCTGGCAATGTGGGCTTTAAGAATAAGCGCGACACGCAATTTGCCCAAATCATCGAAAAAGCCACTCTATATAATAAGTCCGTGCGCATTGGGGTGAATTGGGGCTCGCTTGATCAAGACCTGCTCACGCAATTGATGGATGAAAACGCAGCCAATGGTGCGCCACTCACATCACGCCAAGTGTTGCATGAGGCGATGGTGCAATCGGGCTTATTATCGGCGGCGCGCGCCGAAACACTGGGGCTGCCTGCCTCCCACATTATTATATCGGCCAAAGTGAGCGCGGTGCAGGATCTGATTGCCGTCTATCGCATGTTGGCCGCGCGTGGGGAATATGCGCTGCACTTGGGGCTGACCGAAGCGGGGATGGGCTCCAAAGGTATAGTGGCCTCCACCGCAGGGCTTGCGGTATTATTGCAAGAAGGCATTGGCGACACCATCCGCATTTCACTCACGCCCGAGCCGAATGGCGACCGGACATTGGAAGTTAAAGTGGCGCAGGAAATATTGCAAAGCATGGGGCTGCGGCATTTCGTGCCTGTAGTTTCAGCGTGCCCGGGGTGTGGCCGCACCACCTCCACCTTGTTTCAGGAGCTTAGCCAAGAAGTGGAACAATTCCTAAATGAACGTATGGCACAATGGAAACCTAAATACCCAGGCGTTGAAACTCTCAAAGTGGCGGTGATGGGCTGCATTGTAAATGGCCCAGGTGAATCCAAACATGCCGATATTGGCATTTCGCTGCCCGGCACGGGTGAAGCGCCAGTGACTCCTGTATTCATTGATGGGCAAAAAGTGGCAACATTGCGCGGCGATGGCTTCCGTGAGGAGTTTAAGCAGATGATTGAGGATTATGTGGTGAGAAAATTTAGTTCAAAGTGAGCCGTCATCCTCGGGCTTGACCCGAGGATCCACTAAAAGTGGCTAAAAATGGATCCTCGGGTCAAGCCCGAGGATGACGGCTCACTTTGAACTAAATTTTCTCACCACATAATCCTCAATCATCTGCTTAAACTCCTCACGGAAGCCATCGCCGCGCAATGT
>JANPGK010000021.1:0-54888 GCA_031423895.1 Hyphomicrobiales bacterium
ATTTTGGCCAGCAGCGAGTCATAATATGGTGGCACGGTGTCACCCGCGATAAAGCCAGAGTCGATGCGGATACTCACTCCGTCATGGTCGGGCTTGACCCGACCATCTACTTGAGTGGATCCTCGGGTCAAGCCCGAGGATGACGGCACTTTATTCAGAATCTCAAACACCGCCAACCGCCCCGCACTGGGCAAAAATTCAAGCGCGGGGTCTTCCGCATTCACGCGGCACTCAATGGCGTGGCCATCATGGCGCACATCGGCTTGTGTGAATGGCAGCGCCTGCCCCGCCGCAATTCGCAATTGCCATTCCACAAGGTCTAGCTCCGTGATGGCTTCTGTCACGGGGTGCTCTACCTGCAGGCGGGTGTTCATTTCCATAAAATAGAATTGACCATTTTCAGGGTTCAGCAAAAACTCCACCGTGCCCGCGTTTTCATAGCCCACCGCTTTGGCCGCAATGATGGCCGCTGCACACAGCCGCGCGCGAATGGCATCGGGCAAATTGGGGGCAGGCGCTTCTTCCACCAGCTTTTGGTGGCGGCGCTGCATGGAACAGTCTCGCTCCCACAATGCCAGCGTGTGCCCTGCCCTATCCGCCAGAATTTGCACCTCCACATGGCGCGCTTTGGGAATATAGGCCTCCACCAACATGCGCGCATCGCCAAATGCAGCCTGCGCCTCACGCTGAGCACTGGCCAATGCACTGGCAAATTCGCCCGCAGCAAACACAGGCCGCATCCCGCGCCCACCGCCGCCTGCAATGGCTTTGATCAACACGGGATAACCAATGTTTTCTGTCTCTGCCTGCAAAAGCTCGGCCGATTGCGCATCGCCATCATAGCCCGGCACTACAGGCACGCCCGCGCCACGCATCAATTGCTTGGCCTCACTTTTCAGCCCCATGGCGCGCATGGCGTGCGAAGATGGGCCCACAAATTGAATGCCCGCAGCAGCGCATGCATCTGCAAAATCGGCATTTTCGGATAAAAACCCATAACCAGGGTGAATGGCCTGCGCACCGCTTGCACGCGCCACCGCCAAAATAGCATCAATATTCAAATAGCTTTCGGGTGCAGGGGCAGCGCCGATACAATGCGCTTCATCGGCCAATTGCACATGCTGGGCGTGCGCATCTGCCACCGAATATACCGCAATGGTATGAATGCCTAACGCCTTCGCTGTACGCATAATGCGGCAGGCGATCTCCCCTCGATTGGCGATGAGCAGGCGCGAAATCATGGCAGAATCTTTGAGCATACTTCATGCTAATGCTGCAAAAATTTTATGCCAGCACATTATGCAATGTGGCATCCGCCGTGCTGAGGAATTTTTTTAGATTTTTGGCGGCTTGGCGAATGCGCTGCTCGTTTTCTACTAGCGCAATGCGAATGTGATCATCGCCATATTCACCAAACCCAATACCGGGAGACACGGCAATATCTGCTTTTTCAATCAGTAATTTGGAGAATTCCAAGCTACCCAAATGCTTGAACTTATCGGGAATGGGCACCCATGCAAACATCGAAGCTTCTGGCGGTGGCACGTCCCACCCTGCGCGGGCAAAGCTATCCACCAACACATCGCGGCGCTTTTTATAAATGGCGCGCATCTCGATGATACAATCATCGGGGCCATTCAGCGCCGCGGCGGCCGCAATTTGAATGGGGGCAAATGCCCCATAATCGAGGTATGACTTCACGCGGGTGAGTGCCGCCACTAGCCGCTCATTGCCCACGGCAAAGCCAACGCGCCAGCCCGGCATTGAATAGGTTTTCGACATGGAGGTGAACTCCACGGTCATATCCATTGCGCCTTGCACTTCCAGCACTGAAGGCGGCGGGGTATCGCCAAAATAAATTTCGGAATAGGCAAGGTCTGACAAAATAATCAGGTCATGTTTCTTGGCAAAGGCAACCGCTTCTTTATAAAAATCCAGTGTGGCCACATAGGCGGTTGGGTTGGCAGGGTAGCACAAAATCAATGCGGTTGGTTTGGGGATGGAGTGCCGCACGGCACGCTCAATCGAGCGAAAAAATTCCTCATCAGGAATTGCAGGGATAGAGCGCAGCGTGGCGCCCGACATCAAAAACCCAAAGGCATGAATGGGGTAAGTGGGGTTTGGGCACAGCACCACATCACCCGGTGAGGTGATAGCCTGCGCCATATTAGCAAACCCTTCTTTGGAGCCAAGCGTGGCCACCACTTGCGTGTCTGGGTTCAGCTTCACACCAAATCGGCGCTCATAATAGGCGGCCTGTGCCTTGCGCAAACCGGGGATTCCGCGTGAGGCAGAATAGCGATTGGTGCGTGGCATACGCGCGGCCTCAATCAGCTTATTGGTGATATGATCTGGCGTTGGCAGGTCGGGGTTGCCCATGCCCAAATCAATAATATCGGCCCCACCCGCGCGCGCCTTCGCTTTCACCTTGTTCACTTGCTCGAACACATAAGGTGGCAGACGACGAATGCGGTGAAATTCTTCCATGGGAGGCTCCTATCCCTCTTTAATACAGATATTTTTGCACATTTGACAACTGAAAATCACAGTTATAATCGTGCAAATACACCGATAGCCCCTTGCGGGGCTATCGGCCATTTTAAATCTAGATTTTAAGCTGCGCGAACGGAGGCGATAAAGTTTTGCACTTCACTTTGCAATTGCCCTGCTTGGTCATTCAATGTTTGGGTTTGCTGCATAAATTCGGCAGCAATCTTGCCATTATTATCGACCGATGCGCTTACATTGGTGATGAGGCCCGCCACCGAGCTCGAACTATGTGATGCAGATGCAACAGATGAGCTGATTTCATTGGTTGCAGCGCTTTGTTGCTCAACTGCAGCGGCGATTGTGCTGGAAATTTGGTTAATTTGGTCGATTGTCCGTCCAAATCCTTCCATCGCGTTCACCACACCTACTGTTGCACTTTGAATGTGGTTGATTTGTTGATTGATTTGCTCCGTTGCTTTGCTGGTTTGGCTGGCCAAAGTTTTCACTTCAGAAGCCACAACCGCAAACCCTTTACCCGCCTCACCCGCACGTGCGGCTTCGATAGTGGCGTTCAGCGCTAGCAAATTGGTTTGTTCCGCAATATTTTGAATGATGGTCACAATTTCTCCAATTTGGCCTGAAAGTTTTGAAAGGCTTTGCACCTGAATATTGGTGTTTTGCACTTCGACCACCGCATTGCTGGCCACTTGTGAAGACGTGGAAACATTATGCGAAATTTCACGAATAGAGGCCGAAAGTTCCTCCACCGCCGCCGCAACTGTCCCAATATTCATTGAAGCTTGACGCGCCGATTCTGCCACAATTTGGGTATTTTGAATTGTGGTTTGCACTTCGCCGCTCATTGTTGCGCTATCTTGCTGCATGTGATTTGCCGAGGCCAACAACACATCGGTAATGCCACATACTGTGTGCTCCAAACGGTCTGCCATATCGAGCAGTGCCTGCTTGCGATCCGCTTCTGCATTTTTGTCCTTTTCAACTTGCTCACCGCGTAAACGCGCGCGTTCAATCGAATTATCGCGGAACACAACCAAAGCTTTTGCAATATCGCCCACTTCATCTTTGCGGGCAGAATATGGAATGTTAGTATCGTTTTTGCCTTCAGCGATTGCCTTCATCGCTTGGGCAACCTTCGCCATAGGTCCCGTAATGCCGCGCGCCAATATGAGACTTAAGCCAGCGATTAAAACAGCCAACCCACCACCAATTTGTGCCAAATTCGTCATATCTTCTATCAAAATATTTTGCACATCATCAATATACACGCCAGTGCCCACAACCCAACCCCATGGCGCAGCAGTCACATATGATAATTTGGCGACAGGCTGCTGTGCGCCAGGCTTAGGCCATGCATAATCAACATAGCCTGACCCGCTGGCTTTAACAGTTTTCACAAATTCATTGAATAGATATTTGCCGTTTGGGTCTTTATTGGCACTCAAATCTTTACCATCAAGTTCTGGCTTCAATGGATGCATCACCATTGTGGGTTTCATGTCATTGACCCACAAATAATTATTGCCGTCATAACGAATAGACGAAATCGCTTCTAGCGATTTTTTTTGCGCAAATTCCTCACTGATTTCGCCTTTTTGGAATCGTACATGATACGCATTAATTTGTGATGTTGCGGTTTCTACAATATATTTTAGCTCTTGGCGCTTCTCTGCATAAATGCGTTTTTCTAAGTTACTAGCCGCTAAAATACCGACACCTATCATACCTATAATTGTTAATGCTAACACGGCCCAAAAACGCCCTGCAATGTTAAATTTAAGCTGTAGTTTTGGTAGTTTAGTCGACATGGCACACCTCGAATGAAAATTATACTCAAGGCAGAATTGCGCAATATGGTTAATCAATTGCTATGAAATATAGCTTAAGTTGCAAATATGTACTAATTTTTGGGTTGTGCACGCATTTTATGAGCCGCATTCGACTTTATACTTGAGCGTGCCGCCTCTAGTTCCTGCGGTGTAAGGTGAGCGCGCGGCGGCTTAGATGGATGCGTGCCCACATTGGGGTATTCCCCCACATAATATT
Organism: Hyphomicrobiales bacterium; assembly: GCA_031423895.1. Taxonomy (GTDB): domain Bacteria; phylum Pseudomonadota; class Alphaproteobacteria; order Rhizobiales; family JANPGK01; genus JANPGK01. The sequence continues at coordinate 4,555 of JANPGK010000021.1, forward strand.
CCGACCCCGGCAATGCATCAATTGGGTTTATGCGCCCCTGACACGCGGCACATGTGGCCACAACAACCAAAGCAGCAAAAAGTTTGAGCGCGCGATGCATGTGTATTAACCTTCTTGGTGAGAATTTGATACGCATACCACGGAATTGAGTGACAAGGCGTAAAAAATTCGTTAAAATTTTACTGATGTAACAGGTCAGAAGCCTTATCTTGCATCATAGAGGTCGTGGAATCATGTCAGAATCAACAAGCGTCATCCCAACAGAGCCATTTTCTGCCAATACCATTGTGCCTACGCAAGTGTTTAATCAAGAAAAGTTTGCGCACAATATGGCGATATTCGTTGAAGAATATGGCAAGGCCATGAAAGTGTTCCTAGAGCCCCGCGCACCCAATGACTCTGGTGAAACACCACCTGTTGTGTCCCTTTGGAATGACGAAACCACTAATTGCCTCAAAACATTTTCGCAACTCACCGAGCAATGGATTAAAGAACCACAGCCCTATTGGGATGCCTCCATCAGCTTGTGGAAAAAATACATGGATGTGTGGATGAGTTCGATCCGCGCCTTTAATGGTGAAGTGGTCACGCAGCATGATGTGACAGACAGCCGATTTAAAGATGAAGAATGGCAAAGAAATCCGCTGTTTAATGGCTTGCGCCAAGCCTATCAAGCCACCGCCGATTGGGCCGACACACTCATCACTGAAAGTGGCGTCGATAACGATACCCGCTCCAAGGCACAATTTTACATGAAGCAGATTTTGGGGTCGATCAGCCCCTCTAATTCTGTGTGGACGAACCCCGAGCTGATGCGCGAAACAATGGCCAGCAATGGAGAGAATCTCGTCAATGGCATTCGCATGATGGTGGAAGATTTAAAAGCGGGCGGTGGGCAATTGCGCATCCGTCAATCCGACATGAACGCCTTCACAGTAGGGCGTAATATGGCCACCACCAAGGGTGCGGTAGTATTTCGCAATTCCTTGTTCGAGTTGATCCACTATGCGCCTACGCAACCAAATGTGTATGCAATGCCCATTTTGGTGATCCCGCCATGGATCAATAAATTTTATATTCTCGACCTCACGCCCGAAAAATCTTATATCAAGTGGTGCCTCGACCAAGGCCTTAATGTGTTTTGCATCTCGTGGGTGAACCCAGATGAGCGCCATAAAGATATCACCTTCACAGACTATATCACATCAGGTTTGTTTGAAGCCGTGGAAGCCGTGCGCACCATCACCAAACAGCCAAGCATTCATACTGTGGGCTATTGCGTAGGGGGCACAATGCTCACCACTGCGTTGGCGGCCATGGCCAAAAAAGGCGATACACGCATTAATTCAGCTACACTGCTCACCACTCAGGTAGATTTTACCGACCCAGGCGAGCTGAAAGTATTTGTGAGTGAAGACCAAATTCGCACCCTTGAGAATTATGTACTGAAAAAAGGCTATCTCGACGGCCAATATATGAATGCTGTGTTCAATATGCTGAAACCGCATGATCTCATTTGGCCCTATTTTGTGAATACCTACCTCAAAGGCAAAGCCCCTACCCCGTTTGATATGCTCTATTGGAACTCGGACCCGTCCCGACAAGCGGCTGCCAACCATATTTATTACCTGCGTAATTTCTATCAACACAATAAGCTAGCTCAAGGCACGCTCGACATTTTAGGTATGAAGCCGCAATTGGCCGACATTAAAATTCCCCTCTTCTGTTTGGCCACTAAGGAAGATCATATCGCGCCGGCAGCATCAGTGTTTCGAGGGGCGCAATTGCTCAAAGCGCCAATTGAATTTGTTTTAGCGGGCAGCGGCCATATTGCGGGCGTGGTCAACCCGCCTTCGCGCGGCAAATATCAATATTGGACAGGTGCAACGCCCAAAACGGGCAGCGATCTTAGCAATTGGACAAACACCGCGCGCGAGCATGCTGGGTCGTGGTGGCCCTATTGGCTGGAATGGCTCAAAAAAAGCAATACTGCTATGATTCCAGCACCAATCGTGGGCAGCAACCCCAAATACCCCGCCATTTGTGATGCACCAGGCACCTATGTGCTTGCCAAAGAAAGCGAGATTGACGTACAAAAAGCGTTGAAGGAATAAACGCAATGCGGGCACTGCCAGTCTCTATTGTCGCAATTTTTATGTTAGCATGCGCGTGCATGTTGGGCAGCGCTATGGCGCAAACCACCCCTCAACGCAGCAATAAGGGGGAATTAAGCCCGCCCACATCGATTACGCCACCCCCGCTGGCAATGCCCGCGCTTAACGTGCCAGCAAAACCTACCGATCAAAAGCCTATTGATGGCAAAGCACAACCTGTGAAATTTCAAACCAAGCTCACAGAAAAAGATCAACCCCTTACAACTGGTCTCACATGGCGCTTGTTCAATGGCAAATTGCCCGTGCCACAAACCGCTAAGCCTGCGTTTGAAATTAAAGATTCCACATTTACCTCCAGCCTCTTGCCAGGCGACTATGTGGTGAATGTCACCTTTGGCCGCGTGAATGCATTCCGTGCCTTCACCGTTGCAGCTACTCCTGTGAATGACACAATTGTGCTTGGAGCTGGCGGCATTCGCTTTAATGCCGACGTAAACGGCAAACCGATCAATCAAAATAAGTTGTCATTTTCTATTTTTACAGCCGCCGCGCGTGAGGCCGAGCGCAAGCTCATCCAATCCGACATTAAGCCTGGCACCATCATCCGCCTGCCGCAGGGAGATTATTACATTTCCAGTCGATATGGTGATGGCAACGCAGTTGTGGGCACCGATATTGCCATTCAAGCGGGCAAACTCACCGATGCCGCAATTCACCACAAAGCGGCCAGCGTCACCCTCAAATTGGTGAGTGAAGCGGGCGCCGAAGCCATGGCCAACACCAGCTGGACAGTGCTGACACCAAATGGCGATACCGTCTCCGAATTTATCGGTGCCTATGTCACCATCACGCTGCTCGAAGGCGAATATATCGTGATCGCCCGATATGAAAACCGTGTGTATAATACACAATTCTCAGTGGAATCGGGTGTTGACAAAGATGTGGAAGTGCTCGCTCGGTAAATGAGTTGACGTATATTGATATTGTTACTATAATTTTATTAAATACGAAATGAGGATTGTTATGGGAGAGAATATTTTAGAAACAAAAAAAATTGTAAGTCAGTTTTATATGCAAGCTTCAGAAAATGGATTTGATACAGCAATTGTGACTTTTGAAAACACAATATCAAAAATTGATAACCAAAAAAAAATTAATTTAGTACAAGAAATATGTGATACGTTTAGTAATAGCTTAGAAAATATAAAAAAATACAAAATTACATTCAAAAATGATAGTGACGCCATGATTAAACTTGAAAACCAAGATATTTATTTTAAAAATTTCATAAAAGCCTTCAAACCAATCGCCCAAAAATATGGCGTGGCCACTCTGAACCACTACAACTTCGCCATTGCCGCAGGAATCACAGTTTTGGGAGCAATTGCAGCGTTGGCGAGCGGTGTGTTCAGCAAAAAATCAGATATACCATTTGCGTGAATAAGCGCATTACAACCTATTATATTGACTTCTCTATATTGAATGCTATGCTGCACTCGTTAATGTATTAAGAAAAAGAATATTGATTATGACGAACGTAAATTTAGAAACAGCCGTAAAAACATTAAAAGCATCTCAAAATATAGCTGCATTCAACGCTGCATTGCCTAATGTGAGTGAAGCGCTCACAAAAGTTGATAAAGATGTCAGCAGCAGAACCTGCAAAGACGTTTCAGAACTGCTGTTTATGTGGTACTCAGGCCAAAAATCTAATATTAGTATCTATTCAGATAACCCAGCAATTAAAATTCCACAAACAGCACACGATGCCTTAACCTTCTCAGGTGAGCGCATTAAAGCCTTTAAAGCTATCTGCATGAAGTATTACCCTAATATTTATACAACAGGCTTTCCAGATCTTAGAGCGGGCCTTGGCTTGAGTATTGCCCTGCTAATAACCGCCGCTGCTGGCTTAACGAACAAGTTTTCTGCAAAAAACACGCAAAGCGCACCTCACGCATAAACTGAGCTCACGGCTCCAGCTCCGTATCCCAATACAAATAATCCGCCCATGATTCATGCAAATAATTAGGCGGAAAACTGCGGCCATTGCGCTGCAAATCGAATAATGTGGGCGTGTAGGGCTTTTGCTTTGGATGCATGTTAATGGCGGCGGGCATGTGGTTGCCCTTACGCATATTGCATGGGCTGCACGCGGCCACCACATTTTCCCACTGCGTGTGCCCACCTTTGGAGCGGGGAATGACATGGTCAAATGTCAATTCATCCGCTGCATCACAATATTGGCACACAAAACAATCCCGCAAAAACAGGTTAAACCGCGTAAATGCAGGTGTTGTGGGTGGTTTCACATAGGTTTTGAGCGACACAACACTGGGCAATCGCATATCAAATGATGGGCTATGCACCACAGTATCGTATAATTCCACCACTTGCACACGGTCGAGAAACACTGCCTTCACTGTGTCTTGCCAACTCCATAATGACAGAGGGTAATAGCTAAGCGGGCGAAAATCAGCATTAAGTACCAGCGCAGGGAATTTGTGCGTAAACGCCCCATCGCCAATTGTGCCTGTCATATCCATACGCACTCTCACTATTTTGAGTATCGTGCTACGGATTCGAGAAATTGCAAAGTGAAGTTTTTATGACAGGCTATGAGGGTGAGACACGTTTGCAATCCATTCATAAAATCTAATTAAAAAATTAGGTTATTTACTTTCGCCAAAAAAATTGTAATAAATGTCATATAAAACTCTATATACAGGCCTCACTACTAAACCAAATAATAAAACACCAATAATAGCGCCACCAATAATATGGAACGAAACCTTTGATTTACTAATTACAAGCTTAGGATTAAGAGAATATTGATCTTTTACTTTATATAAATGTGATATATTTGCAAATCGATCAGCAGGTAGCGTATTGCCTTTAAGACTGATGCTATCCATGTAATAGCCTAAGCTCAGCATTGCAGCAGCACCGAACGCTGAAGAATAACCTATTTCTTTAATTTCAGACATGAGTATTCACCTGGTTGACTGGAAACCAATTGAATATCTATGTGATTTTTTTGAAGTTTTTATGACAACTGCGCTACCAAAAATTGCCCTGCCCGCACCAGCATTTGCTCATCTATGCCGTGGCCAAGGTTATGCGCGGTGTAGGTGTGTGCAGTGCGGCCTGTGGATTCCAGTGTTTCTAGCGCATGTTGTAAGCTGATATATGGCACCACTGAGTCGGCATCACCATGGGCGAGGAACAACGCGGGGCTGGAGATTGCCTCATTCGCCAAATGCTGCGCGCCCACCAAGCGGCCCGAAAAGCCCACCACAGCGCATGGCGCATGTTCGCGGCGCAAAGCCACATGCAGCGCCATCATGGTGCCTTGGCTGAAGCCCACAAGCGCGATTTTATCCATTGGCAGGCCGTAATGCGCGGCAAAACTCTCAAGAAATTCATTCAGTTCTGGCGCGGCGGCATTCACGCCATCCCACAATTCTGCCTCGTCAAACCGAAACAATGGAAACCATTGCCGCCCGCCAAACGGATTGGCCATGCAGGGCTGTGGCGCATTTGGACTCGCAAAAACTGTATTTGGTAGCGCTTGCGCCCACACATCAGCAATGTTGAGCAAATCATTTCCATCCGCGCCATAGCCATGGAGAAATATCACTGCGCTGGTGGCAGGCTGCTGCTGGGGTGCGCGCGTGGGGCATGTGGCGGGGGTGTAGTGCATGGTGGTGTCCAGACTTCCCCTCCCCTTGCGGGAGGGGGTAGGGGGAGGGGTTTTCTTTTTTAAGAGAAGTAAGAATACCCCCCTCAGTCACGCTACGCGCGACAGCTCCCCCACAAGGGGGGAGCATGTAGAGGCCTTAGTTCTTCGTCACGTCCACCAATTTATTCTTACCAATCCATGGCATCATGGCGCGGAGGCGTTCGCCCACTTCTTCAATGGGGTGAGCGGCATTACGGGCACGAATGGCCTTGAATGAGGTTTGCGACGCTTTGTTTTCCAGCATCCAATCCCGTGTGAAGCGGCCAGTTTGAATATCTTCCAGCACGCGCTTCATTTCTGCTTTTGTTTCTGCAGTGATAATGCGTGGGCCTGTTACATATTCGCCATATTCCGCAGTGTTGGATATGGAATAGTTCATGTTTTTGATGCCGCCTTCATAGATCAAGTCAACAATCAATTTCACTTCATGCAAGCATTCAAAATACGCCATTTCAGGAGCGTAACCTGCTTCCACCAATGTTTCATAGCCTGCGCGGATCAGCTCCACCAAGCCACCGCACAACACGGCCTGTTCACCAAACAAATCGGTTTCGCATTCTTCGCGGAAATTGGTTTCAATAATGCCCGCTTTGCCGCCGCCGTTGGCCATAGCGTAGGACAGTGCAATATCATGCGCTTTGCCGCTGGCATTTTTATGCACAGCAATGAGCGTTGGCACGCCGCCGCCTTTGAGATATTCGCCGCGCACTGTGTGGCCTGGGCCTTTTGGCGCCACCATCAACACGTCTAAATCGGCGCGAGGTTCAATCAAGTTAAAGTGCACGTTCAAGCCATGGGCAAACACCAATGCAGCGCCTTTTTGCATGTTGTCATGCAGGTGAGCGTAATAAATATCGGCTTGCAATTCATCTGGAGTGAGCATCATCACAACATCTGCCCATTTGGCTGCTGCCGTTACGTCCATCACTTTGAGGCCAGCATCGGTGGCTTTTTTGGCAGAGGTTGAACCTTCACGCAGCGCAACAGCCAAATTGGTGAGGCCAGAATCTTTCAAATTCAGTGCATGGGCGTGGCCTTGGCTGCCGTAGCCAACGATGGCAACTTTTTTGCCTTTGATGAGGTTGAGGTCGCAGTCTTTATCGTAATAAACGCGCATTGTGTTGATCCTTTAGTGTGTGCGTGTGTGGAATTGAAAAATCTTGAGCGCTCTTTACATCGCTTGTGCGCCGCGCGCAATAGCCGCAATGCCAGTTCGTGCAACTTCTGCCAAACCGACAGAGGCCATGGCCGAAATGAACCGCTCAACTTCAGCTGTAGTGCCTGAAATCTCAAAAATTGAAGCCGCCCCTGAGGTGTCAATTAGCTTTGCATTGTAAGATTGCACTGCTTCCATCACTTTGGCATGGTCGTGTGCAGGAATGTTCACCTTCACCAATGCCAACTCGCGCTCAATGGCATTGCCATCAGCGGTGTGGTCTGTCACCTTATGCACGGGCACAAGGCGACTGAGCTGGGCACGAATTTGCACCAATTCATCGGGCGTGCCGTTTGTCACAATGGTGATGCGCGATACGTGCGATTTATGCTCGGTTTCACTCACCGTAAGGCTTTCAATATTATAGCCACGGCCTGAGAACAACCCCACCACCCGTGCCAAAACACCTGGTTCATTATCCACCAAAATGGCGAGCGTGTGGGTTTCAATTTTTTTAGCGTTGTTCATAGTCATTCCTATACCATCATCCGGCCTTCTTCGGTCACTTCCATATCATCGGCGGAAGCATCCTCGCCCAAAATCATTTCATTATGGGCGCGCCCTGATGGAATCATGGGGAAGCAATTGGCGGTTTGGTCCACTACGCAGTCGAACAACACTGGCATAGGGCTATCAATCATCTCAATAATCTTAGCATCCAATTCTTCCACCGTATGCGCACGAATACCGACACCGCCATAGGCTTCGGCCAATTTCACAAAATCAGGCAACGCTTCCGAATAGCTGCTGGAAAGGCGCCCACCATGCAGCAGTTCTTGCCACTGGCGCACCATGCCCATATATTGGTTATTGATGATGAAAATTTTCACGGGCAGGCGATATTGAATGGCAGTGCTGAGCTCCTGCATACACATTTGAATGGAGGCTTCGCCCGCAATATCAATCACCAACGCATTGGGGTATGCCATTTGAATGCCAACAGCCGCTGGCAAGCCAAAGCCCATTGTGCCCAAGCCGCCAGATGTAACCCAGCGGTTTGGTTCTTCAAACCGATAATATTGCGCCGCCCACATTTGGTGTTGCCCCACCTCGGTGGTGATGTAGGTGTCGCGGTTTTTGGTCAATTCATACAACCGCTCAATGGCGTGCTGCGGCATAATTGCTTTGGATTTTGGCTTATAGGCTAAACTCTTACGAGCGCGCCATTTATCAATCTGCGCCCACCATGTTGTAAGCGCGGCTGCATCCGTTTCTATTTTGCGACGCGTATAGCCTGCGAGCAGCGCCTCAAGCGCTTTTTCGCAATCGCCAATAATCGGCACATCCACCTTCACGGTTTTATTGATAGAGGATGGGTCGATATCAATGTGAATTTTTTTAGAATTGGGCGAAAACGCATCCAATCGCCCCGTGATCCGATCATCAAACCGTGCACCAACGCACACCATCACATCGCAATCATGCATCGCCATATTGGCTTCATAGGTGCCGTGCATGCCGAGCATCCCTAGCCATTGGCCGTCAGCCGCAGGGTAGCAACCCAAACCCATCAACGTAGATGTAATTGGGAACCCTGTTTTTCTCACCAATTCGCGCAATAAAGTCGATGCGCGCGGGCCAGAGTTGATCACCCCACCACCTGTGTAGAAAATTGGTTTTTTGGCACTGGCGATCAGGTCTAGCGCCGCCTCAATTGCCTCATCTTTCGGCTGTGTCACAGGCTTATAGGTGCGATGCTGAGTGTTCCGCGCATTTTCATATATGCCTTTGGCAAACTGAATGTCTTTCGGAATATCGATCACCACTGGGCCTGGGCGGCCAGAGCGCGCAATGTAAAACGCCTCGTGAATCACCCGTGCCAGCTGGTTCACGTCGCGCACCAAATAATTATGCTTGGTACATGGGCGGGTGATTCCTGTGGTATCGCATTCTTGAAACGCGTCCGACCCGATGAGATGTGAAGGCACCTGCCCCGTAATCACCACCATAGGAATCGAATCCATCATCGCATCGGCAATGCCTGTTACGGCATTTGTGGCACCAGGGCCCGATGTCACCAAAACAACGCCCACTTTGCCGCTGGAGCGCGCATAGCCTTCAGCCGCATGAGCGGCGCCTTGCTCGTGCCGAACCAGAACATGCTCAAGGCTTTCTTGCTGAAAAATCGCGTCATAAATCGGCAGCACTGCCCCACCGGGGTAGCCAAAAATATGTGAAACGCCTTGATCAACCAAAGCCTGAATCACAATTTGCGCGCCTGTCATTTCTGTCATGACAATTTTCCTAACTGCTCATTTATGCTGCACTGCATTATCAAATCCTGCTAGAAAAGCCAACACCTAATCGTTGCGCCTAGATATTTTGGAATTATATTTCAAAAAAGAACGGCAGCAAGACGCTTTATTTCTTATATTTGTTTTGAAATGTCAATAGTTGTTTTTACAAAAAAGCGAGTTTGCATTAAAATCACTGATTTTTTTAATTTGAATGTTGTTATTTTAAGAGAAGTGATTTTTAAACTTTCTTCGCAAGCACCACCAAATTACTATAATACTCATAGCGCTTAGGAAAAATTTTATTCAAAACCAACATCATCACCATTAATGGAAACACAATTATCAATTGGCAAAACGCCCTTAATATAGCGGATCTTGGCAAAACGCGCTGCGATACATACGCAATAAACACCTGAGAAATTGCAAGGAACGAAGTGGTTGTCTTTATAATTTCTACATGTTCAAAATGTGCGCGATTTAAAATATGTGTAATGCCAAAGCTGGTGTAACGGGCAAAATCATAGGGCACCTCGTGCTCATCCCACGCAAATGGAATGGAAATGAGCAATTGCCCGCCTGGCTTGAGCACACGGCCAATTTCGGCCAGCACCTCATCCAAATTAAACACATGCTCAAACACTTCAAAGCACACGACCGCATCAAAATGATGGTCGGGAAACGGCAATGTTTTGCCATCATAATATACGTCAACCTTGCTATCAATGTGGTTATGCCCTGAAACTTCAATATCAACACCCGTGTATGAAACGACATGAGCAAAAAAACTTTCATATGGCTTTGAACCACAGCCAAAATCTAACACATTCCCACTAATTCTGGGCGCATAATGGGCGATACCACGCTTTAGGCCCGTGCGAATAATATACAATGGATTGATCAATATCGATAAATACGTCGGCAAAAATTTTTCGCGTTGTATAAATGTTTTAAGTGAATTGATCATGCGTGTTCCTTCATTGTGCGCAGATATTAGGAATGAATCATTGAAAATTCAATTAACTCGCTCAAACTTCCAAAAATGCAGTTAATCAAAACTAACGCGGCATTGTAAAATTCATAAATCAGCAAGACAAATCACATAATAGTATAAGACACACTTACATTTCTGGCTTCACCTCATGCAATATACCTTTCAAGAAAAACTGGCACCGCACCAAAAACTATTTTTGCTTGGTGTAATGAGCATGTTTTTTACACTTACCCGTCCTTCACCATATGATGCATTTATGGTCATCAGTTTTATATTATTTTTCTTTGAGAATAAAAAATTGTCATTAATTATTATATTCCCGTATATATTAATTCTAATTTGGAATATATCTGTCTTTGTTTCTTATATTGATTACTTTGATAGAATATTTGTGACTGAGTATTTCGCTATCGGAAGGGTATTTGGTGATGCACGACAAGATATTATTATTAAATTTTATATTAGTATGAGCTCTTTTATTATTGCACAAATATTTTATAACGCAAAATCAAGGTTTATTGATTATTTCATAAATTTCTTTATTGCCGCGGGCATAACTTCATCAGTACTTGCGATTTACGGCCTTATCATCGGGGATATTGGGGATGAAGTTCTCACATGGGCTGGACGAGGGAAAGGGCTAATGGACGACCCAAACATGCACAGCGCGTTTATTTCTGTAAGTGCGCTATTTTGTTTGTATAGAATTGTAAATAGCACAACAAAACGCACTCAATTTCTATATTCACTCTTATTTGGTGTTATTGCATTGGCTGTTTTGCTTGCTTATTCACGAATTGCTACTGTTAATTTTATCATATTCACGTCAATTATGATGTTCATATCATCGTTTTCAAAACCAAATGCATTTTTTAAATTCAAATATCTATTCATATTTTTTGCCGTTGCTATTGTTGCATTCATCATAACTCTTTCGTTAAACAGCGACCTCAACAATCTTGCCTCGCAACGTTTTGCCCTCACGCAGTCATATGATGAAGGGCGCGGCGGGCGCTTGAATCGTTATTTGTTGAGTCTTGGCTATATTCTACAATACCCATTTGGTTTAGGACCACACAAATTTGAACAATGGTTTGGAGAACCCATCCACAATTTCTTCCTGAGTTCATTTCTTAATTATGGCTGGCTTGCGGGTATATGCTGGCTTTCCTTCGTCTCCTTAATGATCTTCTATGCGATCAAGATGCGCAAATATGCAAATGATACCCTTTTCTATACAGCCATATTATTGGGCCTTTTGTTTCAGCTCTCTGAGGCACTTCTGCACCAAACAGAGCATTGGCGCCATATGTGGATGCTTATTGGGATTATGTGGGGGCTGGTTGCGCAATCTACACGCACGGCCAATCAGCATCATAAAACAGTTCACGCGCACTAGGGCCGCCCTAAATACCAACAAAGCATTGTTTAGGCCTAACAGTCATGTACTTACGGTAGAAAGTGACCATTTAATACGCATTTTCTTTGTGAAGGAATAATGAGATCGGTGTATAAAATAATATATATAAATCGAGCAAAATAGACCAATTTTCTATATAAATAAGGTCGTATTCAGAGCGTTTTTGTATCTTATGGAAATTATCAACTTCACCGCGAAAGCCGTGTACTTGCGCCAAGCCTGTGATGCCTGGCTTCATTTTATGGCGTGCAAAATAACCATCCACCACATCTTCAAACAAATGATTTTGCGTAAGAGCATTAATCACATGAGGGCGCGGTCCTATGAGTGACAAATTGCCCTTAAACACCACATTAAACAGCTGCGGAAGCTCATCTATACTGGTTTTACGAATAAAACGACCAACCCGTGTGACACGCGGATCTGTTTTTGTCACCGCTACGGCACCCGCAAAATCAGACTGATTGGTATACATTGAGCGAAATTTATAAACTTCAATCGGCTCATTATTAAAGCCATACCGAATTTGCTTAAACAGAACAGAACCAGGAGAGTTTAATTTGATTAAAATAGCCGTTAACGCCATAATCGGTGACAAAACAATAAGCGCCAAAATACCAAAAAACTTATCAAACATCCATTTGATAATCACGTCGCCATCCGACAGCGGTTTATCAAAAATGTCATGCAATTGCACATTCCCAATATAAGAATATGAACGCTTATGAAACCTCAACAATGTTGATGCAGCAGAAATGCGAATATTAATTGGCAAAATCCATAATTTTTTGAGCATTCCCATCAAACGATTTTCAGCGCGCAGAGGAATATCCACAATCAGCAAATCAATATCAACCTTGCGCGCAAAAGCGACCAATGCATCAATCGAACCTAATTTTGGATAATTGGGCAACGGTGGTGAGCGATCGTCGGAGCGATCATCAAATGTACCGCAAATATGGATACCTCGCGCGGATGCATTGAGTGAATCAATGAGATGCTGCGCCTCATCACCGCTGCCCACAATGACAATGCGCTGTTCTAAAAAATGTCGATTAAATAAAAATGTCGCTACTGATTTAAGTATCAACGCAAAGAGCGCGATGACACCCACACCTATTCCGCACCACACCAACACCCAATAGCGCGAGACCAACACATCATGTTTTAAAAAGAACATGATACATACCATTACCAAAACAGCTGTGCCCCAACAGCGCATACTGAGCAACAACCGCTTTCTGAAATGAAACAGCGATTCATATTCAAATCCATTTTTCATAATCAAAATTATAATATAAGTCACACAACTCATCATTGCGAACACAAAATATGCGCCATTAAACTCAGCAACGTCGGCGATATATTTGTAATATATAAACGAAACCACACTCATAAACACAAATTCAGCGAATGCAGACGCCGCAACAAACACGCTAATCGGGATGCGCGCACCATATATATCTTCTATCTCTGGTAGAGTTATATTTTTTCGGCGATTCATGATGTTAAGTTAATAAGAATTGCTTAACAAATCATATGCACGCAAAGGGCCCGCACAAGTGAACATTAACCCGCATTGCGCCGCTCAAACGCATCTTCATACATAGTCATTATCGATTCAAGCATCGCATCCATATTAAAATGGCGCTGTACAAAGATCCGCCGCTGACGCGCCGCCTCAACATAGGCATCTGGGTTGACAATAAACCCGCGCAAATTCATCAATAGCGCGTCTAAATCGCCATTTTTACACAGTCCTAAACGTCCATCTTTAAAAATCTCTGGAATGCCACCAACTTCAGTAGAAATAATAGGCATTTCACACGCCGCAGCCTCCAAAATTGCATAGGGCATCGATTCAAATCGCGATACACTCACATAACATTTTGCACGCGCAAATGCGTCACTCGCACGCAGCGGTGGGCTAAAATCAATGCTATCTTGCAGGCCAGCAGCCTCCACACGCGCCTTAAAATCTGCCTCACTTACGCCAGAGCCTGCACATAATACCTTGAAAGTATGCCCTTCAGCAAGGAGAATTTGCAACGCATCTACAAAAATATCATAGCCCTTGCGCGGGTGAAACTCTGCCATATATAAAAAATCATATGGAACATTCGTGCGGTCCATAACCGCAAACTCTTCCTCAGCAAGGCCATTATATATAATGCGATGATCGTTCTTTGGAGTTGTCACGCATATTTTATAGCGCTCCAGCGCGTAACTACTTTCAAAAATCAACCCATCAGCCAAAGGATATAAAATCCGCTCAGCCATGTGATAAAATCGCCCTTCAAAGGTTTTATGATCAATTTGTAAGCTCCCACCATGAGGTGTATAAATACGCGCTGGCCGCGGCCCACTCACAACAGAACCTGCCAACCGCGCGATATAGCCGCCCTTGGCGCCATGGCCATGCAACACATGTGGCTTGTGATCATTAATATAATTCAAAACATTGGGCAGCATAGAAAGATCAAGCGGACTCACCCCCCGGCTAATGGGCATTTTTACAGAGCCGAGCTCACAATGTGAAATTAAATTATCGAGCATATTTTGCCAATAAGGGGGCAAATCATGATCACCACAAATAACCCCCACCTTATAGCCTCGTTGAGAAAGCCCCACACCTACATCGCACACATGGCGGAACAAGCCCCCCAAGGCCATGCGAAATACCAAAACAACTCTCTCAACCATACTTAAAACCTTGTAAAAAAACTATATATAGCGTTCAAGCACACGAATTGTGTCGCCAGGCCGAATAATCGTAGATGATGAAACGACAGATACCACCTGCCGCCCACCAATAATTCGTGTGATCTCCACTTTATCATGCACTGCGCGTGGTGAAAACCCGCCAGCAATTGCAACTGCCGTTTGCGCGCTCATGCCGTTCACATATGAATATTGCCCGGAGGACATCACCTCGCCCAAAATAAAGAATGGCCGATAGGTCTCCACTTCAACTGTAACATTTGGATTTTTGATAAAACGTTGCTGCAAACGCGCCGCAATTGCACTTTCCAACTGGCGCGCAGAGAGCCCGCGTGCAGAAACAGCGCCAACCAATGGCAACGCCACGGCACCCGATGCATCAACTGAATATGTTGTATTAAACTCTGGCTGGCCAAAAACACTCACTCGTACTTTATCGCCCGTGTCGAGTGTATACACCGCATTATAAGGCTGCAGTTCAGCGCCTGAATTCACATTCAACGGTGCGTTTGTGGTGCGCAATCCGCACCCCGCTAACAGTGCAACAACACACGGTAGGATGAGAAATAGACGAATTTTATGCATGAGACACCTACAGCTTGCCGAGAAGAATTTTAACTAGCTTTAAAGAAAAATGGTTACTGAATGCTTAGCGCTACACATC
The DNA here is from genome assembly GCA_031423895.1 of Hyphomicrobiales bacterium. GTDB lineage: Bacteria > Pseudomonadota > Alphaproteobacteria > Rhizobiales > JANPGK01 > JANPGK01. The sequence continues at coordinate 19,660 of JANPGK010000021.1, forward strand.
TTCGATATGTAGATAAATAATGCGAAGTAGAGAATTTTAACGGCTTAGTTACGAGAATATGAAATAAAGAGGTAACCATGTGAGAGTATCGCGTTATGAAAAAACCAGTTACACCTAAAACTAACACTACATACAATCAGCCAGACACACTTCCTAATGAAGCAGAACTGGGTACAAATGAATTATTTGGTACTTTATGGAAAGAAAAATTTTGGATCGCCGCACCCACCATGCTGGTGTGTGGGGTTGCGTTTTTCGCATTATTAACGATTTCTCCCGAATATAAATCGTCTGCACGCTTGATTATCGAGCCGTCTCCAGGTGTGTACACGCGCCCAAATACTGCAAGCTTACAAAATGCACCTAGCAATTTTGAGAATATGACAGGCCAAGATGCTGCTCAAGCTCAAGCTGTCTATATACAATCGCGTGATTTAGTGCGTGAAGTTGTGGCCGCCACAAAACTCAATACAGTCAACGAATTTGAACGCCGCGGTACCTCTATACAAATATTAGATGGATTGGGAATTGGACGTTTTTTCTTTCCTTCAGCCAAAGAGGACCTCATTCTCAAACGTTTTTATAAAAAACTTGACGTTTACACTGTAGAACGCACACGCGTAATCGCCATTGATTTTTCATCAAAAGACCCTGAACTTGCTGCAAAAGTGGCAAATTCTATGGCCGAGCGCTATATTGAACGCCGCCGCGAGCAAGTGCGCGAAACCACTCGCGATGCCACAAATTGGCTGGCAAAAGAAATAGAAACTTTGCAAAAGAGGGTGCAAACCGCTGAAAATAAAGTTCAAGACTATCGTGCCAAAACAGGCCTGTTTATCACCAGTGGTGCCAGTGGTAACAGCCTTACCACACAACAGCTTTCTGAAGTGAGTACACAATTCACCGCAGCGCAGCAGGTCAAGTCAGAATCCGAATCCAAAGCGCAACAAATCCGTGCCCTCATCAAAAATAACCAACCGATTGAATCCTCCGATGTACTGAACTCACCTGTAGTGCAGCGCATGAACGAACAAATTGCCACTGTGCGTAATGAAATTGCCCAGCAATCCACTATTTTATTGCCTGGCCACCCGCGCATTCAGCAATTGCAATCCATGCTGGCCGATTATGTAAAACAAGTGCGTAATGAAGCCGAACGTGTGGCGCGTGGCTTTGAAAATGACGCAAAAATTGCAAACGCCCGCTCCGAAGCGCTGCAAGCGTCTCTTGGCCGCATGAAAACACAAGCATCTTCCGCCAATGAGCAAGAAGTGAAATTGAAAGAGCTAGAGCGAGATGCCAAAACCCAACGAGATTTGCTAGAATCGATGATGCAACGCTACCAAGATGCCCTTGGCCAACAAAACCTTGATGCTGTACCTGTGCCGGCACAAATTATCACCTATGCAACACCTTCGAGTGAGCCTGATTCGCCCAAATTTGGTCCGATCATGCTAATTTCCTTTATGGGCACATTTTTATTATCGAGTTTTATCATTCTCATGCGAGAAATGATGAAACCACGCATTTATGTGCAACCAGAACCACAAGAGGCGCGCGTAAAAAAGCCAGTTACCGCTTAAATTTTGCAGAGAATTCATTGCACCCGCGCCCTCATCGGCGTGGGTGTATGTATATTTGCACATTCTCACCACCCCCTACATCCCATGACCTAGGCACAAAGTCGCGCGATTATGCTTAATGCCTACCCCAAAAGAATGGGATGCTTTTACTGTCAAAATCTCATATAAAATAGAGAGTTAAATGGCAGCACATGACCCAGTTTTTCACCAGTGAGCAAAAATCCATTACAATGGCCCAACACATTCAGGTTGGGGACATGACCGCATCTTTATTTATGGTAGCTACATATTCTAAAATTCAAATTGGCCAAATTGCGCAAAACGCCCCTCAAAATGCTCAAAAAGCACCTACTACTCGGTCTGTACCCACGACACCCAAAGCACCAACGCAAACACCTTTGATGCTTTCAGGCCCTGCGCAAGACCCAGCCACACCACCGACAGCGGCAACTGCACCCCGCAACGCACCGCGATGGTTTGATGACACCCAAAATATTGTTGATATTACCGATGCCGATTTGAAATCGGGTACGCACGCGGCATCATCCACATCACAATCTTCAAAATGGGGTGCGATGAAAAACTGGTTTACTCCTGCGCACTCATCACACACACATTCGAACACGCCGCAACATTCTAAAGGCTGGGTGCACACCAAGGCGCAGTCTCAATCACAAAATGATGTGTGGTCGCGCCCATCATGGGCATGATGCTATAAATATAAGCTAGCTCTGCACTTCTAACGCTTCAGCTTTTTCCATTTCATGCAACAACTTCATAAACTCTGCTGCACCCAATGGTTTTGAAAACACATAACCCTGCCCTGATGTTACTCCACGTGATAATAAATTCTGCACCTGATCACGTGTCTCGATCCCCTCCGCAACTATGCCCAATTCTAACGCGTTAGCAATATGAATGAGGCCATCAACAATTGGGGAGCTCACTTCGGCTTTGCGTATTGTGTCAATAAAATGCTTGTCAATTTTAATTTGATTCACGCCAAGCGCTTGCAATGTAATGAGATTAGAACACCCAATTCCCAAATCATCCAGCGCCACAGTGCAGCCCAACGCCTGAATATCACCAACAATTTTAGACGCCTTTGCCAAGTCTGGCAGCGGCTTATGCTCTGTAATTTCAAGCATAATTTGATACAATGCAATTTTTGAATCGGTAAATATCGATTTTAAATCTGTCACAATATGGGTATCAACAAATTGAGACGCAAATAAATTAAACGCAATATATAAGTGCGGGCGCGCTTGCAGCATATCACCGCATTCCTCGAGTGCTTTTCGCATAATAAACTGCGTCACCTTACGCGCCAAAATCGGGTCTTCCAACTCATCCATAAAGGCGGAAGGCTGCAATACAAGACCATTAGGCCTGCGCCACCGCATCAGCACCTCGCAGCCCACCAAATGCCCCGTTCTTAAATTGATAATCGGTTGATAAAAGGGAATAAATTCCTCCCTATCAATCGCTTGGTGCAATTCGCTGCTAGCCGCACTTAACATATTGGCTTCATCTTCAACCAAAATTTCTTGATATTTTTTGATGAAGATAAACCCAGCACATGCACTCATTAATGCAGATAAAACCAACGCAAACCACGTAAGGGGCGACAAAAACCGCTGCAATGCATCGGTGTTCATGCGCACCTTAATTGCAAATGGATAACGCGCCGAAGCCAAAATCAACGATTTTGAATCAGATTTTGCGGCAATTTGCCCATAATTCTTTAGAAACACACCCGCTTTTGCTTCTGTTAAAAGTGAGCGGCCATCACGCTCCACCATTTCTACATCTAAAATGGAAGACAAAGGCGCCGAAAGCCCCTCATATTTGCGACGATCAATCGGCACAACCGCCTCAACTATTGTTTGCGGATCCAACACAATGTGAAACACAATAGCCGTTTGCTCATATGGGCTGGCAATGGCCGAATACATCATTGTATTTTTGCTGCCCATATATACGGCCGAGCCAATCAGTTTCCATGTACGATTTGCCGTGCCGCAAATCACGCCCCTATCTGGTCGTATCAAGCGCAATTCCTGCAAATATTTTGAAATTAACACAAAATCATCAAGTTTCGCGCGGATAGATGGCGTGCAGCGCGCATCTGTTTTCGTCGTTTCTTCAAATAAAGCACCACGCTCTTGTGGAGCCGTATCGGCTGAAATCAATCCATCTAACCCCACCGCAGCGATTTGCACTTCGTCGATCGTTTCATCGAATCGGCTCACCACAAATTCAGCCACTTGCATATGCAGCATTTCAAACTTGCTGCGCTCATGCTGCGCAACAAATAACACGCCAATGCCCAAAGGCACTAGCGACGCCAATACGATCACCACATAGGCGCCGATTTTGGGTAATGATGCAAACAACAGACTCACTCCACGTGAACAACCACAACGCTATGGTATGGAGTTGATTCCTACAAGTATTGTGGTTAATAAGTGCCATGCTCAATCATACTTCCACCACAGATAATTTTGTGACCCAATTTTTTAGTGTTTTACCAGGCGACTGGCAATTGCGCCGAGACGTTAGTAATTTTGGGACATTTGAAGGGATGGCGCGCTTTACGCCGTCCAACCCTTCAACATTGCGCTATAGCGAAAAAGGCATCCTCACGGGGCATGTCGGCCAACAATTTCATGCCTATAAAGAGTATGTTTATACCTGCGATGGCACGTCGATATTTGTATATTTTGATGAAACGCCCTTGCGTCTATTTCATAGCATTACTCTCTTGCCAACATCCGCTGATGGGCCGTGGCAGGGCGCCGCCAGCCATTTGTGCGGGCAAGATGTGTATTTAACTTATTACACAATCACTTCACCCCATGCCTTCACCATTCAACACCATGTGCGCGGGCCAAAGAAATCATTCCAAATTGTGAGTGAGTATGTGAAAGTTGCTATGTAAAAAGATGTACACAAGCCATACAAATAGCTGTTAAAGTGTAATCTCAGATGGATTGTTCGCTACGCTCACCCCTATGGGGCCGCCTCATGCATGAGCGCTAAACAATAAATCGGATGATTCATTGATAATTTTTAAAGTGGTGAGCCCAGATGGATTCGAACCATCGACCCTCTGATTAATAGTATGAAAATTTACGCTTCCTAATGTTTCCACATGTTTCTTATTCTATTTTAATTCTACTGATTTATATATAAAATTATTGCTTTATGTATCCGATAGCCTTCTTTAACTTCATAATATGGTGCGCACCATGTGTTGACCAAAATATTTTATTATATGATAGTGTATGAAAATAGGACGCTCAATATGAGTAAAAACCCAAAATCTGCAAAACTCACAAAACGCATAGTAGATTCCTATTTGCCAGAACAAGGCAGATACATGGTGTGGGATAGTGAACTTGCGGGTTTTGGATTGCGCATTGAAGCTAGTGGCACGAAAACCTTTATAGTGCGCTATCGTGCAGGCAGTGGCGGGCGCACCGCGCAACAGCGTTTTATGACAATTGGGCGTTATGGCGTGTTGACCCCTGAAGAGGCGCGTAAATTAGCCAAAGATGTGCTTGCCGATGTTTCAAAAGGATTTGACCCCGCAGAAGAGAAAGCCAATTCAAGGGCAATGACTTCATTTCAGCTTTTTGCCGAACGCTATCTTAAAGAGGAGGCAAAACTCAAATTAAAGCCTCACACTTTTCTAAATTACAAAGGGCAGCTTTATAATCATATATTTTCTGCCTTTGGGAATAAAAAGCTAGATGATGTGACCTTAAACGATATTACCAAATTGCACCGCAAAATAGGGGCAGATATGCCTGCAACCGCAAATCGTGTGGTAGATACTATTTCAAGTGTGTATCGTTATGCACAAAAATGTGGGTTAATCGAACGCAATCATAACCCTACAAAAGGCATTGAATCATTTAAAGAAAATGCAATTGAGCGTTATCTCACTATAGAGGAATTGCAACGCTTGGGAGATGCGCTTACCCATGCAGAAACGTTGGGCTTTATGCCTATTATTGACCCTGATAAACCAAAATCTAAACACGCACCCAAAAACCAATTACCTGAAATATTCTCAACCCATTCAATTGCCGCAATTCGCTTGCTATTATTCACAGGATGCCGCTTGCGTGAAATTCTGCATTTAAAATGGAGCGAGATAAATTTTGAACGTGGGCTTTTGTTTTTATCGGATAGTAAAACAGGCAAAAAAACCATTATTCTAAGCGCACCCGCGCTTGCCATTCTCAATACATTGCCCCGCATAAGTGATTATGTAATTGCAGGCAAATCATTTGTAGATGCACAAGGCAAAACTATTCATAAGCCAAAGGCAGATTTAAAACGCCCGTGGGCGCGTGTCACGCACTATGCAGGCTTAGATGGTTTACGCCTTCACGATTTACGCCACACCTATGCGTCATTCGGTGCAGGCTCAGGCATGGGCTTGCCGATTATCGGGAAACTCTTAGGCCATACTCAGGCCAGCACAACGCAGCGTTATGCCCACCTCGACAATGACCCGCTCAAAATCGCTACGGACTCCATAAGCCACCGCATTGAAGCTGCACTCAGTAACAGGCCAAGTGCAGAAATTATCCCGATTAAAAAAGCCTAATAGGAAAAGGATGCCCTATGAACACTCCCCTTATAAACTTTGAAGACTACAATATCCGCAGAGTGTATGACGAAAAAACGGAAACATGGCAGTTTTCAGTTATCGACATTATACGGGCATTGACCGAAAGCCCCGATGCTGGCGCATATTGGCGCAAGTTAAAACAAAGGCTTATCGCTGAAGGCAGTGAAGTCGTGACAAATTGTCACGGGTTGAAATTGCAAGCTGAAGACGGGAAAATGCGCGTCACCGATGTGGCAGACCCGCAAACCCTCTTGCGTCTCATCCAATCCGTACCAAGCCCGAAAGCTGAACCCATAAAGATATGGCTGGCCAAAGTTGGCTATGAGCGCATGCAGGAAATGGCAGACCCCGAACGCTCGCTGAACCGCGCCCGCTCCACATGGCAACAGCATGGCCGCAGCGAAAAGTGGATACAGCAGCGCATGACGGGGCAAGAAACCCGCAATAAACTCACCGATTATTGGAGTGAACACGGGGTTAAAGAAGGCACTGAATATGCCATTCTCACCAGTATCATTCACACTGAATGGGCAGGCGTAACCCCTAAAGATCATAAAGCCATGAAAGGCCTCAAAACCCAAAACCTCCGTGACCATATGAGTGAAGCGGAATTGATCTTCACCGCGCTGGCAGAACTTTCCACTCGCCAGATCGCTGAAACTGTGCAAGCTACTGGCATGCATGAAAATGCCAAGGCCGCAAAGACAGGTGGCAATATCGCCAAAAAAGCCCGCTTAGAATTGGAAAGTCAGACGGGTAAAAAGGTAGTAACGGGCAAGAGTTTTTTGCCTTCAAAAGAGTGATTGCACAAATTCAATTGCGTATTAGAGTGCTACCTATATACCCCTACGAATTAAGATGTAGGCATTATAGCTGGATATTTATTTCTACTGCACGCAATGCATTCTAACTAAACCTGCACAAAGAGTGCCACACATCTGTCAACAAACTCGCTACCGCAGCACTTGATAGCTTTCTTTCGACCGTTTTTATCATTGTTGGCTTTGCAAGCACTATAGTCGATCCAATTAAAAATTGGACGACTATAAATTTACATCGCTCACGCACAACAGACTGAAGTCGTTGTGCTACGCGGGTGCGCGGCTAAGCCGCGAAACGCAGTCGCGCTTTGGTCAAACCAACCGCAGTGTAAAATTTATTTGGTTTGACTATACAGATCAGATGACAAAAAGCTGAAAAAAAAACAGAACCCACTAAAGAAAAGTACGCACATAAAGGCAAAAGCATTTGCGCATCAAATAAATAATCTGTACTTTTCGTGAAAGATGGGGCATTCACACCTACGCTTTTTTCTGAAGACACAATTATGAAAAAAATACTCGATATCTTTCCGAATCTTGGTTTTGGTCTCGGTCTTCGTCCCACGCACTATCGTCATATTTTTGAGCATTGGCCAGAAGTAGACTGGTTCGAGATTATCTCAGAAAATTTCATGGATACAGGTGGCAAGCCGCGCCGAAATCTTGATAAAATTCGTGAGCGCTACCCCATAGTGATGCATGGTGTGGCGATGTCGATCGGCACCGTCGACCCACTCAATTCCGAATATTTACAAAAACTCAAAAAACTTGCAGATGAGATAAAACCTGCATGGATTTCTGATCACTTATGCTGGACAGGCATAGCCCATAAAAATTCACATGATTTATTGCCAATACCCTACACTGAAGAAGCGCTGAAGCATATCATCTCTCGCATTCAGCAGGTGCAGGAGGTTCTGGAGCGTCCAATTGCGCTAGAAAATCCGTCTACTTACCTAGAATTCAAAACCTCACATATTCCGGAGAGCGAATTTATCGCTGAAATGGTCAAGCAATCGGGCTGTAACCTGCTGCTCGATGTGAATAATGTGTATGTGACTTGCTACAATCACCGCCTCGACCCCAAAGCCTATATTGATGCGCTGCCGCTGGATAAAGTCGCGCAAATCCATCTATCAGGTCACAGCAATATGGGCACTCATCTTATTGATACACATGATGATTTAGTCGTGGAAGAGGTATGGCAACTTTATGAATATGTTGTTCATAAAGCTGGCCGCGTGCCCAACACAATGGTGGAATGGGATGATAATATCCCTGAATTTGATGTGCTATTCGCAGAGCTTGGCAAAGCCAAAGCAGCGGCGAAAGATGCCTGTAATTTTGCACCATTGCCAAATTTAGCCAATCAAAATACTTATGCGGCAGATTTGATAACACCGCTCGCCGATACACAAATGACTATGCAGGATGCGATTTTGCTTGGTGAAAGAATTTGCAGCAACCCAGATGGTTGGATTCGTTCAAAGGCAGAATTCGCGCCTAAAGATCAGCTAGCAGTTTATGTAAATGCCTATCGGTTCCGATTATACAATGTGACTGCCGAGGATTATCAGGTGTTGAAACACTATTTAGGTGATAATAATTTTGATCGTCTCATTCAGGATTTTGTGAACACCACCCATTCCGATCATTTCAACATTGGGCGTTTTGCAGCGCATTTACCAGAATTTTTGGCTAAACATGAAGTTATGGATGATTTTGCTGTTGAACTGGCAACGTTGGAAAACGCCATTTCACAACTCAGTGATATGGAGGAAACCATAGCGCTCACGCCAATTCACCTTGAAGGCATGACACCAGAAATTTTGATGGAACAAGTGTTGCACCCGCGCAAAGCCTTGCGGCTTTTCGCATTTGAATATCCAGTGAATGCATATTATCGTGTAATAAAAAACGAAGAATTACCAGAAAGACCCGAGTTTGAGAAATCCTTCATTGCCGTGTTCCGCCACGAGGATGTGGTTTGGCGCATGGATTTAGAAGAAGCAGAATATCACCTTCTAACCAAACTATTTGCGGGCATTCCTGTTGGCGAAGCATTAGAAAATATGGATCAACTATCAGTCACAGAAAAGTTATTAGGATATTTTGTACGTTGGGTGAGTAATGGGTTGCTGAGCTTCCAAGAAGATACCGCTGAACACCCAAAAAGGGTCAACGCATAAAAGCTTCGCTCTAAGTTTATTATTAGAAAGAAGAAGACCATATGCAATCCGCAACCCGATACCGCCAGAATCTTATTCTTTCCAACGCTTTACGAAACATCGGCACTGTTTTGCGCGTTTGCGATAAAATTCTTGCCCCTGGCATGGATTTCATCCGCCGCCTGACTCTGGCGCAGGCGTTTTTTCTATCTGGCCTAGTGAAAATAGCAAATTGGGACACTGCCCTATATCTTTCAACGCATGAATATCCAGTGAGTTGGATGAATCCAGTAACCGCAGCGATTATAGGCGTTTCTATAGAGCTAATTTGCCCAGTTTTATTAGCACTTGGGCTGATGACTCGCTTGGCGGCTTTACTATTGCTCATTCTCACCGCGGTTATACAAACCGCCTACCAACCAGTGAATGCGCAAGTGTTTTGGATTATCATCTTCGGGTATTGGGTGGTGGTGGGCGCCAACAGAAATTCACTCGATTATCTATTGCGTGGATTAAAAGAGTCTGCGTTGCCCTTGGCCATGCCGCTTGGTAAATTATTTAATTTTTTGACAATCCATGTTGCGCAATTTTATATTCTCCTCATGCGCTTATGGATTGCGGCAGTGCTATATGTTGCAGGCCATGCTGCAATGGAATTGATGAAAATTTCAGAACATCTGCAATTTCTCACCTATCAACCACAGCTCTCGGTTTTGCAGATGGAAATGACCAATGTTTGGGTAAGTTTTATCTGCAGTATTGGTGCGCTGTGCATTGTCTTGGGTTTTGGCACGCGAATTATTGCATTTTTGTCGCTCGTTGTTTTGGCGCTCATAACACATAAGGTGGACGCGTCTACTGCTCAAGTAACAGAATTTGTGTATTGGATTATGCTGCTGTCCATTATATTTTTCAGAGGTCCTGGCAAATATTCACTCGACCATATCATTCGATTAAACTTAGGAAAAATATTTCCACAGCTTGATGGGAATTTAACAAGCAATCTTGCCGATTTGCCGCATGTGGTAATTGTTGGCGCTGGCTTTGGCGGTGTGGCAACGGCAAAAACATTAAGCACAACGGCGTGCCGCATCACTTTGATTGACAAGCATAATTATCATTTGTTCCAACCTCTATTGTATCAAGTTGCCACGGCGAGCTTATCACCTTCCGACATTGCAACCCCCATTCGTGGTTTATTTCGCGACCAGAGCAATATCCGCATCATGCTGGGTGAAGTGGCAGGCGTGGATAAAACCAATCAAAACTTAATAATGCAAAACGGCAATCGCTTTGCTTATGATTATTTAGTGTTGGCCACTGGCGCGCGCCACAGCTATTTTGGCAAGGACGAGTGGGCGGCTTTTGCGCCTGGCATGAAGCGCGTTGAGGATGCGATTGCCGTGCGTTCCAAATTGCTCAAAGCATTTGAAGCAGCCGAAAATTGCGATGACCCCATTATACAGCAACAACTCCTGACCTTCGTTATTGTTGGCGGTGGGCCTACAGGCGTGGAATTAGCGGGCGCGTTGGCCGAACTTGCCCATAAAGGCATGGAGGGTGAATTTAGCCGCATCGACCCAAGCACAGCCAAAATTTATCTGGTGGAAGCAGGGCCTCGCTTGCTGGCGGTTATGCCGGAAGATATTTCTACCTACACCAAAACCGCGCTGGAGAATTTAGGTGTAACAGTGATGACTGGTGGCAGGGTGGAAAATATAGACGCGGAGGGCGTTATCGTTAATGGCCAGCGCATTCATTCGCTTAACGTTATTTGGGCTGCAGGTGTGCAATCCTCTCCGGCGGCGCAGTGGCTGAGTGCAGAGGCAGATCGCGCTGGTCGCGTGAAAGTGAGTAAGGACTTATCAGTGCCGGAATGCGCAAATATTTACGCAATTGGGGACACAGTTTTAGCAGAGGTTTGGAACGGCAAGCCAATGCCCGGCTTGGCACCCGCCGCCAAACAAAGTGGCATATTTGTGGCCAAGCATATTCGTGCGAAAATTGAAGGTGCTAAACCACAAAAAGAATTTTCCTATCAGCATTATGGCAGCCTAGCGACTATTGGCCGGCAGGCGGCGGTTGCTGATTTTGGAAAATTCCGCATGAAAGGGGTGCTCGCCTGGTGGTTCTGGGGCATGATTCACGTGATGTTCCTCGCCAATTTGCAAAACAGAATCTCTGTTATGATCGAATGGTTCTGGGCCTATGTCACCTTCAAACGCTCCACACGCCTTATTACAGAAACAACACAAGTGAATTAGTATTATACCCAACGCATTTTATGCGTTGGCACGAGCGACTGAGAAGCACGCAGCGTAACTCAAACTTGGAGCGTAAGCATTCCAAGTTTTGAAACAGTAAGAGTCAATTAAAAAATGAACGCCTAAACTTATCAACCAAGAAGGAGATTACTATGTTAAAAGGAAAATCTGCAATCGTTACCGGTTCTACAAGCGGCATTGGCTTAGGAATCGCCCATGTGCTTGCAAGCCATGGCACGAATATTGTTATCAATGGTTTTGGCGATGCGGCAGCTGTTGAAGCCGAGCGCACCGAAATTGAGCAAAAACATGGTGTGAAATGTGTCTATTCGCCAGCCGATATGAGCAAGCCAGAGCAAATTCGTGAAATGGTTAAACTCTGCGAAACCAGTTTTGGCAGTGCAGATATTTTGGTCAATAATGCAGGGGTTCAGTTCACTGCACGTAGCGAAAATTTTCCAGATGAAAAATGGGATTCGATAATTTCAATCAATTTATCCAGTGCGTTTCATGCCATTAAGGCAATTCTTCCTGGTATGCAGCAACGCAATTTTGGCCGGATTATCAATATTGCCTCTGCACATGGATTGGTAGGTTCAAAAGAAAAAATTGCTTATGTCGCTGCTAAACACGGCATTGTTGGCATGACCAAAGTGGTGGCGTTAGAAAATGCAACACAGCACATTACATGCAACGCCATCTGCCCAGGGTGGGTGCTCACACCATTGGTGCAAAAACAAATCGACGACCGCGCCGACAAAGAAGGCATCGCAGTTGAAGTGGCCGCAAAAGATTTGCTATCGGAAAAACAACCATCACAGCGTTTTGCGACACCGGAGCAAATGGGCGCAACAGTCGTATTTTTATGCAGTGATGCAGGCAGTTCAATCACTGGCATCGCTTTGCCGGTTGATGGTGGATGGACAGCACAATGAAACATGAACCAATCAAAACCGGAGCGTCAATTTCGAACGCCTCCAAATCACAAACCAAAAACATTAATCTCGCATTGCAAGGCGGCGGTGCCCATGGAGCTTTTGCTTGGGGTATACTCGATTATTTGCTCGAAGATGGCAGAGTGGCATTTGAAGGCATTAGTGCAACTTCAGCAGGTGCGATGAATGCCGCAGTTTGCGCGCATGGAATGTTGGAAGGTGGATGCGAGGGGGCACGCAACGCGCTGCATGATTTCTGGAAAGCAGTGAGTGATGCGGGGGCAAATAGCCCGATTAAACCAAGCCTGGCCAATAAACTCAAAGGCAGTCATTCTCTGGATGGGTCACCCAGTTTTTTCTTTTTTGATATGATGAGCCGTATTTTCTCGCCATATCAGCTCAACCCGTTCAATCTCAATCCGCTGAAAAAAGTGCTGGAAGCAAGCGTTGATTTCGAACGCTTACGCGCTGCAAAAAACGCTATACAGCTTCATATTTGTGCCACCAATGTAGAAACTGGAAAAGTGCGTATTTTTGGTAATCATGAGCTTACGGCAGATGCAGTGCTTGCTTCAGCTTGCTTACCACTTATGTTTCAATCAGTTGAAATTGACGGTGAATATTTTTGGGATGGTGGGTATATCGGCAATCCAGCAATTTTCCCGCTGATTTACGCAAGCGAATCCCGTGATGTGGTGATCGTGCATATTAACCCGATTATCCGCAAAGGTTGCCCCAAAACAGCGGCTGATATTATGAACCGCCTCAACGAAATCAGCTTCAATTCATCGCTGATGCGCGAAATGCGAGCCATTGGGTTCGTGTCACATTTGATCAATGACGGCAAGGTCAAAGCAGGTGAAATGAAGCAGATGCTCATTCACTCTATCCGTTCTGATGAGTTTATGTCGGAGCTTGGTGTTTCCAGCAAAATGAATAGTGATTGGGAATTCCTAACCTATTTGCGCGACGCTGGGCGCGAAACTGCTGCACAGTGGCTTGAAGAGTCATTTGCCCGAATCGGCAGTGAGTCTACTGTTGATATCCACAAAGAGTTTATGTGAGGGAGCAGAAATAATGTCACGCACAACACAAAATAATTTAGTTATTCTGGCAGCTCTTGGTGCGGCACTCGTGGTGGTGCAAACACAAACAAATTGGTTAGAGAATTCATCAAATAAAACTGTCGAGCGCGAGCGCTGTTTTGGTGTGACACGCGAAGGCGCCAATGACTGTGCTACACCGAAACATTCCTGCGCTTCGCAGTCTAAAACCGCCCGCGATAGTAGCGAATGGATCGCGCTGCCCAAAGGTTTGTGCGATAAATTGGCAGGTGGAAGGACGGAAAGCCTATGATGTTGCCCAAGCGCATCCATGCTGATTTAGAAGCACTGCAACATAAAAGCGAAATGCTGGTGGCAATTGTGCAGCTTGGCGTCATCATTTTATTAGCGATCTTGTATTTTTCGTCCCCCATCGGCCATGCACCCGATGCACCTGTGCGCTCGGCCCCGCTTGGGCTTGGATTTTTTGCTATTCTGGTATTGGTGCGGTTGTGGTTTGCGTATACCAAACAAATCACGCCGCTATTTTTAGGATTTTCTGTCGTCGCCGAAATGTCACTGCTGATATTCACCATTTGGACATATCACTTACAGTTCGAAGCCATGCCAACGGTCAATCTCAAAAACACACATATTAATTATGTATTCGTACTCATCGCGCTGCGGGGGCTACGTTTTGAAGCGATTTGGGTGATTTTGTCTGGCCTCACTGCCGCAATTGGCTGGGCATTTTTAGTGATGTATACCCTTTATGTCTCAGGGTCTAACGTTATTACATGGGATTATGTGACCTATGTCTCGACCCGTAGTTTACATCCTGGCGGGGAATTTGATAAGATTCTCGCCATTCTGCTTGTCACCAGCATCACCGCTTACACCCTCAAACGCGCACGCGACACTTTGTTTACTGCCGTGAGCCAATCGCAAGCCACCAAGGATTTATCGAAGTTTTTTGACAGCGAAATTGCCAAGAAAATCACTGGCGCCGAAGAAGGCCTGATAGCAGGCTATGGCGAAATCCGCAAAGCCGCGATTATTTTTACCGATATGCGCGGATTCACTAAAGCCTCCGCCAATTTGAGCCCAACAGAACTCATCGCGCTATTGGGTGAATATCAAAAACTGCTCATTCCCGTTATTCGCAAACATGGCGGCAATATCGATAAATTTATGGGCGATGGAATTTTGGCCAGCTTTGGCGCCGTGTCGGCCAGTCAAACCTATGCCGCCGATGTGCTGCGCGCGGTGGATGACATCCAAATTGCCTCTCAAGCATGGAGCAAGCAACGCCAAAAAGAAGGCTTGGCACCAGTGGGAATTGGCGCGGGAATTGCTGTGGGTGATGTGGTATTTGGTATAATAGGCCATGAAGATCGGCTGGAATATACAGTGATTAGTGAAACGGTGAATTTGGCAGCCAAGCTTGAAAAACACAATAAGGCCGAAAATGCGCATGCCCTCACGACTAAATCCACGCTCGATTTAGCCTTAGCTCAAGGCTACCAGCCACCACACGCTCAAGAAATTCGTCTGAAGCGTGATGTTGCAGGAGCAAGCGAGCCGATTGATGTGGTGGTGCTCGCATGAATGAATTGGCGATACTATCCTTGCTTATGTTCAAACATTTTATCTGCGACTACCCGCTACAAACGCACTATCAATTTATGAATAAAGGCATTTACGGGCATCCAGGCGGATTGCTGCATGCGGGCATTCACGCGATAGGAACATTGGTGGTATTATCTTTTTTTATGCCAGTACTAACTGCCCTTAGCCTTGCCCTGCTCGATGGCATTATTCATTACCATATCGACTGGGCAAAAAACCAAGTTAACCGCCGCTTTGACCTAAAACCAACTAACGGCACTGGCTTCTGGTTCACCTTCGGGCTGGATCAATATCTCCATCAAATGACCTATGTACTCATCGTTTTCATTATATCGTTACCACCAGTATAAAACTTGTACAAATTCAGTTGCGTATTAGTATAACAACAGCGTGGGGCACAGGTGGCCACCTGCGAGCCCTCAATCACCGCCGAAGGCCTGCCCTACGTTCTATTCCATGGCGGTGTGGCGGTGGATGTGGGATGGATTATAAACCAGATGGCACGATATTAGATTTTCCTGAAAAAATAAACCGCCCACTATTTAGCTATAATTTTGATTTCTTTGAAATGGCAGCATGGCTTAACAATATCAGAAATATTCTTTATGAGAAAATAGAATTGATTGAAGAAGGTAGAGCCGTATTAGAAAAGATAGCCCTTATAAGTGGCAATTTATGTTGCCTTCATGGCTATTATCACTGCGCTTTATCAAATAATCAATTTAATTACAGCCAGTTAACCACCATAGAACAATATAAAGAATTTAAGAAGCTAGAATACGATTATTTGAGTGCCAAGTTACAAGCTATAAATCAAATATGTAACTTATGGATGGAAATATTTGATGTTAATACCACGATCAAAATAGGGTTAAAAACTACAATAAAGCAGATTATTCCCAATTATGATTTACTCAAAACATATAATAAAAAACATAACCATCAACCAGCCAAAACAGCTAAATTAATTTTTGATAATGAAGTTTTGGGCGCGGCAATTGAAATTGCTAAATCAAAAAAGCAATCTAGTAGATATTTAGGAATACGAGCAAAAGCAGAAATAATATCAGAAAAATTTAATATTGGTGGTGAATATGGTTATTTTGGTGAAAAATTAAAATCCGAATCTTTAGCAGATATAGAGCGTCACATACGGCGAACTGCAGATGAATTGATAAAACAAAATACTCTCTATTTACCCTTAGATTTAAAGCAAGCAAGAATTCAAGCCATAGCCGCATTAAAAAAGCAGCAAGAGTTGCCAAAATAATTTTTAGAATTTTGGTAACTGCAAACAGCAATTAATCCGTCATGTTTCCTCACATAGCCGCATAAATCGCGAGCTAATGGAGAATAATATGACTATGGATACAATACTCAATCGCAGAAAACTGCGCACCCCTGAAGCAGCCCGTTGGCTAGGAATCGGAAAAAGTACGCTTGAAAAGATGAGGCTTACAGGAAATTCGCCCGTATATTACAAATGCGGAAAAATTGTCACTTACGACGTTGCAGACCTCGAAGCATGGCTTGCCACTCACAAACGCCGTTCAACCTCAGACCGAGGGGATGCGCTATGAAATTCACCGCAAAACCTCAATTTGCAAAAATTGATTTTGCCACAATTCGTGAAACTTCCCGCGTAAATTCATTGGCGATATGCAGTCGCTTTTTAGATGGATATGCAAGAAATGGTGAGTATTATGCAAAAAATCCTAATCGGAATGACAAACGTGCAGGAAGTTTGAAAGTGAATTTAAGCACTGGCGTATGGTGCGAATTTACAACGGGTGAAAGTGGAAGTGATTTAATTTCACTACTCGCATGGATTTTTGGAATTAAGCAGGTAGATGCTGCAAAACGCCTTGCTGAGTTGCTTATTCTTAATACGAAAGGGTAATGGCATGACGCTCAATGACCCCTTTCGCCCTTTCACACCTGAAGAATTACAGGTGCAAGCTAATGCTTCAAATCCACTGCAAAAGGATGATGGGCAGATTATTTTACCAGTGCCAGATAATGCACTCGCACCTGAGTTTATCCATTCACAATATGGCAAGCCTTCGCAAAAATGGCTTTACACAAATGTAGCACGTGAACCGCTGTGTTATGTTTGTAGGTTTGATTTGCCCAATGGCAGTAAACAAGTTTTGCCATTATCATATTGGTGTGATGACAAGGGTTATAAATGGCGGTGGAAGGGCTTGCCAGCACCGCGCCCGCTTTATGGACTTTATAGGCTTGCCCTAAACCCCACCGCACCCGTGCTTATTGTTGAGGGTGAAAAGACCGCCACCGCCGCGCAAAAACGATTCACTGGCTTTGTGTGTGTAACTTCATTGGGCGGTGCAGCGCATTCAGACTGGAGGCCACTTGCAAGCCGTGAGGTAACAATTTGGCCAGATGCGGATGAACCAGGCTTAAAATATGCCAATGAAGTGGCGCAATCGGCTTTCAAAGTAGGCGCAAATTCTGTTTCGATTGTGAATGTGGAAGGCTTGCCACCAAAATGGGATTTGGCAGATGATGCGCCTGAAGGCGTTGACATTGAAGCAATGCTCAAAGCTGCAGAGCCAGCTGAAGTGATAGACACCACCGCACCGCATTACATTTCATGCGGTGAATTTGAAATGAGTGAGCGTGGCCTCACAATAGAGGTTGAAACAGGCAGAGGCCAAAATAAAACCATTGAAACCAAATGGATTTGCCGTGCTTTTGAGGTGATAGGCAGAGCGCGTGACCCGCATGGTGAAGGATGGGCAGGTGCAAAGGGCAGCGGCAAGGCTTGGTTTAATTGCGGCGGCGGGTGAACTAGCAACACAATGGAAAATAACCCCATGGCAGGCAGGCGAAGCCACACAGGCAGCTGTAAAAGCCCTTAATGATTGGATAGCGCAGCGCGGTGGCATTGAAGCCGCTGAAGTAGGTGATGCTATCACACAAGTGCGCAAATTTATTGAAAGCAATGGTGAGAGCCGATTTGAACTCTTTGAAGGTGGTAGTGATGCCCGTATTCATAACCGCGCAGGTTGGCGGCGTGAAAATGGTGAACAACGCGAATGGCTGATATTGCCCGAAGCATGGAAGGAAATTTGCGCGGGATTTAATGCTTCACATACTGCAAAATCTCTTGCAGAAAAGGGCATGTTAAAACGCGGCAATGATGGCAGAAATTCACGCACCGAACACACACCTTTAGGCAGTAAAAAAGTTTATGTGTTGACCAGTTTGATACTTGAAGGGGGTGAGTAATGGATGCCCAAATATGTGCCAAATTGATGCAAATTGTTTGCACTCAAAACTATGAAAAAACAGGGGTAAGATGTGTTAGACGTGTTATATCTTTGGAAAATAACAATAATCAGGAATTAAAAGGTGTAAGATTAGGTGTAATATCTAACACATTTTCTAACACATTAGAAGCAAAAAAAACATATATAAATCAAACACCTAACACATATTACACATCTAACACGTCAAAAAACGATACTATTGGTACAAAGTTTGAGGTGGGTGATTTTATCTACATGATGGAAGAATGGGCGGGCGGTTTGCAAGGCAATCCTTACTCAAAAATAGATGCTGAATGGATAGCATACCTGCGCGTGCTTGAGAATTATGAGCACGTAATGAAGCCCGAAGTGCGGGCGCAATTAGACGCATATATAAGTGAACTCATACCCGATGCCTTCCTTCCAATTGATTAGGCGAGGCGGCAATTCAACACCAATTTAATCTAATTATAACACCTAGAAAGGCACTAATATGACAAAGAAACCAAAGGCAGAAATTGAACCGCAAAAGCCTGAATTGCCAGAACCCGATAAGCGTGAGAAAGAAGCTATACAAAAGGCAACGCAAGATTTATTAAAACGCAAGCCTGAATTATATGCTAAAATTGAGTTTTTAAAAGAGAGTAATAATACCAATATTTCTGCACCGCATTCAAATACTACTGGATGGTATGCAAGAGTGCTTGCCGCTTTTGGCACAAGCTCAGCTAATTTTCTAAATGAGACAATTGGCAATTTAAACAAAGCAATCACAACAGATATAAATAAGCCATTATCAGAACAAGCATATAATTCTGCCCTTGCGGTGCTTGATAGTATGCAGCCTCAAAATGAATTGGAAACTATGCTCATAACCCAAATGATTGCTACGCATAATTTAGCAATGCAGCAATTAGGGCTCTTGAAACGCACAGACCATGCATAGCATGCGCAAATTGCCAGTAATGCAGCAACAAAACTATTGCGCACTTATACCACACAAATGGAAACACTGAATAAAATGCGGCGCGGTGGCGAACAACATGTGCGTGTTGAGCACGTGCATGTTCATCAAGGTGGGCAAGCTATTGTGGGCAATGTAACTCAACATAAACATACGGGAGGGGGTGGGGATGCCACACAAAATGAAACACAACCCTATGAACCAAAAGATACAGCAACCCTTGCACTTGAAGGAAGCACTCAAATGTGGAGCGAAAACCCGCAAAGGGAATCCGTGCCAGTGCCCCGCAGTGAAACATAAAAAGCGGTGCAGATTGCATGGAGGAGCGGAAGGCTCAGGCGCACCCGAAGGTAAACGCAATGGAAATTATAAACACGGGCTATTTACAAAAGAGCAAAAAGCCATACGGCAAGAATTGCGTGATTGGGCTAAAATGACAAAGCAATTTATGGGGAGGCTTTGAGGTAAAAATTATTGTCATATTGACATAATTAAAATGCAATACCTCATTCATTAAAAATGAGGTATTGAAATGCATAAAATAGTTATAATCGCGGTTGCAGTATTATTAATTGGGCACAGTGAAGCAAAGGCGTTTTTTGGTTCTTATGAATATATACCTGAAGTCGGTTACCATGATAATGGAAAAGAAAATTGGTGGCTTGGGGATAGGTATAAATCTAAAGAAAGCTGTATTAATTCCGCAACTTCTCAATATAACTTTTATAACAAAAACGACCAGAAAAGAGCATTTTCTTGGGCTTGCAGGAAAATGGAAGGCGATAAATTCCTAGATAGAGTTAGATAAGATTTATTGTTGAAAGCGGTGAATAATATGAATGAGGATACCTATGAAGGATATGATACTTGGGCAGACCCAGAAATTAAAATTGCTTACGAGGCAGCATTAGGTAAATTTATCCTTGCTTATAATCAAATAGATTTTTATTTAGTAATAATTTTGAAGTTGGTAATCCCGAATGCAGACGAAAGAACAAATAATGAAATTCATAATCTTCCGTTTTCGAGTAAACTGCTAACCTTAAAATTTTTACAATATACAAGTGAAGGTAAACACCTTAAGGGGCTTCCATTTGAAGAGCTTAATCAATTAAATTCGAACAGAAATAATTTTGCTCATGGTCATATGGAGCAAAATCCTTATGACGGCACATATGATATAATAGGAAAGAGGAAATTAAATGATGCATCAACAATTAAACTTATAAGCCTTGCTGGGCATGCTGATGCATTATGGGATAAACTTAGGTTGATTGAAGCTACATTTTGGTTTGAAGACTTAACTAATTTAGACGAAATTCAAGCTTGAAAATTTATCATGGTGTTGACCATGTGTTGACCAGAGTAACCTTGATATTTATAAATCAACACTAAGTCATTGATTTATATGGTGAGCCCAGATGGATTCGAACCATCGACCCTCTGATTAAAAGTCAGATGCTCTACCGACTGAGCTATAGGCTCACAATTTTACCATTTGGCAAACACGTGAAAACGGTGTGTGCTTCATGGCAAATCTTTGCGCCCACGTCAACGACAAATGTGTAACAGCGTAAATTTATTATGCTAATTGCTCCGAAGCGGCATGGAGCAGGCACCACCATTGGGATTATTTCCAGTCATTTGGCACATTTATGGTGATGTTTGCCTTAATTAGCGCGGACTCTTTTGCCTTTTGATGCTGCTGAGCCGCTCTCAAAAGCTCTTTCACGCCAGCAGGCTGGTCTAATTTCAATAACTCATCCGCCGTGCAGGCGCGGCCATTTGTGGCCTTAAACTGCCCTAAAAATTGAGACAACTGTACAGCGCTCTGCCCATTTTGAGCACGCACAACCGTTGGCGTGTAGGGCAATGGTGTTGGTGCCGCGGGTACCTTTGCGGAAGGTGCAGCAACAGCAGGCGCGGCAATTGGCGGTGTTGATATTGGCGCTGTTTTTTTAACAGGTATTTTTTTATTGGATTTAGAATCCATACCAAATATTTTAAGGGAAAAGATCGCCGCATCTTTTACATAATCAACGTTTTCATCCGCTTCATCCGTACGCAAACGCCCTCTATCTTCGTATATCAGAAATTCTCCCATCCAATCATCAATGCCATCTTTATTATTATCGATACGTTTTACCGGTTTGCTAACTCTATAATCTCTGCCCAGTTCGCCTTTAGGTGCCGACTTCCTAAAATCCTCATAAGATGATGGTTTAAATCCATGATCCTTTGCAAAAAACTTCATTTTTTCTGCAATTACTTTATCATCAATAGGGTAGCGGAGCGTTGTTGTGTGCTCTTCTGCTTGTTTTTTTGCGGAATTAGCCTCTTGCACAGATTCAGCTTTTTTCAACGAAGGTGTCCAATATCGGGTTGATTGAACACCATATTCATTTCTTTTTGATTTTGTCATGATAAGATAATCATATTGCAGCGTTGCGTATAAGCTCCACTCACTAGAATTTTGCATATGAATCAATGAGGGTATGTTACTGCCAGTAATACTTACTCTATTTTCAACAAACTCTTCACTCAAAACTTTGCCTTTGGCATCAGAACGGCATAAATGTTTTTGTTTGGTATCTGTATCTTCCACCAACACAGCAAAATCTTTGCATCCCTTATCATTAGGGTGATCAATAATATTGAGCTTATATAACGCAAGAGGTTTAAGTGACATGGGATACATTCCACATTTAAATGCAATCATAACATGAATACGTTGGCTGTAATATTCGTCCAAAGTCTATACATTGCAACAGCGTTAAATACTAAGGTAAATACAGCTGCTGCCACCCCACCAATTGCCCACGCATCCAGGTGAATTGCCGCTTGGCATAGTGGCGCACATTGGCTTTGGCCTGCGTGAGGGCGTCGCCATAGGTCATTTCACCGCGTAAATAGGCGATAAACTCGGGCACGCCATGCGCGCGCATCATGGGGCTATCAGCGGGAATATTCTGCGCCATTAGTGCGTGCACCTCGTCCATCGCGCCTTCATTCATCATTTGGTCAAAACGCGTGTTGATCCGCTCATACACCCATGCGCGGTTGGGGTGCAGCGCAAAACAAGCAGCATGTTCAACGGCATAAAACGGCGTTTGCGGCGCATTTGCCCACTGCGCCAGCCCTTGCCCTGTGCTATGGAACACCTCCAACGCGCGGGTGAGGCGCTGAGTGTCGGTGGGGCGCAATGTGGCGGCGGTTGTGGGGTCGCACGCGAGCAATTGCGCATGTAAATAATCCGCTGTTTGTGTGGCCGCCACATGGCGCCAATGGGCTCGCACATCTTTCGCAACAGTGGGAATAGGCGAGATACCCTCAAACAATGTTTTGAAATACAGCCCCGTGCCGCCCACTAAAATGGGCACCTGCCCGCGCACTAGCACCAATTCGATGGCCTGCAACGCCTCCACCGCCCACGTGGCCATATTGTAAGGGGTTGCGCCATCCACATGGCCATATAACACATGCGGGTGCGCGGCCTCCTCCGCCGTTGTGGGGCGGGCGGTGAGCACACGCAAATTGGCATATACTTGCATCGAATCGGCATTGATGATGACACCATCGCATTTTTCTGCCACAAGGCTGGCGAGGGCTGATTTGCCGCTGGCGGTGGGGCCATAAATGCACACACAGCGTGCACCAGAATTATGGAGCGTTTGGATTATGATGTCAGAGTTTGTTATCACGGTAGTTTCACACAATACAATTGCGGCGCAAGAAATTGTGCAGCTGTTAGCGCCAATTGGGGCGTGTATAGCACAAAAACCGCTGCAACACCACCTGCCCGCATGCGATTTTGTGCTGCGCCTTAACACCCCCGCCACTCAGCTAGCAGCGGCACAAGCAGTGCGAAGTATACTTGGTAGCCTGCCGCTAGATTACGCCGTACAGCCCCACCCAAAGCCCGCCAAACACTTATTTATCGCCGACATGGACTCCACCATGATCTCGATTGAGTGCATTGATGAGTTGGCGGGTGTGGCGGGCATAAAGCCACACGTGGCCGAAATTACCGAACGTGCGATGGCGGGCGAGCTTGATTTTGAAGGCGCATTGATTGCGCGCGTGGCGCTGCTCAAACACCTACCCTTAAGTGCGGTGGACGAAGTGTTTGAAACCGTACTGCAGTATAACCCCGGTAGCGAAGCGCTGATTGCGGCGCTCAATGCCGCAGGCATTCACACCTTGCTCGTTTCAGGCGGGTTTACCCTGTTCACCAAGCGCGTGGCCACCTATCTTGGCTTCTTGGGCAATCGCGCCAATGTGCTCAACCATAATGGCGAAACCCTCACAGGCACTGTGGGCACGCCAATTTTGGGCAAAGAGGCAAAATTGCAGGCGCTGAATGAAACCTGCACACAGCTGGGCTGCACAGCGCAAAACGCAATTGCCATTGGCGATGGCGCCAATGATGGGTTGATGGTGCAAGCCGCAGGTTTGGGCATTGCGTATCACGCAAAGCCTGTACTGAAGGACATGGCCACCGCCAGCATCGACCACACTGACTTAACCACCGTGCTTGCGTTTATTTCATGATGACACAGTAGAATTATTCTGCGTAGGCCAAGCGTGGTTCAACCGCTGCAGTGCTGCTGCCCGCTTCCACAATATCCCATGCGCTAGTGTTGGCTAAAAGTGCCTTCACAATGTCGCTATTGATTTTGTGGTTCGCGCGTTTCACACGATATAAGCCCAAAATTGGCAAACCGGCCAGTGCCAAATCGCCCACAGCATCCAAAATTTTGTGGCGCACAAACTCATCCGCAAAGCGCAGGCCTTCAGGATTCATTACACCTTCATCACTCACAGCCACAGTGTTGGCGAGCGATGTGCCCAGCGCGAAGCCCATCGCTTGCACTTTTTCCAAATCTTTCACAAAGCCAAAGGTGCGCGCAGGGGCAATATCAGTTGCAAAACTGTTGGCATCTACTGTATGCCACAGGCTTTGATAGCCAATGACAGCCGATGGAAAATCAATCTCGGCCTCAATGCGGAAGCCGCCAGCATCTGGCCAGAGTTCGGCACGTTGCGCACCATTATCAATCACTACAGGCTTGAGCACGCGCAAGAATTTACGCGTTGCTGATTGAATTTCAATACCTGCAGCCTGAATGGCCGCCACAAATTCAGCCGCGCTACCATCCAAAATAGGCACTTCAATGCCTTGAAGTTCTAATATCGCGTTATCGATGCCAAGGCCACGCAAGGCCGACATCACATGCTCAATGGTAGAAACTTTCATGCCCGCTGAATTGCCCAGCACAGTGGCCATATCGGTGGCGATCACATTATGGGCATGCGCGGGCATATATTCAACTGTGCCGCCAATAGTTTGCGCAAATACCAAACCTGTCCCTACAGCAGCTGGATGGATATATAAAGACGCCATTTGTCCAGAATGCACGCCCACACCTGTGAACGAAACACTCTGCGCTAAAGTGGTTTGAAACTGGCGTTGAGATTGTGTTCCAACTTCGCGCGCATCTCGGTGATCAAACATATCAATCACATTTGTGCGTGTATTGCTGGCATTGGCTTCAATGAAGGTCATAAGCGCGGTACTCAATTGGGTTCAGAACAAGATTAAGAGGGATGCAAAAAGAGCCTTGTTCCGCCCTAATCGTTTTGCACAGTCTTAACGTACACCAGTTTTGCGTGATAATGAATGCAAAAACAAATCACTGTTTGTTACGATGTGTTACGCAGTTGCAGCATAGAACTAATAAATCATTGTAATATATACATAAATTGAAAGCCCCGCTGCAAGAGCGAGGCTTTCAATTTTAAATATCATGCTAAACTAAGAGTTAATTAGCTTGCTTGGCGCCGCAGAAATGCAGGGATCTCCAAATGATCTTCTTCAATTTGGGCTTGGGAGGCAGGTTTTTCAGCTACCGATTCCGCAATCACTGGTGCCGTTTCCGCATAGGTTTGTGCTGGGGCTGCGGCATGCGGTGCAGCAGCAGTATGCTCCACTTCTTCCTCATCCTCTTTCCAACGACCCAAGCTCAGCGATGCAAGACGCTGCATGAGGCCCTGCTTCTTATCCTGATGCTCTTCGGTATGCTCGGCGCGTGAGGCTGCAATCTGGCGCTGCGCTACCATTGGCAGGTCTTCAATGCGCATTGATTTTGCTGCGCGTGCTTCTGGCTCTTGCTCAGCTTGCGCGGCATAGTGCTGCTCTTGTGCATATTGTGTGGCTGCAAATACAGGCTGCGTTTGATACTGCACAGCTTCGGCTTGCATGACAGGCTCAACACGTTCTGCACTCGCATAAACAGGCACTTGCGCCTGAACGGGCGCTTGTGTTTGTGCCACATTAAAGCCCATGCCAAAGCTTGGTGCCGCTTGCACTGGTGCTGCATAAGGGTTTATGGCAGCAGCGGGTTGTTGCACCGAAAAACCTCCGAAGCTCGCGGTTGCCGCCATAGATTGCGGCGCCGCAGCGGGGGCTTGCTGTTGAGCAGGCTGCACAATTGCAGCGCGCGGAGCAAATGTCTGTTGCGCAACAGGTGCCGCCGCTTTATTGGGCAAAATTTCAGCAAATGACATAGGCGCTGCAGCGGCCACTGGTGCAGAAATTGGTTTGAACAATAATGTGTTGTTCCCTGTTTCAGCACGCGTTTCTGCCTGCGGTGTTGGCGCATAGGCCGCCACTGGCGCATCGATGCCTGTGGCCACCACCGAAACGCGAATCACACCTTCAAGCACATCATCATAAGTTGCGCCCACAATGATGTTTGCATCTTGGTCCACTTCCTCGCGAATCCGAGTTGCGGCTTCATCCAGCTCATATAATGTCATGTCGCGGCCGCCAGTGATCGAGATCAACAGCCCGCGCGCACCCCGCATTGTGGTTTCATCCAGTAATGGGTTAGCAATTGCGGCTTCGGCAGCGCGCAAAGCACGCTTTTCACCAGAGGCTTCACCAGTGCCCATCATGGCTTTGCCCATTTCGCGCATTACCGAACGCACATCAGCAAAGTCGAGATTGATCAGGCCTTCTTTCACCATCAAATCGGTGATGCAGGCCACGCCTGAATACAGCACCTGGTCGGCCATTGCGAAGGCATCGGCAAATGTGGTTTTTTCATTGGCCACACGGAACAAGTTTTGGTTGGGAATCACAATCAGTGTGTCCACATGCTTTTGCAGCTCGATAATGCCAGAATCGGCCAAGCGCATGCGGCGGTTGCCTTCAAAGTGGAATGGTTTTGTGACCACACCCACTGTGAGGATTCCCATTTCTTTGGCGGCGCGCGCGACAACTGGTGCTGCACCTGTACCTGTGCCGCCGCCCATCCCCGCCGTGATGAACACCATGTGGGAATTGCTTAAATGATCACGAATTTCGTCCAGCGCTTCTTCAGCGGCCGCACGGCCAACTTCTGGCTGCGAGCCCGCGCCCAAACCTTCGGTCACGGCCACACCCATCTGGATGATTCGCCCGGCGCGCGAGAGTGTCAGCGCTTGTGCATCTGTGTTGGCAACAACAAAATCAACCCCCTGCAATCCAGCGGAGATCATGTTATTCACGGCATTACCGCCTGCACCCCCGCAGCCAAACACCGTGATCCGGGGTTTCAGCTCTGTGATGTCGGGCATGTTGATTTGAATTGTCATTGTACACCTCTTATTCTTTAACTGTTTTCGAACATTTATGCTTAACAGGCAGTTAAGAAAGCAGTGTTTTACCAATTATTTTGTAAGATTTTTTGCACGCATCACTGTCCATATGCACACAACGGCTAAAGTTGCGCGACTAAGTGTTTATGCCAAAATGGTAAAACCACGCCTTAAGACCAATTGTATCAACATCTGTGCGATTGTATGATCATGCTCAACAGGAACAACATACATGACATGGCTTAGTAACTTTCAAGGCGCTGCTGAAAACATAGCAGGACGTAACGGCCGTATCGATGGCGGCCGTGAATTTCAACAATTTTTCAATATGCTCAACCGTACAGGACAGCTTACTGGCGCTAACGAGCGCGATAAACTGTATCAAGCCAAAATGTTAGCCGCAGCTTTTAACGTGAATAATGGCTGGCGGGGGAATGGCGACCATAAAATTAATCGCAATGAGCGTGAAGCTCTTCGTGCAGAAATGAGCCGCTTACTTGGTTGGCAGGTGAGTGATCAAGAACTCGACAATTCGATTTTACAAATCAACAGCAATTGGCATGAACCATTTGACCCATCAAATGGCGGGCACGGCTTCGACCCAATAGGTGGCAGCGCTTCACAATCTGGCGGTTGGGATCAACCATTCGACCCAATGCCAAGTGGCGACCATCACCACGGACATGGCTGCTGGCACCGGCCACGTTGGTGATAATTTACGGATATAATCGGCTGACAGCCCACGCTAAATCTGAAGCGGCGCGCGTAAATTGCAACCGATCATGCAAACGATTTGGCCTGTCTTGCCAAAATTCAATCTCAATTGGAACAATCCTATATCCACACCAATGTGGGGGGCGCTGCACATCCTTACCCTCAAATTCGGCTGAAAATTGCGCAAACCGTGCATCAAACGCCTCTCGCGCTGGCAAATGAGATGATTGCACACTGGCCCATGCGCCAATTTGGCTATTGCGGTGGCGGCTCGCAAAATAAGCATCCGCCTCTTGCGTACTCACCTGCTCCACGCCCCCACGAAACCGCACCTGCCGCCGTAGCGATTTCCAATGCAATACTGCCGCAGCATGTGGCTGCGCTGCCAATTCCCGCCCCTTGGCGCTGGTGCTGTTGGTGTAAAACACGAAGCCGAAACTGTTGAAATCTTTTAATAATACCATTCGCACATTAGGCACGCCTTGCGAATCTATCGTACTCAGTGCCATAGCATTGGCATCCTCTGGTTCATGCGCCTGCGCTAATGCAAACCAATCCTGAAATAGAGAAAATGGGTCTTGCGCAGCCAACCAGTTACGATCTGTTAACCTATGACTGGGATGGTGAGAGTCTGTTGTCATGTGTGAGTCTCGATGAAATTAATCTACCCCCCTTTTCTATACCGTTCGCTGCGTTTAGCAAGCTTAACTGTAGCTATGGGTGTGTTGGCAGGATGCAGCACCATTGAAGTGCCGCTGGGATCGATCTTCGGCGATGCCACGCTGAACAAAACTACGGCCAGCACATTTGAACCTTTGCCCCACCTTCAAACCGCACAAGTAGAACGCACACCGTTAGGTAAAATTGGTACGGAAGATGAAGTGGTGACAGGCTCCCTCCCCGCGCCCAGCACTCATATGGCACTCACGCAAGATGATTGGGACGCCGCTGTATCTCAGCTTCAGAACGTGCTCGATACCCCTGGCCAAAGAGAGTCCTCCAACACCAACACTGTATGGCTCAATGCAAAGTCGGGGGCATTTGGTTCAATTCAGGTACCTCCATCGCAGAAAACACTCACATCTGGCGAAAAATGCCGTGCATTTTATATCTCTCTTGCACGCAGTGGTGGGCAAGACTGGCTGCGTGGTGCCGCATGCAAAACCGCACACACTCCGCAATGGGACGTGCGCGATGTGGAACGCGCTGAAACACCGCATTAGTCAGCTTCACTATTTCACAACCAAATCAGTTTATTGTAATGATTCGATGTTTTTAAAGGCGTAAAATCGTGCGTGACCCATATGAAACCCTCGGCCTCAGCCGTTCTGCCACGCAGGGCGAGGTGAAAAGTGCGTTTCGCAATTTGGCCCGGCAGTATCACCCCGACACCAGCCCCAACACACCAAACGCCCGCGAAAAATTCACCGCAATCCGCGATGCCTACTCAATACTAGGAGATGCCACCGCGCGTGCCACCTATGACGCACACGGCCATGTGAACACACCCATTTTCACAGCGGGGTTTAGCCAACATATTGTGAGCGAGCGCAACACGCCAATTGATGAATTTGAATTTGCCGATTTTGCGCCCAAAGCCGCAAATGCCCGCCAAACTCCGCAATTTGATGCCAAAATTCCTGTGCAGCGGCTGGAGCGTCGCAAAACACCGCGCAATAGCAACACTTCGGCAACATCCACGCCACAATCGCCCGATTTATATGTGCGGATACCCATTCCTCTGCGCGATATTGCACTGGGGGTGAACAAACGCATTGCACTGCCCAATGGCAAAATCGCGCATTTTGATGTGCCAAAAGGCGCCGCGCATGGCCATGTTGTCACCATAAAAGGCCACGGAAATCCGATTGATGACAAACGCACATTGTGCGCAGATGCCCACATTACCATTGAGCATGCATCCGATACACCATTTCGGCTAGAGGGCACAAAGGCCTATCTCGACCTGCCAATTGCACTGCACGAGGCGCTGCTGGGCGCCACCATCCGCATCCCCACATTTTATGGCCCTGTAGATTTGGCAGTGCCGCCCGCCAGCACAGGACGCGAGATTTTGCGCGTGCCAGTCAAAGGGTGGCCTGTGTATAATCAAAGCACCGGCACGCTGAATATCGGCGATTTGTTCGTGGCGCTGCGGATAATTTTGCCCGAAAATAATGTGCAATTGCTACACATCGCCCAAAGCCTGCAAATGGCGCACAATGCCAGCCCACGCGGGGCAGAATTTCATAAATAAGGCTTGTTTCACGCCCTGAAGCTGCTACATATGCATGCTCATATATCAGGAGCGCGCTATGACCTTCACCTTGCCAGAATTGCCTTATGCCCACGATGCACTCGCCCCGTTTATGTCGGCCGAAACGCTCGAATATCACCATGATAAACACCATTTGGCCTATGTGAATAATGGTAACAACTTGCTCAAAGGCACTGAATTTGAAGGAAAATCACTCGAAGAGATTGTCACAGGTTCATTTGGCAAAAACGCGGGTCTGTTTAATAACGCGGGCCAACATTATAACCATCTGCATTTTTGGAATTGGATGAAACCAAATGGCGGAGGCGACAAAGTGCCTGCAAAATTGCTCAAAGCCATTGATGCGGATTTGGGTGGCCTTGCTGCCGCAAAAGAGGCATTCGTTCAAGCTGGCATCACACAGTTTGGTTCAGGCTGGGCATGGATAGCAATGAAGGATGGCAAACTCATCATCACCAAATCTGCCAATGGCGAATGCCCGCTGGTGCACGGCGCTACGCCAATTCTTGGCTGCGATGTGTGGGAACATTCCTATTATATTGACTATCGCAACCGCCGCCCCGATTATCTCAAAGCCTTCTGGGAACATCTCATTAATTGGGAATATATTGAAAAAATGTATGATGAGGCAGCGAAATAACGCGCCAAAATTTCATTTAAAAAGCCCATAATGCATTTGTATTATGGGCTTTTTTTTATAGATTGGGCTGAGCGCGCGGGGGTGTAACCCCTCATCCTAGTGCCCGAGCGAATGCGAGGATTAGACACTAGGATCTCAAGCAAAATATGATAGATCTGGTGTCAAGCACCAGGATGAGGGAGTAAATAGGCTGCAAGCGATAAACCCTCACACACCCTTTTGCACTTCATCCACGGCACGCGCCATTAAAGTGTGCAGCTGCGCCCGAATTTCGGTTTCAGTTGCATGCAAGCCAATATCCTTAATCAGCTTGCGGATCACGTCCTCATCACCTACTTCTTCAAAATCGGCGAGCACCACTTCTTTAGCGTATGCATCAGCATCGGCGCCCGTTTTGCCCAATTTCTCCGCCGCCCACAGACCCAGCAATTTATTGCGGCGCGCAGTGGCCTTAAATTTCAAGGCTTCATCATGGGCAAATTTATTTTCAAACGCATTTTCGCGATCATCGAATGTGGTCATAGGGGCTCCTTATACTCTATACTCACATATGATTTCCCGCTCAATAAATCAACTCAAAATCCTGATATTTGATACGCGTTGACACAAAAGTGATCATCAAGTAGAACACTACTTATATTTTCGTAGGGAGCGTTGTCATGAGTGTTACTAAAGATTTAAAAGCAATCCATCAAAATTTGATGCTAATAAGTCCTGATATGGGAAAAAATCGCAAATTTGATGCCGCACTTGAGCAATTTAATACACTCACAGCACAAAAAAGCCGCAGCCTTTATAACATTCAAGATGTAGAACGGCTCAATACCAATGCAACAAACGCGCATGTACTCAATTTTGGATTTGTAAATGCGTTGATTGTGTCTGGCATCTACTCATTTTCTCGAATTACCAAATGGGCATTTCAGCACGCTAAGTTCAAGCCGAACGCAGCGATCAGCCGACTATTTCCAAAATTCACAATTTTCAAAAACTTATGGATCTATGCGATTACAACTGCGGCACCAATTGCTGGAATTCTGTATTCCGACAAACAACGCCTTGAAAACGCAACCAAAATTCAAAAAACTTACAAATTGGAACATGGGACTGCACAAAATTTGTTGCGTGAAATTCACACAATGCAAACTGCAGTGAACGACATACGCATTAATTCTCAAAAAAGTGAAAATGGTGATTTGAAAAAAAGTGCTCTCAAAGAGGCTCGTCAAATGCTCATACAACTTAATTCTGCTTTAGCACAATTTCAATATGTTGAAGATCAATCCGCTAAACCTGTGAAAGCCACACACAAACACTAGTACCCTTACCCTGCACACTTTCAAACTGTAGTTGCCCTTTGTGGCGGTTCACAATGTGTTTCACTATGGCAAGCCCCAAACCTGTGCCGCCCTTTTCGCGGCTGCGCGCTTCATCCACACGATAGAACCGCTCGGTGAGGCGTGGCAAATGCGCTTCATCAATGCCCGCACCATAATCTTGCACGCGCAATTGCCACATGGGGCGGTCATTATTTTTGGTTGCGGCCAACGTAATGTCTACAAATTGCCCCGCGCTGCCATATTTAATCGCGTTTTCAACCAAATTCTCCACAACGCGATACAGCGCATCGGCATCCCCTATCAATGGAGCCGCATTTGGTATGTTGATACGCAATTCAACCCCATTCTCAGCGGCCACCACCTGCAAACTTTCTACCACAGATGTTATAATTTTCGAAAAATCACACGCCTCATCGGGTGCCACATGCTCGAGCAATTCAATACGGCTGAGCGAGAGTAAATCATCCACTAAGCGCGCCATCCGCAAAGCTTGCGTTTTCATGATGCCCAAAAATTGTATGCGTGCCGGCGTATCGTCACGCGCGGGGCCTTGCAGGGTTTCGATAAACCCAAGCAATGAGGCAATCGGCGTTTTCAACTCATGGCTGGCATTGGCGATAAAATCCACCCGCATTTGCTCAATTTTTTGGTCGCGTGTCAAATCGCGGATCACTACCAATGCGGCCGCTGGTGTCACAACGTCTTGGTGATAAATAGGTGAAATATGGCTAACAAAATTACGCTCCACTGGAATTTTCTGGCTAAAATGCACCTGCTTCGGCTGCCCGCTGAGCAACACCGCTTCAATGGCACTCAATAATTCAGGTTTGCGCACATGCAGGCTTAAATGCTGCGCAATGGCAAGCGTTGGCCACAATTCCTGCATGGCGGCATTCACATATTCCATGTGTATTTTTGTGTCTACCACCAGTGCCGCATCTTGCAAGGCGTCGATCACATTGTGAGCAGTGAGCGCCAATGGCACAGCATTCTCCTGGCGTGCTGGGGCTATGACCGTTGGCGTAAATATGGCATTGCGCCACGCCTCAAGCAGCGGAGTAAGCAACATATACACCACATTTCTTAGCGCGGTTGAGCTCGCACGCATCCGTGCACTTTGTATTGGGTCGCTTGAAGCAAATGGATTCGTGGCAATCATCTCGCTTGGTTTTCTCTAAACCCAACGCCGCCCATGTGGCACTGAGTGCGTCCACCAATGCGGCAATATGCGCGGCAGTGTGGAATGGCGTAACAGTAATCCGCAAGCGCTCGGTGCCACGTGGCACGGTGGGATAGTTGATCGGCTGAATGTAAATATTATGCTCATCAAGCAGCATATCGCTGGCGCGACGGCAGAGTTCGGCATCGCCAATCATTACTGGTACAATGTGTGAAGGGGTGGCCATAACGGGCAAACCAGCAGTTTGCAACGCATATTTCAGCGCATTGGCATTGGCATGCATGGCGGCGCGCTCCAAATTGCTGGCCTTCAAATGCCGCACCGAAGCCGCAGCTGCAGCGCATAATGATGGCGGCAAAGCGGTGGTGAAAATAAAGCCCGATGCAAATGAACGCACCACATCTATCAACTCCGCCGAACCCGTAATATAGCCACCATAGCAGCCAAAGGCTTTGCCCAGCGTGCCTTCAATCACATCCACCTTGTGCAACAATCCATCACGCTCGGCCACGCCTGCGCCGCGCGCGCCATATAGCCCAACCGCGTGCACCTCATCCAAATAGGTGAGCGCGCCATAACGCTTGGCCAAGTCGCAAATGTGGCCAATATGGCCAATGTCACCATCCATGGAATAGACCGACTCAAATGCCACAATTTTGGGGCGATCGGGCGCAATTTTTTGCAAAATCTGCTCCAAATGCACCATATCATTATGGCGAAAAATGTATTTTTCAACCCCCGAGCGCCGAATGCCTTCAATCATCGAGGCATGGTTTTCACTGTCGGAAATGATCACGCAATTGGGGAAAATTTTACCAAGGGTCGAAAGCGTCGCATCATTCGACACATAGCCCGAGCCAAACACCAGTGCGGCTTCTTTCTGGTGCAAATCGGCCAGTTCACCCTCCAGCTCCACAATCGCTTTGCTGGTGCCCGCAATATTGCGTGTGCCGCCCGCCCCTACGCCGCATGTGCTTGCAGTGGCTTCAAACGCGGCGCGCACTGCCGCATGGCCGCTCATGCCCAAATAATCATTCGAGCACCACACGGTGATTTCCGAACGCACGCCATCTTTGGTGCGAATGGCATGGGGCGGTTTGTCACACAGGCGCTCTAGCGTGTGAAAGGTACGATATCGACGCTCACTGTGCAGGCTTTCAAGGGCCTGCAACAAAGTGTGGGAATAATCATACGCCATGGCACTGCTCGCTTAACTGTACATATACTACTAGCCAAATACACCTCAATACTCAAGAAAAAATTAGGGATATGCCCGCAATAATACGCTTGACAGGAAAATAAAATTATTCAAAAAATTAAAACCTTATGCACCCTTGGTTTCACACACTCTAATGCGTTTCTTTAATAAAAGTGGAGATTATATATGTTAATTAATATCTTGAGCAACGGTCATGAAAATTTAAAATCCGCTATCTCTAAATATATAAGATTAGAATATGATGACCCAATATTATCTTTTTTTGAGAAAGCCGAAGATAAACCTGCTTTTGTACAGAACGTACATGATCATATGAAGGCAGAGCTTAAAGAATTTCAAGATGCTATTAAAACACCAGGCGCCTCCGAACTTTCCATAAATCGATGGAGTAAAGAAGCAACATGGATTTCAACTGCAATGAAAAAATGGCAAACTTTCTGCAGCGCCCAGAACATCGCCCTCAAAATTGGCACATTTGTTGTCTCTGGCGCGCTCGCTGCCTACACATTTCTCAAACCTTCAAAACCGCAATCCTTCGAAGCTTAAAATGCTCACTTGGCCATGCTTTTCAGCCCCAGCCGAATGAGGGTTTGCACATCAGCACCCTCGCCTGCTTCCAAATTGGCTTGCATCACCGCATTTTGGGCGTCCGCTGGGGCATAGCCAAGGTTCATGAGGGCAGAAAGTGCTTGCTGCAGCGCACCTGCAGGGGCCATCGGCGCAGCCTTCACCTGCGGGGCGACAACGCCAAAACTTGCACCGCCCAGCGCTGGTAATTTATTTTTCAGCTCCACACAAATGCGCTCGGCCACTTTGGGCCCCACGCCATTGGCTTTGGCAATTGCCGCCTTGTTCTGCGTAAGAATGGCGCTTGAAAGTGCATCTGGCGCCAG
>JANPGK010000022.1:0-1676 GCA_031423895.1 Hyphomicrobiales bacterium
TGATGGCGCCGAGACCGCCAACAAACTTCTCGGAGCCGCCACCGCAGTCGACCAACGCCACAGAACCAAATGCCATGAGCCACCACCACTGTATGCAGCTTCTCCACTGCGCATTTCCTGCGACCTAACGTTTGAGCTAAGTACTTCGTTTCGGAAGTTCACACACGTATTTCTCAAACAGCCAGCTTCAAGGGGTGGCTCTGCGCCCATCGATCGTGCATGCGTGCGACGAGTGCATTGAGATCGGCGCGGGTGAACTTCCATTCGAACGGACGAGCGATGCTCTCGAAGTGGCGCTCGAACTCTTCCAGCCGCTCGGCGACCGCCGCCAAGCAGGGAAAGTCGTTCGGGGTCAACACCTTGCGCTGCACGATCGAGAAGTAGATTTCGATCTGGTTGAGCCAGCTCGCGTGGATCGGTCCGTGGACCGGGATCAATGTGGGATGGGCTTGCGTGAGGCGGCGCACCGATGCCTCGCCACGATGCGACGAGCCGTTGTCCATAACCCAGAAGACGCGGCGTGCGGTGTTGTACGGCGACTGGCTCATGACTTGTTCGACCAAACGCTCGAAGGGCGCGATGCCGGTGGTGGCTTCGCAGCGACCGAACACCTTGGCGCGGTGCACGTCCAGCGCAGCCAAGTACGCCCAGGCGCCACCGCGTGCGTACTCGTGCTCTACGCGCATCGACTTGCCGGGCTCGGTGGGCAGGCTCGGATGGATACGCAGGCGGGCCTGGATGCTGGTCTTCTCGTCGGTCGAGATGACGAACTCGTCATGGCGCAGCACCTGTCCTTGCCAGCGCCGCTCGTACAGGTCGAGGATTCGCCCGGCCTTGGCCTGGAACTGAGGGTCGCGCGGGAAGATCCAGCAACGGTGCTGCCAAGGTCGAATCGCATCCTCGTGCAACCAACGCCAGACCGTGCTGTCGCTGATGCTGGCCACCAGGCCCGAGCGCTGCGCGTGTCGAGCGATGTCGGCCACGCTGAGCCGCGACAGCGGCAAGCCCAGCGTCGCCGGCCGTTCGCATGCGAGCGCCTTGACCTCAATCGTGAGCTCTGGGGGGAAAGACCCGAGGGCGTCCCGGGCGGGCTCTCTCTTCGAGGCCCGCCAATCGCTCCTTGAAGAATCGTTGGCGCCACTGGCTGACCACCTCGCGCCGCGTGTCCAGTCGCGCGGCAATCTCGTCGTTGTCCATACCGCCCGCGGCCATCAGGATCATCTTGGCTCGAACAACCTCGAAATACGGCAGCGTATATCTGGTGGCGCGCCGATTCAACTCGGCGGACTCGTCCACAGACAGCTCGATACGGAACGGGCTCTTCCTCGGCATGTGCAATCCCCGGTCGAAGGATCGCGTCACGATGCCATACGTGGCCGAACTTATCAAGATGATACGTGGCCGTATTTATAAAACTGCCTACTAAGCCAAGGCCGGCGACGCCGTCGCCGCGGGCGTTCGATTCGCTCGCTCTCCGCCACCAGGCCATGTGGGTGTAGCTCAGAGGCAGAGCAGCCGGCTTTTAACCGGCAGGTCAGGGTTCGACTCCCTGCGCCCGCACCATGGTTCCAGCACCGACGGGGTGTGGTCGAGTGGCCTCAGACAGCCGGCTTTGAACCGGTGCGCACAGGTTCGCTCTGCCGCGAATGCGGCAGGACGCTGCTTGCAGCGGGCCG